>NZ_PDJB01000001.1:727914-1348329 GCF_002563895.1 Pseudomonas lurida | reverse complement strand
GCCAGGTCCGGGTTCGCACGCCAGAGGGTTTCTTCGGCCGCGTCATCGCAACGTCCCAGCTCGCGATAGAGCAACAGGTTGACCGAGTCACCGGCAATACTTCGTACTTTACGCATTGACGAACTCCTCCAGCTCCAGGGTCCAGGCCATGACGATAGCGGTGCCATCGTCGATCACATTACTTTGGGTTTCCGTGATCGTATTGATGCGCCACAGGCCCCAGTTGCGACCGATGCCATCGACCAGCGTCAACGGCGCCCGGGTATTTTGCAGCGCACGCAGTTCGTCCAGGCGCTGCATGCCGATGGCATACATGGCGGTGCCGCTGAACGTGAGTTTTTCCAGCTTTTGCCCGCTTTGTCGCGACTGGGATTTGCTGGCAATAATCGACAGGTCACTCCAGCCGCCATCGCTGGTACGCACCAGCGAGGCATAGGCAAACCCTCGGGACAAACCAAAAATAAAGTCGCCGAGTACCATTTGCTGTCTCATCAGTCACCTCCTGCTGGATCGGTCAGTGCCGCATTGCGCCGAACGCCCAAGGTGTCGGTAACCATTGGCATGCATTGGAATTGCAGGGCCTGGATGACCTGATTGACCACCTGCTGGGCATCAGCGGGGTTCACGCCAGTGATCTGGATGCTCGGGGCGAGGGTGACTTGCACGTTGTCCGTGCGCGCCGCGTTGAGTTCCTTGCTCACCGTGCTTGGTTGCGGCAGGCGGTCGCCTGGGCCGAACAATTTGTCACCGAGCCAGGTGCCGGCTTCACTGCCAAGCAGGCCACCAATCGCGCCACCAACAGCGGTGCCGACGCCGGGGAAAATCATTGTCCCGATCGCCGCGCCGGCAGAGGCTCCTGCCCAAGCGCCACCGGCTGTACTCAGGCCGCTGCCGATGGCTTTTGCATCGCCATTGCTGACGCCCTGGGCAACGACCATGGCGGTGTCGACATATTTCATCGGGCCAAGGCGACGGCCACCGACCGACTCCAGTTTGGCAAGCGCTCCCGACACGCTCGCCGCGACGCCTTTGCCCGAACGTCGAGCCAGGCGCTGGCTTGCTGAAGGTGCCGCCGTGTAGGAGGAAAACGAACTGCCTGGGAGTTTGACTGAAGCCTGGCTCGCCTTTTTTGCATCGAACGGTACCAGCGGTTGGCCCATCGCATTAAGCCGTGGGGCAGCAGGTTGCGATTTGAGCGCCACCGACTTGCCGGGGACGCTCGCCTTGGCTGCACGTGAATCGGCTTTGCCAGGCGAGCGAGACTTGCCCCGCTGCTGCTTGGGTCGACGCCCAGGGCGTGCCTTGTCATTGTCCCGCACCGTGTCGCCAATGGTGTCTGGCAGCTTTGCCATCGACGCATCAAGCACTGCGCCGGTACCGGCACCGAGAGACAGTGCACCTGGGCAGCAGCACTCCTTGCCCGTGGCTTTTTCCTTACCGTAGCCACCGTCTTGGAACAACTTGCCAACGTAAGGCAACTTTCCAAGCGTCACATCGACCACGTTGCCTGCAACCCGGGTCTTGATCGTCTCCCCCAACCCCGACATAAGCCCGGATACAAGGGGTGAGATAACAGCTTCAGCGGTCTTGGCAGCTTTGGCGACGGTCGGCGAGTCGCTGACGAAATCGTTGGCCGTGTCCATCACCCCGGCCTTGGTTTTCAGCCACGTTTCTTCCAGCAGTATCGGCACAGGCTCAAGTGTCTTAGAGAGCCGCTTTTCACTCTCTGTGGACTCCTCCCGCAACACCGTAATCGACTTCTGCGAAGTATCTTTTGTCTCAAACGAAAGATTGGCATTCGAATATCGCAGCGCTGCAAGCGGGTCCAGAGATTGCCCGGCGCCGACCGTCATGGCCTCCCGCGTAAGGCGCCGATCTTCAGAATAGGTCGATCGAAATTCCGCGACCTTCGTCGTTTCGGCACGTTCCTGTGTTTTCACTGGACGCGCATCAGCCGCCTTCAGCAAAGATAAAGACGTTACAAGGGAATCCACGTTCTCGCGCAATACGCCCAGCGCTTGTGAGAGCTCGTTAAGTTTGAAGCCCGCGGTGGCCAGTGCCAGAGTCGTATCGGAAAGCGGCATCAGCGCTGCTGCATCGACGGAGGCGTTCGGCCCGAGGGCACCCGGGTGGGCGAGATCGGCATCCCTTTCGCCGTCTGCGCCACCGAAAATGTCACGGCCATCCTTGGCCATGGCATACGCGAGCGAATACTTGTCTTGCATCCCGCTTACTCCTGTTTAACGCCAAGGCGAGTCATCGCGATGTCGTAGCGGCGCAAAGCTTTGGCGGCATCCCAATCGAGGATCTCCGCTTCATTTACCGAGTAGACCAGCGGCACTACATCGAGGATCACTTCGATGTCGCGTTGCGAAAGAAGGCCGCCGGTTGATTTAAAAAATCGTCGATGCGCTCCTGCAATTCGGTCCAGTCGGGCACAGTCAGGCCAGCGAGATCGGGAATCATCAAACCGGTGCAGTGAGCCGTGATGAACTCGGCGCGCTCTTTGTTGGTGGCAAGTTTTTTCATCGCCTTGGTGGCGCGCAGGGCGGGCATTTCCAGGGACAATTCGGTGAAGGTACGGCCCGCCGCGTCGAGGGGCAGCAACAGTTGGACGGGCTCTTCGTGGGTCGATTCCGCCGTCTCACCGAGGAAAAACGACGCGGGACGTGTCGACGTCTCGTGTACGTATTGGGCGATGGTCACGTAGTCCGGGCGTTTGAGTTGGTCGAGCTCTTTTTCCGACAGGCCGGTGGCGAGTTTCGCCAGTTCGAAGAACTGGTCGTCCTCATCATCACCGGCCCGGGCCAGCGCGTCTTTCTGCGCGGCGTAGTACAGCGGCTTGAGTTGAACCTGCTGGATCGACGCGCCGGTATCGGCGGTGATCGGAGACAGCAGGACATGCAGCGGTGGCATCCAGGCCATGGGGTAACTCCTTGGTCAAACGTTGTTGAAAAACGCTACATCTCAGAGCGTGCACGATCAATGTGGGAGCTGGCTTGCCTGCGATGGCATCAGGTCGGTGCAACTGACAAATCGAGTCGCCTGCATCGCGGGCAAGGCCGACGCCCACTTGGACCGTGCCCACGTCAGATCACGGTCTCACTTAAGGCATCAGCACGGCGCGGCGGGCATCGCCAAGAATGTCGACGCCGTTGAGCACGAACTTCTGGGTGCGCACGTCGATGTCGATCACCGAAATACCGTTTTCCAGGCGGTTGTAGGTGCGGCAGGACAATTCCAGGGTGGTGGTGGCCTTGTCGCCCATCTTCAGCTTCGCCTCGGCCAGGGATTTGAGCTTGCCGCCGACGGTGTGGTAGGTGAAGTAGGTCTTGCCGTCCTGGTCCTGGCCGGCTTCGCGCACGTTCAACAGAATGTCGTCACCCAGACGCACGCCCAGCGCCAGCATGATTTCCGGGCCGGCGCCTTGCAGCACTAGCGTGGCGCCGAGCACCTTGCCGCTCTTGGCCATTTCTTCGGCGATAAAGCGCCCACCGGACATGGGCTCCATGTCGAATTCAATCTTCGGCGGGGTAAATTCCTCTACGGTCGCGGACAACGGTAGGCCTTGGAGGGTGGCCGCAATGGCCTGTCTTACACGGTTGGTAAACATTAGAGAACGTCCTCCAGGAACTGCTCGATGATTTCATCGCGGGCATTGAGTTGATAAATCATGTGTTCGTTCGGCGCGTAGCGGCCGTAGTCGATGACGATGTACCAGGTGCCGTTCTTGTACTTCTCGACACTGTTCAGTTCCGGGTGCAAGTACACGCTGCCACCGGGAATGGTTTCGTCGGCGACCAGGGTTTGCAGCCAGTCGTTGATGCGCTTGACCTCCTGGTCCATGAAGGACTTGGTGAGGTTCTTGGCCATGGCTTTCTGGCCGGCCTTGACCAGCTTGCGGCTGATCGCATCTTCAAGGCCGACATAGCTGATGAACTTGCCGGTGATAGAGCGGTTACCCAGCAGCGAGAAGCCGCCGAGAATGGTGCGGGCGTAGTAGCTCACGCCGTAGCGGTTGAGCAGGTCGCCTTCGGTGGAGGTGTCGAGGATGTTGTACTCGACCACGCGGGAAACGTCCTCGGCGAACGTCACCTGATTACCCGGGCTCTCCCACTGCTTGACCTTGGCCAAGGCGGCGATGGCCAGGGACGATGGCGCCAGGAACACGTTTTTCTTCGCCGCCTTGGAGTACACCGACGGCATGTTGTGCACCAGCAGGCAACGGTCGAAGCCCAGGTCGGCACCGCCCAGTTCGCCGCTGTAGGTCACTTGATCGGCGACGGTTGCGTCTTTGCCATCCAGTACCACACGGGCCTTGATGCGCTTGCCGAAGGAGGCGAACTCACCGGCCACGGCCTTGGTGCCGGTAAAGCCAGGGGCGCCAATGATGGTCAAGTCTTCCGGCACGCTGGCCAGCGCGGCCAGGCCCAACTTGCGGCCAGTGACCGGCTCATCGCCGCCGATCACGTTGTTGATCGTGTCAGCCGGAGTGGCGCCCTCCTCCACGATCACCACGTAGACCGGCACCTTGACCACTTTCAGTATCTGGTAGACGGCATGAAACAGGGTGCCAGTCTCCGCACCAGTAGGGTCCAGCAGCGCCTGGGTGGTGAAGCTGTTGATACGAAACGGCGCGTTTTTCGGGATCGACGCATGGGCATTCGGCGCAGTGCCGACCAGGCCGATGACGTTGTCGCCAAGGCCACCCATGGCCTCGGGGGATTCAGTGGCATTCACGGTGATGCCGTTGTGCTCGAAGTTCAGAACCTCAGCCATGGTTAGTCAGCCTTCTTGGGGGTGGGGTTAAGGACGCTGGTCAGTTCCAGGCGGCCAGCGGTGCGCAGGACGGATGCTTCGACGTCCAGGAGGTCCAGCTCCTGGCCGGCGACAGACCAATGGCCAGCGCCGGTGGGGAATGGGATGAGGACGGTGTAGGTTTGGCGGGTGTGCATAAGTGAGATTCTCAGGGTGGAAAACGCCAAAGCCCCTGCGGGCAGGGGCTTTGGGGGGCAAAAAAACCGCTTTCGCGGTGGGGGGTCAGGAGCGCTCAGTCAGGCAAGGGGTAAAGCGCCTTGATTTCAGCAATTTTGTCGCGCCAGGCTTTTTCTTTTTCCGGCGTTTCGTCGTATTGCCACTCGAGAAACAAAGGATCGGCTTCAGTTACATATAACGTTCGGCGCGCGGAAATGACACCTTCTAACTTGGCGCTTTTTTCAGCCTCGATAACGAGTTCATCTGCGCTAGATTCGTCAAAACCCAGCGCTACAAGGGTCGAACGATCCGCCGGAACATTGATGAGCGTCTCACCTGAAGCCAGCAGCAATTTTTTAATAGTCCCAACCATATTCATACTCCTTTCACCGCGTAGCGCAGATCGTTATCCAGTGTGTAAGCCAACCTGCTCTCCGGATAGGTTTCTCCAAGCTCGGGGGCGGTCAACGCAAACGGTTTGACCTTCCAAGAAATTTCATATTCCGGTGCCACCGATTGGCTAAGTTCTACTTCAGCGTCTGAGCGACTGAACTTCACAGGTTCTTCAAAACTCTTGGTAACGATATACGTCAGTCCACCTCGCAAGTAACAGCCCGACTCCTGCGGGGAAGAGACCAGCGTACCCGGCGTCTGATTCAGCCAAATGGGTTTAAGGCCAGTAACAGGACGAACGATAGACAACATGCCGAACTGAGCGCGACGGACGGTCTCGCGGTAAGTCTGAGAGATGCGCTTAATCGTCAAAAAATTTGCGTCCCCGTTCCATGGAATTCCGCAGCCCTCCATTTGCAAGTTCAAACCGGCAACATGTACGTCGAAATTATTGTTGAACGGATTGAGGCCTGCATCCAAGCCATAATTTCTGGAAATAATGACCTCCGACATACCTCTTTCATTACCCGGCATACGCCACCAGACCGGGTAGAAAATACTGGTAGAAAGTCCCGTAAGATCAATCGTCTGCGTATAAGAAGCACGGCCATTAATATCCTTAGCCTGCACACTATTACGCCACGCAGTAAATTGACTCGAAGCCATGTCTACCCGCGCATCAATTTTCCCAATTTGGTTAGTAACCGTTTCCGTTAGCTTATTACACGCATCTACAACTTTCGTGATAGTCGTTTCAATTCCCATCATCAACTCCCTGTTAATTAATCTTCCCTGCACTTTTTTCAGTGCAACTACTTCGCTTCGAGATTCATAACCCTGAACATCAAATCAACATGCCGCGACATATTGCCAACGGAGGCGGCGCCCATGATTGCGATCTCCTCAGCCAACAGCACGTTAAGGTTTTCACTCCCCACCACGATCGTCACGCTATCCGCCGGCAATGGCGAAATATCCAGCGTAAACTTTTGCAGTACTCGCGCCGCTGCCGCTTTGTACGTCAACAACTTCCCTGCCACGGAATACACCGCTAGCAAAGTCCCGCTGGCGAGATAAAACCCGAACTCGCCAATTTCATATTCGGCCTCGCCATCAAACAGCGCGGCCATCCTGAGTTGCCGATCGCCCAGATCCTCGTAATCCACAATCGCGACCCGTTGGCGCTCATCGCGCAGCGCCACCTCCGTGCCGTCCGGGTTGTAGCGACCGGTGCCGGCGCCGACGTGCGTGATTTCGCCTTTCAGGCCCTGGTTCTTTGCCTGCAGCACTTCATCCAAACCCTTGGAGGTGAAGCGCACCAGGCGCGTAATGTCATCTGTCATGGCTGCGCCCTGAGGTCGTAGTCGTTAATGGTGTAGTGCCGGGCCAGCCCGGCACTGGTTAGCCGGGCGGCAAGCCCGAATTCCGGTAGCGTACCTTCAAGCTGCAACTCGCCATCGCTCAATGGGGTATGGGCTGCGCTGTTGAAGCACACGGCACCGTGAAGCTTCACTTCGGGCAGTGCGCCAGGAGGGTTGTCCTCGCCGATGCTCAAACCGGGGTCAACGGCACTGGTGAGCCGCAGCCCCTGGGAGGTTTCATGCACGATGGTGATCGTCGCCAGGTCCCGCTCACTCTGCGCAGCATTGATCCGGCGAATAAGCCGGTTATGATCGCCGCTGGACCAACTGCGCCCGATAATCGCCTGCACATCAAAGGTGTAGGGGGCACCCAATGGCCTTTGCTGATACCAGGCGCTGATGTTGGGGGTGAACCCCAGCGACTCCACTGCGTAGCTCAGTGCCTTGGGCGTACCCGCCTGGCGCTGGATCTGCCAGGACAAGGCTGTGGTGAGGCGCTTTTCGGTCTCGCTGGCGTCCGCATCCCACTCACTGACACCACGGTCGGCGGCTAGGTAAGGAAGAAATTCGGCTGGCGTCTGCAGCGGGTTCATCAAGGCCGGAAACGGCGGTACAACCCGCTCCAGCAACTGCCCGAAGCCCAGGTCCAGCGACTTCTCCAACGGTGAGCTGTTAGCCGGCAAGAGGCTCGCTTTGGGTTCACTCATAGCGTGCGCACCTCCACCTCGACGCCCGTACAGTACGGGGCCTGGAACGCAGTGCTGACAATCGGTACCAGCGGTTCAAGGATTTGCAGTTGGGCGGCGCCGGCACTGTGGATCGCGTAATCGATCCAGCTCGGATCTACTCGGCCTTCCAGGCGATGACACGACCCTGCGTAGTCTTGCAGCAGTTTCTGCGCGGCGACTTGAGTAAGGCCCGAATCGGGACCTGCGTTGATCTTCGCGACCACGCGAATTTTATAGCGCAGGATTTGCGCAGCTTGCACAGTGACCGAATCCGTCTCGGGCCGTACATCCGGCCGTGCGAAATGGCGACGAACACCGTCAAGCAAATCCGCAGATGGCGTACCGTCGCCGTCGCGGGACAGCACAGTGACCATCACTTCGCCAGGCGCCGTTCGACGCCCATTGCCATCTTTTACCTGGGCCGCATACCCGTCCGTATCAAAGGTATAGCTGACAGTCACCACACCCGGCGTGGCGCTTTGCACCTTGACCGACGGCCGCTCGCCGAGGGTGAACACTTCGCGACGATAGTGCATGCGCGAGCCTGCAGCCGGTGCGTGTGGGGCCAGGTAGTAACGCAGGCGGGCGTCGTCGTCGCTTTCCAGAATCGGCGGCACCGGCGGGAAAGCGGCCGGGTCGCCGGGGTCGAGCACCTGGCGCTCCAGGCCCATGTCGGCCAGGCGTGCATCCAGGTTACTGCCGGTGGCCCACCACGCCAGCATCTGTTTGATGCGGGCGTTGTACTTGCGCTCGTGGGTTTGCAGGCGCACGCAAAACGCTTCCAGGGCCAGGGTCAGCAGTTCGCTTTCGTTGTCGAGGCTGACCTTGAGTTTGGCCGCGCTTTGCGGTGCCCGGGTGGCGACATAGTCAACGACGAAGGCCTTGAACTCGGCCAACAGCGGTTCGAACTCGTCCACCGCGATGATGGCCGGTTCCGCCAGTTGGTTCTGGCCAGGGATCAACATGCTCATGTCACGACCTCGAAGGATTGTTGGCGGTTTTTCCAGGTGCCGGCAAAACGCAGCAACAAACCCGCGCCCTGAAGGGTGGCAACGATGACCTGGGGTTGAAAGTCGGCGATGCCGTTCTGGGCGTTGTAGAACGCTTGGGCGGCGTGGCTCTGGGCGAGGATCAGCAGATCGTCGCCAAGGTTCTGGCCGAGCAGTTGCGGGATCAACGAGCCGTACAGCGGGCGCTTCTGGCGGGTACCTACAGGGGTGGTCAGCGCTCGGGTAGCACGCTGTACGAATTGCAGCCAGTCATCGACGGCTGCCCCGGTATTCCTCTCGATTCCAATCATGGCAAATCCTTATGCGCGACTGATCACGCGGCCCTGGTGATCCACCAGCGGGCCGCTCAAATGCACGCCGGCAGCATCCAGCAACAAGCCGGTGGGGCCGAGTTGCAGGGTGATGCGCTGGGCACTCATAGTGAGGCTGGCGGCACCGACGTTGACCTCGACTTGCTCGCGGGAGCCGCTGAACGTGGTTGGGCCGTTAACCCAGTTGAACGTATGGGTGGTGTCGTCGTAGTCGCTCTGGGTGCCGTCCTGATGACGACGCCTCGTCAGCGACGCAACACCGGAAACAGGCGGAAAGAGACTACTGTTGAGGCCGAACAACGCCACAGACTGCGTGCCCCCTTCCCCGCCGCCGTAGTTGAGCAGCAGGCACTGCTCGCCCACTGAAGGAATGCGGGTTTCGGTTTGCGCCCCAGCGCTGGGGTTGAAAAACTTGATCGCCGGGCTGAGCAACTCACCGTGGCTGACCTTGCAGGTATTGCTGGCAGCATCGACCTCCTGGCACACGCCAATCCGACAGAAGCTTTCTGCGCGTCGGTACAAGTCTTCGAGCTGGGCCTCCATTTCCGCCAGGCGCTCGACGATCGGTCCCAATTGCATGCGTAGCAGTGCATCGAACATGGACTACTCCTGCAATGGGCGATATTGGTCGGGGTCGTCGATGTTCGACACTTCCCAGGTGCGGGCAAACAGCGGTTTGCCGGTGGGATCTTCGAGCAGCGATGGGCCGAGGTAGAGGTTTTGGCTGAAGGACACGGTCCAGGTGTCGTAGTCCGTTTGCGCCCCGGTCAGCACCGAAGGCGCCGCGACAATCGCGGTGGGCAGGTCGCACTGGTCCGGCGGCAGCCCCCAACGATTGTCCAGGGCCAGGTCCATCAGTTGGCTGGCCAGGTCGCACGCATCAAAAGGTGCTGCGCCGCTCGCGACCATGGCCTTGAGTGAAACCGACAAGGCATGCGCCTTGCGCCCTGCGAGGGAGCGAACACCTGGACCGTTGCGCTCCACGCTGATCAAGATCCCGGTTTTATCGCCCGTGTCGGGAAAGTCCAGGTGATTGCCTACGCGCAGGTGGGGGAACGCGCGCTTGAGTGCGTCCCCGATCGCCATGGGCAACTGGGAAGGTTTTTCGAGAAATGTCATCTGCTTGCATCCTTGCAGCGGTTACTGCTGATCCGGGCGAGAGGTCGGGGCCTCGTTGACCCCGATGCGCTTGGCCGCCCAGCGTTCATAAAGGCCGATGGCCACGTCCGCGCCGGCCATGGCGGTCAGGCAACCGATGGCGCCGGCGGTCCAGATCGACATGCCGGCGGCGTAGCACAGCATCAACGCCGACACGCCGCAGACCATGCATGCCCCGGACCGCAGCGCCAGGCGCCGTACCAGGGACCAACCACGAGCGCCCTCCTTGTCGGCGCGCCACATTTCGCCGGACACCCCGCCGATCAGGGCCAGTACGATCACCAGCCAGACAGGCATTTCCGCTAACGCTTGCTGCTCGTTTGTCATGTCACGCCTCCTGGCTGAGCACTGCCGGCAAAAGGCCGGCACTTGGGTAAATCCATTTATAGGTCGGCATTCCAAAAAGCCCGGTTGCCCGGGCTTTTCAGTAATGATGTCCTCGGTCTTTCGGCGCTACTGGCGCGGTACGGACCTTTCCTCAATGTTTTTCCGACCACGATCCCTGTCTGCCGGATAACTGCTTCTGGTGCTTTACGCTGCGCACCCGGGTCAGTTGCCAACCCTCTGAACCGTTAAGGCCGGTTCATCGCTGCCTGTTCTTGAAGCGATATAACTAAAGAGCGTCGGCATCCTTGCCGGTGTTGCCTGGCCTCCCTGCCATCGCTCTGATGGCGTCCTTGCCGATGTTGCGTGCCTTCCTTGTCTTCCTTGGCAGCATCCTTGCCGCCTCCACCAGGCCTTGTTGGCTGGCTTGAGATGAAGAATATGCATGTATGCATATACAGTCAATGCATGAATGCATTTATTTTGCCGATTGAAATGCATGCATGCATTTTCGGCCTTATGGGCTGTGGGTTTGATGATTTTCGATAGGCGAAAAAAAGCCCGCACGTTGGCGGGCTTTGTCTTACTGAAGAAGGTTAACGAGCGTACATGCCCCACCAGAACACATGACCGAGGATGCTGATCTGTTCATCCTGGATATCCTGGAAGCTGTAGTCCTCATCCGGGTGCTCATCGCGGTTGAAGCTGCGCAGGCGAATCCCGGAAGGCAGGCGGTAGAGCTGTTTGACGCGCAACTGGCCATTGTGATTGATGGCGTACAAGTCGCCATCGACGATATCACCAATGGCGCTTTTACCCGCATTCACACCGACCGTCGCGCCATCGCGCAGCACCGGCAACATACTGTTGCCGCGCACCGTCACGCATTTGGCCTGGTCAAACTGCACCCCGTTATGCCGCAGGCTGCGCTTGCCGAACCGCAGGCTGGCCTTCTCGCTTTCCTCGATGACGAATCTTCCTGATCCAGCAGCCAATTCAACCTCGCGCAGAAAAGGGATCGACACCTCGTCGTCATTCACGGGGGTGTCGTCGTCCCACAGGCTTATGTCCTTGAGTTCCGAATGCATCGGGTCGCGCCCGTCATCGCGCAAAGCCCCTACTGCCGCGCGCCCGCGCAAATGGTCGGTGCTGACGCGGAAGTACTCGGCGATGCGCGAGATGTGCTTGTCCGACGGATCGACGATCTTGCCGCTGAGGATCCGGGACAGTGTGGATTGAGGCACGCCGGTACGCCGGTGAAGCTCCGTGGGGGAGATCCGGTCGCGGTCCAGCAATTCTCTTAAGACGATAGAAACGTTGCGTTTTTGCATAACGCGGATAGTGACGGGAGTTTTTGGGGTTGGCAAATGCTAATTTGCATATTTAATGCATTTGCCATGCCTGCCTACCTCCCCGTTCGCAACCTGCGAACCCCCGACCTCGCGTGTTAACCTTGCCGCCATCGCAAAAAATGCTGGGCCAAGCGCCCCCTTTGCCCCATCACTTTCAACGAATTTGCCTACTACCCAATGAGTAAAAATACGTCCGATCTGTCCTCCCATACGCCGATGATGCAGCAGTACTGGCGCCTGAAAAACCAGCACCCTGATCAGTTGATGTT
Source organism: Pseudomonas lurida (assembly GCF_002563895.1). NCBI lineage: Bacteria > Pseudomonadati > Pseudomonadota > Gammaproteobacteria > Pseudomonadales > Pseudomonadaceae > Pseudomonas > Pseudomonas lurida. The sequence goes on along the minus strand of NZ_PDJB01000001.1, from coordinate 1,336,449 downwards.
CTATCGCATGGGCGACTTCTACGAGATCTTCTACGAAGACGCGAAGAAGGCCGCCAAGTTGCTGGACATCACCCTGACCGCACGCGGGCAGTCGGCAGGACAGTCGATTCCTATGTGTGGGATTCCTTACCACTCGCTGGAAGGTTACCTGGTCAAGCTGGTGAAGCTGGGCGAGTCGGTGGTGATCTGCGAGCAGATCGGCGATCCGGCCACGAGCAAAGGGCCGGTCGAACGTCAGGTAGTGCGCATTATTACCCCGGGGACGGTGAGTGACGAGGCGCTGCTGGATGAGCGTCGCGACAACCTGATCGCCGCCGTGCTGGGCGATGAGCGTCTGTTCGGGCTTTCGGTACTCGATATCACCAGTGGCAACTTCACTGTGCTGGAGATCAAGGGCTGGGAGAATCTGCTGGCGGAGCTGGAGCGCATCAATCCGGTGGAGTTGCTGATTCCGGATGATTGGCCGAAAGATCTGCCAGCGGAAAAACGCCGTGGGGCCAAGCGCCGTGCGCCGTGGGATTTCGAGCGTGACTCGGCGCTGAAAAGTCTTTGCCAACAGTTCTCCGTGCAGGATCTTAAAGGCTTCGGTTGCGAAACCCTGACCCTGGCCATCGGCGCCGCCGGCTGCCTGCTGGGCTACGCCAAGGAAACCCAGCGCACTGCCCTGCCGCACTTGCGCAGCCTGCGTCATGAGCGTCTGGACGATACCGTGGTGCTCGATGGCGCCAGCCGTCGCAACCTGGAGCTGGATACCAACCTGGCCGGTGGTCGCGACAACACCCTGCAATCGGTGGTGGACCGTTGCCAGACCGCCATGGGCAGTCGCTTGCTGACCCGATGGCTGAACCGTCCGCTGCGTGACCTGGCGGTGCTGCAAGCGCGCCAGTCTTCTATTACCTGTCTGCTGGACGGCTACCGCTTTGAAAAGCTTCAGCCACAGCTGAAGGAAATCGGCGATATCGAGCGCATCCTGGCGCGGATCGGCCTGCGTAACGCACGGCCTCGTGACCTGGCGCGCCTGCGCGATGCTCTTGGCGCCCTGCCGCAGTTGCAAGCGGCGATGACCGAGTTGGATACCCCGCACCTGCAGCAACTTGCGGTCACGGCTGGCACCTACCCGGAACTGGCGGCACTGCTGGAAAAAGCCATCATCGACAACCCACCCGCAATCATTCGTGATGGGGGCGTACTCAAGACCGGTTACGACAGTGAGCTGGATGAACTGCAATCCCTGAGCGAAAACGCCGGGCAGTTCCTGATCGATCTGGAAGCCCGCGAAAAAGCCCGAACCGGCCTGGCCAACTTGAAGGTCGGTTACAACCGCGTGCATGGCTACTTCATTGAGTTGCCGAGCAAACAGGCGGAGTCGGCGCCGATCGATTATCAGCGTCGTCAAACCCTCAAAGGTGCCGAGCGCTTTATCACCCCGGAACTCAAAGCGTTCGAAGACAAGGCACTGTCGGCCAAGAGCCGCGCCCTGGCTCGGGAAAAGATGCTCTATGAAAACCTGCTTGAAGACCTGATCAGCCAGTTGGCGCCGCTGCAGGACACCGCCGCCGCCCTGGCCGAACTGGATGTGCTGAGCAACCTGGCCGAACGCGCACTGAACCTTGACCTGAACTGCCCGCGCTTTGTCAGCGAGCCGTGCATGCGCATCGTGCAAGGTCGCCACCCGGTGGTAGAGCAGGTGTTGACCACGCCGTTCGTCGCCAACGACCTGTCGCTGGACGACGATACCCGCATGCTGGTCATCACCGGTCCGAACATGGGCGGTAAATCCACCTACATGCGCCAGACCGCGTTGATCGTGTTACTGGCGCATATCGGCAGCTTTGTGCCGGCAGCCAGTTGCGAGCTGTCACTGGTGGACCGCATTTTCACCCGGATCGGTTCCAGCGATGACCTGGCCGGTGGCCGTTCGACCTTTATGGTGGAAATGAGCGAGACCGCCAACATTCTGCACAACGCCACTGAACGCAGCCTGGTGCTGATGGACGAAGTGGGCCGCGGCACCAGCACCTTCGACGGCCTGTCGCTGGCGTGGGCGGCGGCGGAGCGACTGGCGCATTTGCGCGCCTATACGCTGTTTGCCACGCACTACTTCGAGCTCACCGTGCTGCCGGAAAGCGAGCCGCTGGTCGCCAACGTGCACCTGAACGCCACCGAGCACAACGAGCGCATCGTGTTCCTGCACCACGTGCTGCCAGGGCCGGCCAGCCAGAGTTACGGCTTGGCCGTGGCCCAGTTGGCCGGTGTGCCGAACGATGTGATCACGCGCGCCCGCGAACACCTCAGCCGCCTGGAAACCACGGCCTTGCCTCACGAAACCGTGGTGGCCAGCCCGAAGAAAACCAGCAGCAAAGCCAGTGCCCCACATCAGAGTGACCTGTTCGCCAGCCTGCCCCACCCCGTGCTGGACGAGTTGGCTAAACTTGACCTGGACGACTTGACGCCTCGAAAAGCGCTCGAAATGTTATATGCACTTAAGACTCGGATATAACGCAGACGCTTGCAAGCTGGTAGACTCTCGCGCGGTTTGGGATGCTGCGGGCTTTTTAGCCTGGCCTGCAGACTATCGCTCCCAAACCTCGCGAGCCCTGCCACAAAGGGTTTCGCTGCCGCCGCCTGAGGAGAAAATTAGAAATGACCTTCGTCGTCACCGACAACTGCATCAAGTGCAAGTACACCGACTGCGTAGAAGTCTGTCCGGTGGACTGCTTCTACGAAGGCCCGAACTTCCTGGTTATCCACCCGGATGAGTGCATCGATTGCGCCCTGTGTGAACCTGAATGCCCGGCCGTTGCTATTTTCTCCGAGGACGAAGTCCCGGCAGAGATGCAGGAATTTATTCAGTTGAACGTCGAGCTGGCGGAAATCTGGCCGAATATCACTGAGCGCAAAGACCCGATGCCGGATGCAGCGGAGTGGGATGGCAAGAAAGGTAAGATTGCAGACCTCGAACGCTGATAGCGTCGCCCCCCTAAAAGGCCCCTCGCGGGCCTTTTTGCGTTTCTGGATGAAGGGTTTCACTTTTCTACAGGCAAAAAAAAGGGGCGGTATGACCCGCCCACATTTTTTCCCTAGTCCCTGTATTCCTTTTCATCATCCTGATGAATCGCATCCTGCGACGTTCCTTCTAACCATCGTTCCTTGATGGCTGTGTCAATCCGTGGACACAGGGCTGATCTTAGAGAGTTCCAAAGTAAGTTCAACAGGATCTAACCCGGCAACTGCCAGCTTTCAGCGCCAAAGAATCTATAAATAAGTGTTATTTTTCAATAATATAGAAAATCACCCAGGAAATTTTAGGCGCTATGGGACGGAGAAAAAACCAAACACTTACGAGAAAGTAAGTGAATGCTTACACGAGCAATTGCGTAAAAGCGTAACAGGCACCCTTTCTCAATCAGCAGGCAAGAAAAAGCCCCGACACTGTCGAGGCTCCTTTACCCGCAACCGTCTCAGTCGTCGCTGACGGAAATGGTCGGCATCGCCGGGCTTGCCGCTTCCTGCAACACGATTCGCGCGCCTACGTGGCGTGCCAGTTCCTGATAGATCATGGCGATCTGGCCATCGGGCTCTGCCGCCACCGTGGGCTTGCCGCCATCGGCTTGCTCACGAATCCCCCTCGACAGCGGCAACGAGGCCAGCAGTTCGACGCCGTATTGGGTCGCCAGCTTCTCGCCCCCCCCTTCGCCAAACAAATGCTCGGCATGGCCGCAGTTGGAACAGATGTGCACCGCCATGTTCTCCACGACGCCAAGCACCGGGATGTTGACCTTGCGGAACATCTCCACGCCTTTCTTCGCATCGAGCAGCGCCAGGTCCTGAGGCGTGGTGACAATGACCGAGCCGGCCACCGGGACCTTTTGCGCCAGAGTCAGCTGGATATCACCGGTGCCTGGCGGCATGTCGATCACCAGGTAGTCCAGGTCGCCCCAGGCGGTCTGAGTGACCAGTTGCAGCAAGGCACCGGACACCATCGGCCCGCGCCAGACCATCGGCGTGTTGTCATCGGTGAGAAAGGCCATGGACATCACTTCCACGCCCAGGGATTCGATCGGCACAAACCACTTCTGGTCCTTGACCTTCGGCCGTGTACCTTCGGCGATGCCGAACATCACGCCTTGGCTCGGCCCGTAGATATCCGCGTCGAGAATACCCACGCGCGCGCCCTCGCGGGCCAGGGCCAGCGCCAGGTTGGCCGCCGTGGTGGATTTACCCACGCCGCCCTTGCCAGACGCCACGGCGACCACGTTCTTGACGTTGGCCAGGCCTGGGATCTGCGCCTGGGCCTTGTGCGGCGCGATCACGCACTGAATGTCGACCTTGGCGGAACCCACGCCGTCCAAGCCTTCGATGGCCATTTGCAGCATCTGGGCCCAGCCGCTCTTGAACAAACCGGCGGCATAGCCCAACTGCATCTGGACCGAGACCTGGTCGCCCTGGACCTCGATGGCGCGCACACAGCCGGCACTGACCGGGTCCTGGTTCAAATAAGGGTCGGTGTACTGGCGAAGAACGGCTTCCACCGCTGCGCGATTGACGGCGCTCATGGGCTACTCCCGAAAAAAGACTGACTGAAACAGGCGGCTATCCTAACCGTTCCAGCGGCGTTGCGGCATGCTTTCGCAGGTTCGCAGGATTCTGAAACAGCGCCACGGGGTGAAATATATTTCCCGGCGCTTTATAGTGGCCGACCTCCGTTTCATCAAGTAGCCGAGCCCCATGTCCGAGCCACGCAAGATCCTCGTCACCAGCGCCCTGCCCTATGCCAATGGTTCCATCCATCTTGGCCATATGCTTGAGTACATCCAGACCGATATGTGGGTGCGCTTCCAGAAGCATCGCGGCAATCAATGCATTTATGTCTGCGCGGACGACGCCCACGGTTCGGCCATCATGTTGCGCGCCGAAAAGGAAGGCATCACCCCGGAACAACTGATCGCCAACGTGCAGGCTGAACACAGCGCCGACTTTGCCGAGTTCCTGGTGGATTTCGACAATTTCCACTCGACGCACTCCGACGAAAACCGCGAGCTGTCGAGCCAGATCTACCTGCGGTTGAAGGATGCCGGGCACATCGACCAGCGTTCGGTCACCCAGTATTTCGACCCGGAAAAGAAAATGTTCCTGGCCGACCGCTTCATCAAAGGCACCTGCCCGAAATGCGGCACCGAAGACCAGTACGGCGACAACTGCGAGAAATGCGGTGCGACCTATGCGCCAACTGACCTGAAGGATCCGAAGTCGGCGATCTCTGGCGCTACCCCGGTGCTCAAGGATTCCCAACACTTCTTCTTCAAGCTCCCGGATTTCCAGCAGATGCTGCAAACCTGGACGCGCAGCGGCACCCTGCAGGACGCCGTGGCCAACAAACTGTCCGAATGGCTCGACAGCGGCCTGCAGCAGTGGGACATCTCCCGCGATGCGCCGTACTTCGGCTTCGAGATCCCGGGCGAGCCAGGCAAGTACTTCTATGTATGGCTGGATGCGCCGATCGGTTACATGGCCAGCTTCAAGAACCTGTGCGACCGCACGCCGGCGCTGGACTTCGATGCGTTCTGGGGCAAGGATTCCACCGCCGAGCTGTACCACTTCATCGGCAAGGACATCGTCAATTTCCACGCCCTGTTCTGGCCGGCGATGCTCGAAGGTTCGGGCTACCGCAAGCCAACCGGCATCGCCGTGCACGGCTACCTGACGGTCAACGGCCAGAAGATGTCCAAGTCCCGTGGCACCTTCATCAAGGCGCGCACCTACCTAGACCACCTGTCGCCGGAATACCTGCGCTACTACTACGCCTCCAAGCTGGGCCGTGGCGTCGATGACCTGGACCTGAACTTGGAAGACTTCGTGCAGAAGGTCAACTCGGACCTGGTCGGTAAAGTCGTCAACATCGCCAGCCGTTGCGCCGGGTTTATCCACAAAGGTAACGCCGGCCTGCTGGTGGCCGAGAACGCCGCGCCAGAACTGACCGACGCTTTCCTGGCCGCCGCGCCAAGCATCGCCGACGCCTACGAAGCCCGTGACTTCGCCCGCGCCATGCGCGAGATCATGGGCCTGGCCGATCGCGCCAACGCCTGGATCGCCGACAAGGCACCGTGGTCGCTGAACAAGCAGGAAGGCAAGCAGGCGGAAGTCCAGGCGATCTGCGCCACGGGCATCAACCTGTTCCGCCAACTGGTGATCTTCCTCAAGCCGGTGCTGCCGCTGCTGGCCGCCGATGCCGAGGCGTTCCTTAACGTGGCACCACTGACCTGGAACGACCACGCCACCCTGCTCAGCAACCATCAGTTGAACGAGTTCAAGCCGCTGATGACCCGAATCGATCCAGTGAAAGTCCAGGCCATGACCGACGCTTCGAAAGAAGACCTGGTCGCCAGCCAGACCGACACCGGCGAATCGGCACCGGCCGGTAACGGCGAGCTGGCCAAGGACCCGATTTCCCCGGAAATCGAGTTTGACGCCTTTGCTGCCGTGGACCTGCGTGTCGCGCTGATCGTCAAGGCCGAAGCCGTTGAGGGCGCAGACAAGTTGCTGCGACTGACCCTGGACCTCGGGGGCGAGCAACGCAACGTGTTCTCCGGGATCAAGAGCGCGTATCCGGACCCGTCCAAGCTCGATGGCCGCCTGACCATGATGATCGCCAACCTCAAGCCACGGAAAATGAAATTCGGTATATCCGAAGGCATGGTGATGGCGGCCGGCCCTGGTGGCGAAGAGATCTACCTGCTGAGCCCTGACAGCGGCGCCAAGCCGGGTCAACGCATCAAGTAAGCCCCTGCGAGGTCTATGCTTGCGGTAAGCCCGCCCGCTGTGGTGAGCGGGCTTGTCGTGGCGAGCCCACTCGCCACCGCGGGCGGGCTCACCACAACGAACCCTGTTTGTTCAACCGGCATGCCAATGATCACCCCATGAATTTGATTCAACGCATCGACGCGCTGCTGCCGCAGACCCAATGCGGCAAGTGCGGGCACCCGGGCTGCAAGCCTTACGCCGAGGGCATCGCACGTGGCGAGGCGATCAACAAGTGCCCGCCCGGAGGGCAGGAAACCATCGCTGGCCTTGCGCAGTTGCTGAGCGTGCCCGTGCTGGACCTGGACACCCGCCGCGGGGAGGCGCCAGCCCAGGTTGCGTATATTCGCGAGGCCGAGTGCATTGGCTGCACCAAGTGCATCCAGGCCTGCCCGGTCGACGCCATTGTCGGCGCCGCCAAGCTGATGCACACCGTCATTATTGATGAGTGCACCGGTTGCGACCTGTGCGTCGCGCCCTGCCCTGTCGATTGCATCGAGATGCGCCCAACGACCAACGTGCTGCCGATCGTGGGCGGCCTGGCGACCAATGATCAACAGCGCCATGAACGCAGCTTGAAACGCGACCGGGCGCGGCGGCGTTTTGAGCAACGCAATGCGCGCCTGCAACGGGAAGAAGCAGACAAACTCGCCGAACGCCTGGCACGGGCCAAGCGCTCGACGCCCGCGTTGCCCATGCAGAACAACGCCGCTCAGGCGGCCCGAGATGCAGCGGTCAAGAAGGCCAAAATCACGGTTGCCATGAGTCGTGCCCAATTGCACAAGTCTCTGAAGGCGTTCGGCCACCCGCCGACCTTCGAGCAGCAGTCGCAGTTGATCGTCCTGCAGCAGCAGTTCGAAGCAGCGGAGCAGGCACTCACGGCCCTGGAAGCCACCGCTCCAGCCGACGTGCCCACGCAAAAAGACCCCGCACTCAAGCGCGCGAAAATCCAGTTGGCCATGCGGCGCGCCGACTTGAAAAAAGCTCAGGACCTGCAGGCTGACGAGCAGCAACTGGCCGCCTTGAGCGCTGCGCTGTCCAGCGCGGAGCAAGCCTTGCATGATGCCGAGGCTGACAGCGAGCAGCCCAGGCCAGATCTGCAGCGCGTAGAAAAACGCCCCATCGACGCCGGACTGCGTCAGCTGAAAACTGCATTGGCCTACGCCCGGGCCGAGGTCAGCAAATTACAACGCCAAACGGACGCCAGTACGGACCAATTGAAAGCCGCACAACATAAGCAGGAGGAGGCGCAGCGCCAGGTGGACGTCTACACCGGCGCTTGACCCACCGCAGCCGCCGCCACCTGGACTGCAGGTGCACGCTGCCGACCACCGAGGCGATGGTTTATCCTGCCCGGATTATTGCTCGCCGAATCCCAAGCCTGGATTCACTGCTCACCCTTACGTCGACCGCTTGCAAGGAACCCTCCGCCCCATGAACGCCGCAAAACGCCTGGAAATTTTCCGCAGGCTTCACGAAGACAATCCGGAACCCAAGACCGAACTGGCCTACACCACGCCGTTCGAGTTGCTGATTGCGGTGATCCTGTCGGCCCAATCCACGGATGTCGGCGTCAACAAGGCTACCGCCAAGCTGTATCCGGTGGCGAACACACCGGAGGCGATCTATGCGCTGGGTGTCGAGGGTTTGTCGGAGTACATCAAGACCATCGGCCTGTACAACAGCAAGGCCAAGAACGTTATCGAGACTTGCCGCCTACTGGTGGAACTGCACGGCAGTGAAGTGCCACAAACCCGCGAAGCCCTGGAAGCCCTACCAGGCGTTGGCCGCAAGACCGCCAACGTGGTGCTCAACACCGCATTCCGTCAACTGACCATGGCCGTCGACACCCACATATTCCGAGTGAGTAATCGCACCGGCATTGCCCGTGGCAAGAACGTGGTGGAGGTAGAAAAGCAGCTGATGAAGTTCGTGCCCAAGCCCTATTTGCTGGATTCCCACCACTGGCTGATTCTGCACGGACGCTACGTTTGCCAGGCCCGCAAGCCACGCTGCGGCAGCTGTCGCATCGAAGACCTGTGCGAATACAAGGACAAAACGTCGGACGATTGAGGAATCATTGGTTTTTTTGATCAGCCGATTGAAAAAATCTTTTTTACCCGATCATGGATTATCGTTATAAGGAGCGCCAACGGCAGTCTTAGCCCGGAGTGAACCTTATGAGCACTGGCAAAGAACAACTGGAAGTGGAAGACGACCTCGTTGAGTCGGATGACGATGGGATTGAGGCACCCGTGGCAGAGGTTGCGAAGACCAATTTGAGCAAACGCCGCACTATCGACAATCTTCTGGAAGAACGACGCTTGCAAAAACAACTGGCCGATTACGACTTCGATCTCTGATCGAAGACTCGACGGCCGGAAGCCTCCCTCACGGAGGCTTTTTTCTGCCGGTTGCCGGGGCAATGCGCGGTGCGGGGCCCTCCTCTACACCAGGCCGTTGCGCTGGGCCAGTTCAATCAGGTCTACGAGCGAGCGGGCATTGAGCTTGAGCAGCAAACGCGTCTTGTAAGTACTGACGGTCTTGTTGCTGAGGAACATGCCGTCGGCAATCTCCTTGTTGGTCCTGCCCCGGGCCAACTGCTGCAACACCATCATTTCCCGGCCTGACAGACGCTCGACCATGTCGGCCTCACTGGCATTGCCCATGGTGGAGCGCACCGAGTTGAGCGCCTGGTTCGGGAAATAGCTGTAGCCCGACAAGACCGCCTTGATCGCGCTCAGCAACTCGGTCAGGTCCTGTTGCTTGCACACGTAGCCGGCAGCGCCCGCCTGCATGCAGCGCATGGAAAAATGACCCGGCGCCTGGGACGTCAGCACCAGCACCTTGAACGGCGCGAGCTGTTTGGTAGAAGACAGCCGGCAAATAACTTCCAGCCCATCAAGTTTGGGAATCCCAATATCCAGTATGACAATGTCCGGCATATGCTCCCGTGCAAGTTGCAACGCATCGACACCGTTATCGGTCTCGGCAACGACCTCATAACCATGACGTTCCATTAGCATACGCACAGCAAGACGAATGACGGGATGATCATCCACGATCAGCACTTTATTCATGAGAAAGTCCAATTTCGCTGTTCGAATTATTTAGAGCAAGCACAATAGCCTAGTCGTTTCATAGTTGGCATAGCGTTCCCCCCCAAGCAACAGCAAGCAGAGACCCACCCCACAGCGATAAAAGAATTTCCCTACAAAAAAACGCTATCTCGGTCGCATCCGATTTTATGGAGCCTTTCAGACCTTTCCGGGGACTTACATATTTTGAGTGAAATATCCGTGCGCCAAGAGGGGCTGGGTAAACGTGCCTGACGCAACTGTCAGGAAACGCCCCTTGCCTCTTGCCGGCGAACAAGAAACACGACGAGAAGAGTCCGGCTGTTTTAGTTCCATTCAACATATTCATTTACATCCTTAATTCCTACAGACCGTTCAGCGTTTTATATCCCCGCTGTACTTCCATGAGTGAATTATCTGTAAGACTAGTTCCTACACAGGTGTAAAAAATTCATTCCTCTCCAAACTTCCAACCATTCAATCAAAGCCGTCGCTTGAGAAACTGTTGCGGTGAAAAGCATCAATTCATGTTTAACCGCTATAAACATCGCAGCGCTTTGTAAAACCACAGGCAAAAAAAATGGCCCCTTGTACAAGGGGCCACTCTTCGTAACAGGTTGAGACTTAGAACAACGAACGACCTTTGTTGGCCGCAATGCGCATGCGCAATGCGTTCAACTTGATGAAGCCCGCTGCGTCTGCCTGGTTGTAGGCGCCGCCGTCTTCTTCGAAGGTGGCGATGTTTGCGTCGAACAGCGAATCATCGGACTTGCGACCGGTAACGATCACATTGCCCTTGTACAGCTTCAGGCGCACAACACCGTTCACGTGGGCTTGGGAAGCGTCGATCATCTGTTGCAGCATCAGACGCTCAGGGCTCCACCAGTAGCCGGTGTAGATCAGGCTGGCGTACTTGGGCATCAGCTCGTCTTTGAGGTGAGCCACTTCGCGGTCCAGGGTGATGGACTCGATCGCGCGGTGAGCGCGCAGCATGATGGTGCCACCTGGGGTTTCGTAGCAGCCACGGGACTTCATGCCCACGTAACGGTTCTCGACGATATCGAGACGGCCGATACCGTGCTCGCCACCGATACGGTTGAGGGTCGCCAGTACGGTGGCCGGGGTCATTTCGACGCCGTCCAGCGCGACGATGTCGCCGTTGCGGTAGGTCAGCTCCAGGTATTGCGGCTTGTCTGGGGCGTTCTCCGGGGAGACGGTCCAGCGCCACATGTCCTCTTCGTGCTCGGTCCAGGTGTCTTCCAGCACGCCGCCTTCATAGGAGATGTGCAGCAGGTTGGCGTCCATCGAGTACGGGGACTTTTTCTTGCCGTGACGCTCGATCGGGATGGCGTGCTTTTCAGCGTAATCCATCAGCTTCTCACGGGACAGCAGGTCCCACTCACGCCAAGGAGCGATCACTTTCACGCCTGGCTTGAGCGCGTAGGCGCCCAGTTCGAAACGCACCTGATCATTGCCCTTGCCGGTAGCGCCATGGGAAATGGCGTCGGCGCCGGTTTCGTTGGCGATTTCGATCAGGCGCTTGGCGATCAGCGGGCGTGCGATGGAGGTACCCAGCAGGTACTCGCCTTCGTAGACGGTGTTGGCGCGAAACATCGGGAAAACGAAATCGCGGACGAACTCTTCGCGCAGGTCGTCAATGTAGATCTCTTTCACGCCCATGGCTTGCGCCTTGGCACGTGCAGGTTCGACCTCTTCGCCCTGACCCAGGTCAGCGGTGAAGGTCACCACTTCACAGTTATAAGTATCCTGCAGCCACTTGAGGATCACCGAAGTGTCCAGGCCGCCGGAATACGCGAGAACGACCTTGTTTACGTCGGCCATGCCATCACTCCACGGGGTTGTACGGAAAGGCGTCGATTCTACCGACCAAAACCGCGAATTTACAGGGGCGCGACAGCAAATGAAGATAAAGCGACAGATTATGTCGAACGGGCGACCGATAGCCGCACCTCAGGGCAGCAATTTATGAAGTATGTGCTGGGTTACTCGGGCCAGTGGCTGTGGGCGCTGGTTTCTCGGGGGCTGCCACGCGTTCAAGCTGGATATTCACGCGCCGATTGCGTGCCCGGTTGGCCGCATTGGTGTTGGGCGCCAGTGGGTAACTTTCGCCATGGAAACGCAGGGTGATCTGCGATTCCTGGATGCCATTGGCCTTCAAATAGTCCATGACTGCCAAGCCACGACGGCGCGAGACGTCGCGGTTGGTCAGGCGGTTGCCACTGTTGTCCGAATGGCCGTTCAACTCGATATGGTTGACGGTGGGGTCGGCTTTCATGAACGCGAGGATTACGTCGAGTTTCTTCTTGGCCGCCGCATCCAGCTCGATTCCGCCACCGGGGAACCCGACTTCGGTCTGCTTGACCTGGTCGTAATTCATCGGCAACAGCTTGGTGGTGCAGAGTTGGTAGTCGTTATAGGCCTTGTTGAATTTCACCGGCAACAAGCGGATTTCCGAGTAGCCGCCCTCACGCCCGTAGTGGCGGACCGTCGGGCTACGCCCTTCCAGCAGCCCGGTGAAGAGGCGCCCGGCCTGGGCCTGGGAGCTGTTGAACAAGACGTCGCCACTGCCGGCACGCACCGCGCCGAGGTTGATATCACCGCGCCCAGGCTGCCAAGGGGCCGCGGCGGCCAGCAACGTGGCCGAGCCCGCGCCCAGCGAGCCGTTATAGGCTTTGAGGCGAAACGTCGCCTGCTCACCAGCCCGGCGCACGAACTCACCCGAACCGAAGTCGGTGATCGGTTGGGTCAAGCGGCACTCGAACTGGTCGCCCTCTACCTTCCACTCAATATTCTCCAGACGTGTCTGGAACGTGAGGGCCATCGCAGGCAGGCTGGCAAACACACTGAGCAGGGCTAGATAATGCTGGCGCACGGGAGGCTCCACTGGTTTCTACAACACTTCAAGGCGTCATACATCGATAAGGCATACGAAAGGCTATCGGTTGCATCCTGCAAAACTTGATAGCGAGTGCCTGCAAGAGTCTTTTCCGGTAGCATTCCCACCAGATTGACCCGCCTGGAATCCCCAATGTCCGACCGCCTGACCCTGCTGCGTCCCGACGACTGGCATATTCATCTTCGCGATGGTGCTGCGTTACCCCACACCGTGGCCGATGTAGCGCGCACGTTTGGCCGCGCCATCATCATGCCTAACCTGGTACCTCCGGTGCGTAACGCCGAGCAAGCCGACGCCTACCGCCAGCGTATCCTCGCTGCACGGCCGGCCGGCAGCCGCTTCGAACCGCTGATGGTGCTGTACCTCACTGACCGCACCCAGCCCGAAGAAATTCGTGAGGCCAAGGCCAGCGGTTTCGTGCACGCCGCCAAGCTGTACCCGGCCGGCGCGACCACCAACTCCGATTCCGGCGTGACCAGTATCGACAAGATCCTGCCAGCCATCGAAGCCATGGCGGAAGTCGGCATGCCGCTGCTGATCCACGGTGAAGTCACCCGTGGCGATGTGGACGTGTTCGATCGCGAGAAGATCTTCATCGACGAGCATATGCGCCGTGTAGTCGAGCTGTTCCCGACCCTCAAGGTCGTGTTCGAGCACATCACTACCGCCGATGCCGTGCAATTCGTCACCGAGGCCTCGGCCAACGTCGGCGCAACCATCACGGCACATCACCTGCTGTACAACCGCAATCACATGCTGGTGGGCGGGATTCGGCCGCACTTCTATTGCTTGCCGATCCTCAAGCGCAATACCCACCAGGTGGCCTTGCTGGATGCCGCCACCAGCGGCAATCCAAAGTTCTTCCTCGGCACCGACTCCGCCCCACACGCCCAGCATGCAAAAGAAGCCGCGTGCGGTTGTGCCGGTTGCTACACCGCCTATGCCGCGATCGAGCTGTACGCCGAAGCGTTCGAACAGCGCAACGCCCTGGACAAGCTCGAAGGGTTCGCCAGCCTCAATGGTCCGCGATTCTACGGCCTGCCGGCGAATACCGACCGCATCACCCTGGTCCGTGAAGACTGGACCGCCCCTGCCAGCCTGCCGTTTGGCGAGCTGACTGTTATCCCGCTGCGCGCCGGTGAAACACTGCGCTGGCGCCTGCTGGAGGAAAGCAAGTGAGTGAAGACCATTACGATGACGAACACGAGCACAGTGGTGGCGGTTCCCGTCACCCGATGGCCGAGCGGTTCCGCGGCTATCTGCCGGTTGTCATCGACGTAGAAACCGGTGGTTTCAACTGCGCCACCGACGCGCTGCTGGAAATCGCCGCGACCACCATCGGCATGGACGAACAGGGTTTCGTGTTCCCGGAACACACCCACTTCTTCCGCGTCGAGCCGTTCGAAGGCGCCAACATCGAAGCCGCAGCCCTGGAGTTCACCGGGATCAAGCTCGATCACCCACTGCGCATGGCGGTGAGTGAAGAAGCGGCGCTGACCGATATCTTCCGTGGCGTGCGCAAGGCGCTGAAGGCCAATGGCTGCAAGCGCGCGATCCTGGTCGGCCATAACAGCAGCTTCGACCTGGGCTTCCTGAATGCTGCCGTGGCGCGCCTGGACATGAAGCGCAACCCGTTTCACCCGTTCTCCAGCTTCGACACCGCGACCCTCGCTGGCCTTGCTTACGGTCAGACCGTGCTGGCGAAAGCCTGCCAGGCAGCCGGCATCGACTTTGACGGGCGTGAGGCCCACTCGGCCCGCTATGACACCGAGAAGACTGCCGAGCTGTTCTGCGGCATCGTCAACCGCTGGAAGCAGATGGGCGGCTGGGAAGACTTCAACGACTGACGTTGAATCCCGCGCATAAAAAAACCGGCCTTCACAGGCCGGTTTTTTTTACCTCGATTCTGGCTTACAGCTTGCCAGCGTTCTCGGTCAGGTAAGCCGCAACGCCTTCTGGCGAAGCGTTCATGCCTTTGTCGCCTTTTTTCCAGTTGGCAGGGCAGACTTCGCCGTGCTCTTCGTGGAATTGCAGGGCGTCAACCAGGCGGATCAGCTCTTCCATGTTACGACCCAGTGGCAGGTCGTTGATGATCTGCGAGCGAACCACGCCTTTGTCGTCGATCAGGAATGCGCCACGGAAAGCCACGCCGCCTTCGGATTCAACGTCGTAGGCCTTGGCGATGTCGTGCTTCATGTCGGCAGCCATGGTGTATTTGACTTTGCCGATGCCGCCATCGTTGATGGCAGTGTTGCGCCAGGCGTTGTGGGTGAAATGGGAGTCGATGGAAACAGCGACCACTTCAACGTTGCGCGCCTTGAAATCGTCCATGCGGTGGTCCAGGGCAATCAGCTCGGACGGGCAGACGAAGGTGAAGTCCAGCGGGTAGAAGAATACCAGGCCGTATTTGCCTTTGATGGCTTCAGACAGTTTGAAGCTGTCAACGATTTCGCCATTGCCGAGGACGGCTGGGACGTCGAAATCCGGGGCTTGTTTGCCGACGAGTACGCTCATTGGATATCTCCTGATGTGAGGGTGACGATTGAAGTAAAAGGACCGGCCTTGAGTCTGCCGCATTCAAGCGACAGCCCTGTGACGCGGTCACGCTTCGTGAAGACCAACCATCATACACTGAAAAAACCGTTCGTCAGTGCGGGCGCGGCACCAGCAGATACCCTGCGAATCTACTTTGACAATCATTCTCGTTAACATTAAGATCCATCGCACTTAAGCCTTAAACCCGCGACGGTTCTCCCTTATGTATGTGTGCCTCTGTACTGGCGTCACCGACGGACAAATCCGCGAAGCAATCTATGAAGGTTGCTGCAGCTACAAGGAAGTACGTGAAACCACCGGCGTTGCCAGCCAGTGCGGTAAATGTGCTTGCCTCGCCAAGCAAGTGGTACGGGAAACCCTGACGCAGCTGCAGACAGCCCAGGCCGCGCTCCCCTATTCAGCAGAATTTACACACGCCTGATTGGGCGTGTTTTAAAGAACCGGACTTAGTGTCCGGTTTTTTTATGCCCGTAATTCAATTAGTTAGCGTCAAGACGCGGAACACAAACATTCTTATTCCGATTAATTTTCATTTATTATTCAATAACTTAGGTTTGACACTAAGGAGTTCGCCGCTCAAACTCCGCCCTATACACAGCTATTACAGGGCAGGACCCCAGTCATGAAAGGCGACATCTCAGTCATCCAGCAACTCAACAAAATCCTTGCCAATGAACTGGTCGCGATCAATCAGTACTTCCTGCATGCACGCATGTATGACGATTGGGGCCTGGAAAAGCTGGGCAAGCGTGAATACAAAGAATCCATCAAGGCCATGAAGGACGCTGACGCGCTGATCAAGCGCATCCTGTTCCTGGAAGGCCTGCCGAATGTGCAGGACCTGGGCAAGCTGAACATCGGCGAGCACACCCAGGAAATGCTCGGCAGCGACCTGGGTTTCGAGCGCAAGAGCCACAGCGACCTCAAGGCCGCCATCGCTCACTGCGAAACCAAGGGCGACTTCGGCAGCCGTGAACTGCTGGAGGACATCCTGGAAGACCAGGAGGAACATATCGACTGGCTGGAAACCCAACTGGGCCTGATCGACAAAGTCAGCCTGGAAAACTACCTGCAATCGCAGATGGGCGAATAAGCCCTCAGCGCGCAGGTACAAAAAAGCCCCGCTCTCTCACGAGAAGCGGGGCTTTTTATTGACCGCGAGAGGAGCCGGCTCGCCGGCCCCTGCAACAATCAAGCGTCGGTCTTTGCGGCAGCGTTGGCGGCTGCTTCTTTGATCAACGTTTGCAGCGAACCATCAGCCGCCATCTCAACGATAATGTCGCTACCGCCGACCAACTCACCGGCTACCCACAGTTGTGGGAAGGTAGGCCAGTTGGCGTACTTCGGCAGGTTGGCACGGATTTCAGGGTTTTGCAGGATATCCACGTAAGCGAACTTTTCGCCACACGCCATGATGGCCTGGGAAGCCTTCGCGGAGAAACCGCACTGAGGAGCGTTTGGCGCGCCCTTCATGTAAAGCAGAATGGTGTTGTTGGCAATCTGCTCTTTGATCGTTTCGATGATATCCATGGAACACCTCGGCTGGAACTTTGCGACTCACAGGTCGGCACGGTGGCGCATTGTAACGCAAAATTCCAGCGTGGTGCTCAGGCCGCTGCTACCTGCACTGGAACGCCGTTCAATGCAGCATTGCCCGACAACTCATCCAACTGCCGCTCGTCGGTCAAGTCATTGGCACTCGCCCCTGGTTGCCCGCTGGCGATCGTCATTTGTACGCCGGGTCGCCCATGGCCCCAACCATGGGGCAGGCTGACCACGCCGGGCATCATGTCCAGGCTGGCCAGCACTTCCACTTCGATCATGCCGATGCGCGAACTGACGCGCACACGCTGGCCATCGCTCAACTGCCGACTGGCGAGGTCATCCGGATGCATCAGCAACTGATGGCGCGGCTTGCCCTTCACCAACCGGTGGTAGTTATGCATCCAGGAATTATTGCTGCGCACATGACGTCGGCCGATCAGGAGCAGTTCGTCGGCCACCGGCATCGGCTGCGCGGCAAACCGTGCCAGGTCGGCGAGGATCACCGGCGGTGCCGCCTGCACTTTGCCGTCAGCGGTTTTCAACCGAGCAGCAAGATTGGGATGGAGCGGCCCCAGGTCCAGACCATGGGGATGATCCGCCAGCATTGCCACGGACACCTTGTGACTGGACGCATCACCGTATACCCCGGCACGCAGGCCGAAATCGATCATCTGCGCGGGCGGCATCGTTGGCTTGAGCGTTGCGCCGGTGTGGGCCGCGAACGCCTGGGCCAGGCCGATAAAGATCTCCCAGTCATGCAACGCGCCCACCGGTTTGGGCAGGATCGCCCGATTGAACCGGGTGACGTTACGCACCGCGAACAGGTTGAAGGTCGTGTCGTAGTGATCGTTTTCCAGCGCTGACGTGGACGGCAGGATCAGGTCGGCATACCGGGTGGTTTCGTTGATATAGAGGTCGATGCTGACCATGAACTCCAGGCCATCGAGGGCTTGTTCCAACTGACGACCATTAGGCGTCGACAACACAGGATTACCCGCTACCGTCACCAGTGCACGGATCTGCCCTTCGCCCTCAGTCAGCATTTCTTCAGCCAAGGCGGACACCGGTAACTCTCCGCCGTACTCCGGCCGCCCGGAAACCCGGCTCTGCCAACGGTTGAAATGCCCGCCTCCGGTCGATGCCACCAGGTCCACCGCCGGTGTGGTGCACAACGCGCCACCGACACGGTCCAGGTTGCCCGTGACCAGGTTGATCAATTGCACCAGCCAATGACACAGGGTGCCGAACGCCTGCGTCGAGACCCCCATGCGCCCGTAACACACCGCCTTGTCCGCGGCGGCAAAGTCTCGCGCCAGTTGGCGGATCTGCTCGGCAGGCACCGCGCACTGGCGGCTCATGGCTTCGGCAGTAAAGCCGGCGATGGCACGGCGGACATCTTCCAGACCTTCAACCGGCAGATGGCTGTCGCGCGTCAGGTGCTCGGTAAACAAGGTGTTGAGCACACCAAACAACAAGGCCGCATCACCGCCTGGGCGCACGAACAGATGCTGATCGGCCATCGCCGCCGTCTCGCTGCGCCGTGGGTCGACCACCACCACTTTGCCGCCCCTGGCCTGGATGGCCTTGAGACGCTTCTCGACATCCGGCACGGTCATGATGCTGCCGTTGGACGCCAATGGGTTGCCGCCCAGGATCAGCATGAAGTCGGTGTGGTCGATGTCCGGGATGGGCAACAACAGGCCATGGCCGTACATGAGGTAGCTGGTGAGGTGATGAGGCAACTGGTCTACCGACGTGGCGGAAAACCGGTTGCGCGTCTTCAACAGGCCAAGAAAGTAGTTGCTGTGGGTCATCAGCCCATAGTTATGCACGCTGGGGTTGCCCTGATACACCGCCACGGCATTCTGCCCATGCCGCGCCTGGATCCCCACCAGCCGTTCGGCGACGAGCGCAAAGGCCTCGTCCCAGGCAATCGGCTGCCACTCGCTGCCCACCCGCAACATGGGCTGGTGCAGGCGGTCGGGGTCATTCTGGATATCCTGCAGCGCGACGGCCTTGGGACAGATATGCCCACGACTGAAACTGTCCTGGGCGTCGCCCTTGATCGACGTGATCGCCAGGCTGCCATCGTCGGCTTGAGTCGTTTCCAGCGTCAGGCCGCATATGGCTTCACACAGATGGCAGGCACGGTGGTGGAGAGTCTTGGTCATGGCCAGTCTCTTATCAGGGCTTTGATCCCACTATGGGCTGCGAACGGCCAAGGCACCACCAACGTCAGTGCCGTGAATCGATGAGCATCAGGCCAAGCCATGGCCAAGCATGAGCAAATGTTTCAAAAACTTCGCACATGCGCCCTGAAACCGACGCAGCCTGGCCTGCAGCCGTCCCCGCGCATTGCAAAAGGTCGTGACGCCAGTGTACAAATGACCTGCTGCTGTCTGGAATTCGTCTTCAAAAGCGCTCCCGCGCCCTCCTTGAACGCCCCTAAAAACCGTAGCCCTATTGGTAAGACGCGACATTTAATTATAAGATCGCGCCTTCCCCTATTTCGTCGCCCCGTGCGGCTTTCGCCGCAGGTCTCGCCCGTTGTCACAATAAACAAGGCTTTGAGTATCTGCGGTCTGTTGCAAAAAGGTAGTTAATGATGAGCGCAAGGCACTTTCTCTCCCTGATGGATTGCACGCCCGAAGAGCTGGTCAGCGTGATCCGTCGAGGCATTGAGCTCAAAGACCTGCGTAACCGCGGCGTACTGTTCGAGCCTTTGAAAAACCGTGTGCTTGGGATGATTTTCGAGAAGTCGTCGACCCGCACTCGCGTGTCTTTCGAAGCCGGCATGATCCAACTGGGTGGCCAAGCCATCTTTTTGTCCTCGCGCGACACCCAACTGGGCCGTGGCGAGCCTATCGCCGACAGCGCCATTGTCCTGTCGAGCATGCTCGATGCGGTGATGATCCGTACCTTTGCCCACAGCACGGTGACCGAATTTTCCGCCAACTCCCGCGTACCGGTGATCAACGGCCTGTCCGATGACCTGCACCCGTGCCAGCTGCTGGCCGACATGCAAACCTTCCTCGAACACCGTGGCTCGATCCAGGGCAAGACCGTGGCCTGGATCGGCGACGGCAACAACATGTGCAACAGCTATATAGAAGCCGCTATCCAATTCGACTTCCACCTGCGCGTTGCCTGCCCTGAAGGCTACGAGCCGGACGCACGCTTCCTGGCACAAGCCGGTGACCGCGTGACCCTCGTACGCGACCCACGCGACGCCGTGATCGGCGCGCACCTGGTGAGTACCGACGTCTGGACCTCCATGGGCCAGGAAGACGAAACCACCCAGCGCCTTGCCTTGTTCGCCCCGTACCAGGTAAACCGTGCCCTGCTCGACCTGGCTGCGCCGGATGTACTGTTCATGCACTGCCTGCCAGCCCACCGTGGCGAAGAAATCAGCCTCGACCTGCTCGACGACCCACGCTCGGTCGCCTGGGACCAGGCAGAAAACCGCTTGCACGCGCAAAAAGCGCTGCTCGAGTTCCTCGTTCCGCCGTCGTACCAACACGCATGAGCCATCCATTACTGCTGAACCTGCGCAATCTGGCATGCGGCTACCAAGATCAACGGGTGGTGCAGAACCTCAACCTGCACCTCAATGCTGGCGACATCGGTTGCCTGCTGGGCTCATCGGGTTGCGGCAAGACCACTACGCTGCGGGCGATCGCAGGGTTTGAGCCGGTGCACGAAGGTGAAATCAGCCTGGCCGGCGAAGTGATCTCCAGTGCCGGGTTCACCCTGGCACCGGAGAAACGTCGCATCGGCATGGTGTTCCAGGACTACGCGCTGTTTCCCCACCTGAGCGTGGCCGACAACATCGCCTTCGGCATTCGCAAGCACCCGCAAAAAGACCGCGTGGTGGCTGAACTGCTGGAACTGGTGAACCTGAAGAACCTGGGCAAGCGCTTCCCCCACGAGCTCTCGGGCGGCCAGCAACAACGCGTCGCCCTGGCCCGCGCCTTGGCGCCAGAACCGGCGCTGTTGCTGCTGGATGAGCCGTTCTCCAACCTCGATGGCGAGTTGCGACGCAAGCTGAGCCACGAGGTGCGCGACATCCTCAAGGCACGCGGCACCAGTGCGATCCTGGTCACCCACGATCAGGAGGAAGCCTTCGCTGTCAGCGATCAGGTCGGCGTATTCAAAGAGGGCCGGCTTGAGCAGTGGGACACGCCGTACAACCTTTATCACGAACCGCAGACGCCTTACGTCGCCAGCTTTATCGGCCAGGGTTACTTCATTCGTGGCCAATTGAGCTCGCCGGAATCGGTCAGCACCGAACTGGGTGAGTTGCGCGGCAACCGCGCCTACACATGGCCTACCGGCGGTGCGGTGGACGTGCTACTGCGCCCGGATGACATCGTCTACGCACCGGACAGCGCATTGAACGCGCGGATCGTCGGCAAGACCTTCCTCGGCGCGTCGACCTTGTACCGCCTGCAACTGCCGACCGGCGCGCAGCTGGAGTCGATTTTCCCCAGCCATGCAGACCATCAGGTGGGTGCGGATGTCGGGATTCGGGTCGCCGCTGAACACCTGGTGTTGTTCCAGGCGTCCGGCAGCACTGCCGCCCAAATCCCCCAAGGCGAATCAGGCGTGCGCCGCCACAGCCCCGCTAACTGAAGAAACCGGGGCAACCTGTGAGAGCGGGCTTGCTCGCGAAGGCGAAGTGTCAGTCGACTTGTTATTAGCTGATACACCGCCTTCGCGGGCAAGCCCGCTCCCACATTTGGTCGCACGCACGTTGAGATCAATGTCAGGCGCGACCAATCGGCGCGAACGTGGCCTGGGTGTGCTCAGCCAGTACCGCCGCTGGCAATTCGACCTCCAACCCTCTCCTCCCCGCACTCACAAAAATCGTCGTAAAAGGCTGCGCCGTTACATCGATAAACGTGCGCAGTCGCTTCTTCTGCCCCAACGGGCTGATGCCACCCAACAGGTAACCGGTGGAACGCTGAGCCGCTGCCGGGTCGGCCATTTCGACTTTCTTGACGCCTGCTGCGTGTGCCAGCGCCTTCAAATCCAGACTTCCGACGACCGGCACCACTGCCACCAGTAATTCGCCTTTTTCACTGCTCGCCAGCAGGGTCTTGAATACCTGCGCGGGGTCGAGGCCCAATTTTTCCGCGGCCTCCAGCCCATAGGAAGCAGCCTTGGGGTCATGTTCGTAACTGTGGATTCGATGTTCGGCGCGAACTTTTTTCAACAGATCCAATGCGGGGGTCATGGAGTCTCCGGAGCGTGGCAAGCAGATGGCCAATTCTAGGCCAACCCCACACAAAACGCTCTAGTGCGCCCTCTGTCGCGGTACGTGCTCAATGTGACAAGCGTGATCATTCACCAGACCAATAGTTGGAAAGTGACCGACAGTTCACTTTCGACCTTTGACAGCAGTCATTCTTGTCTATATTTTTTCGTTTCCGAATACTGTAGGAATAGTGCCGCAGCATTCGAGCAGTAAGCCGTGACCGGGATGGGGATCCTTGTCACGGTGAAAATCGCGCAACAACCCGTTGAGGTCGTGCGCCAGACAAGAACAACAACTGAGGTTTTCCATGACAACTGCTCTTCAACAGCCTTCACTTTCGAGCCAATGCATGGCCGAATTCCTGGGGACTGCGCTTCTGATCTTCTTCGGTACAGGATGTGTCGCTGCGCTCAAGGTCGCGGGTGCAAGCTTTGGCTTGTGGGAGATCAGTATCATATGGGGGGTCGGCGTCAGCATGGCGATCTACCTGAGCGCCGGCATTTCCGGAGCCCACCTCAACCCGGCCGTCAGCATCGCGCTGTGTATTTTCGCCGACTTCGACAAGCGCAAACTGCCCTTCTATATCCTCGCCCAGATCGCAGGCGCCTTCTGCTCGGCGGCCTTGGTGTACACGCTGTACAGCAATCTTTTTTTCGATTACGAACAAACCCATCACATGGTGCGCGGCTCACAGGCCAGCCTGGAACTGGCGTCGGTGTTCTCCACCTACCCCCATGCGCTGCTGAGCACTGCCCAGGCGTTTCTGGTGGAGATGGTTATCACCGCCATCCTGATGGGCGTGATCATGGCCCTGACCGATGACAACAACGGCCTGCCTCGCGGGCCCCTGGCCCCGCTGCTGATCGGCCTGCTGATCGCCGTGATCGGCAGCGCCATGGGCCCATTGACCGGCTTTGCGATGAACCCGGCGCGGGATTTCGGGCCCAAGCTGATGACCTTTTTCGCCGGCTGGGGTGAAATGGCCTTTACCGGCGGTCGTGATATTCCTTACTTCCTGGTACCGATTTTCGCGCCGATTGTCGGCGCATGCCTCGGCGCTGCGGCCTATCGCGGGCTGATTGCCCGCCATCTGCCGAGCGCCGCACCTGCTATAGCTGAAGAAACACCTGACACGGCTGTCAACGGCAAGACGCGTATTTCCTGAAAACACCAGCCTGGTCCCCACTGCCCTTCTGCGGTCCAGGCTGATTTCTGACTTCCTTATTTCGTCCAAGGCAATCGACATGACCGACATTCAGAATAAGAACTACATCATTGCCCTTGATCAGGGCACCACCAGCTCCCGCGCGATCATCTTTGATCGTGACGCCAACGTGGTCTGCACCGCCCAGCGTGAATTCACTCAGCATTACCCGCAAGCGGGCTGGGTCGAGCATGACCCGATGGAAATCTTCGCGACCCAGAGCGCGGTGATGGTCGAAGCGCTGGCACAGGCCGGGCTGCACCACGACCAGGTCGCCGCCATCGGCATCACCAACCAGCGTGAAACCACCGTGGTCTGGGACAAAGTCACCGGCCGCCCGATCTACAACGCGATCGTCTGGCAGTGCCGCCGCAGCACCGAGATCTGCCAGCAGCTCAAGCGCGACGGCCACGAGCAATACATCAATGACACCACCGGCCTGGTCACCGACCCGTACTTCTCCGGCACCAAGCTCAAGTGGATCCTCGACAACGTCGAGGGCAGCCGCGAGCGTGCGCGCAACGGCGAGTTGCTGTTCGGCACCATCGACAGCTGGCTGATCTGGAAATTTACCGGCGGCAAGACCCACGTCACCGACTACACCAACGCCTCGCGCACCATGCTCTTCAACATCCACACTCTGGAATGGGATGCGAAGATGCTGGAGATCCTCGACGTACCGCGCGAAATGCTGCCGGAAGTGAAGTCCTCCTCGGAAATCTATGGCCGCACCAAAAGCGGTATTGCCATCGGCGGCATTGCGGGCGACCAACAGGCGGCACTGTTCGGCCAAATGTGCGTCGAAGCCGGCCAGGCCAAGAACACCTACGGCACCGGCTGCTTCCTGCTGATGAACACCGGCGACAAGGCGGTGAAATCCAAGCACGGCATGCTCACCACCATCGCATGCGGCCCGCGTGGCGAAGTGGCGTATGCGTTGGAAGGTGCGGTATTCAACGGCGGCTCCACTGTGCAGTGGTTGCGTGACGAGTTGAAGATCATCGCGGATGCCACCGACACCGAATACTTCGCCGGCAAGGTCAAGGACAGCAACGGCGTGTACCTGGTCCCCGCCTTCACCGGCCTGGGCGCTCCGTACTGGGACCCGTATGCCCGTGGCGCACTGTTCGGCCTGACCCGTGGCGTGCGCGTGGATCACATCATTCGTGCCGCCCTGGAGTCGATCGCCTACCAGACCCGCGACGTACTCGACGCCATGCAACAGGATTCGGGCGAACGCCTGAAAGCCCTGCGCGTGGACGGCGGTGCGGTGGCCAACAACTTCCTGATGCAATTCCAGGCCGATATCCTCGGCACCCAGGTCGAGCGCCCGCAAATGCGCGAGACCACCGCACTCGGCGCCGCCTACCTGGCCGGCCTGGCGTGTGGCTTCTGGGGCAGCCTGGACGAGTTGCGCGGCAAGGCGGTGATCGAGCGTGAGTTCGAGCCGCAGTTGGACGAAGCGGCCAAAGAGAAACTCTACGCCGGCTGGCAAAAAGCCGTGAGCCGCACCCGCGACTGGGAACCTCACGAAGGCGCTGAATAAGCCAAGCGCCGGACCCATATAGGGTTGTAACTGGCAGGGAGCAGATTCCTGCGTCATCATGGGCCACTTTTGTATGGCAGCCCAAAGGACGCCCCATGAATCTGCCTCCCCGCCAGCAACACATTCTCGAACTGGTCCGCGAACGCGGCTACGTCAGTATCGAGGAAATGGCGCAGCTGTTCGTTGTCACCCCGCAAACCATCCGCCGCGATATCAACCAGTTGGCGGACGCCAATCTGCTGCGCCGCTACCACGGCGGCGCGGCCTATGACTCCAGTGTCGAGAACACGGCGTACGCCATGCGTGCCGACCAGATGCGTGACGAGAAACAGCGCATCGGCGAAGCCATCGCCGCGCAGATCCCCGATCACGCCTCCCTGTTCATCAATATCGGCACCACCACCGAATCCATCGCCCGTGCGTTGCTCAACCACAACCACCTGAAGATCATCACCAACAACCTCAACGTCGCCACCATGCTCAGCGCCAAGGACGACTTCGATGTGCTGTTGACCGGCGGTAACGTGCGCCGTGATGGCGGCGTGGTGGGCCAGGCGAGTGTCGACTTCATCAACCAGTTCAAGGTCGACTTTGCGCTGGTGGGCATCAGCGGCATCGATGAAGACGGCAGCCTGCTGGACTTTGACTACCAGGAAGTACGGGTGTCGCAAGCGATCATTGCCAATGCTCGCCAGGTGATCCTGGCAGCGGACTCGAGCAAGTTTGGCCGCAACGCCATGATTCGCCTGGGGCCGATCAGCCTGGTGGATTGCCTGGTGACTGACCAGCAACCGGTGCCGGCATTGGTGCAGTTGCTGAACCAGCATAAGGTTCGGTTGGAAGTCGTGTAACTCCCCCTATCCCTGGCAACTGTGCCACCGCCCTCGCGGGCAAGCCCGCTCCCACACTTGACCGCATGGCCCTGGCGGAACGCGGTCCCTTGTGGGGGCGGGCCTGCCCGCGAAGGCTATTCAACACTCCTCTTACGCTCGAGCCTTCCCCAGGCTTATGTTCACAAATTTTCCTTTTCCCGCCCTTCGATGAGTTTTTTCAATCGAAGTTGGCTGGCTGCGCGCGCGTTTATCAGCTACCATTTTCGCAAATGAACATTAATGTTCGAATTCCAATACGAAAAAGATCGCGAGGCCAGCCGATGAACCCTTCTACCTTGCCTGCTCCACCGCTTGCCGAAGTGTATGACGTTGCCGTTATCGGTGGCGGGATCAACGGCGTCGGCATCGCAGCAGACGCAGCCGGGCGCGGTTTGTCGGTATTCCTTTGCGAAAAGGACGACCTGGCCAGCCACACGTCTTCTGCCAGCAGCAAATTGATCCACGGCGGCCTGCGCTACCTCGAACATTACGAATTCCGCTTGGTGCGCGAAGCATTGGCCGAGCGTGAAGTATTGCTGGCGAAGGCCCCACACATCGTCAAGCAGATGCGCTTCGTATTGCCGCACCGTCCTCACCTGCGTCCCGCATGGATGATCCGCGCCGGCCTGTTCCTGTACGACCACCTGGGCAAGCGCGAAACACTGGCCGGCTCGAAAAGCTTGAAGTTCGGCCCCGACAGCCCGCTCAAAAGCGAAATCACCAAAGGCTTCGAATACTCCGACTGCTGGGTCGATGACGCTCGCCTGGTGGTGTTGAACGCCATGGCCGCCCGCGAAAAAGGCGCGCACATCCACACCCAGACCCGCTGCGTCAGTGCTCATCGCAGCAAAGGCCTGTGGGAAATGAACATGGAGCGCGCCGATGGCAGCCTGTTCTCGATCCGTGCCCGAGCGTTGGTGAACGCCGCCGGCCCGTGGGTGGCCAAGTTCATCAAGGACGACCTGAAGCTGGACTCGCCTTACGGCATCCGCCTGATCCAGGGCAGCCACTTGATCGTGCCGAAACTGTACGAAGGCGCCCACGCGCATATCCTGCAGAACGAAGACCAGCGGATCGTCTTCACTATTCCGTATCTGAATCACCTGACCATCATCGGCACCACGGACCGCGAATACACCGGCGACCCGGCGAAAGTCGCGATTACCGAAGGCGAAACCGACTACATGCTCAAGGTGGTCAACGCTCACTTCAAGAAACAGCTGAGCCGCGATGATATCGTCCACACTTATTCCGGTGTGCGCCCGCTGTGCAACGACGAGTCGGACAACCCATCGGCCATTACCCGCGACTACACCCTGTCGCTGTCCGGCGGCACGGGCGAGGCGCCAATCCTGTCGGTATTCGGCGGCAAGTTGACCACCTATCGCAAGCTCGCAGAGTCGGCGATGGCGCAACTGGCCCCCTACTTTACCCAGATGCGCCCAAGCTGGACGGCCACGGCAAGTTTGCCCGGTGGCGAAGACATGACCACGCCAGAAGCCCTGGCCGAAGCCATTCGCAACAAGTTCGACTGGGTACCGAGTGAAATCGCACGTCGTTGGTCCACCACCTACGGCAGCCGTACCTGGCGCCTGCTGGAAGGCGTGCAGTCCCAGGCCGACCTCGGTGAGCATCTGGGTGGCGGCTTGTACACCCGCGAAGTCGATTACCTGTGTGCCGAAGAATGGGCGACCCAACCCCAGGACGTCCTGTGGCGCCGTACCAAGCTTGGCCTGTTCACTACCCCCGAAGAGCAGGATAACGTGCAGCGTTACTTGTCCAAGGTCGAGCAGCATCGCAGCAAGATTGAAGCGGCCTGACAGCCCGATACGACAAAAGCCCCTGCGCCGAAAGGCCCAGGGGCTTTTTTTGGCGTTCGGTTTTCCGAACGAGGCGCCTCGACGTATTCGGTTTGCCGGACCCAAAGGCTAGCCATTATTCGTCACACAAAGTTAATCACCCTATAAATCATAGAGTTAGCCTTTTACTGCTGGCCTGGCACGACTCATGCTCTACACTCTTGGACGATTGCCTGGGACGCCTCAGGAGCCGTCACGGGCATTCGCTGTACAAGAGAGCCGTTTAGCCGGCTTCATAAAAAAAACAAATGTCGAGGAAGTATTGATGCGCATCGTTCCCCATATTCTGGGCGCAGCTATCGCTGCTGCTCTGATCAGCACTCCAGTGTTCGCCGCTGAACTCACCGGCACGCTGAAGAAGATCAACGACTCCGGCACCATCACTCTCGCTCACCGCGACAGCTCCATTCCGTTCTCCTACATCGCGGATGGTTCGGGCAAGCCAGTGGGCTATTCCCACGACATTCAGTTGGCCGTTGTCGAGCAACTGAAAAAAGACCTGAACAAACCCGACCTGAAGGCCAAGTACAACCTGGTCACTTCGCAAACCCGTATTCCGCTGATCCAGAACGGCACCGCGGACCTCGAGTGCGGCTCCACCACCAACAACGCCGAACGCGCCCAGCAAGTTGATTTCACCGTCAACATCTTCGAAATCGGCACCCGCCTGCTGGTCAAGAAAGACAAGGATGGCAAGCCGAGCTACGCCGACTTCGCCGACCTGAAAGGCAAGAACGTCGTGACCACCGCCGGCACCACGTCCGAGCGCATCATCAAAGCGATGAACGCCGACAAGCAGATGAGCATGAACGTGATCTCCGCCAAAGACCACGGCGAATCCTTCCAGATGCTGGAAAGCGGCCGCGCCGTTGCCTTCATGATGGACGACGCCTTGTTGGCCGGCGAAGAAGCCAAGGCCAAGAAGCCGGACGACTGGGTCATCACCGGTACCCCGCAATCCTTCGAAGCCTACGCTTGCATGGTTCGTAAAGACGATCCAGCCTTCAAGAAAGCGGTCGATGACGCCATTGTTGCCCTGTACAAATCCGGCGAAATCAACAAGATCTACAGCAAGTGGTTCGAGAGCCCGATCCCACCAAAAGGCCTGAACCTGAACTTCCCGATGAGCGACAAGGTTAAGGAGCTGATCGCTAACCCAAGCGACAAACCAGCACCTGACGTAAAAATCTGATACCTGACTAAGCTTATCTCCTGAGGGAGCCAACCCTCCCTCAGGCGTCTGTTACTACCTGCTGGCTTTACTTTGGAACACTCGACCGGGCGGTTTTCGAGCCGATCGCGTGTGCCTGGCGTTCATCGCCAGGCGGGAATGGATTTTCCCCAAGCGGGTGCTTGTACATCGATCGATCTCGAGGGGAGACCCTAATGAATTACAACTGGGACTGGAGCGTGTTCTTCAAGTCCACTGGCGTGGGCAGCGAGACTTATCTCGACTGGTACATCGCTGGCTTGGGCTGGACCATCGCCATCGCTGTCGTGGCATGGATTATCGCCTTGCTGCTGGGGTCCATTCTGGGCGTCATGCGCACCGTGCCAAACCGCATCGTATCGGGCATCGCGACCTGCTACGTGGAACTGTTTCGTAACGTGCCGCTGCTGGTTCAGCTGTTTATCTGGTACTTCCTGGTACCCGATATGCTGCCGCAGAACCTGCAGGACTGGTACAAACAAGACCTCAACCCGACCACCTCGGCCTACCTGAGCGTTGTGGTGTGCCTCGGCCTGTTCACCGCCGCCCGTGTCTGTGAGCAAGTGCGTACCGGCATCCAGGCGCTGCCACGTGGCCAGGAATCCGCCGCGCGCGCCATGGGCTTCAAGCTGCCGCAGATCTACTGGAACGTGCTGCTGCCCCAGGCCTACCGGATCATCATTCCGCCGCTCACCTCGGAATTCCTCAACGTCTTCAAGAACTCCTCCGTGGCGTCCTTGATCGGCCTGATGGAACTGCTGGCGCAAACCAAACAGACCGCCGAGTTCTCGGCCAACCTGTTTGAAGCCTTCACCCTGGCCACGCTGATCTACTTCACCCTGAACATGAGCCTGATGCTGCTGATGCGCGTGGTCGAGAAGAAAGTCGCGGTGCCCGGCCTGATCTCCGTGGGGGGTAAATAATGGAATTCGATTTCAGCGGCATCATCCCCGCCATCCCGGGCCTGTGGAACGGCATGGTCATGACCCTGCAGTTGATGGTCATGGGCGTGGTCGGCGGTATCGTGCTGGGTACGATCCTGGCGCTGATGCGCCTGTCCTCCAGCAAACTGCTGTCACGTGTGGCTGGCGCCTATGTGAACTACTTCCGCTCGATCCCGCTGCTGCTGGTGATCACCTGGTTCTACCTGGCGGTGCCGTTCGTATTGCGCTGGATCACCGGCGAAGACACCCCGATCGGCGCGTTCACTTCCTGCGTCGTGGCCTTCATGATGTTCGAAGCCGCGTACTTCTGTGAAATCGTGCGGGCCGGCGTGCAGTCGATCCCCAAGGGCCAGATGGCGGCGGCACAGGCAATGGGCATGACCTACAGCCAGACCATGCGCCTGATCATCCTGCCCCAGGCGTTCCGCAAGATGACCCCGTTGCTGCTGCAACAGTCGATCATCCTGTTCCAGGACACCTCGCTGGTCTACACCGTGGGTCTGGTGGACTTCCTCAACTCCGCCCGCTCGAACGGCGACATCATCGGCCGCTCCAATGAGTTCCTGATCTTTGCCGGTGTCGTCTACTTCATCATCAGCTTTTCCGCCTCGCTGCTGGTCAAGCGTCTGCAAAAAAGGTTTGCCGTATGATCTCTATCAAGAACATCAACAAGTGGTATGGCGACTTCCAGGTGCTGACCGATTGCAGCACCGAGGTTAAGAAAGGCGAAGTGATCGTGGTGTGCGGGCCGTCTGGCTCGGGTAAGTCCACCCTGATCAAGTGCGTCAACGCGCTGGAACCGTTCCAGAAAGGCGACGTTGTCGTGGACGGCACCTCGATTGCCGACCCGAAGACAGACCTGCCGAAATTGCGTTCACGCGTGGGCATGGTGTTCCAGCACTTCGAGCTGTTCCCGCACCTGACCATCACCGAAAACCTGACCATCGCGCAGATCAAGGTACTTGGCCGCAGCAAGGAAGAAGCCACCAAGAAGGGCCTGCAACTGCTGGAGCGCGTGGGCCTGTCGGCGCACGCCCACAAGCACCCGGGCCAACTCTCCGGTGGCCAGCAGCAACGTGTGGCCATTGCCCGCGCCCTCGCCATGGACCCGATCGTCATGCTGTTCGACGAACCGACGTCGGCGCTGGACCCGGAAATGGTCAACGAAGTACTCGACGTGATGGTGCAACTGGCCCACGAAGGGATGACCATGATGTGCGTGACCCACGAAATGGGCTTCGCCCGTAAAGTGGCCGACCGCGTGATCTTCATGGACGCCGGCAAGATCATCGAAGACTGCCCGAAAGAAGAATTTTTCGGCGACATCAACGCCCGCTCCGAGCGCGCGCAGCACTTCCTTGAGAAAATCCTGCAGCACTAAGCCCCACAGAGCTTCCACTGCAGAAACCGGGCCCATGTAACAGTGGGCTTGTGTGGGAGCGGGCTTGCTCGCGAAGGCGTAGTGTCAGTCGGTACATTTTTCATTGACCCACCGCCTTCGCGAGCAAGCCCGCTCCCACATTGGACTGCGCAGGCCGGCAAGCTCTGGTTGACCCAAGGCATCTGTGATGAAATGCGACCCCAACCAATTTCGCGCCGCACCGCCATCACTTGCCGTGAAACCACGCCTGATCCGCCAACTGTTCCTGCCACCGTTGATCATCGCCCTGATGATCGGCCTGGGTTATATCGGCTTCTGGATCAGCGAGTACTATGGCATCCGCACCCTCAGCGACACCGGCGAACGCCAACTGGAGCTGCACGCCCGCACTGTCGAAAGCGAACTGAGCAAATACACCTACCTGCCCAGCCTGCTGGAACTGGAGTCCAGCGTCTCCACGCTGCTGGCCGACCCGAACCAGGAAACCCGCAAGACCGTCAACGACTACCTCGAAGGCCTGAACCGACGCAGTCGCAGTCGGGCCATCTACGTGATGGACACCACCGGCCGCGTGCTGGCCACCAGCAACTGGCGCGATGCCGACAGTTACCAGGGTGAAGACCTGTCGTTCCGCGCGTATTTCCAGAACGCCGTGCGTGGCCAGCCTGGGCGTTTCTATGGCATCGGCAGCACCAACGGCGAACCCGGCTACTACCTGGCCCACGGCCTGGAAGAGCACGGCAAGATCATCGGCGTCGCCGTGGTCAAGGTACGCCTCGAAGCGTTGGAAGAACGCTGGCAACGCGCACGTCTCGAAGCCTTCGTGAGTGATGAGAACGGCATCATTATTCTCTCCAGCGACCCGGCCCGCCGCCTCAAGGCCGTGCGCCCGCTAAGCGATGACACCAAGGACCGCCTGGCCCACAGCCTCCAATATTACTGGGCGACGCTCAACGAGCTCGAACCCCTGGCCCGCGAACGCCTGAACGAAGGCACCGAGAAGTTGACCTTTCCGGCCAACAGCGAAGTGGTCAACGACGAGCATGAGGTCAGTTACCTGGCCCAAACCCGCCCGCTCAACGACACACCGTGGAATTTCACCCTGCTCACCCCGCTCAACGACCTGCGCCGCGCAGCGATCAACCAGGGCATCCTGGTGGCGGTTGCGTTTGGCCTGGTGGCGTTTTTGCTGATTGCCTGGAACGAGCGTCGCAAAGTTATCGCCACCCGCCTCGCCGCGCGTGAAGCCCTGCAGGAAGCCAACAGCCAACTGGAGAGGCGGATTGCCGAACGCACCGCCGACCTGCGCGCCAGCAACGAACGGCTCAAGGGCCAGATTCGTGAACGGCGCCAGGCCGAGGAAACCCTGCGCCGCGCCCAGGATGAGCTGGTGCAGGCCGGCAAGCTGGCAGCCATCGGCCAGATGTCGACCAGCATTGCCCACGAATTGAACCAGCCGCTGGCAGCGCTGCGTACCCTGTCCGGCAACACCGTGCGCTTCCTTGAGCGCGGCGCCTTGGACACGGCCAGCGCCAACCTCAAGACCATCAACGAACTGATCGACCGCATGGGCCGCATCACCGCCAGCCTGCGCTCCTTCGCCCGGCGTGGTGACGACCAGGGCGAAGCCAGCCTCGCCAAGGCGGTGGACGCCACGTTCCAAGTACTCGGCGCACGCCTGGACAGCCAGCCACTGACCCTGCACCGTGACTTTTCCAACGCCCAACTGCAAATCGACCAGACGCGCCTGGAACAGATCCTGGTCAACCTGATTGGCAATGCCCTCGACGCCATGCAAGCGCAACCGGCCCCCGAACTCTGGCTGGAAGGCAGCAGCAGCGAGGGCAAATACCGCCTGCAAGTGCGCGACAATGGCCACGGTATCGACCCCGAGGCACGCAAGCATTTGTTCGAACCGTTCTTCACCACCAAACCCGGCGAGCAAGGCCTGGGCCTGGGCCTGACGCTGTCCGCCAGCCTGGCGGCGGCCACCGGCGGCACCCTCGCCGTGGAACACCCGGCCAGTGGTGGAACGGCCTTTGTCTTGTGCCTGCCTCTGGCGGGCGCTCAAAAAGCTGAGTCGACATGAATACAGACGCTACAGCCCTTAAAGACGACCTCACCGTACTGATCGTCGAAGACGACCCCCATGTGCTGCTGGGTTGCCAGCAAGCGTTGGCCCTGGAAGACATTCCCAGCGTCGGCGTGGGCAGTGCCGAAGAAGCGTTGAAGCGCATCGGCGAGAACTTCGCGGGCATTGTCATTAGTGATATTCGCTTGCCGGGGATCGACGGCCTGGAACTGCTCACGCGCCTCAAGGCTTTGGACAAGAGCCTGCCAGTGGTGCTGATCACCGGGCACGGCGATATTTCCATGGCCGTCGGCGCCATGCGCAACGGCGCCTACGACTTCATGGAAAAACCCTTCTCCCCCGAACGCCTGGTGGACGTGGCCCGCCGCGCCCTGGAGCAACGCGGGCTAGCGCGCGAAGTCTGGTCGCTGCGCCGCCAACTGGCCGAGCGCGACTCGCTGGAAGGCCGCATCATTGGCCGCTCGCCGGCCATGCAAAACCTGCGTGAGCTGATCGCCAACGTTGCCGACACGTCGGCCAACGTGCTGATCGAGGGCGAGACCGGCACCGGCAAGGAACTGGTCGCGCGCTGCCTGCATGATTTCAGCCGGCGCCACGACCATCAGTTCGTCGCGCTGAACTGCGGAGGCCTGCCGGAGAACCTGTTCGAAAGCGAGATCTTCGGCCACGAAGCCAATGCGTTTACCGGTGCCGGCAAGCGTCGTATCGGCAAGATCGAACACGCCCACGAAGGCACGTTGTTCCTCGACGAAGTGGAAAGCATGCCGATCAACCTGCAGATCAAGTTGCTGCGGGTGCTGCAGGAACGCACCCTGGAACGCCTGGGTTCGAACCAGAGCGTGTCGGTGGATTGCCGGGTGATCGCCGCCACCAAGTCTGACCTCGATGAACTGAGCCGCGCCAACCAGTTCCGCAGCGACCTGTATTACCGCCTCAATGTGGTGACCCTGGAACTGCCGCCGCTGCGTGAGCGCCGCGAAGACATCCTGCAACTGTTCGAACATTTCCTGCAGCAGTCGTCCCTACGTTTTGACCGCAGTGTGCCGGAGCTGGACAACCAGACCCTGTCCAGCCTGATGAGCCACGACTGGCCCGGCAACGTGCGCGAACTGCGCAATGTCGCCGAACGCTTCGCCCTCGGCCTGCCCGCCTTCAAGAAAAGCGGCGCCAGCAGCGGCAGCCATGGCCTGGCCTTCACCGAGGCGGTGGAAGCCTTCGAACGCAACCTGCTCAACGATGCGCTGCAACGCAGCGGCGGCAACCTGACCCAGGCCAGCCAGGAACTGGGAATGGCCAAGACCACGCTGTTCGACAAAGTCAAAAAATACGGGTTGAGCCACTGATGGATCTGGTATTGAAGGCCGCCCTCGGCGCGGCAGTGGTGTTGATTCTGGCCGCGCTGGCCAAGACCAAAAACTATTACATCGCCGGTTTGGTGCCACTGTTTCCGACCTTTGCGCTGATTGCCCACTACATCGTCGGCAAGGGCCGTTCGGTGGACGATTTGAAGACCACGATCCTGTTCGGGATGTGGTCGATCATTCCGTACTTTGTGTACCTGGCCACGTTGTATGTGATGGTGGACCGGATGCGCTTGGAGGCGTCACTCGCGGTAGCGGCGGTCGCCTGGTTGATGGCCGCGACGATATTGGTCAGCGTCTGGGTCCGCATCCATTCCTGACCCCGCTCGGTCAAACAATATGGGCGCTGGTTTGCCGGCGATGGCACCGCCTGGGTGTGCCTCCTATACCGAGTCGCCTGCATCGCCGGCAAGCCAGCTCATACACCTAGCTGCTTTTGATCCACCCACTCAGGCCGGCTGCCAGGCCGCCTTGCTCTTGCTGTTGATCTTGATCTTAGGCGCCCCGTCAAACACGCTGGCCGGAATTCGACAGGGATTTGGGGGGTAAACCGGCAGGGATGCCGGTTTAGCTGCCCCGCGCCATGGAGGGCGCGTGGCGGCGGCCCCCCAAATCACTGTCGGATTACGGGCACACCGAGCCTAGGCGAGGTGCCGAGTGTTGGGGCAAGAGCCTTTTGGTTACTTTGGGGCTTTTCCAAAGTGACCCGCTGTAAGAGCGGAACCCATAGCAGCCGTTACCTAGATAACGGATATGTACCCGGTCTGATCCAATCTCCTGGTCGTCTGTCAGGCCGCCTTCGCGGGCAAGCCCGCTCCCACATTTGGATCGTGGCCTTACCGGTAGATTGCGGTCGGCTGTCAGGCCCCCTTCGCAGGCAAGCCCGCTCCCACAGTTGGATCGTGGCCTTACCGGTAGATTGCGGTCGGCTGTCAGGCCGCCTTCGCGGGCGAGCCAGATCCCACAGTTGCATCGGTGGCTGACCCAGCGATCAGCGCACGATTTTGTCGACCTGGATGCCCAACTTCTTCAGGCGATACCAGAAGCTGCGCTCGGAAATCCCGATCTTCGCCGCCGCAGCAGCCTGCACCCCATTGCTCTCCTGCAACGCCGCCAGAATATAGGCCTTCTCCACCTCCGCCAGCGCCGCGTCCAAATCCTGGGGAATGCCCGGCCCGTCGCTGAGGATGGCCGTTACGCCGCCCTCGCTCGGCTTCGACGCAAACAGGTAACCCGGCAGGTCGATGTCTTCGATCACTGGCGACGCCGCAACGATGGTCGCGCGCTCCACGCAGTTCTGCAGCTCGCGGATATTGCCCGGCCAGTGATACGCCGCCATGGCCTGCAACGCTTCGGCACTGAAACCGGTAATGCGTTTGCCGGCGGTGGCGCTCAGGGTCTGGGCGAAGTGACGGGCCAGTGGCGCAATGTCTTCCACCCGCTCGCGCAGCGCGGGCAACGGGATCGGGAACACGTTGAGGCGGTAATACAGGTCTTCGCGAAACTCCTTGTTGGCCACCGCGTCCAGCAGGTTCTTGTTGGTGGCGGCGATCACCCGCACATCCACCTTGCGCTCGCGGGGATCGCCTACCGGTTCGATCACGCGCTCCTGCAATGCACGCAAAATCTTGGCTTGCAACGCCAGGGGCATATCGCCCACTTCGTCGAGAAACAGCGTGCCCTTGTCGGCTTGCTGGAAGCGCCCTACCCGATCAGCCACGGCACCGGTGAACGCGCCTTTGCGGTGACCGAACATCTCGCTTTCCAGCAGGCCCTCCGGGATGGCCGCGCAGTTGACCGCCACGAACGGTTTGTCAGCACGGCTGCCGTGCTTGTGGATGGCGCGGGCGACCATTTCCTTGCCAGTACCGCTTTCGCCGGTCAGCAGGATGGTAGCGCTGCTGTCGCGCACCGAGTCCACTGCTTGCAGCACTTTGCGAAATGCCGGGCTGTCGCCCACCAGGCTGTCGAACTGCGCATGCTCGTCCAACTCGGCACGCAAGCGCGCATTGTCGCGCATGATGTCGCGAAACTGCAGGGCCTTGGCCACGGTGATGTCCAGCTCGTCGATGTCAAACGGCTTGGCGATGTAGTCGTAGGCGCCGTTGCGCATCGACTGCACGGCGTTTTTCACGGTGCTGTAGGCGGTCATCACGATCACGGGTACGTGGGGGTAGCGCACCTTGATCTCGGCCAGCAGCGCCGGCCCGTCCATGCCCGGCATGCGCCAGTCGCTGATCACCAGGTCGATGTCTTCCTGCTCCAGCACCTTGAGCGCGTGCAGGCCGTTGCCGGCGATAAACACCTGCACGTTGTTCTGGCCCAGGGCCGACGCCAGCAGGTCGCAGAGCTTGGGTTCGTCGTCGACTACCAGAATGTTATGCGTCATGACTGTCCTCGTCGTCTTCGCCAATCGCCGGAATGTACAGGCTGAAGGTGGCGCCGGCATCTTTCTCGCTGGCACATTCGATGCTGCCGTCGTGACTTTCCATGATCGAATAGACTTTGGCCAGGCCCAGCCCGGTGCCTGACGCCTTGGTGGTGACGAATGGCGTGAAGATACGCTCGATCATGTCCGCCGGAATGCCCTGGCCAGTGTCGGCGATGCTGATCACGGTGTTGTCGTCGTGCGTGCGAATGCCCAGGGTCAGGCGCCCGCCTTCGGGCATTGCATCGATGGCGTTGATAATCAGGTTGAGGCATGCCTGCTTGAGCTGCTTGGCGTCCGCGTAGATCGTCGCCCCCGGCGCCTGGTCATCGATGTGCGCGTCGATGTTGTGGGTGGCCAGTTCCGGGGCACAGAAGCCGAGTATTTCCTCCACCAGCGGGCGCACGGGCTGCAACACGCGCAACGGCGGGTTGGGCTTGGCGAAGTCGAGGAACTCGGTGATCAGGTCGTTGATGCGGCTGACTTCACTGATCACGTATTCCAGATGACGCTTGTCGGTGTCCGGCAGGTCGGCGCGGCGGTGCAGCAGTTGCGTGGCCGTCTTGATGATGCCCAGCGGGTTACGGATCTCGTGGGCCAGGCCCATGGCGACTTCACCCAGGGCGTGCAGGCGATCACGCCGGCGCAACTGGGCTTCGAGGTGATGCAACTCTCCCAGGCGCTCGGTCATATGGTTGAAGGTGCTGCTCAACTGCGCCAGTTCGTCACCGCCGCTGACCACCACACGGTGCGCGTAATTGCCGGAGATCACCGCGCTCACGCCTTGGGACAGGTCGCGCAACGGCTTGGTCAGGCGCCGTGACACCAACACCCCCGCCGCCAACGACAGTGCCGAGCTGAGCAGGAAGATCAGCACGAACAGATTGCTCTGGTTCACCAGCCCCACCAGGCTGGTGTGGCGCAGCAGGCCACTGAAGATAACGCCCTGCAAGTCGCCGGCGTCGTTGAAGATTGGCCAGTAGAGACCGCTGTAGTTATTGGTGAACTGTTCGCTGGGCTGCTTGGTGCTGCGCATCGCGGTTTCGACATTCTTGGGAATGCGCGAGGGGTGATCCTCGAAGCGCTGGGTCGAAAAGATTTCGGAGAAACCCTCGGGGTTCGCCAGGTACAGGCGCAGGTCGAGGGAATGCACATCGGCCACGCTGGTGAGGAAACTGCTGTCCAGGTACGTAGCCACCAGCAGCAGGTAATCGACGCCGTCCTGCGTGGTCTCGAAGGTGGACACCACGATGCCGGTGCTCACCCCGGCCACCTGCACCGTCTGCAACACCGCATTGCTGGTCAGGCTGATCTGCTTGACGATGTCGTCGGAGGCGGTGCTGAACACCAGTTTGTGGTCACTGACGCGGATCAGTGCGACCACGTCGATATCCGTCGCATCGGCAATGTCGGCGGTCAGCCGGTCATGCTTGGCCGCCTGCCGGTTGGAGGGTGGGCTGGTATAGCGCAGGAACAGCTTGGCCATGCGTGCGTTGTCATGAAGGATGTCGCCGATCTCGTCCTTGACGATCTTGGTCGACTCCTGCAGCCAGATGCGCACGTTGCTGTCGAAGATCTGCGACAACGTGGTAGCGGCCAACTCGGCCGCGATCATGGTGGGAATCACGCTGACCAACCAGAACGCCAGCACCAGCTTGCGCTGGACGCTCCAACGCGAAATGGCAAAGGGGCGGGCTTTCTGGCGGGTCTTGGTGATCATCAGGTTTCGCTTATCGCAGCAGCCATGGCAGGGTCGGAACGATCCGGTCGAATAAACAGTTTTACAAACATGAGCAGGCCGTTGACCAGCCGGTTGCGGTGGCGGAAAAACACACTGTTGCCCTGGAACTCGCAGCCCAGGCGCAGCTTACTGGCATACCCGGCCTGCCCGCACTCATACAACGCAATATTGTGCTCAATACAGTAGTCGACATTGGTCAACCAACTGCGAAAGTACAGGTTGTAGTCGCGGGTGAATTCGACGTCATGCCCGAAGAATTTATCCACCAACCGGTGTTCATCCACCAGGACCAGGTTGAACGCCACCAGGTGCTCGTCCACCCAGTAAAGAACACAGACCGCGCGTTCATCAAGCCGTTCGAGCACGCCAGTGAAGTAGCCGGCGGGCAGCCGCTCGAATTGCAATTCGGCGCGCGTGAGCGTGGCCTCGTACAGGCGCATGACCTCGGGAAGCACGTCGTCGATGTTGCGCCGCCACTCCACCCGCGGCCCCGGCGCGCGCAGTTTGCGGCGCAGGTCCTTGCGGGTGGATTTACCCAGCGAGCCCAGGTAGGCGTCCACCGAACCGTACGGCAGCGGCAATACGCCCGAGGGCAAGCTCGGCATGCTTTGGAAGCCTGCCGCCCGGCAACTCTCGAGCCAATGCGGGTCTTTGCTCGGCGCGTCCTTGACCGCCACCAGGCCGACGCCAAACTCATCGGCATCCCGGCGCGCAGCCTGCAGCAGGTGCTTGAGCAACAGCGGACGACTCGCGTGCGGCACGCCGCTGGCGAAACCGGCGTCGCAACGTTCGGCCACCGGCGAACCAAGGGCGTATAGCCCCAGTTGCAAAAGCCCCGGCCACAGGCGCTCCACACGCTCGGCCAAGCGCTTGCCGGCACCCGACACCGTGGTGTCGAGGCGATAATGAGTGATGAACGCGGCAGCCACCGCCACCAGCGTTCCATCCTGGTAAACCGCCAGGTACCGCCACTGGAAATCAGCAATGGCGGCGTTTTCCACGGCGACGTAATAGTCCCAGTCCTCCAAGGCACCCGGAAAACAGTCGTTCCAGGCGCTGCGCTGGAGGGCCCGGATGGTCGGGAACGCTTGGGTGGTAATCACAGGTTTCCCTTATTTCTTGGGCCAGCACCGATCAGATGTGCACGTGCGTGTGTGGCAGCTGGCTTGCCTGCGATGGCATCGCCTCGGTTTCATTGATAGACCGAGGTGTCCGCATCGCGGGCAAACCAGCTCCCACATCGACCCGCGTTGGTTTTAAGCCCGCGTGCTGCTCGACGAAGTCGGCACTCAACTCGATCACCCGCCGGTATTGCAGGTCGACCGTGATCATGTGGTAACAGTTGTCCAACAGGATCTTGGTCACCGGCCCGCCGAGATGGCGCTCCACGTAGTCCGCGTTCCAGCGGCTGGTGATGTCATCCTCGATGGAGTGCAGCACCAGTGCCGGCACCTTGATCTGCGGCATGCGTTTCTTGACCACGGCGTTCATCCAGTGCAATTCCCGGACAGTCACCCCTTCCATCGTCAACAAGCCCGCTTCGCTGCTTTCGCCTTCTTTCATCTGCCGTTCAACGATGGCACGCAAACGTTCGTTCTTGATGCCGTAGGGTGGCTTTTCGGTAAAGCGGAACAGACGCACACCAAACGGGATACGGATCAACAACGGCGTGATGAATGCCATTTTGTTGATGCTCCAGCCGTCGTACTTGAGCGTTGTGGAGTACATCAGCAACCCGGCCACTTCGCCCGGATGCTCCGACGCCAGGTACATCGACATGACCGCGCCCATGGACAAGCCACCGACAAACACCTGCGGGTGTCGCTGTTTGACACCCACGAAGGTCTTGCGCACGCCTTCGTACCAGTCGCGCCAGCCGGTGGCTTGCAGGTCGCTGTTGTCGCCGCAATGCCCGGCCAGGGTGGGCACGTACACCGTGCAGTTACCCGCCTTGGCCAGGCCCTTGGCGACCTGGCGCAATTCCGTCGGGGTGCCGGTCAGGCCGTGGATCAACAGGATCCCGACCGGACCTTCACCGAGAACGAAGCCGGCATCACCTTCACCGAGGTCGATCTCTGCCTGGCTCACCGGCGAGTCGCCCGCACCAGCAGTTGTTCGAGCAGCTTCAGGCCCAGCTCGATTTCCGGATAGCTGATTTCCAGGGACGGTGCCAGGGTGATCACGTTTTTGTAGTAACCGCCCACATCGAGGATCAGGCCGAGTTTCTGGCCGTCTACCACCATGTCGCCCTTCATGCCTTCTTCGACCATGTAGTCCAGGGTCGCCTTGTCCGGCGTGAAACCATCCGGGCCGCAGATTTCGCAGCGCAGCGCCAGGCCCAGGCCGTCGACATCGCCGATGATCGGGAAACGTTTCTGCAGGTCTTGCAGGCCTTCGAGGAAGAACTTGCCCTTGGCCATGACCATCGCGCCGTAGTCGACTTCGTTGGTCATCTTGAACATTTCCAGGCCTACCGCCGTGCCCAACGGGTTGGAGGCAAAGGTGGAGTGAGTCGAACCTGGCGGGAAGACTTTCGGGTTGATCAACTCTTCACGGGCCCAGATGCCACCCAGTGGGTTGAGGCCGTTGGTCAGTGCCTTGCCGAACACGATCACGTCCGGCTGCACGTCGAAGTGCTCGATCGACCACAACTTGCCGGTGCGGTAGAAGCCCATCTGGATTTCATCGGACACCATCAGGATGCCGTGCTGGTCCAGCACGTGCTTGAGTTCGCGGTAGAAGTTCATCGGCGGGATCACGTAGCCACCGGTGCCCTGGATCGGTTCGACGTAAAACGCGGCGTATTCGCTCTGGCCGACTTTCGGGTCCCATACACCGTTGTATTCGGTCTCGAACAGGCGCGCAAATTGCTGCACGCAGTGGCTGCCGTATTCTTCCTTGGTCATGCCTTTCGGGCCACGGAAGTGATACGGAAACGGGATGAACTGCGCGCGCTCGCCGAAGTGGCCGTAGCGGCGACGGTAGCGGTAGCTGGAGGTGATCGACGACGCGCCGAGGGTACGTCCGTGGTAGCCGCCCTCGAAGGCAAACATCAGGCTCTTGCCGTTCGTGGCGTTACGCACCACTTTCAGGGAGTCTTCGATGGACTGCGAACCGCCGACGTTGAAGTGCACGCGACCGTCGAGGCCAAACTTCTTCTTGGCGTCGACCGCGATCATTTCCGACAGCTCGATCTTGCCCTTGTGCAGGTACTGGCTGGCGATTTGCGGCAGGGTGTCGATCTGCTGTTTCAGCGCGTTGTTCAGGCGCGGGTTGGCGTAGCCGAAGTTGACCGCCGAGTACCACATTTGCAGGTCAAGGTAGGCCTGGTCTTCGGTGTCCCACACGTAGGAGCCTTCGCAGCGGCTGAAAATACGTGGCGGCTCGATGTAGTGGACGGTGTCGCCGTAGGAGCAGTACTTGGCTTCTTTATCCAGAAGCACCTGGTCTTCGGCGGTAGCGATACGGATATCAGACATGATGGAAGAGTTCCTGATTGTCAGCAGCAGTAAAGGAGGTGGCGTTGGCGGCAATGCCTTGTGGCAGCAGCGCCAGCAATGCGGGCACTTCGGCAAACGTGTCGAAGCGCGCGTGAGGGAGGTTGTTGGCCACGCAGTAGTCGGCGAGGCTGCCCTTGGCAAACACGAAGTCGGCGGTGGAGGCCACGCACATGTCGGACTTGCCATCGCCGATCACCAGCACGCGCTTGTTGCGCGGGGTGGACTTGCACTTGCAGTTGCCGGAGGCGGCGCGGCAGGCATCGCTGGCATACGGGAAGTCGATGCGCCAGCTGTTCTGGTCGACCTGGCGCAGGCGGTTGGCGAGGATCGGCAGCAAGGTCACGTAGTTGCGTGACAGGATCCGCGCGATGCCCTGCTCGATGCCGTCGCTGACCACCTCGATGGACGCGCCCAGGCCGATCACGTGATCGACGAAGTCCGGGAAGTCCGGATCGATCTCGACACTGTCGAAATACGCCAGCAGCTGCGAAGGCGTGGCCTTGATCAGTGCCAGTTGGCGGCTCAGGCATTCGCGTGAACCGATATGCCCATCCAGCCATTCCTGTTCGATGGTTTCCCACTCGGGGCCGGCGAAGCGTTGGAGGACGTTGTCGATGACATCGGTGGGGGTAATGGTCCCGTCGAAGTCACACACGATATGCCAGTGGATCATTGCGTTTACCTTAGGAGGAGCGCGCTCTGTGCGCTTGCAACAGGGGTAGAGCAGGGACTGTGCCAACTGGCGCAAGCCCAGCGGGGCTGGGGCTTTGCTCGGCATGAAGGGTGATTTGTGTCGTGGGAGCTACAATTTTTGTAGCTTGCTACAAACAAGATGAGTGCTTGCGCGAGGGCGGCCGTTCGCGCGTTCATGCGCACGTAATCAATCAAGGAACAGTGACCATGTTGAGGATCACTTGCGCTGCACTGGCCGGTTTACTGGGCCTCTGGAGCGTTTCAAACGCGGCTCAGGCCGACGGTATCACCGGCGAAGTCGGTGCAGGCGTCAGCTACCAACCCCATGACCCTACCGGCAGCCGCTACGAAACGCGGCCCGTTCCCTATTTCGATCTGGACTGGGGCACTCTCAGCCTGAGTACCGATGACGGCTTGACCTGGAGCGCCCTGGACAGCAACGGCTTTACCGCCGGCCCGTACATCAACTACCTGCAGGGACGCACCTCGAACGGCGCGCTGCAGGGGCTGCGCAATGTGTCGGA
Organism: Pseudomonas lurida; assembly: GCF_002563895.1. Lineage (NCBI taxonomy): Bacteria > Pseudomonadati > Pseudomonadota > Gammaproteobacteria > Pseudomonadales > Pseudomonadaceae > Pseudomonas > Pseudomonas lurida. Next base: position 1,292,944 of record NZ_PDJB01000001.1, on the reverse strand, counting down.
CATGGCCGAGGTAGGGGGTTTCATCCAATACGCGCCGGCTGATTTCTGGCGGGTGTATGCACAGCTGGGCCAAGCCGTCGGCGGTGGCCACTCGCAGAGCGGCGCACTGGGCAAGGTCGGTGGCGAGCTTGGCTATCCGCTGGGCAACGGGATTATCGGTAGCAGTGGCTTGGTGGCGCACTTCGCCGATGCACGCCAGACCCAGACGTTTTTCGGCGTGGATGACAACGAGGCGGCCGCGTCGGGTATTCGCCCGTACAACGCCAGCGGTGGCTTCCAGAACGTGACGCTGACCCAGAGTTTCGAGTTTCCCCTGGCGGCCAAATGGTCGTTGTTGACCAGCGCCAGCTGGGTACACCTGGTGGGCTCGGCGGCGGACAGCAGCATCGTCCGGCAGACCGGCGACGTGAACCAGGGCCAAGTGCAGACGGCCATCAGCTATACGTTCGATTGAGGTTGGTCTGGGGTTTGCAATGAGGTCCTGGAATCCATTTTTCCAGGACATTCCTCATGGCTCGCCCCGCTTACCGCCTGCTGCATCACTCACTCTGGGACCTGGTGCCCATCGCCCTGGGCCTGGCGCATTTCGCCTTTGTCATCTGGCTGGTTACCGCTTTCCACAGCCTGAGCTGGTGGGCCCTGGTTCCGCTGGCTCTGGTCTACGCAGTGAGCCTGTCGTGGAGCATCAACAGCATCTCCCACAACCAGATCCACAACGCCTACTTCACCCACCGTGCGATGAACCGGGCCTTCGACCTGCTGCTGTCGGTGACCATCGGGTTTTCCCAGACGCTCTACCGCGATATCCACAACCGCCATCACCGTGGCAACGCCGACCTGCCCGGCCCGGATGGCAAAACCATCGACCCGCTGTCGATCTACCAGCGCGGCCACAATGGCGAGCCGGAGAACCCCTGGGCCTATACCTTCCTGAGTTTTTTCCGCGACGATCCCAAGCCGTTCTATGACGAAATGAAGCGCAAGCGCCCGGCCGATGCGCGCTGGGTCAAGGTCGAGATCGGCGTGACCGTGGCGTTCTATATCGCCCTGGCGTTCTACAACTGGCAGGCGGTGCTGTGGCTATTGCCGTTCTGGTACCTGGGCCAGTGCCTGTCATCGCTCAACGGATACTACGAACACTTCGGTGGCAACCCTGACCTGCCGATTGCCTGGGGCGTGAGTTCCTACAGCGTGCTGTACAACCTGATCTGGATGAACAACGGCTACCACGCCGAACACCACTACCGGCCGAAGATGCACTGGACCAAAGTGAAGGCGTTTCATCGGGAGATTGCCCAACAGCAGCGTGAGGCGGGGGTCAAGGCGATTTCGGTGTCACACGGGTTGGGCTTCCTGGTGGCGCACCGCAAACCCTGACCTGCAGGAGCCGGCAAGCCGACTCCTGCAGGGGACCGTCAGTTTTCTTCGCCTTCGGCCAGGAGGGCGATGCCGGCGATAATCACCGCCACCCCCACCCAGTGCAGCGGGCTGATATGTTCTCCCAGCCCCAGCCACGACCCCAGCAGCACCACCACAAACACCAGTGAGCTCAGCGGAAACGCCAAGGACAGGCTGCTGCGCCGCAGGATCAGCATCCACACGAAAAACGCACCGATGTAACTGGCAATCGCCGCCAGGATCCCAGGGTTGCGGGCCACCTCGCCCAGCCATTGCCAGTTGAAATCCATCTGGCCCAATTGATCCCCAGCCACTTTGGTAAACAGCTGGCCGGCGCTTTCGGTGCCGATCAACAAGGCCCACAGCACCACCGTGCCGAAGCGCCCGTGCAGCCATCCCGTATTCATCGTCTGCGTACTCATGCCTGACTCCCCGCAATCGCGACCAACATCACACCCAAGGTAATCACCAGCGTACCCAACCAACGGCGGCGGCTGACGGTCTCGCCCAGCACCACCTTGCCTGCCAGCACCACGCCGCAATACGCCAGCGCGGCGGCTGGAAACAGCAGGCTCAACGGTGCACGGGACAAGGCCTCGAGCCACACGAAGAATTCGATCGCATAGGCGCCGATCCCGGCCCACAGCAGCGGCGCATTGAACACCTGGCCCCAGAACGCGTTCAGGCGAAAGCCGCCCTCCAGCTCGGGCAACCGGTCCAGGCCGATCTTGAAACACAGCTGGCCGATCACATCGAGCACGATGGAAAACGCCACCAGCAACACGACGGTCAGGGTCACGGGAACAGCTCCTCAAACAGGTCGATCAGGGCTTCATTGGTGGCGGCGTTGCGCTGCAGGTCCGCCGCGCTCCAGCGCTCCGGCGGCGGCTGGTCGGACTTGGCCTCCCAGCGCTTGAACGCATTGCTGAAGGCAGGCTGGGCAAACTCGCCGCACACGTCGATGCCGATGATGCGCTTGCGCGCCGCCAAGGCCCGCAGGGCTTGCAGCAGGTGAGTCAGGCGCATGCCGCCCTGGTCCCAGTTGGTCGCCGCGTCTTCACTGGCGAGCACGTCTTTGTCGACGGTGATCCAGATCGCCTCGGTGGGCAGGCTGCTGATCATCTGCTCCAGGAAAGCCGTCCACTCCAGCTCGGCCAGGTTGCGCCAGTGCAGGTGGTCTTCCTGCTGCCGATGGCCGGCGCCGTCCCCTACCCGCCCCCAGACCTTGGAAGGCGCATGCTGCCAGGGAAACAGCTGCAAATGCCCGCGCTTGAGGGCGCCAAGGTTGCCACCCCGCAGTTGCGGGTTATGCAGGTCATCGCTGCACGGGCCGAGGGTGACGATGCGTTTGATCGCCGGCATTTTCAGCGCGCGGTTGACCCATGAACCACAGTGGCGCTTGGGCGCAAAGCGTACCCAGTCGGGGTGGTTGTCGAAATGGATCAGGCTGATGGGCTCTTTGAGATCGGCGAGAAACGCCGGCGTAAGGTGGTGATAATCACCGGAGCCGACAAACAGGATTTCCGGCCGCGCATCCGTGGGCCGGGGCCGTTGGGCCAGGCGTTCGGTGAAACGCTTCCAGGTTTTTTCGGTGGACCACAGGCGCAGCTTGGGCCCTAGGTCCAGCAGGTCGATACGGGTGGCGCGGCCACTGGCCAGGCGCCGGGCAATCGGGGCCTGGCCCGTGAGGCTGTGGTCGAGGTCAAGAATGTTCAAGGCAATGTGCCCCCTAATGGCTTTAGGGGGTCAATGCAAGGGACGGGCCAGCACAACTCTTGAAGACGGTGACTGACCAATGTGGGAGCGGGCTTGCTCGCGAATGCGGTAAATCAGTCACTGAAGTGTTGACTGCCCCACCGCATTCGCGAGCAAGCCCGCTCCCACATTTTGAACCGTGATCGGCTTTAGTTTTTCGCGTCGTTGATGATCTGGCGAATCGCACCCACAAAGGCTTCTGCCGGCTGGCCACCGCTCACGGCGTACTGGTCGTTGAACACGATGGTCGGCACCGAGCTCACGCCACGGGAGATCCACAGCTGCTCTTGCTCACGCACGTCGGCGGCGTATTCATCGGAGGCGAGAATCTCGGCCGCCCGCTTGATATCCAGGCCGACGCTTTCGGCGATGATCGCCAGGGTGGCGTGGTCGGACGGGTCCTGCCCATCGGTGAAGTAGGCCTTGAACAGCGCTTCCTTGAGGTTGTATTGCAAGCCTTCGAGCCCGGCCCAGTGCAGTAGGCGGTGTGCGTCGAAGGTGTTGTAGATACGGCTCTGGCCATCGGTACGAAAGGCAAAGCCCAACTCGGCGCCCATGTCGCGGATACGCGCACGGTTGGCCTGGGATTCTTCGGCGGTGGAGCCGTATTTCTCGGTGATGTGCTCGACGATGTTCTGACCGATGGCAGGCATGTTCGGGTTCAGTTCGAACGGTTGGAAATGGATCTCGGCCTGCACTTCGGCGCCAAGCTGGTCGAGGGCTTCGGTCAGGCCGCGCAGGCCGATGATGCACCAGGGGCAGGACACGTCGCTGACGAAATCGATTTTCAGGGGAGTACTCATGGCAGGCAACCTCGCTGGCTTGAATGGGCCGCAAAGGTTGCACGATACACCAATGTCACAGCAGCTTCGAAGGGGCGACCGGATCGACCTGCGCCCAGTGCGCGGCGTCCTCGCGATGCGCTTGCAGGTACGGCAGCACCGCCGCCAGCAACGGCGCCTTGAAGGCTTCCTGGAAACGATGGGCCAGGCCGGGGATCAGCTTCAATTGGCTGCCCTGGATATGCGCCGCCAGGTGCACGCCATGCATCACCGGCAGCAACGGGTCGGCGGTACCGTGCACCACCAGGGTCGGCACGCGCAATTGGTTGAGCAACGGCACACGGCTCGGCTCGGCGAGGATCGCCATGATCTGGCGCTTCACGCCGTCCGGGTTGAAGGCCCGGTCATAGGACAGCGCCGCCTGGTGCAACAAGGCCTGGCGATCATCCTTTACGTTCGGGCTGCCCAGCGCGGCGAGCAGATCGGCTTGTTGCTCCAAGGCCACTTCACGGTTCGGCGCGCTGCGCCGCGACAGCAATTGCACCAGCGCCGCATTCGGTGCCGGCAGGCCTTCGGCGCCGGAACTGGTCATGATCAGTGTGAGGCTCTCGACCCGCTGCGGCGCCATGGCGGCCAGGTGCTGGGCGATCATCCCGCCCATGCTCGCCCCCAGCACGTGGAATTGCTCGATCTGCAAGGCGTCCATCAGGCCGATGGCGTCATCGGCCATGTCGGTCAAGGTGTACGGCGCCGCCACCGGCAGGCCGAGCTTGTAGCGCAACACCTCGAAGGTCAGGTTGGCATTCGCGGGCGCCTGGCGCCAAGTGGACAAGCCGACGTCACGGTTGTCATAACGGATCACCCGAAACCCTTGCTGGCACAGGGCAACGACGACTTCGTCGGGCCAATGAATCAACTGCCCACCCAGCCCCATCACCAGCAGCAAGGCCGGGTCGGACGCACGGCCGATGCTCTGGTAGGCGATGCTCACCTGAGCCAGGTCGACCGTTTGGGTCGGGACATTGACGTCACATCGAGAAGCCGCAAAAGACGGCAGGCCGAACAATAGAGCGGCCAGTAAAAGCAACACGCGCATGAAAAACACCGAAACGCAGAACCCCAGTAGAGCGCGAGTCTGATGAAGTTTGTTCAAGCGCGCTGCCACAGTTACGTGACAGTTTGATGAAGAGTGCTCAACGGTCCTGGTGGACCTGCTTGTCGACAGGCCTGCCAACATGAGACAAACTCACGGCCTTTCGATTCGTCACAAATTGTACTCATGGAGAGCCCGTGCTCGAAATCCGTCATCTCAAGACCCTGCACGCCCTGCGCGAAGCCGACAGTCTGGTCGAAGCCGCCGAGCGCCTGCACCTGACGCAGTCGGCGCTGTCCCACCAGTTCAAGGAGCTGGAGGAGCGCCTGGGCATGCCCTTGTTCGTGCGCAAGACCAAGCCCCTGCGCTTCACCAGCGCCGGCCTGCGCCTGCTGCAACTGGCCGATGCCACCCTGCCGTTGCTGCGCGGTGCCGAACGCGATATCGCACGGTTGGCCGGCGGCACTGCCGGGCGTTTGCACATGGCCATCGAGTGCCACAGTTGCTTCCAGTGGCTGATGCCAACCATCGACCAGTTCCGCGACGCGTGGCCGGAAGTCGAGCTGGACCTGGCCTCAGGCTTCGCCTTTGCGCCCTTGCCTGCTTTGGCCCGGGGCGATCTGGACCTGGTGGTGACATCTGACCCACTTGAGTTGCCCGGCATCACCTACGTGCCGTTGTTCACTTACGAAGCCATGCTCGCGGTCGCCAACCAGCACCCGCTGGCGCACAAGGCGTACATCGTGCCGGAGGACCTGCTGACCGAAACCCTGATCACTTACCCGGTGGAGCGCGACCGCCTGGACATCTTCACCCGCTTCCTGGAACCGGCCGACGTCGAACCGGCCCAGGTGCGCACCTCGGAACTGACGGTGATGATGATGCAGCTGGTAGCCAGCGGCCGCGGCGTATGCGGCATGCCCCATTGGGCGCTGCATGAATACAGCTCGCGCGGCTACGTGAAGGCCAAGCGCCTGGGCGAGAAAGGCTTGTTTGCGACGCTGTATGCAGGGATCCGTGCGGACATGCTGGACGCGCCGTATATGCGCGACTTCTTGCTGACTGCCAAGGACACCTCGTTTTCCACCTTGGATGGGGTCAGCGCGGTGCGCTAGCGCACAGCCGATGAGATCAATTGTGGTCGCTATCACCGGTCGTGCAATTCGCGCCACATGTGGATCTTGTCGAAATAATCAACGCCTACCCGCACCGCCAGCGGCTCCAGGCCGTACTGGATGAAGCCGCAGCGCTGGTACAAGGCAAAGGCGGCGTCATTGCCGGCGGTGACGGTCAGTTGGATCACTTTCAGGCGCGGGTGCTGGCGGGCTTCATCGAGCGCCGCCTCGACCAGTCGACGGCCCAGGCCTTTGAGTTGGCAAGCCTTCGTCACGTACATACCGAACAAGGTCACCTTGTGCCGCGCCTTCTCCCGTGGCTCGAACGCCAGGCCGACAATGCCCGCCAGTTCATCCCCATGGAACCCGCCCAGCAACCGATCAAGCGGGTTGTCGAGGCGCTTCTGCCACCAGCTCAATGGCATCGCGGCGCGCTCGGCCACGCTGGAGGTGAACGCCTGGGGATACGCCTCATAGGCCTCCAGCATCAACGCCCGGTAGGCCTCGGCGTCGTCGGCCCCCAGCGTGCGGATGATCATGCCGTCAACGATGCGCGATAGAACGGCAGGATCAGATCCCGCGTCAACGGTGCCAGGACCAGGCCACCATCACCGGCCGGATCGATCCAGCGCACCTCTTCGATCTCGGCGGCCGGGTTGACCGCGACGTCGATCTGGACCTGGAACAGCTCGGCTTCCACCGTGAAACCTGGCTCGTTGACCGCCGGCGCGGAAAACGTGCCAAGGTAGACCGCGGCGCCGGGGTCGATACGCAGGTTCAGTTCTTCGTGCAGCTCACGGGCCAGGGCCTCGGCGGGCTGCTCGCCCGCATCGATCTTGCCGCCTGGTTGCATGAAGGCTTGGGTGCCGCGCTTGCGCACCAGCAGGGTCTGGCCGTCGCTGCCGATCAGGAGTGCGGCGGCGATGCGGATGGTGGAGGGCATGAACGGTCTTCCTTGGTTGCAAAGAGCGTAAGGATCACATGCCGAAAGCCCCCCCGCAATCCAATGTGGGAGCGGGCTTGCTCGCGAAAGCGCAGTGTCAGGCAACGCTGTGGTGATTGCCCCACCGCCTTCGCGAGCAAGCCCGCTCCCACACGGTTGACGGTGTTCAGCCCGGGATCACCGTGTGGTCCTTGATGAACACGCTGTACCGCGCGCCTTCCATGGTCTCAAACGCAATCAATTTGTCCACCAACGGCAGGTTCAACACCTTGCCCGCATTGAGCAGCAGCATGCCGTTGTCGGCATTGAGATTGCGCGCCAGCACCATGCCTTCCGCAAGCTCGCGGGTGCCAAGCACTTTGACGTTGGGGTCGCCCAGGGTCACGTCGTTGAGGTAAGTGGCGCAGACCAGCACAAAGTCTTCGACCATCACCGGGTCATACAGCCGGCCAGCGTATTTGCGGATGTAGAGCAGCGCTTCGTCGCTGTTCATCTGCCGTTCCAGGATCAGGCCTTTTTGCAGTTCGATAAAGTCCACCGCCAGTTTAAGCAGGCGCGACCCGACGGGAATCGCTTCGCCCTTGAGGTGGTCCGGGAAACCGCTGCCATCCCAGCGTTCCTGGTGATGGCGGATCAACCGCGCGGCGTCTTTCATCGGCTCCAGGGTCATCAGCAACGACTCGCTCTGGGTCGCATAGGCGCGATAACGTTCGCGGTCGCTGCTGTGCAGCAGGTCCGAGGGCGAGGCCATCATGCTGTCGCTCCAGCTCAGCTTGCCGATGTTGTAGAGCGCGGCAGCCATGGTCAGGTCGCGGTTGCTGGCTTCGTCCACACCATGGGCCACGCACCAGGTGCGCACCAGTTCGATGATCTGCCGGTTGGTCTGCTTGGCGCGCGGCAGGCGCAGGTTGGCCAGCAGCGAGAACACTTCAGTGCCTGTGGCGTAGCTGTGCTTGAGCTCTTCGTAGGCCAGGTCGAGCATGTCGGCGGTCTGCTGCAGTTCGCTGGTACGCGAGGCCACGCGTTTTTCCAGGGTGGCATTGAGCTGCTTGAGCTCATCGTTCTGCTGCTGGATCAGCTGTTCGAGGCGCAGGCGTTCCAGCTCGGAATGCTGATGGGCCAGGGATTGGCGCAGGGCCAGCAGCAACTCTTCATCGTTCCAGGGTTTGCTCAGGTAGCGATAGATCTCACCTTCGTTGATCGCTTTGATGATCAGGGTCAGGTCGGTCTCGCTGGTCAGCAGGATCCGCACAGTGTGGGGATAGTGCTGGTGGACATGCGCCAGCAGCGAGGCGCCATCCATGTCCGGCAGGCGTGCGGCGCTCATCACCAGGTCGACGGGTTGGCTGGCAAGAATGGCGAGGGCATCGGCAGCGCACGTGGCGCTGTGCACGTCGAAGGGCTCCAGCCGTAGCAAGTGCGTCAGGCTGTGGAGTACGTCCGGGTGGGCATCGATCAACAGCACCACGGCACGGTCGGCATCGGTGAACGTCGTTGACTCTCCCATGGGACACCTCGGATCGTCGGTGTGCGTTCCTTATTGTCTGGGCCTGCCCTCCTGGCGGTTACAGAGTAGTCTAGTCGGTTTTGCGCAGCGTGATGGCCTTACGATATCAACGCAAAAAAAAGCCGCTCCGGCATCGGAGCGGCTTTCGAGGTGAAGCATGCAAGCCTCACGCCTCGGCTTTTTTCGGGCTTGAGCCGAACGAAGCGAAGCGCTTGTTGAACCCGGCGATCCGGCCTTCGGCCTGGGTCTTGCGCTGTTGGCCGGTGTAGATCGGGTGCGAGGCGCTGGACACGTCCAGAGGAATGTACGGGTAAGTGTTGCCGTCGCTGTGTGAGTGGATGCGGTCGCTGTCGGCAGTGGAGCCGATCAGGAAGAACACGTCGGCGGCGGTGTCGTGGAACAGCACGGTGCGGTACTCGGGATGGATACCAGCTTTCATAAGGCCTCCGGGGCGTCTGGGTGCATTCGATGTGTTATACAGTAACACAAAGCATGCGCCCAAACGAGAACCGATTGCAATAAGAATAGACCGGGACGGTCTATGCCGCTTCCTGGAAATCCATTTCCGGTGGCTGTTGCGAGAAACCGCGGGTGAGTACGCCCAGGTAAACCAAGCCAATCGCCAACCACACCAGGCCCAGGTAGATTGCCAAGTGATCGAGGCTGACCATCAACCACAGGTCCGCCAGCAGGCCGATGGCCGGGAACACCAGGAACAGGATCAGCTCACGCACACCCCGCTGCCTGGCACCGATCCAGTAGTGGAAGATCACCGACAGGTTCACCAGGCTGAATGCCAGGAACGCACCGAAGTTGATGAACGAGGTGGAGGTGGTCACGTCCAGCTTCAACGCCAGCAGTGCCACCACTGCACACAGCAAGATGCTGTTGACCGGCGTGCCGAATCGCGCATGCAGGGTGCCGAAGAACGATTTGGGCAACACACCATCGCGGCCCATCGCGAACAGCAAGCGCGACCCACTGGCCTGGGCCGACAGCCCCGAGGCGAACTGACCCACGATCAGGCCGATGAGGAAGATCGACACAAACAGGTCACCACCGATGTTGCGCGCGATTTCATACGCCGCAGAGTCCACATTGGTGAATTCGAACGATGGATGAGCGATCTGCACAAAGTAGGACACCGCTACGAAGATCAGCCCACCGATCAGGGTGATCAACATGATCGCCCGTGGAATGGTGCGGCGTGGGTCGCGGGTTTCTTCGGTGAGGGTGCTGACCGCGTCAAAGCCCAGGAACGAATAGCAGGCGATGGCCGCGCCACTCATGATCAACGGCATTTGCATCTGGCCATTGAAGAATGGCGTGATGGTCCACAGCGGCTTGCTCGCATCGCCCCCGATGTAGTGGATGCACAACGCGACAAACGCGATCAGCACCAGAAACTGCACCAGCATCAGCAAGGCATTGATGCCGTTGGCCAACTTGAGGCCGACGATGTTGATGGCGCTGGTGATGCCGATGAATGCCAGCACCCAGACCCACTGGGGCACCGCCGGAAACGCCGAATTCAGGTACGCCGCGCCGATCAGCCAGATGGCCATGGGCAGGAACAGGTAGTCGAGCAACACCGCCCAACCGGCGATGAATCCCAGCTTGGGGCTGATGGCCTTGCGCACATAGCTGTAGGCGGAACCGGCTACCGGGAAGGCCGAGGCCATGCGCCCATAGCTCATGGCGGTGAAGAACATCGCCACCAGGGCGGCGAGGTAAGCGGCGGGGACCATGCCGGCGGTGGATTGCGCCAGGATGCCGAAGGTGCCGAGCACAATGATCGGCGTCATATAGGCGATGCCAAACAGCACCACCGACCCTAACGACAGGGTGCGTTGCAAACGAGCCATGAGCGATTCTCCGCTGATTTATTAGATTTATGGCAGAACTGAAGTCGGTGAAGCCGGTGTCATTTTTCTTATGGTCAAGCACGTTTTCGGTGGCGAGTGGGCTTGCCCCACTCGACACGAGGATCGATTCACAGATCAGGGGCGTGGGATCAACAACTCGCGTGTCCCATCGCTGCGCTCGATCACCTCACCGGGCAATTTCAAACGCTGGTCATCCAGGTAGCGGTAGTCCTTGCGCGCCGCTGCCAGTTGGTCGAGATCCAGTTCGACGGTGAACTGCCCTTCCTCACGCCCGGCCTCGAACAGCAACGTGCCAAAGGGGTCGACCAAGGCGCTGCCGCCCGCAAACAACAACCCGCCATCGCCCTCCTCCACACGGTTGACCATCAGCGCAAACGCCTGGTTTTCCTGGGCGCGCGCCATGATCGCGGTGCGGTGCGTGGGGCCATACGGGTCCATGTTGCCGTTAGTGACGATCAACAACTCGGCACCCAGTTGCGCGTTGGCACGCGCGGTTTCCGGGAACTCGATGTCGTAGCAGATCAACAGCCCGACGCGCACGCCGTTCCACAGGCAGGTGGCGTAGCGATCACCCGGGGTGAACACGCCACGGTCCGAGGCCCATAGGTGGGTCTTGCGATAGCGCAGGGCGATGCCGTCAGGGGTGATCAACACGGTGGTGTTATAGAATTGGCCTGCTTCGCTTTCAGCCATCCCGATCACCACCGCAATATCGCGCACGCGGCAGGCGTCGATAATGGCCTGCACAGTGGGGCCATCCAGGGGTTCCGCGATGTCGGCGACGGTCTCGGCCGAAGGGAAGCCCATCAGGTGGGTTTCCGGGAACACGATCAGTTGCGTGTCGACTGCACTTGCAGCAATCGCCGCCAAAGCGCGCTCAAGGTTGTAAGCTGTGCCGTTATCGCGGCCTGCCAACTGGGCAAATTCGACCTTCATTGGGACGTCCTGTTGTTTTATCTGTGGCGCAGTATGCGCAGCCGCACCCGTCGCGCAAATCACGCCGCCGGGGTAACCCTATGGGGGTAGACGAATGACAGTCTCGCTGCACGACATCGCCTGGCACCGTTCGGTCGGGCAAATGATAGACGCCCTCGACCAGGCCAATTTCTGGACCCAACTGGTGCGTTTGCTCGACCAGTACGTGCCGTTCGACAGTTGGGTGGTGGTGCTGTTCAGCAGCGAGCACCGCCCGCTGGTGTTCGCCGAATGCCCCGGTGCCGACGGCACGCCAGACCATCTGTTCCAGGACTACCTCAACGGCCTGTACCTGCTCGACCCGTTCTACATCGCCAGCCGTGAACATTCGCGCACCGGCTTGTTCCGCCTGGCGGAAGTCGCGCCGGAGCACTTTGAACTCACCGAGTACTACCAGCGCTACTTCCGCCTGAACGTGGTTGCCGATGAAATCCAATTTAATTGCCAACTGCCGGATGGGCGTACGCTATGCCTGTCCCTGGGCTCGAAACAGCGTTTTGACCCGCAGCAGATTGCGCTGCTGTCGCTGATACAACCCTGGGTGCTGAGCCTGTTGCGCCAGCGCCTGCCCTATGAACTCAACCAGGTCAGCGCGCCGCAGCCGCCGATCCAGAATGATGACTGGGGCGCGCAACTCACCGCCCGCGAGCTGGATGTAGGCCGCTTGATGCTCAGCGGTTGCTCCAGCAAGGAAATCGCTCGTAAGCTGGAAATCTCTGTTGAAACCGTGAAAGTCCATAAGAAACACATGTACAGCAAGCTAGGGATCAAATCCCAGTCTGAGCTGTTCTCGATCTTTCTACAGGCGCAAAACGCCTAGCCGATGAGTCCGAACCAAGGAAAACCGTATGAGCCTGTCGTTACTAAGCCGTTACGCCTTCTTTGCCGTGTGCGTCATTTTCACCCTCGCCAGCCTCCCCTTTATCGAACATGAATGGCTATGGCCGATCACCCTGGTCACCGGCGTGTTGAGCCTGATCGGCCTGTTCGACCTGCTGCAAAGCCCCCATGCGGTACGCCGCAACTACCCGATCCTGGGCAATATCCGTTACCTGGTGGAGGCCATCCGCCCGGAAATCCGCCAGTACCTGCTCGAATCCGACAGCGATGCCCTGCCCTTTTCCCGCGCCCAGCGTTCGCTGGTGTATTCGCGCGCCAAGAACGAAACCGCCGACAAACCCTTCGGCACCCTGATCGATGTGTACCAGTCGGGCTTCGAATTCATCGGCCACTCCATGCGCCCCGCGCCGCTGAGCGACCCCAGCGCGTTTCGCGTGATGGTCGGCGGCCCGCAGTGCAAGCAGCCGTACTCGGCGTCGGTGTTCAACATCTCGGCGATGAGCTTTGGCTCGTTGAGCGCCAACGCCATTCGCGCGTTGAACCAGGGCGCCAAACTCGGCAACTTCGCCCATGACACCGGCGAAGGCAGCATCAGCCCCTACCACCGCGAAAACGGCGGCGACCTGACCTGGGAACTGGGCAGCGGCTACTTCGGCTGCCGCACCAGCGATGGCCGCTTCGACCCGGAACGCTTCGCCGTGCAGGCGCAAGACCCGCAAGTGCGGATGATTGAAATCAAGATGAGCCAGGGCGCAAAGCCCGGCCATGGCGGGATCCTGCCCAAGCACAAGGTCACCCAGGAAATCGCAGATACGCGCGGGATCATGATGGGCGAAGACTGCATCTCGCCGTCACGCCACAGTGCCTTTTCCACGCCTATCGAACTGATGCAGTTCATCGCCCAACTGCGCGAACTGTCCGGCGGCAAACCGGTGGGTTTCAAGTTCTGCCTGGGTCACCCGTGGGAGTTCATGGGCATCGCCAAGGCCATGCTCGAAACCGGCATCCTTCCGGACTTTATCGTCGTCGATGGCAAGGAAGGCGGCACCGGCGCCGCACCGGTGGAGTTCACCGACCATATCGGCGTGCCGCTGCGTGAAGGCCTGCTGTTCGTGCACAACACCCTGGTGGGCCTGAACCTGCGCGACAAGATCAAGCTTGGCGCCAGCGGCAAGATCGTCAGTGCCTTCGATATCGCCAGCGTCCTCGCCATCGGCGCAGACTGGGCCAACGCCGCACGCGGCTTCATGTTCGCCATCGGCTGCATTCAGTCGCAAAGCTGCCACACCAACAAGTGCCCGACCGGTGTCGCCACCCAGGACCCCTTGCGCCAACGTGCGCTGGTGGTACCCGACAAGGCCCAGCGCGTGTTCAACTTCCATCGCAACACCCTCAAGGCCCTGGCGGAAATGCTCGCGGCAGCGGGCCTGGATCACCCGTCGCAGCTATCGGCCAAGCACTTGGTACGGCGCATGTCGGCGACCGAGATCAAGTTGTTCTCGCAGTTGCATGTGTTCCTCAAGCCAGGCGAACTGCTCACCGGCGAAGTGAACGGCGAGTTCTATTCGCGCATGTGGCAGATGGCACGGGCGGACAGTTTTGAACCCCATGAAGCCAGCGCTGCGTAACATCAGTACCCCCCTTCTGCGCTGAACCGGACCACCGACGGCATCGTTGAAACAAGGAGCCTCACATGCCGTTAGTGGACTTCGCCGCCATCGCCGGGCAACTGCCCGACAGTTGGAAATCAAGGCGCCTGGGCCAGGTCGGCCCGGCGCTGATCAAGGTGTTGCGCATGGCACGCCAGTGATCATTGATATCTAGAGACATTCAGTAATACCCAACCTTTGCAATTGCTTACAAATACCGCCAACCTGCGCCCGCCCGACGTGCGGCGTACGATAACAACCGCGCTCGCTTGTCATTACTAAACACCTTGCTCAAGAGCCCGTAGCCATGCTGAACGGACGCGACCCGCGCATCGATTTTTTTCGGGGCCTGGCGTTGATCTTCATTTTCTGGGATCACGTCCCCCACAATCCCCTGGGCCAGATCACCCTGCGCAATATCGGTTTCAGCGATGCCGCCGAGGTGTTCGTGTTCCTCGCCGGTTTTGCCGCCGTGTTGGCGTACGGCAAGATCATGCAGCGCGACGGCTACTGGATGGCCTGCCTGAAAATCCTGCGGCGCACCTGGGTGTTGTACGTGGTGCATATCTTTCTTTTAGCCATGCTGATGGGCATCGTCTTCTACGCCAACAGCCACGTGGAAACCCGTGACCTGGTCGAAGAGATGGGCCTGACGCACTTCGTCACCCACCCACAGCAGGCACTTACAGATGAGCTGCTGCTGCGCTTCAAGCCCAACCTGATGGACCCGTTGCCGCTGTACATCGTGCTGCTGGCCGGCCTGTCGGTGGTGTTGCCGCTGATGATCCGCAAGACCTGGACGGTGGTGACGGTGTCCGCCACGGTGTACCTGCTGGCCCCCTGGATGGGGTGGAACCTGCGCGCGATTGCCGATGGCGTGTGGTACTTCAACCCAGTGACCTGGCAATTTCTGTTTGTGCTGGGCGCAGCCGCGGCGATTCACGCACAACAGCCGCGCCAACCCGAGACCCGGCCGTTACTGCGCCAGCCTTTGTTCGTCGCCGCGGCGCTGTATGTGCTGGTGGCCGGCGTGATCACCCTCGGCTGGCGCTTGCCCGAGGTCCACGATGCACTGATGCCGTCAGCCTTGAGCGACCTGCTGTACCCGATCAGCAAGACCGACTTGTCGCCAGTGCGCCTGGTGCACTTCCTCGCACTGGCGTACGTCACCGCCAAGCTGCTGCCGGGTGCCGGGTGGACACGAAACCGACTGGCCGCCGAGGTCTGCCGCATGGGCCGTTTTTCCCTCGAGGTGTTCTGCCTGGGCGTGCTGTTGGCGCCACTGGCAGACATGGTCAACGCCCTGGCTGGCGATACCTTCGCCGTACAGGTGTTCACCGCGCTGGTGGGTGCCGGGCTGATGGCCGCGCTGGCCGCCTGGCTGGAATTCAATAAACGCCTGAGCCAACCGGTGCCGGCCCGACAACAGCTACATAGTTAGCCCCGCAGCGAAAAAACGGCATGCTCCCATTGGCCTTCCACTCTTCGTGAAAGGCCAATGCACATGCCGACCCATCAACTCCTCAACGGTCTGTCCGGCAACCTCCAATCGAGTACCACCTGGGCACAGCAGCAGGCGCTGGACCTGATCCAGCGCAATGTTGTGCAAGCCATGAGCAGCCTGACCGCGCAAGAACAAGCGCTTTACCTGAAATTGCAACGCGAGGCCCAGCAGGCGCTCACCGCGCTCGACCGTGCAAAAAATGCGCTGGTCCAGGCCTTCAAGACCCAGGGGCTTGCGCAATTGCGCGACAAGCTGGAGGGCCGGGATCCAGAGCAGTACCGGATCTACACCACCTACCTGGAGAAACGCGAGCAACCGTTTCCCTGGGACCCGCCGCCTCGCCAGCGTGACGATCGACCGCGCCGCGCCTATGACGAATGGCAGTTCACCCTGCACACCAAGGACATGACGCTCTGGGAGGCAGCCTGCCTGAATTTCGGGTTTACCCATTCGATCATCCAGGACTCCGGCTTCAGCCAGGTCGAGGCCAGTGAAATTGTCGGCCCTGGCCCGCCTCTCGACACCTTGAGGTTTATCAACACGGCCCGAGCGTTGAACCTCGGTGGTCAACTGCGGGTACGCACCGATGCGGCACTTGGGGAAAACGGCCGATTGCGCAACCTGTTCGCCACCGCCGCAAAAGCCACGTTGCAGTTTGACCTGCTGGAGTCCTGGCGCCTGCGTGCCACCACCGGGCTCACCCAGCCAGTGTATGACGCCTTGCGCGCCAGCCTCACCGAGAGGGGGCCGTCACTGGCATTCGACACCCTGGGCCTGACCTCGGGCCTGACGCTTATCGTGTCCGTCCCGTTCGTGCCCTGGGAAAACGTGATCCCGCTACCACTGCTGCTGATTCGCGTCGCCAGCCTCGGGGTAGTGACGTATTTCCCCCAGCGCCCCGGCGGTGCCTTCCGTTATCACATCGACGCCCAGGCGGGCGAAGCCGACCTGCGCCAGCAACTCAAGGACAGCCAGCAACAACAGGACCTCGGTTGGTTTTCCCGGCAGTTGCCCTTGATCGGCCTGTCGGTCTTCACCTCGCTCCTGAACCAGGAGCCACGCCCGGAAGGCCTGAACTGGCTGGCAGGACCGTTGTACGACGGGTTTCACACAGCTTTTGCACCACGGACCCTGGACACTGTGCGCTTCGCCGCCGACGCCAAGACCGGCCGCCCGTTATCACTGGTCGACGCATTCACCCGTCGCCTGATCCAGCGTTACCAGTCGGACCTCGCCACCCTCGCCACCGAGCGCTCCGAAGCTGACTGGCGGGCGCTCAAGGACGCCGTGGCGGCCGTCGCCGGGGAAGTCCTGCACCTGCTGCTGACCCCCATGCCCGGCGGTGTCAGCGGCATGAATCGGATCATGCAACTGACCGTACTGGGCAGCATGACTTACAGCCTGGCCCAGGGCCTGGACGATGCGTCCAAAGGCCAGGCCAACAGCTTCGCCTCCGCCCTGGCGGACTTGGCCGACCTCGCCATCAGCGGCCGCTTGATGAGTGTCGCCGGCCGCGCTCATCGCCTGCGCATGCTCAATTACCTGGAGACACTCGGTAACCCGCGCAAGGTGATCCGTCCCGACGGCACCGAGGAGCTATGGAAACCCGACGCTTCGCCCTATGCCTACTCACGGCAGAACCTGCTCGATGGGCGGACCGCTGACGCGCTGGGCATCTACACCCTGGACGGCAAGACCTACGCCAAACTGCGCGAGGGCGCCCAGACCCTGGTGGTAGAAGTCCGTCGCGACCCGCACAGCATGCGCTACACCCTCAAGCACGGGACCGGCGCCAGTTACACGCCGCCCATCCTCTTCGAGCCGGCCTTGCAGGCCTGGGTGTTCGACCTGAAAAACGCCCACACCTTATCCGACGTACAACTGCTGCAACGCATGCTGCCCAATGGTTCCTCCATCACCCCGGATGTCGACCTGGAATTGATGCTGCGCAGCACCTCGACCACCCGCACCGCCCTGGACGCGGTCTGGAGCGAGCAGGCGGCCCCGCTGAACCTGATCGAAGGCGTGCGGCGCCTGCAGGCCGACCAGGTCATTCAACAGGTCATCGAGCGCTTCGACGAGCCGGGCTACCTGCCGCCCCATGGCGACAGCCTGGTGTTTTGCCTGTTGACGCAACTGCCCGGCTGGCCGGCCGACACGCTGCTGAGCGTGCGGGATGAGCACGGCGTATTGATCGAGACCTACAGCCCGTCCGTCCTGCCCTCGCCCACCTCGCCTACGGTGTACCTCACCCGCCAGGAGGATGGCCGCTACGGTGACGCGGACAACCAGCGCCTGCCGCCCGGCACGGTAGACCCGCTGCTGCGCTTGATCATGCGGCAACAGCCCGGCGCGTCGAGCCTGGGCAAGGACGGCGGGGTCTCGCATAGCGAAGAGCAGCGCCTCAGTCACTTGCGTCGCCAGGTCGCGCAACTGGCCGCCCGCGAGCGCATTACGCTGTTCAACGCCGTGGTCAACTACGCCGGTTACGAAAAAACCGAGCTCATCCCTCCCCTCGGCGCTCGCCGCTTTTTGCCGCTCAAGGCTGCGCCACCACTGGTGACAGTCACCCCGTTGTTGAAAAAACTACGCGACCTGAACCAACCATTGTCCACCGCCAACCTCAAGCGCCTGCTGGAGCAAGAACCCCTGACGCCGCGCCAGCAACAGGACTACCTGCAACACGGCACCCTGCCGCTGACGTTTCGCGACCTGCTGGATCACCAACGCACCGCGCTGCGCATCGACGCGGTGATCGACGGCCTGTACCACCCCCGTGAGTTCACTGAAGACATCGATCAATGGGCAAGGGAATTCGCCTCGGCGCTGGTGCGCCACACGCTCAAGCGCCCCTTTGTCGTCAATGATGTGGCGAGCGGCGAACTCTACGCATCTACCGGCCCCGACGATCCCACCGTCGCGCTGCGTCACTACGGCGGTGGCGACTACAGGGCCTACGATATGCGCAACGGCGGCGAAATCCCGGTGTCGCCCCCGGTCGACAGTTTTTACCTGGCGATCGGTTCGGTGCTGCAGCCCCACGAACATCGATTGCTGGGCATGAGCAGCGCTGACGACGCCAAGGGTTTGCGCAAGACACTGGGCGACTACATGAGTACCCAGCGCAGCCCCGAGGGGTTCGTCAGCCTGGTCAACGGCTCCCTGGTGCAGTACGAACAACAACTGGTGCTACCGCTCGGCCTGACGCCCAAGGCCGACGGCCCCTTCGAGTTCAACGCCCGGCATTACTTGCCACTGCAGGGCTCCTTGTATCGGATCGCCTTCGATAAAGACCTGCTCAAGTGGCGCCTGGTCCACCCGCAAAAAATCGGAGTCAACACCCCCACCCTTGAGCACAACGGTGACGGGGCCTGGCGCTTATCCAGCGAAAACCCGATGACCTGGGACAACCACCGCCTGCTTTACCGTCTGGGCAATCACCGTTATGCCTTCACCGAGGACATGGCCGGCAAGATCATGGCCTTGACCGATACCTCGCCAGAAGTGCTGCGCCAGGTCCACCGTTCGGGGCGGGCCGCGCCACCGTTGCTGGCCGACACCTGCAAACGCTTCAAGATCGATGAGGAGATC
The DNA here is from genome assembly GCF_002563895.1 of Pseudomonas lurida. Taxonomy (NCBI): domain Bacteria; kingdom Pseudomonadati; phylum Pseudomonadota; class Gammaproteobacteria; order Pseudomonadales; family Pseudomonadaceae; genus Pseudomonas; species Pseudomonas lurida. The sequence continues at coordinate 1,273,906 of NZ_PDJB01000001.1, read as the reverse complement.
CAGCTGTTTCTCAAGGCGATACGCATCGACCCCGCCGCAAAGACAGCACGCCCGGAAATCCAATTGCTGGCACTGATCGGGTTACGTGGCTGGCCCTCCGACCATGTGCTGCAAATTGTCGACGAGCAGCAACGCGTGCTGAAGCAATACCCCGACACTGCACCGGCCACGGCGCGCAGGATCACGGTGACGGAACAGGACTACCTCGACGGAAAATTGCTTGGCGCCGTGATCAAGAACGATCACGTTTGCCAGGGATTGCTGGCCGAAACGCCCGCCACCGACGACGAACGCTTGTTCAAACTGGTGACCAAAATCGTTGCGTACACTGAGCAAGAACGCATGGGCTTTTTAGATTCAATCTACGCAAGCAGCGAACGCAATGGCTCCGCGCAAGAAAAACGCTTCAAGGCCAAACACCCGAACCTGCCCACCAGTACCGTCAAGGCGATCCTCAGCCACGCGTCGCCACGGGAACTCAAGCAGCTGAATGAAAACAACCAGGTGGGCCTGCGCCTTTCGGAGCAGGCACGCCTGTCCAGCCACGACCTGCGGTTGAACCGCGCGTACGAGGGGTTGTACCTGCCGTCCTGCGCCAACCCGGACAGCGACAAGATCGCGCTGTACCTGCTCAAGTTCCTGCCCGACTGGCCACGGGCAATGCGCGTCGATATCCATCAAGGCGACCCTCAAGGGAGGTTGCTGGAAAGCGCAGGGCACCTGGACGGCGCGGTGCGTCGTCTGCTGGCCAGGACCGACCGTGGATATCAGGCCTACGATGCCGCAGGCAGGCCGATGGGCAGCGCCTCGAACAGGCTGTTGCCCGCGCTGGTGACATTGCTGTCTGCCAGCGAACAGGCAAGCCTGGGCATCACCGACACTGAAGACTTGTCCGCCTTGCGCGAACAGCTGGTAGCCCTGGCCCTAGGACGCCGGGTGGACATCAAAGGCGTGCTGGGCCTGCCCCACCTGCAACCCTGGATGCAGCCCCCCATGCGGGTCGACCGATCATTCCTGGCCTACCCGATCTGGCAATGGCACTGGCCGTTCGGTGCCAATCGTCCACTCGACCTGGTGTCCAAGGTGCAAGAGCTGTACCCCAGCTTCAGCAGCAGCGATGCCCAGCGGTTTATCCGCTCACTGAATACGAGCGAGCCCCTCGCGATGATCGAACTTGACCGGCGCCAGGCCGAATACAGCGCCATGGACACAGAACTGACACGCTGGTCCGACACCTACCAGGCGATGGACGACCCCGACAACGACCCCCTCGGTCAGCACCTGGGCCGCCGCCGCTTCGTGGCCAACCAATTGCGCCGCGCCTGGCGACGGGAAGAGCCACGGCGCTATATCACCGGCTTGTTCCATGTGCATTCACTGGCGCTGCAGCTGGACGACATCAACCTGCCCCCGGCCTCGTTCATCGCCAGCCTCACAGGGTTCGAACACATCGAACACCTGAAGATTTCGGGCAACGCCTTCCCGGACAGCGGCGACGCCTTCCTGGGCAAGTTCTCCGGGCTCAATTCCCTGGAGATCGACTGCAGCCTGAACGTTTTACCCCAAGCCATCACCGTCATGACACAGCTGACCCACCTGAACCTGTCCCGCAACGGCTTGGTCCTGACCGACGAAGCGTCGGCACGCTTGGCCAACATGGTCGGTTTGAAGCATCTCGACCTGAGCAATAACGCACTGGGCAACACACCGGACGTAAGCCGGCTCAACCAACTGACCTACCTGAACCTGCGCAATACCCAGATCAGCCAGTGGCCCACGGGTACCTGGGAATTACCCGGCCTGCTGACCCTGCACCTGGAGGACAACCTGATCAGCAGCATTCCCGAACAGGTGTTGACCGACACGCGGCTGGCAACGACCAACCGCAACACCTTCTTGCACAGCAACCCCTTATCAGGCACGGCGCGTCAGCAGATTGCCGACTACCGACGTCGCAACGGCATTGACCTGGGCGGCGCCCTCGGTGGCCTGCGCCATATTCCAGGGGTCGATGACGAACTCAACCAGTGGCTGGACGGGGTGCCCGGCAGCGAGTACCCCGAGCGCAAGTTGCTGTGGGAGAGTTTGCTGCTCAGTGAGGAGACGCGCCCGGATGACGCATTCCAGGTCCTTCGAGACCTGACCCAAACCTACGCCTACGTCGGGTCGAGGGTATCCAGGGAATCGCTGACCACCCGCGTATGGACGTTGCTGTTGGCGATGGGGGAATCGACAGAGTTACGTAACAACGTATTCCTCAATACCTATGGTTCGGGGGATTGCGGCGACAGTGCCCTGCTGGCCTTCACCAAAATGGAGCTGGAACACCGGATTCACCAGGCCAAGAACAAGCCTCGCACCTACGAAAGCGACCGGGAGCTGATTGCCTTGTCCACCGGGCGTTTTTATCTGAACCAACTGGACCATATTTCCGACAACTTCATCCGGCAACGGGAACTGGCCAACCTGGAGGTCGATCCGGCCGAGGTCTGCATTTACTTTCGCGCCCAAATGGCCGCGGAGTTCGATCTGCCGTTCTACCCGCTGGAGTTGCTGTATACCGTCGAGCGCTACGTGACCGACGCGGTACTCGATGATGCCCGCGTCCAACTGCGTCGGCTGGGTCAAAGCCCGGCCTTGCAAGAGTGGCTGTTGACGGAAGGGTTCTGGATCGAGTACCTGGCAAGGAGTCACCCGGAGCCCTTTTCCACCATCAAGGACCGTACTCAATACAAAGTGAGGTTGCTGGAACGAGAGCTGCCCAACAAAACCTCCGACGAATATCTGGAGCGGCGCCAGTCATTGGTCGATTGGGAGAAGGATGAACATGACCTTCTGGTGCGACAGCTGACCGTCGCCACACAGGCCGCCTTGCAACACGCCTGAGTCGGCACCCTGGAGCCTGCTGAAACCGCAAGCTCCAGGGTGTTGGCCATCAAACCGAGTGGGGGGCCCGTTGCCCGACGTCAGTCGGCTGCAACTTGAACACGTAGAACAGTACCGTCAGCAGCACCAGGAATACCGGGCCTACGTACAGCGCGATACGGGTATCCGGGAAGTACGCCATCAGGCCCACCACCAGCACCAGGAACGCCAAGGCCAGGTACGAACTGACCGGGTACAGCCACATGCGGTACTTGAGGCCGGCACGTTCGGCCGGGCTCAGGCCCTGGCGAAACTTGAGCTGCGCCAGCAAGATCATCACCCAGGTCCAGATTGCGCCGAAGGTGGCAATCGAGGTCACCCAGACAAAGACTTTTTCCGGCACCAGGTAGTTGAGCAACACGCCCAGCAGCAACGCAAAAATCGACAACAGCAGCGCCTTGCGCGGCACGCCGTTACGCGAGGTGGTGCCGAAGGCTGCCGGCGCCTGGCCGTTTTGCGCCAGGCTGTAGAGCATGCGCCCGGTGCTGAAGATGCCACCGTTGCACGACGACAGCGCGGCAGTGATCACCACGAAGTTGATGATGCCTGCGGCAGTCTTGATGCCCAGGCGCTCGAAGGTCATCACGAACGGGCTGCCCTGGGTGCCGATTTCGTTCCACGGGTAGATCGACAGAATGACGAACAACGCACCGACGTAGAACAGCAGGATGCGCCAGAACACCGAGCCAATGGCATTCGGAATGGTCTTCTGCGGGTTCTTCGCTTCACCGGCGGTGAGGCCGATCATTTCCACGCCCAGGTAGGCGAACATCACCATCTGCAGGGACATCAGCACGCCCTGCACGCCGTTGGGCAGGAAGCCGCCGTGCGCCCACAGGTTGGAAATACCCAGCGCGACGCCGTCATTGCCAAAGCCGAACGCGATGATGCCGACACCGCCGATCACCATGGCGATGATGGTGACGATCTTGATCAGCGCGAACCAGAATTCGAACTCACCGAAGGCCTTGACCGCGATCAGGTTGATCGTGCCCATGCTGACCAGGGCCGCCAGGGCCCAGATCCAGCGCGGCACATCGGGGAACCAGACGCCCATGTACACCGCGACGGCGGTGATTTCCGCGACGCAGGTCACCAGCCACAGGAACCAGTAGTTCCAGCCGGTGAGGAAGCCCGCCAACGGGCCAAGGTAGTCCTGCGCGTAACGGCTGAACGAGCCGGCGACAGGGTTGTGCACGGCCATTTCACCCAGCGCGCGCATGATCACCAGGATCGCCAGGCCGCCAATGATGTAGGAAAGCATAATCGCCGGGCCGGCCATTTCAATGGCCTTGGCCGAGCCAAGGAACAGGCCGACGCCGATACAGGCGCCAAGGGCCATCAGGCGAATATGCCGTTCGCCCAGTTCACGTTTCAGCGGGCCGCCCTGAGCGGTCTCGCCATGGGGCAGGTGATTGCCAACTGGCATAGGGGTACAACCTCGTCTTGTTATTGGATATGAGCCACCGAGCGTTCCGCGCGCCTGGCGGGTAAGCCGGGGGCGAACTTCAACCGGGCCTGTTTCGTGGACAGGTACGTCCGACAGGGCACAGCCTGCGGGATCGGCGGGGGTGCAGTATAAAAAGCTGGCACTAGGGTCTTTCACTCTAAAACAGACTAAATTCAGCGATAAGTCGGGGTAAATACGCCTTTTACAAGGAAGCATTGCCTGCCTTGACGCATTTAGCAGGGCAGCGAGTATTGCACAGTGAGGGTGTAGCGTCATGTCCCCGCCAACGCCGCAATGACCGCACCGAAGGCTCTGGCGCAACACATTGAGCCCGGCCACCCATGCCTTTCTGGTCGTCAGTAAAAACTCGTCGCCCTTGATCCAAACCCTGGACTTCCAGGAGGACGGCTGGCAGAACCTGTGGATCTGCGCCCCCTGGGCGAGGATTGCCTGCTCGGCGGATGCATACCCTTGGGCATTCGATGCACGGATTCGGGCGTGGACCCGCGGGGTCGAATCCAGGTGGCGCTCGGCGCTCGCCGCACAAATTCTTCACAGCGCATCGCCAGCGACTAAGCTTCACCCAAGTCCGATCAATCTGCGTGAATGGATCAATCGACTATGGGCGCTTTATGGCAAACCGATTCGAAACCCGCTGTGGCTTCCACCGACAGCGCGGATCCACCGCCATTGCCACAAAGCCCCCACTCGCGACGGTTGTGGTGGCGGCTGATGTGGCTGGTGCTGTTGCTCGCGTTGGTGGCCCTGGGGTGGGTCGCCAGCAAGGAAATGCGCACCTCGCGCCTGCAGGCCGAGCACCTGAGCCCGTTCGCCGCACAGCTCAGCTACCGTGTGGAACCTGGCGCCAGCGACGCCGTGGTGTACCCGGGCGATGGTCCGTTTGACCAGCGCCTGGGCTACAGCGCCCTCGATGAATTCCTGCCACGCCTGCTCAAGCGCAATTACCTGATCCAGGCGCAGGCGCGTTTTTCCCCGGCACTGATGAACTACACCGAACACGGTTTGTTCGTGCCCTACGCGGAAAAAGTCCAGGCCGGCCTGACCATCACCGATTGCCGTGCCGCACCGCTGTACAGCTTTACCTACCCGCAACAACTGTATGCCAACTTTGCCGCGATCCCGCCGCTGGTGGTGCAGAGCCTGCTGTTTATCGAAGACCGCGACTTGCTGGACACCAGGCAACCCTTCGCCAACCCGGCGGTGGACTGGCCGCGCTTCGCCAAGGCCGCCTGGTCGCAGGTGGCCAAACTCCTGCACTTGCCGGGGCAAACGGCGGGTGGCAGCACCCTGGCCACGCAGTTGGAAAAATACCGCCACTCGCCCGACGGCCTGACCCTGTCCGGTGGCGAGAAAATCCGCCAGATGATTTCCGCCAGCGTCCGCGCCTATCAACCGGGGCCGAACACCCTGGGTAGCCGGCAGAATATCGTGCGCGATTACCTCAACAGCGTGCCGCTGTCGGCGGTGCCAGGCCACGGTGAGGTGCATGGCCTGGCCGAGGGGTTACGCGTGTGGTACGGCGCCGATTTCAACCAGGTCAATGCCCTGCTGGCCGGCAACGCGCCCAAAGACCTGGGCGCAAAGGGCCTGGCACTGCGCGAAGTGCTGTCATTGATGATTGCCCAACGCCGGCCTTCGCACTATTTGACCAAAGGCCGGGAGGAGCTGGCGCAACTGACCGATAGCCATATCCGCCTGCTGGCGCAGAACAACGTGATCGACCCGGCGCTGGCCAAGGCGGCCCTCACCAGCCATGTCACCTACCGCGACTGGCAGCTGCAACCGACGGTGCAGCCGGTGGAAACCAACAAGGCGATCAACGTCGCCCGCAGCCGATTGGCCAATCTGCTCAACCGTCCGTTGTACGATCTTGACCGCCTCGATCTGTCGGCCACCAGCACCCTCAACTACGACTTGCAAACCCAGGCCACCGACTATCTCAAGCACCTGGCAGACCCGACGTTCGCCGCGCAAATGGGCCTGCTCGGCCCGCGCCTGCTCACCCCGCAAAGCACGCCCCAGGTGCGCTACAGCTTCACCCTGTTCGAACTGACGCCCGATGGCGCGCGGGTTCGGGTCCAAACCGACAACACCGACCAGCCCTTCGATATCAACGAAGGCAGCAAACTCGAACTGGGCTCCACCGCCAAGTTGCGGGTGCTCACCACCTACCTGCAAATCATCACCGAGCTGCACGATCGCTATGGCGCACAACGCGCTGCCGATCTGAAGAAAATCGAAGTGCCCGACCAGGATCCATTATCGCGCTGGGCGTTGGACTACCTGATCCAGAGCCCCGACCGAGACCTGTCCCGGATGCTCGACGCAGCGCTCGATCGCACCTATTCAGCCAGCCCCGGCGAAGCCTTCTTCACCGGTGGCGGCCTGCACCGCTTCCACAACTTTCGCAATGAAGACAACGGTCGCAGCCCGACCCTGCGCGATGCCCTGCGCGAGTCGATCAACCTGCCGTTCATTCGCCTGATGCGTGACCTGGTGCGCTACACCACCTATTCCGGTGAAGACAACAGCGCGCGGTTGCTCAAGGACGACAGCGACCCGCGTCGCCAGGAATACCTGGCCAAATTCGCCGACCATGAAGGCACCGCGTTCCTGCTCAAGTTCTGGAAAAAGTACCGCAACAAAGACACCCAGGCGCGCCTCGACACGTTCATGGACAGTCTGCACCCCACCGCGATTCGCCTGGCCGCCGTGCACCGTTACCTGCTGCCCCAGGCCAGCCAGGAGAGCTTCAACAGCTTCGTGCGTTCGCACCTCAAGACGCTGAAAACCACCGACAAGCTCACCGATGAACGCCTGGACACGCTGTATAAAAGCTATGGCCCCGGCGCCTACGACCTACCAGACCAGGGCTACATCGCCAAGGTGCACCCGCTGGACCTGTGGCTGCTGGGCTACCTGATCAACCACCCCGACGCGACGTTCACCGAGATGGTCAAAGCCAGTGAATTCGAGCGCCAGGAAGTCTATAGCTGGTTGTTCAAGAGCCGGCACCAGAGCGCACGGGACAGTCGCATCCGCACCATGCTGGAGATCGAAGCCTTCCTCGGTATCCACGAGCGCTGGAAAGCGGTTGGCTACCCCTTCGATCACCTGGTGCCCTCCCTGGCCACCGCCATCGGCAGCTCTGGCGACCGCCCCGCCGCCCTCGCCGAACTCATGGGTATTATCCTCAACGACGGTGTGCGTGTGCCGGCGTTGCGCATCGATAGCCTGCAATTTGCCAGCGGTACGCCTTATGAAACCCGGGTGATCAACGACCCGAACCGTGCCAAGCGCGTGCTGCGCAGCGAAATCGCCACGGCGTTGCGCGGTGCCCTGTCCCAGGTGGTGGACGCCGGCACCGCCAAACGCGTGGCGGGCAGTTTCAAACTGGCCGACGGCACACCCCTGGGCATGGGTGGCAAGACCGGCACGGGCGACAACCGTATCGAAGCCATGGGCGCCGGCGGACGCATCCTCAGTTCCAAATCCATCAACCGCACCGCCACCTTCGTGTTCTACATCGGCGAGCATCATTTCGGCACGCTGACAGCCTTCGTCCCCGGCGCGTCGGCGGAGCACTTCACGTTCACCTCGGCCCTGCCGGTGCAAGTGCTCAAGGGCATGGCGCCGATCCTGACGCCCTATCTGCAACCGGGCACACAGACGCTGTGTGTGGCGCGCTGAAACCGGGGTGGTATTCCTGCATTTTCGACTTTCGAATTGTGGGTTGTCAGGCACGCCAGCAGGCGTGCAACCCGCTATTTTTCAAACTTATTTTCGCCCCCTCGGCTGAATAGACTCAGGGAGTCCCCACTCCCCTATTCAGGTTAGAACCATGCCTACCGAGTCATCCGCCCTGGCGTTCCAGGGCCGTCAATTCGAACTGATCCAGAACGCACTGCCCGCCTGGGTCAAGGGCACCACGCTGGCACGCATTCGCGCCCTCAAGCTCAACGGCCTGCGAGCCCCGGCACCGCCCGCCAACGTCTCGCCCGAACTCAAGCGCGCCGTCGCCGACCACTGGCAAGCCCAGGGGACGCTTGACCGCCGCCTCGGCCCCCTCAACGATTTACGCGCCTTTGCCGAGCCGCTGCTCAAGCGTGCGCTGTTCACGCACTACGGCGAGGTCGATGTGCGCAACACCTGGCTGCGGATCTATGTGAACGCGCCCGGGGCCTGGTGGATGATGAACGTCAAGCGCGGCGTGCACAGCAAGACCCTGTCGCTGCTGGACATGGCCCTGCACAACTTCGCCGCTGGCGACAGCTTCGTCGACCATGCCTTCATGGGCCCGGAGGACGCCCGCGGCCAGCGCGACATCCTGTCGATCCGTCATCGCTTCAATGGGCAAAAACTGACCGCCGAAGGTTTCAAGACCTTGTGTCGGTCGTTGGACATCGGCCGCCTCTATCAGGCGCGACTAAGAAGCGCCCTGGGCTTCGACCAGCCTGCGTTGGCCCGCACCGTGCGCAACGAAGTGGTCAGCCAGCTCAAGGCGGACTTGCGCAGCAGCGCCCACCTTGGCCTGCACCACGGGCACCTGCCAAGTGACGCCTGTCAGGCGGTGCTCGATTTTATCAACGGTCCGCTGGGCCTCACATTGGATGGCCGCACACTGCGCTGCTACACCCTGAGCCTTGCAGGCTGCCAACTGGCCGGGATCCTGCTGTTCGCCACACCGCCGGAGCAACGTGCCGCCAGTGGCCGCCTTATTGCCTGGGTGCCCCAAGACCCCGAGCACCCCCTCAAGCAATACCCCTCGCCGTTGGCGTTTGTCGCGCAACTGACGCGCCAGTTGCACAGCGGCACCGACTATCAGGCGTTCTTCAGCCAGTTCGTGGCACACGCTCAACGCGGCAGCTTTTTCGCCCAGGTAAGGTCCCGTGCCCAACTCCCGATCAGCCTGCTGGACATTACCCAGGATCACCCCAACCGCGCCGCCGAACCGGCGCAGGACAATGCCTGGCACTACCTGTACAGGGCCAAGCTGAACAAACTGGTGAATGACGCCCGCGAGCTGGCGGTGTCCACGGCCTATGTCGACCAACTGGCCCGTTGGGCCTGGTGGGACAACCTGGAGCAGATGCTCTCGGATGTGCTGAATGCGGCCTTGCTGGTGGTCACGCCCTTTGTGCCCGTGGTGGGGCAACTGATGCTGGCCTACAGCGTTTATCAACTGTGCGACGACGTCTTCGAAGGCATCGTCGACTGGGCCCAGGGGCACGCCGAAGAAGCCGGCGAGCACGTGCTGGGGGTGGCGGAAAACCTGATCCAGGTCGCCCTGTTTGCCGGTGCCGGTAAAATAGGCGAAATCACGCGTCTCAAACTGTCGTCGTTTGTCGAAGGCTTGCACCCGGTACAACGGGGCGACGGCCCGCTCAAGCTGTGGAACCCGGACCTCACCCCTTACGCCCAGGAACACCTCGACCAGGGCAAACCCCTGGTAACGCTGGACGACCGGCACTTCGACGTACGCCATGAGCCCAAGTTGGACCAACACCGCATCGTGCATCCGTCCCGCACCGACGCTTATCAGCCCCAGGTCTTTTTCAATGGCGACGGTGCATTCGTACACGAGGGCGAATTCCCGCAAAGCTGGGACAGCCAGACCCTGATGCGCCGTCTCGGCCCTCGCGTACAGGGCTTCACCGACCAGCAATTGGAGCAACTGCGGATCGCCAGCGGCACCGATGAAGGTGTGCTACGCAACATGTATCGCTACAACGAACCGATGCCGCCCCTGTTGGCCAGCAGCCTCAGACGCCTGGAAGCCCAAACCTACCCCGAAGCTGCAAGCCGCAAGATTCGCGCGGGTCAGGCGTTGGCCCTGGAGCCCCCTTCCGACTGGCTCCCGCAAATGGTCACGGAGCTGCCCGGCTGGCCCGAGGACAAGGCTCTTGAAATCTTCCGCCAGACAGATAGGTCAGGGTCGCCCCATCGGTTCGGCAACCCTGAGGCCGCCCCCGCCGACACGTTGAGCCTGAGCCTGGCCCAGGCACTGTCGGGAACACTGCCGGACAAAATAGTGGGGTTTCTCGGCGAGACAGCCGTACGCGACCTGCTCGGCGCCAATGTGCCCACCGAGCAACGCGTACAAGCCCTGCGCAACACACTGGCCGACCATGTGAACCTCATGGCGCCCGACATCGCCGACAAGGTGTACCAGACCTGGGAACAGAATGACGACCCCGGCCTGTCGACCCTGCGCCAACCCTTTACGCACCTGGATACCCTCACCGCGAGTACCTTGCTCGACAGCGCCACGGAACAGGAGCGCCAGGCGCTCAATCAACACCGACTGCCGCTGCGCCTGCGCAACCTGGCCCGCGAACTGGACTTCGCCGCGCGTTCGGTCCTGGCCTTCGAAGGCTTCGACCAACCTTCACCGCTGCCGTTGGACACGGAAAGGCTGGCGCTCAATACCTTGAAATCCCACAGCGACACCTTTGCCCACTTGCGGATCGAAATCCGCGAACACTCCGCCACTGGCGACGTGCTGTGCGAAGCCGGACCGGCGACCGCCCGTACCACACACGTGCTGCTGCGCAACACCCAGGGTTATCAAGTGCACGGCCCGGCAACCACACAGCGGTCGCCGCCCACCGACCTGTACCAGGCGATTGTGCAGGCCCTGCCTGCCGACCGGCGTGACGCGCTGGGCATTCAAGCCGGCGAAGGCGACGCGCTCCGGCAGTGGCTCAAGCAGCGCGTGGCGTCCCTGGCCGAGCGGCGCAAAATCCTTGCCGAACCGCCGGTGTCGGTCATCCAGGGCCGCGAAACCAGCCGGCTGCTGGGTGGCCCGGTGCTCAGCCGCAGCGCCACCCCACCCTCCCGAACCCAGACCGAGCACGCACGGCAAACGCTGCAACTGTTGTTTCCGCACTTGAGTGAAGCGCGCTTGAACCGCTTCCTGGACGACATCCCCAACACCCAATTGCGTAAAACGCTGAACGGTCTGGTATTGGAAAAACAGCAACTGCATACCGACCTGCTGGGCTGGCAGAATTCGGTCATCCTCAGCCTCCGGGACGCGGCCCATGAACAGCAAGTGCGTGCCTCCATAAGGCAACTGACGGGGATGCTCGAGCGCTGCTGGAGTGAGCGATTCGCCGAGTACACCGACGACTGGGGACACGTCCAGCAAGGTGCTTCCCTGAAGCTGCGGGGCATCCCCATGCCGCCCAGGCTGCCCACCTTGAGCGCCAGTTTCGAACACGTGACCTTCCTGGATGCCAGCGTGTGTAACTTCGGTGACGCTCACAGCGATTTCCTCAAACACTTCCCCGCGCTGCGCGCGCTCAACCTGGCCGACAACCGCCTCACACAGGTTCCCAAAGCGCTGGAACAGATGCGTTTTCTCAGGGTGCTGAAACTGGCCGGTAACCGCCTGGAACTGGCGGCCCACGAGGTGGCACGGCTGAAGAAACTGCGCGCACTCAACAGCCTCGACCTGAGCAACAACCCGCTGGCGCGGGCGCCGGACATCAGCTGGATGCCGGGCCTGCGCCTGCTTTACCTCAGCGGCACACCGCTTGAGACCTGGCCCGAAGGACTGTTCGCGCACCCTCGCGACGACGCGTTTGTACTCGACCTGCGCGGTACCCGCATCAGCCGCATTCCCACGGTCGAGACGGGCTCCGCGCGGGCCAGGGTTGTGGCCCGCACACGCCTGGACCGGCGCACCCTGGTCGACGAACAACGCGCACGTTATGAAGGTTTGCGCGTGGCCGCCGGCCTCGATCCCAACCGTACGTATGAGCCTCTCAGCCACAACGATTTCTGGATGGAAGGACTTGAAGGCGAAGACCGCCAGAGCGCTGAAGCTTTGTGGCAAGCGGTGGAGCAGGAGCAGGGTTCCCAGGGTTTCTTCGAAGTCATCGAGGCTTTGGTGATCGAGAACGTTTTTGAAACCGATGCCGACCGCCAACGCTTCATCATCAACCGCCCGCTGTTGACGCAGCAGGTCTGGCGCATGCTGTGGGAGGTGCATGAGGATACCGAGTTGCGTGAACGCCTGTTCAAGATGGCCAGCTTTCCCGGCCTGTGCCCGGACGCCGGCGCGCAGATTTTCAACGAAATGGGGGTTGAGGTACTGGTCAGCGAGATCCAGCATAACGCCGTCACCCTTGCCGAACGCGAAGGCCACCTGGTCACCCTGGCCAAAGGCAGCGCGCGCTTGAAGCAACTGGCGAAGGTCGTCGGCCAGGAAGTCGCCCGGCGCCTGCGACCGGTGCAGGACGGAGGCGAGGGGTTGCGGTTGCGCTCGGATGTGCGCGATGGCGAGCCCGGCGAGGTCGATGAAGTTGATATTCACCTGGCGTATCAAACCGCCCTCGCCAGCCGACTGGACTTGCCCTGGCTGAGTGATCACATGCTTTATCGGGTCAACGCCAATGTGAGCCCGGCACAGATCGATCAAGCCCATGACACGGTGCTGGAGCTGGGCACGGGAGACGGGCTGGTCAACCAGATGCTGCTCGAACCCTGGTGGGAGCAGCACCTGCGCGACGCTTATGACAGTGAATATCGCGACAACGAGCGTGCCTATGGCGAACGCTTCCTGGCCCTGGACGATCTGCAAGCGCTTCAGGCTCAATGGACGCAGGCCGATGCGCCGACACGCGAACGCCTGAGGGCGCCACTCATCGCCCTGACCGACGCGGTGCAGGTACCCGAAAGCGTGGTGTTCTCCGACGAGCCGATGAGCGACGAGCTGTACAATCGCTTGCTCAACGACTTGGGCTACAACCAACAGGAATGGATGCGCCGCCTGACACGCAGGGCGCTTGACAAGGCAACCGGGCACAGCAATCGGGCGCAATAAACACGGTTGCCAGTGGCGAGAACACGCCCCCTCGCCACTGCCTGGTTTATTGCCCGGCCAACCCACGGCTCACGCTCAACCGGATGACCTCGGCCCCGATTCAGGGCGCAAGGAAGTCAAACACGATATGGACCGTGCCGTAATATTCCCCGGGCTTGTAGCCCTCATCGGGCTCAATGGCCGCGATTTCCAACTCTGCGCGCCGGCCCACCTGAGCCTCGGCAGCGTTGACCACCTCGGTGCTGTCCAGGGTCAGGGGCACCTGATTGAACAGCACCCGCAAGTCGATCCGGTACCGCCCGTTGAACAGGTAGGGCTCGGCGCCCAAGCGTGCTGCGACCCCGCCGGAGAGGTTTTTCACATCGAAATTCTTGCGCAGGCGACTCAACTGGGAGGTCGCCAGGTTCCAGGCAAGCTCTTGCTCCTGCCCCATCCAATCGGGCTCCGAAGGCAGCACATAGGCCTCGTGAACCGGAATCGTCACCGAAACATCGAACGCATGACGCTCCTCGATCGCCCTGGCGTAACCGGCCGTGAACAGCAGCGCCGTCAACACCAGCAGCCTTGTCAGTAGCTTGAACATCGTTATCACCCGTTGCTGTCGACTGTGATCAGCTTTTTCTTCTGCCCTTCAATCATTTGAAAGCCAAAGGTGCGCCCGGCCTTTTTCTCGAGCACCAACAGGCGCCCCGGCAGGATGTGATGCTTGGTGGTCGGCAGGCAGTCATTTTTTGCCGTCGCCGAGCAGTCGCGAAACTCATCCAGCAGCACCACGCTGTTGCCCTGGTTACGCAGTTGGTACTGGTTGGCCGTCTCCTTTATTTGCGTGTCGAAACGCGTGTTCTTCGGCCGCACGAAAAACACCGTGCCGTAGCCCGCCATGATGTTGACCCCCGCCGCCAGGCTGTCGTTGTATTCGGCGCGTTCTTCGTCGGTGACGGCAAAGTTGTCGTCCTTTCCCGGCACCACGGGGATGAAGCGCACCCGGAAATAACGCTCCCTGTCCCGCGGCCCCATGTACAACAGCCGTGTGCCCTGTCGCCCGTTGGCCGGCACGATTAACCGCGCCGGGCTGGCCATCAGGCCGTCGCGGCTGGTGGTCTTGCCTTCGTTGTCGGCCAGCGACGAGACCGGCACCTCGCGGTGCGTGCCGTCGGCGTTGTAGACGATCTCGAGCACATCGACCCGGATAAACGCCGTGCTGGTGCCGGTGTTGGACACGCGCTTGAGAAAGGAACTGCGGTCCGGCTCCAGGTAGTCATACACCACCCCGACGTTGATCGCCGGTGCCGCCTGGGCGCCCAGGGCATAAAGGAACATCCCGATCCATAACACTGCATGCTTCATGTTTGACTACGCCTCAATGATTGAACACGGCCCGCGCAAACCCCGCGGGGCCGGTAATGCGGATGACCGTCTAGACCTGCGAATCCCAGACCACGGTCACCACGCCCGAATAGGTACTTCCCGGTCGCTTGAGCATCTCGCCCATGTCGCCTCGCCGCACTTCGAAGTGCAGGCTGCCCGGCCGGTCGTTCACGTAGCGCGACGGTTGGAACAGCTCGGTGCCGACCCCATCCAGGCGCAGCGGCAATGTGTTCACCGCTTGCCCGTACTGGTCGACCAGACCGTTGGGCAAGGTCACGGCGACCTGCAGCGGCACCTCATCACCCTCGGCATTGCGCAGGCCGCAGGTGTTGCCCATGACGATCGAGCATTCGAGTTGCATTTTGAAACGCGAGCTGGCGGCGATGCGGAAGGTCTGGTCACGGTACAAGCGTGCCGGTGCGCGCCCGTGGTTGAGCCAGGCCTGCCAGCCGCCCTGGGGGATCAACTCGATGCGGTTGCCGCCGGGAGGGATGTCGACTTTGAGGGCGTGTTCCACCGACAGCTGGAAATTGAAGGTGGCGACGCTGTCATTGGTTTGCATCACGTCGCCCAGGTCAAAATCACCGCCCGGCCCCAGGGTGTAGGTGAGGCTGCCGGTGTATTCCCCCGCGGACATGGTGAGCGGGTTCGGGGTCCTGAGTTCGTAGGCGTATTCGAGGGTGCTGTAGACCATCCACGGGATATCCCTGCCAGCCGTCACACTGCAGGCCCCGGCATTCTCGGGGACGATCCAGAAAAACAGCGCAAAGGCGGGTGATGCCGCCAGGTAGTTCACGCCCTGGCAAGGCGCTGGCCCGTGCTGCCAGTAGTAGGACCACTGGGGCACCCCGGTGGTCGCCCAGGCGCTGACGCCCGGCGGGTAGGCAACATCCCAGCGAGCACCGACGCCGGCAATGCGCATCTGCACAGTCTCGGTTTCGCCGGTCGAACGGTGGGTCACCTGTAGATCCCGCCACGACGAGGGCACCTTGAAATAAGCACCTTTGCGCGGCTCGGCATTGGCAACGACAGGCTGGCTGGAGGTCGCCGTGAAGGTCCTGCGAATAGTGAAAATATTCATCGCCTTGCACCTGGCAGGAATATGCCAGGGGCAAATCCCGCTTTGCGGCGTGGTGTTCTCGAACTTGTTGACCATCGGGTTGCCCGGATCGGGGCGGAACACGGCGGTAATTTCCTCGACAAATGCCTGCGCTGGCGTACTGAACAGGCCCACGAGCAGGACCAGTGCGCGACACGATCCCAAGGCAATTCTGGTTACGGCAACTGACTTCATACATTCTCCGGTTCAAAGGTGCGGGCAGCCGTCAGCCAGCAGTTCCTGCGTTGAAGTGGGTGTCGGCCAGCGAGTCGGGCGTGCAGCGCAGGTCGCCGATCATCAGCACGTCGCTTTCATTCGGCGTGTTGGCAGGGTCGAGGCGGAACTGGCAGAGCAACTGGTTCTGGTAGCGCACTTCGAGGGTCGGTGAGCTGGCGCTCATTTCCATCGAGAAGAACCCGTCTACCTCGCTGACCCCGCGGCTGGCGTGGTTGATCACGTGATGGCCCTTGAGCGGGCGACCCTGGGCATCGAGCAGGCGTCCCAGCACCGACACGGTTTTCATCACCGTGACCTTGCGGTAGTCCACCCCGCCCTTGTTCAGGTGATAGCGAGTCCGCGCCGGCTGGATGTTGGCGGCGGGCGGATGGTTGCCCTCGAAGTCGAAGTTGACGGTGCTGCTCTTGTAGGCGGTCAGCGGCACAAAATTGCGACCGGGATGCAGCAGGGCGCCACCGCCACTGAAGTCGTCGGCACGCAGGGTAATGGCCTCGAGATCGGTCTCGACATCAATGATCATTCCCGCGCCCGTGCCGTGGTACTGGCTGGTCAGCAACGCTTTGTCGGCGCCCGCCACGAACGTGCTGTTGAGGTTCAAGCCACCGGTGAATGTGTTGTTGAACGAGCTGCGCTGCAGGAAGCCGTCACCGCTGATCGTATCCGTCGTGAAGCTGGCCGTGCCCGACAAGCCAACACCATAGGTATCGGTGAGGGCGGTGGCCGAGACGCTTTGCAGTACGTGGTCAGTGAGGTCCTGGCGATAGGTGACCGAGGCATTGTTGTCGCGACCGCCATCTCGGGCGGTGCGGGTGCCGACACTGCCGGACACTTGCCGGCCGTCGGTGCCCAGGGCCAGGCTCAAGGTGACGTCGAGGCCACGGTTGCGTTCATCGTCGATGCCATTGGTACCCGGCCGATCGAACACCGAGAAGCGCCAATTGGCGTCGTTGCCCAGCCAGGTACCGCGACGGTTCCAGCCCAGGTCCAGGCCGGTACCCTCGACATTGCCTTCGCTGTGGGACAGGCGCACGTTCCAGGAGTTGAAGGCGTCGAACCGGTGGTTGACCGACAACGCCGAATTGCTGGCTTCGCCAACGAACGTATTGCGCCGCAACCGCGTGCCGTCAGGCAGCGTTTCATAGGTATCGCGGGTGTCCAGCCAACTGCGGTTGTGGCTGAACACCAGGTTGGTGGCGCCCAACGTGTAGAGCGCCTGCAGGTCCATCCCGGTCCCGTGTTCGTGGGTTTCGTAGAGGTTGGCGTAGAGGCTGGTGTTGTTGGCGACGGTCCAGTCCACCGAACCGCCGTACTGCAGTTGCTCACGCACTTCGCGCGCGGACAGGCCAAGGATCACCCGTGGGTGCAGCAGGTAGTTGACGGAAGCGCCGGCGGTTGCCGCGCCGGAGGCCTGCTCATCCCAGTTACTGAATAATTTGGTCTCCCGACCGGCAAACACGTTGTAGCGCCAGCGGTCCTCGGCGTTGCGCCAGTTGCTCGGCTTGTACACCAGTTCCTGGGTGGTGCTGACGGTCATACCGTCTTCCAACAGGCGCACTTCCACTTCATAGATACCGCCGGGCAGCGGGCGTGTGTCCAGCGTCTGCAAGCCGGCAGCCACCGACTGGGTATTGATCAGCAGGCCATTGCGGTAGATCTCCACGGCGGCCTGGCGGTTGGCCGTGACGTAGATCGGATAGACACTGGGCTTGGCGTTGTTGATCGCCAGGGTGTCGGAGCTGCCGTACATCACCCCCAATGCGGTGTCGGGGCTGGCGCCAAAACTGCGCAACTGCCGGGTCAGGCCATCGGAGTTGGGCGTGAAATGACCCAGGCGCAGAAAACGCCCTTCCAGTTCGCGCTGGGTGTACAGCTCGTGGATCGCGTGGCGCAGTTGTTCCTCGTCGCCACTCTGGCGAGCCAGTTGCAAGTTGAACACCTGGCTCCAGTTGCCCAGGCTGGCACTGGCCTGCAAGCCAAAACGCCCGCCCAGGTCTTCGTTCTGGCCGCCATTGAGGTTCAGTTGATTGTTGATGATCACGCCATGGCTGCCGCCTTCAGGCTGCGCGTAATAGCGCGGGGCGTCGCCGGCGCGCTCGACGTTTCGCGTGATGATCGAAAGCTGCGAGCTCTCGAGGCTGTAGTGGGTAGACACCATTTGCTCGGGGCACGCCTGGCTACAGGCGCCCAGGGCCACACCCTGTTCAAGGATGGCTTGCCAGGTATCGCGGGTGGGCAGGGGCACCCTGCTGTCACCCACGTCGGTGAATTCAAGCAGGGTTACCCGGTCATCCCGGGACAATACGATCAGCGCCTCGCCGAGCAATTGCTGATCAAGATCGACCCGCACCGCCAGCGGCACATCGAAGAAGTGATCACTGAACCCGCGGGGTAAGTCTTGGGCCTGGGAAATCAGACTGCCAGGGTTCTCGGCACCGGCACTCGGCGCCGCCAGGACGCCCATACAAATCAGCAGCGCGAGCGCCGCCGCGATGTGAGTCATCGGGAACATGAACTAATACTCTGAATGCCAAATCACAGAATGAAAATTAGGCCGTCGGCGCGCGTTAACGCCGGCCGTCCTGCTGATGCGCTGCCCTCCAGCGCGACGCTGGAGGGCAAGGGGGAACATCAAAGGTTTGGCAGCACCGCGTCGAATATCAACGGAATGACGGTGGTGTAGTGACCGCGCTGAGTTGCCGACGGCTTGGCAGCGACAATACGCAGTTCGGCCCCCAGCCCAGGGGTTGAGTCAGCCTCGTTGACAACTTCCTGGGGCGTACCTGTGAGCACGACGCCATTCAAGGTGGCGGTCAACGGAATGTTTTGCGAGGCGTCGCCGTTAAAGAGTACGGCCGGGCCTCCGTCGATATGGGCGTGGATCGAGCCGTTGGTGTTGCGCATGTCATAAATAGCGGTCAACGGAATCAACTCACCATTGGCCAAGTTGTAAGCCATGGTCTCATCCCGGCCCCAGTTAGGGTCACGCGGTTGTACGTGAAACGCGATGGTTGAGATGAACGCCCTGATATTGACGGTATGGTTGGCTTCACCGGCTGCAAACACCGTGGAGGATAGCGCCAAGGCAGCCAGGGGGGCGGCAATTGCGAATTTCTTGAACATGGTCGACACCTGTTTTGGCATGGTTTTGAATCGCTTGAACGTTGGGCCAGAGGGCAGTCCACGGCACAACTTCGATGGGCATTACAGACTCTTCAAAGACTGAAAAGCGCAGCAATGATCAAGCAAATCAACCCACAGGTATGCCCGCCATTTCGCACAGTAGCGTGGCTTAAGTGCATAAGTCCCGAGCGAAAAAGATGGCATTTTGCCAAAACTTTTAAATCAACTGTAAGAATCAACCTACATTCATAAAATCAAAACGAACTCCCGAAAAAATTAGTGTAAGAGTTGTACGACAGAAACAACTAACGTCCATTAACACGCTTACCGGAAGTTGAGCGTTAACTCTAAATATATGCCTTAGACCCGCTCATACGATACCTGCCGTTGGTCGCCTGGACCTTTCGCCGCCTCAAGATATATCTTAAGTTCTATCTTATCCAAAACGGAGAGCGCGAAAATGAGAGAGCATCACCCCCACCCCCGCGAGCACGGCGACGGCCGTGACGGGTTTGAAAAACGCCCTGGGCGTGAACGCGGTGGCCGTGGCCCGCGCGTGTTTGCCCCCGGTGACCTGAAGTTGCTGCTGTTGGCGTTGATCGGCGAACAGCCGTGCCACGGCTACGACTTGATCCGGCAGATCGAAGGCATGTTCGACGGCGCCTACAGCCCCAGCCCCGGCGTGATCTACCCGACCCTGACCTTCCTGGAAGAAACCGAGCTGGTCACGGGCGACGCCGAGGGCGGAAAAAAACGCTACACAATCACCGACGCCGGTCGTCTTTCTTTAAGTGAGCAGGCGATTGCACTGGAAGGCGTGCGCATGCGCATCGACGTCAGCAAACGCTCGTTGCGCGGCCATGATCGCCCGCCCGAAATCCACGAGGCGGTGCATAACCTGCGCCACGCCTTGCAGTTGCACCATGGGCGCTGGAGCCCGGAAGAAATCATTCGCGTCGCGGCGCTGCTCAACAGCACCGCCCAAGCCATTGTCGACGGCCCGGCCGTCCCACCTGTGCAGGGGAAAGCTCAATGAATACGCAAGTCATCCATCGCGTCACCCACGAGATCAAACGCCGTCGCCTTGAGGTGCTACGAGTCGTCGACCTCACTCCACGCATGCGCCGCATCACGTTGGGCGGGCCGGAACTGGCGGGTTTTATCAGCTTGGGCAGCGACGACCATATCAAGCTGCTGTTCCCGCAGAACGCCGCCGAACAAGCCGCGCTGGAAAGCCCGACCTTCAGTCTCAAGGGCGACGGTCCGCAACCGGCCATGCGTGACTACACACCACGGCGCTTCGACCTGAGTATCGGTGAGTTGGACATCGACTTCGTGCTGCACGGCGATGGCCCCGCGTCCACCTGGGCCGAGCAAGTGCAGGTCGGCCAGCACCTGCACATCGGCGGGCCACGGGGCTCGATGATCGTGCCGGATATCTTCGACAGCTACTTGTTGATTGGTGATGAAACGGCGATCCCGGCCATTGCGCGCCGCCTGGAAGAATTGCCCGCAGGGCGTACGGTGCTGGCGGTGATTGAAATCGCCGACGAAGCAGAGCAGCAAACCCTGAAAAGTGCCGCCGATGTCCAGGTGAAATGGGTCGTGCGCGGCAAGGACAACTTGCTCGACACCGTGCACGACCTGACGCTGCCGAGCGGCTCGCTCTACAGCTTCGTCGCGACGGAAAGCAAGCTGTCGCGCCAGCTGCGGCGTGTGCTGCTGGATACGCACAAGGTCAATGAAGACTACCTCAAGGCCGCCGGTTACTGGCGGGCCGAGGGCAGCCAGGAAGAGTAAGCCTGGCGCGATCCAACAGGGGGAGCGGAATCACCCGCTGCCCCATTGGTTCGACGGTGATTTCAAGCCTTTATCCAGCCCCACCACCACCAGCGCGATGACGACAAACCCCACCAGAATACCCACGGCATTCACAAATACTTGGGGATAACCCAGGGTGCTCACATCAATGAACGGGTACTGATATTGCCCGAGCAAATCCCCGCGCAGCAGTGCATAGGCGAAGTACACCAGTGGGTAAATCATCCACGCGCCAATGTGCTTGAGCCGCACACTGCCCTTGGGCACACACCGCCACCAGTAGATCAGAAACAGCACTGGCATCACGTCGTGCAGCAACTCATCCGCAATGAACTGAAAGCCTGTGGGGCTCCACAAGTGCCGTAGCAACAGGTTATAGGCCAGGCTCACCACGACGATGCTCGCGGCGATCCCACTGCTGACCGGGGGCGACAGGAAAAACCGCTTCGCCGCTGATTCCCGACGGACCAGCGCATAACTCAACACCACCACCGCCAGGGTGTTGGTGAGCACAGTGAAGAAACTGAAAAAGTTGATCAGCCCTCCGAGCAGGCTGGCGCCGGTCGACCAGCGCGAATAGAAAATCAGGTATTGCTGGATCGCCAACCCCACCCAACCGGCCAGCGCCGCCACTGCAACAAACCGCTTCATGGGATCAATCCAACGGTCGTTTGGTGCGCATCAGCTTCACATACAAACCTTCGACTTTCTCCCGCGCCCACGGTGTCTTGCGCAAGAAGGTCAGGCTGGACTTGATGCTCGGATCGCTCTTGAAACAGCGGACATCGATGCGCTCGGCCAGGCCCTCCCATTCGTAATGTTCCACAAGCGTAGTGAGGACGTGTTGCAGGGTCACACCGTGGAGCGGGTCGTTGCTTGTCGCGGTCATGCCGGGCCTATGAAAAAAGGGTCACGAAGGTGCATACCTTATCACCCTGCCCTGCCAGGTAAAAAAGTTCCCGTGCGCGGCGAAAAAGAGATGTTATATTGTAACGATAAATCTCTATACCCGTTCTGCCAAGGAATGTCCTATGTCCCTCTCTTCTCTGTGGCGCTTGTCACCGCTCGCTGCCGCCCTGCTGATCGGCTCTGAAGCCCAGGCCCTTGAACTGCAACCCCAAGTCATCACCGGCAACCCACTGGGCAGCGAGCAACTCGCCTCGCCGACCACGGTGCTTGAAGGTGACGATCTGACCCTGCAACAAAAGGGCAGCCTCGGCGAGACCCTGAACAAGCAGCCCGGAGTGTCGTCATCGTACTTTGGCCCTGGTGCCAGCCGGCCGATCATTCGTGGCCAGGATGGCGACCGTATTCGCCTGCTGCGTAATGGCGTAGGCGCACTGGATGCCTCGTCACTGTCCTACGACCACGCGGTGCCGCTGGACCCGGTCAACGTCGACCGTATTGAAATTGTGCGCGGCCCCGCCGCCCTGCTGTACGGCGGCAGCGCGATCGGCGGCGTGGTCAACACCTTCGACAACCGCATCCCCACCGAAGCCATCGAGGGCATTCACGGTGCCGGTGAACTGCGTTACGGCGGCGCCGACACCACGCGCAGCAGCGCGGGCAAACTGGAAGCCGGTAACGGCACCTTCGCCTTGCACCTGGACGCCAACGCCCGGGAATTCAACGACCTGAGAATCCCCGGCGCTGCCCGCAGCCGCCACGCCCCGGAGAGCGAAGACGGCCCCGGCAAAAACGGTCGCCTGGGCAACAGCGACGGGCGCCAGGACGGCGGCGCTGTGGGCGGCGCCTACACGTGGGATGACGGTTATGCCGGGCTGTCCTACAGCAACTACGACGCTAATTACGGCTCGCCCGCCGAGCAGGACGTGCGCATCCGCATGAAGCAGGATCACTACGCGTTTGCCTCGCAGATCCGCAACCTGCAAGGCCCGTTCACCTCGGTAAAACTCGACGCCGGCTACACCGACTACGAGCACCGCGAGATCGAAGGTGGCGAGACCGGCACGGTCTTCAAGAACAAGGGCTACGAAGCTCGCGTTGAGGCTCGCCACCAGCCCATCGGGCCGTTCGACGGCGTGGTCGGTGCCCAGGTGACGCGCAACGAATTCTCGGCCCTCGGCGAAGAAGCCTTCGTACCGCAGACCGACACCAACGCCGGCGCGCTGTTTATCCTTGAGGAAATGCAGGCCACCGAGCGCCTGAAACTCAGCCTCGGCGGGCGCGTGGAACACACCAACGTCGACCCCGACGGCAAAGGCAATGCGCGCTTCGCCAATGCCGACAAATCCAACGATTTCACCGCCGGCAGCCTGTCCTCGGGTGCGGTCTACACGCTCACGCCCATCTGGTCCCTGGCCGCGACCCTGGGCTACACCGAGCGCGCGCCGACGTTTTATGAGCTGTATGCCAACGGAGCCCACGTGGCCACCGGCACTTATGAACGGGGCAACGCCAACCTGAAAAAAGAAAAAGCCGTGTCCAGCGACCTGGCCCTGCGCTTCGACAATGGCACCCACAAGGGCAGCTTCGGCGTGTTCTACAGCCGCTTCTCCAATTACATCGGCTTGCTGGGCACCGGTCGTACCTTGAACGACGACGGTGAAGAAGACGCAGCCGGCATCCCCGAGTACGAATACTCCGGCGTGCGTGCCCGTTTCGCCGGCTTTGAAGCCCAGGATCATTGGAAGCTGGGTGAAGGCGCCTACGGCAAGTTTGCCCTCGAACTGTCGGGCGACTATACCCGGGCCACCAACCTCGACACCGGTGAAGCCCTGCCGCGCATTGCACCGTTGCGCGTGAACAGCGGTTTGCTGTGGGAACTCGACCGCTGGCAGGCGCGCATCGATGTGGAGCATGCCGCAGGCCAGGGACGTGTGCCGGATAACGAGAGCGGCACCGATGGCTACACCACGTTGGGGGCGAGCGCAGGGTATCGCTTCACTCTCGGTGGCAGCCAATGGCTGGCATTTGTGAACGGGGAAAACCTGACCAACCAGACCGTGCGGTATGCCAGCTCGATCCTGCGCGACATTGCACCGGCACCCGGCCGCAGTGTGCAGTTCGGCGTGCGTACCACGTTCTAAACCTACCTTCAGGAGCCGGCTTGCCGGCGATGGCGTCCTCATGGGCCCTGTCGCAGGCAAGCCGGCTCCCACAGGGTTTGCCGGGCCTCTAGCAGCGACGTTCTGTCACTGTTACCAAATCGGAAATGATGCATCTTGCGATTTGCGCTTTCTCTTGGCGCGTCAGCACTTTATCCTTGCCGCAACAAACTGAAACGTTTCACTTCCGCGGTCGACCCCATCTTGCCGAACTCTCCTCTCCTCGAAGACAGCGCTGTCTTTCACCGACCTGCGCCTGGGGATAAATCGCCCGCCTGTGGATAACACTGCGATCCCTAGAAAAACCGAATTAACGCTGAACCAAGCCCGCGCCGAATCGTCATCTACAGTGAAGCACGGGGTTACATAATTCCAACGTAACGGAGAAACACAACTATGAGCACTGACGGTGCCTCAACGCCAAGCCGCCTGCTGCCCAGGCTGCTTGGAGTCTTGCTGCTGATCATGGGCCTGGCCTTGCTGGCCGGGGGTATCAAGCTGACGATGCTCGGCGGGTCGCTGTACTACCTGCTGGCCGGTATCGGCATCACCTTGACCGGCGTCCTGCTGCTGGCCACCCGCCGCGCTGCGCTGGGCCTGTACGCACTGGTGTTGTTCGCCAGCACTGTGTGGGCCTTGTGGGAAGTCGGCCTGGACTGGTGGCAGCTGGTGCCGCGCCTGGCACTGCTGTTCGCCCTGGGCATCGTCATGCTGCTCCCGTGGTTTCGCCGTCCGCTACTGCGCGGCCAGCCTGCCCCACTGGGCACTGGCGCGCTGAGCGTGGCCGTGGTGCTCGCTGGCGCTGCTGCCGTTGCCAGCCAATTCACCAACCCGGGTGAGATCAAAGGCCAACTGGACCGCGACGCGGTACCGGGCATGGCCAGCGCTGCACCGACCCAGGCCGATGGCGACTGGAACTCCTATGGCCGTTCGGCCTTTGGCGACCGCTACTCGCCACTGGCACAGATCACCCCGGAAAACGCGCACAAGCTGGTCCCCGCGTGGACGTTCCGCACCGGTGACATCCCAGGTCCGAACGATCCAGGTGAAACCACCGCAGAAAACACCCCGCTGAAAGTCAACGGCATGCTCTACGTGTGCACGCCGCACAGCCAGGTGATTGCACTGGACCCCGACACCGGCAAGGAAATCTGGCGCTTCGATCCGAAGATCAGCAGCCAGGGTGCCGAGAACTTCAAGGGTTGGGCACACATGACCTGCCGTGGCGTGTCGTATCACGATGACGCTGCCTACGCTTCCGAGCAGAGCCCGACTGGCAGCGCCAGCCCCGCCGCTGCACCGAATGCCTGCCCGAAACGCATCTTCGTACCGACTGCCGACACCCGCCTGATCGCCCTCAACGCCGACACCGGCAAGATGTGCGAAGACTTCGGCGACAAAGGCCAGGTCGACCTGCGTGCCAACATCGGCAGCTTCGCCCCAGGCGGTTACTACTCCACGTCGCCACCTGCTGTGACCAAGAACCTGGTGGTGATCGGCGGCCACGTGACCGACAACGTTTCCACCGACGAGCCAAGCGGCGTGATCCGCGCGTTCGACGTGCACACCGGCAAGCTGGTGTGGAACTGGGACAGCGGCAACCCGGACGACACCACGCCGTTGGCCGAGGGCAAGACCTACACCCGCAACTCGCCGAACATGTGGTCCATGTTCGCCGTGGATGAAAAACTCGGCATGCTGTACCTGCCGATGGGCAACCAGATGCCCGACCAATACGGCGGCGACCGTACCGAAGACTCGGAAAAATACAGCGCCGGCCTGACCGCCCTGGACATCGACAGTGGCCACGTGAAGTGGACCTTCCAATTCACTCACCATGACCTGTGGGACATGGACGTGGGCGGCCAGCCTTCGCTGATCGACATCAAGACCGAAGCCGGCGTGAAGCAGGCAGTGATGGCGTCGACCAAGCAAGGCAGCATCTACGTGCTGGACCGTGCTACCGGCCAACCAGTGGTGCCGATCCACGAAGTCGCGGTACCGCAAGGTGCAGTCGCTGGCGACCACACGTCGCCGACCCAACCCAAGTCCGACCTGAACTTCATGCCGCCGCCGCTCAAAGAGCGCGACATGTGGGGCGTGACGCCGTTCGACCAGATGCTGTGCCGGATTGATTTCAAATCCATGCGCTACGACGGTGCTTTCACCCCGCCATCGCTGCAGGGCTCGATCGTTTACCCAGGTAACTTCGGCGTGTTCGACTGGGGTGGCATTTCCGTCGACCCGGTTCGCCAGATTGCCTTCGTGAACCCGAGCTACATGGCGTTCAAATCGAAACTGATCCCGGCCGCCGACATCGCCAAGCAAGGTCCACGCGTCAGCGAAACCGAAGGCGTGCAGCCGAACAAAGGCGCGCCCTACGGCGTGATCCTCGAAGCCATGCTGTCGCCAATGGGCCTGCCGTGCCAGGCACCGGCATGGGGTTACGTGGCGGCGGTCGACCTGACCACCCACAAAACCATCTGGATGCACAAGAACGGCACCGTGCGTGACAGCTCGCCGGTTCCGATCCCACTGACCATGGGCGTGCCTAGCCTGGGCGGCACCTTCACCACCGCCGGTGGCGTGTCATTCCTCAGCGGTACGCTCGACCAGTACCTGCGTGCTTACGACGTGAAGAACGGCAAGCAACTGTGGGAAGGCCGCCTGCCTGCAGGCGCGCAGACCACCCCGATGACCTACACCGGCAAGGACGGCAAGCAGTACGTGCTGGTCATGGCCGGCGGTCACGGTTCCCTGGGTACCAAACAGGGTGACTACGTGATGGCGTTCAAACTGCCGGATTAAGCGACACCGGCGGTAAAAAAAGGCGGCTACCCTCAACAGGTAGCCGCCTTTTTCATAACCCGCAGGAACAGGCTGCCGGCGCGTGCAGGGGCCGATATCAGACGGGTGAGCGCTCGCGGCGCATCCACATCTCGAACGCCATCGCGTTCAACGGCCGACTGATCAGGTAGCCCTGGGCGGTGTCGCAATTCCACTGTTTGAGCAGCTTGAGGCTGGGGGCAAACTCGACGCCTTCGGCTACCACCTTGAGGCCCAGGTTGTGGCTCATCTCGATGGTGGAACGCACGATCACCCCGTCGCTGCTGGTGCTGTTGAGGTTGCGCACGAAAGACTGGTCGATCTTCAATTCCTGCACCGGCAAACGCTGCAATTGGGCCAGCGAGGAATAACCGGTGCCGAAGTCATCCACCGACAGGCTGATGCCACAGTTGCGCAGTTGCTCCAGCACGCTGAGCGCTTGTTGCGGGTTGTGCATGATCGCGCTTTCGGTGATTTCGAAAATCAGTTGCTCGGCCTCCACCTGATACTGCATCAACAATGTGGTGACGCGAATCGCCAAGTCATTGTCGGCCAGGTCGTCCACCGAAATATTCACCGACAGCTGGATCAGCATGCCACGCTGCGCCCACTCGGCGATCTGGCGGATAGCTTCTTCGATCACCCACAGGGTCAGGCTGCCCATACTGCCGGTGCGTTCGGCCAGCGGGATGAATTCGGCTGGAGACACCTGCCCCAGCGTTGGGTGCTGCCAGCGCAACAACGCTTCGGCCTGGCGGACATAGCCGTGCTTGAGGTCGAGCTTGGGCTGGTAGCACAGGAATAACTCACCCTCGATGGCCGCACGTCGCAAGTCTCGGATAAGGGTGATCTGGCGCTGATGCACCAGGTCGCGGTCCTGCTGGTAGATCTGCAAATGCCCCGGCAGGCTAGCGGCGTCATGCCGGGCGATGGCGGCGCGGCTGATCAACTCTTCTACCTGCTGGCCATCGGCGGGGTACGCGGCAATACCGATGCTCACTTCGTGGCGCAATTCGTCATTGCCGATGCGCTGGGGCTCGGTGAGCAGTGCGTAGAGGCGGTCGGCACGGGCCACGGCGCGGTCGATCTCGGTATTCTCGAGCAATAGCAGGAACTCGCTGCCGGTAATGCGCGCCGCCGTGTCGCTGGCCAACAGGCTCATGGACAGGCAGCGGCTGGCTTCGCGCAGCATTTCTTCTACGCCTTGTGGCCCGAAACCTTCGTTGATCACCCGGTAGTTCTCGATCCCCAGGTACAGCAATACCACCGGCCGCCGCGCACTGATCGCACTGCCCAGGCGTTCCATGGCCAGCGCACGGTTGGGCAGGCCGGTGAGCGGATCGTGCAGCGCGTTGTGCGCCAGTTGTCGCTCGCGCACGGCAATCCCGCTTTGCATGGCGTTGAAAGCACGGGCCAGCAGCCCGAATTCATCGTGGCTGCGCCCCCGCACCGGCGTGCGGTAGTCACCGGCACCGATGCGCTCAGCCGCCTGCACCAGGGCATTGAGCGGGCGCGACACCCGTCGCGCCAGAAACAGCGCACCGGCCAGGGACACCAGCAGCACCGCCAGGGCAATCCCGAGGAACTGCCGGTCCAGCGGTGCAAAGGATTCCAGGGCGTGGTCGAGCGGGCTTTGCAGCAACACCCGCACGTCGTCGCCATCGTCGGTGTTGGCCAGCGGCAGTACCTGGCTGAGCACCCGCTGGCCATGGAACAGATGGAACTTCGGTTCGGGGTCGACGTGGCCGTCGCGCAACAGACTCAGGGCAGCGGCCTGGTAGGCATCCGGCTGGGTACTGAACAACGGCCCGGGGTTGCCGTTTTGCACACTGAGGAACGACACCTCCAGGTTGCTCATGGAGCGCAGCTCATGGGCGAACAGTGTGTCCATGGCGAAGCCCATGACAATGCGGGCGATGGGCAGCGGGTCGAGCACCTCATCCTGCACCAGCAAATAGGGGCGTCCATCCATCGCCACGATCAGCATCTGCAGCCCTGTACGCCGCGCGTTGCGCAAGGCATGGTCGTAGGGGAACACCTGGCCACGTGCAAGGATAGACAAGGTGCTGACCATGACCTTGCCATCCAGGCCCAGCACGAACACTTCACTGGCGCGGATACCGGTCCCGTGGCGACGCAGCGCGGCAAGAACCGCCGCCGCCTTGCCTTCGGCCACGGCCCGTTTGAACGGGAGATCGGCAGTCAGCCAGTCCAGGCCGTACTGCAGGCGACGCCCGCGCAAGTCAAGCAGGCGTTCGAAGACTTGGCTGCCGGTCTGCAGTTGGACTTGCGCCTGGTTTTCCACGGCGCGGGAAGTAGCGGCCTTGACGGCGAAGTAAGTGGCGGCGACGACGACCAGCAGCAACAGCGCCAGCACCCCGGCGATGCGGGTTTGGAACGTGTGGCGCCACCTCATTGCAGTGCCCTCTGGCAGCGTTCGCCTCTCTCTGCCATTACGTCCTTTTGTCATGTGCATTCCTTGCGACAGCTGACCTGGCGTCAAAAAAACATCTATTTTAGTAGGATATTTGGTTTTAGCAGATTAGCTGGGAGTGGGCTTGAGTGCACCCAATAAAAACGGCGGATTTGGTGGCGGTTTTTTGGCGACAGAGGGTTGGCTGTGTTGGGAAGCTGAATACATCTCCGTTATTTGGGTAACGGCCGCTATGGGTTCCGCCCACACGGCGGTTCACTGTTGGAAAAGAGCCTGGAATGCGGGCGATGCAGGCAACTCGGTACAGCAGGCACACCCGGTTGATGCCATCGCAGGCAAGCCAGCTCCCACCTTTGAACGAGGTCGGCAGAAAGAAACCGGTCGGCCTTGAGGCCGCCGTGCTTGGCTGAGAGATCGCTCACCTATTTGCTTTTCTGTGGGAGCTGGCTTGCCTGCGAAGCTGACACCTCGGTACAGCAGGCAGACTGGGTTGATGCCATCGCAGGCAAGCCAGCTCCCACCTTTGACAGAGGTCGGCAGAAAGAAACCGGTCGACTTTGAGGCCGCCGTGCTTGGCTGAGAGATCGCTCACCTATCTGCTTTTCTGTGGGAGCTGGCTTGCGGGCGATGCAGGCAACTCGGTACAGCAGGCAGACCGGGTTGATGCCATCGCAGGCAAGCCAGCTCCCACCTTTGACAGAGGTCGGCAGAAAGAAACCGGTCGACTTTGAGGCCGCCGTGCTTGGCTGAGAGATCGCTCACCTATCTGCTTTTCTGTGGGAGCTGGCTTGCCTGCGATGCAGGCAACTCGGTACAGCAGGCACACCCGGTTGATGCCATCGCAGGCAAGCCAGCTCCCACCTTTGACAGAGGTCGGCAGAAAGAAACCGGTCGACTTTGAGGCCGCCGTGCTTGGCTGAGAGATCGATCACCTATCTGCTTTTCTGTGGGAGCTGGCTTGCCGGCGAAGCTGACACCTCGGTACAGCAGGCAGACCGGGTTGATGCCATCGCAGGCAAGCCAGTTCCCACCTTTGAACGAGGTCGGCTCTAAGGTCGCCGCACTTTTTTTTTTGATCGGAGCCTGGTCGAGGTGCCGAGTGTTGGGGCGAGGACTTTTTGGTTACTTTTGGCTGGGCCGGCATCCCGGTCCTCCAAAAGTGAACCGCTGCAGGAGCGGGACCCTAAGCAGCCGTTACCGCAGCAACGGATATGGACTCAATCAATCAAAGACAACGCGCCCGCATAAAATCCCCCCACCGCCGCACCAGATAATTATGCTCATCCATCACCGAGTTCCACACAGCAATATGCCCCATACGCTGTTCATAAGACCCCCCATCCCGCACTTCCCCCACATCAATCAACGGCAACCCATCACTCCCCGACAACTCCTCCCGCGCGGGTTTGCCGGCATACCAGTAATCCCACTCCGCGCTGCTCAAGTGATCACGACTACGCGCCGGGTTACCGATGTAATACCCCTGCCGCGCCATCACCGCCCCAGGCCAGCCGGACAGCCACCAGTTCAAATAGGCATAGGCCGCATCCAGCACGGGCCCCTTGGCATGCCGGGAAAGGGACAACCCACCAAACCACGCCCGGTACCCTTCGCGCGGCACCGCCAAGCGGTATTTCACCCCGGCGCGATGCAAACGCATCAAGGTCGGCGACCACAGGCTCTGGATGTCGATGCTCGGGCTCAGCATCAACTGCGCGGCCTCTTCATCATCGGACCAGAACGCCGCGAAGTGCCCTTCCTTACGTTTACGCACGAGGATGTCGGCGAGCACGTCGATCTCTTCGATGCTCATATTGCCGATGTCCCTGAAACTCGCCAGCCCCGCGCCCTGCACTGCCAATGCGGCGTCCAGGGCGCCAATGGCGGCGTCGCTTTGCAAGGCGGTACGCGCACGCCACGCGGGGTCGAGCAGCCAGCCCCAGCTTTCGTTGCCGTGGCAAAATCCTTCGGGCAGGCGCTCGGGTCGGTAGGCGAAGCTGTCGGCGTTGTGAGTCAGGGGCAGCATGCTGATGCGCTCGGTGACCGTGCTGCCCAAGCTGCCATCGTGTTGCACGAATAGGCGCTCGCTGGGCACGCTACCACTGCCCAGGCGATCGTTGGCCGACAGGCGCCCGCGCTTGGGCAGGTCATTGATCTCGTGCCACAGCGCAATGCGCCGGGTGTCGATGGGCTGGATCGCACGGGCTGGCCACACGAAGTCGACATTGTGAAACCACTGGTCGTACAGGTCGTAGCTCTCGGGCTGCATCACTGCGATACGCTGGGCCTGTTCGACGTCATGCACCTGGTACACCAAGCGAATGCCCAACTCCTGTTCGGCGCGTACACGCAAGCATTCGAGCAGGGTGACCGAGGTGCCGAGGACGCGAAGTGTGATCATGCCGCGAACCGCCGCGAGAACACGTCGAAGGAGCGCCGCAGCAGCGCCGGGTCGAGTCCGCGCAGGATAAACACCAGGCGCGATCGGCGATCACTGCCCGGCCACGCAGGCAAATGCACCGGCGCATGCAGGCAATGCTGCACACCATGAATGACGATGGGAGCGTTACTGGCGTTCACGTTGAGCAGCCCTTTGACACGAAGGATTCGTTCGCCATGGCATCTTAACAGCATCGACAACCACACCCCGAACCCCACCCAATCCAGTGGCTGGTCAAAGGTCAGGCTGCACACTTGCGCATCACCGTGGGTGGCCGTGGTGGTGCGATGCAGCTGCCAGCGATTGACCTCCACCGCGGGTTCGGGACTGCGCAGGCCTTCACCGAGCAGCAGTTGATCACCGCTGTGGATATCGTGGGTATCCAGCATCGGCGTACCGGCATTGAGCGCCTGCAAATGCGCGCGCAGTGCCGCGCAGTCGCCGGCCAGATCGGTCTTGCTCAGCAGCAGGCGATCCGCCGCCGCCACCTGCGCCAACCACTCCGGGTGCAAGCGTTCTTGCAGCGCGGCGTGGCTGGCGTCGACCAAGGTGATCACCAGGCCGATATGGAAACGCCCGCGCAGTTGCACATCGTTGTTCAACGTAGCGAGGATCGGCGCCGGGTCGGCCAGGCCGGTGGTCTCCAGGATCACCCGCTTGAAGGCCGGGATTTCACCGCGCTCGCGGCGTTGCAACAGGCCGAGCAGCGCGTCTTTCAACTCACCACGGATCGAACAGCACACGCAGCCGCTGGGCAGCAACACCGTATCCGGCGCGACCTCCTCCACCAGCAGGTGGTCGATGCCGACATCGCCGAATTCGTTGATCAGCAACGCGGTGTCGCCCAGGCTTTCGCCTTGCAGCAGGCGCTTGAGCAAGGTGGTCTTGCCGCTGCCGAGGAAGCCGGTAATGACGTTGAGGGCGATGCTCATGCGGGTGACTCCAGATGATCCAGCAAGCGCGGATCGAGGGGATCCAGCGGGCGGCCAAGCAGGGTCTCGGCGGCCTGCCAGAGTTGATCCAGGCCACTGGCGAGTGCCTGTTTACCGGTGGCGCCCAACAACAGGTAGGACGCGCCCTGGAAGTCTTCAACCTTGAGCCGGAACACCGCCAGCACCTGGTTGATCGCCGCGATCCTGCGCAGGCGTTCGCGACGCCGGGGCAGTTCGTCGCCCAGGGGGTCGCTCCAGTGCAGGTCTTCGCCGAGCAATCCGCAGAGTCCGCACATGACTACACCCCGCTCATGGCATGACGTCGCCGGAGTTCGGGCCCAGGGTCTGGCCGACGAACAAATTGCCCCCCGGCTCGCTGGCCAGCAGCACCGCAACCGGTGCCACTTCGTCCGCCAGGCCGAAGCGGCCCAGGGGCAGCTCCTTGGCCTTGGCGCGTTTCCAGTCTTCGCTGATACCGCCCACCAACGGCGTCTCGATGGGGCCGGGGGCGATGGCGTTGACCAGCACATTGTCCTTGGCCACCTCCAGCGCCAGGGACTTGGTAAAGCCGATCACCCCGGCCTTGGCCGCGGCGTAATGGGTGAGTTCAGCACCGCCCTTGATACCCAA
This sequence comes from Pseudomonas lurida, assembly GCF_002563895.1. Classification (NCBI taxonomy): domain Bacteria; kingdom Pseudomonadati; phylum Pseudomonadota; class Gammaproteobacteria; order Pseudomonadales; family Pseudomonadaceae; genus Pseudomonas; species Pseudomonas lurida. Next base: position 1,240,705 of record NZ_PDJB01000001.1, on the reverse strand, counting down.
CTGTGAAGCGACGTTGATGATCCGCCCCCAACGCTGCGCGAGCATGTACGGCAAGGCGCGCTGGCTGGCGACGAATACACTGGTGAGGTCGACACGCAACATGTCGTTCCACATCTCGATGCTCAGGTCGACGCAGCGCGCCTGGGTGAGCATGCCGGCATTGTTGACCAGGATATCGATACCGCCGAACTGTTCGACGCAACGGTCGACACTGGCCTGGGCGCCCTCGACGGTACCCACGTCGGCCAGGCATTCGAACACCTCGGCGCCCAGGTTGCGGCAGGTGATCGCGGTTTCGGCGAGGCTGGCCGCGTTGCGGTCGGCCAGCACCAGGCGCGCGCCTTCGGCGGCGTAGGCGCGGGCGATAGCAGCACCGATGCCGCTGCCGGCGCCGGTGATCACGGCGCGGCGATTAGGAAGTTGAGGCATGTAAATTCTCCTGAATCAAACACAGGTCCACATTTGGATTGATGTACACCCGTCAGTCCGGCCAGCGTACGGTCAGGCCACCGTCGATGACGATGCTTTGCCCGGTCAAATAGCTCGACGCCTCACTGGTCAAAAACTGCACCAACGACGCCACTTCATCCGCCCGCCCTACCCGGCCCAGCGGGATGGCCCGCGCCGCTTTCGCCAAGCCTTCCGGCCCCAGCGAGTTCTTTGCATCCAGGGACTGCGGCGTCTCGATCAACCCCGGGATCACCGCGTTGCAACGGATACCCATCGGCGCCAACTCCACCGCCAGCGACCGGCACAACCCTGGCACACCGGCCTTGGCCGCCGCGTAATGGCTGTGTTCCTGCCAGCCATACACGCCACCGGCAATGGATGAAATTGCCACCAGCGCACCGCCCTCGCTCATGTGCCGAGTCGCCGCGCGGAAGGTGCGCATCACCCCCGTCAGATCAACATTCAGCATCTCGTCCCACAGCGCGTCAGTCATCTCCAGCAGCGGTGCGCGGCGCAGCAAGCCCGCATTGGCCACGGCATAATCAAGTCGACCAAAATGCTGTACCGCCTGCGCGGCCAGGGCGTCCACCGAGGCGGTATTGCCCACGTCCAGCGGCAGCATCAGGCACTCGCCACCCGCCTCTTCCACCCGGCGGACAGTGGCATGCGGGTCATGAGGATCGGCCGGGTAATACCCGCCCACCACGGCCACGCCAACGCGGGCATAAGCCACGGCAAGGGCTTGGCCGATGCCGCTGGCGGCTCCGGTAATCAACGCAACTTTACGGCTCATCGAAAACTCCTTACTGAACGGTTTCCGGGCGCACATGGCGCGCGGCAAACATCAGGGCGCCAGACAGGAAGCACGGCAGTGCACCGAACCACAGCGCGGCGGTCTGCCAGTCGCTGCCGGCGGACAACACCTGGGTCGCACCAAAACCTGCGACCACCGCACCGATCGGGCCCATGGCATGGATGATCGCGCCGCCGGTGGCGCGGATGCTGGTCGGGAAACTTTCACTGATAAAGAACAGCGCCGCCGAGTACGGCCCGATCAGGAAGAACAGGCCCAGGCTGTACAGCCCGACCACCATCGGCATATTGCTCGGGCCAAACAGCATGCCGGCAAACGCCAGGCCGCCGAGCATCCAACCCAGGCCGATCACGTTGCGGCGGCCGATCTTGTCGCCCATCCAGCCGTGGCTGAGGTAGCCGCAGTAACCCACCAGGTTCGACAGCACGAGGATGATCAACGAGTTCTCGAACGAGATGTGGTGCACGCTGACGATCACCGAAGTGCCAAGCACGCTGAACACCTGGATCGCGGCCCAGTTGAGCAACAGTGCAGCGCCGATCACTAGGGTGGCGCGGCGGGCCGGGCCACGGAAGGCGGCCTTGAGACCGGCCTTGCTGTGTTCGTCGTAGTCCACGCCGTAGGTCACGGCGACGTTCTGCGCTTCTTTCACCGCGCCGCTTTTACGCAGCTCGCTGATGCGCTGGTGAATCTGGAACTGCGGGCTCTCCTTGAGCTTGCGCGCCATGATCGCGATCACCACCGCCGGAATCGCGGCGAAGATAAAGCAACCCTGCCAGCCGATGATCGGCAGCAATAACGCGGTCAACCCGGCGGCGATCAATGCACCGACCGGCCAGCCGCCCTGCACCAGGCTGTAGATAAAGCCACGACGCTTGGTCAGGCGCGGGTCTTCCGAGGCGCCGTACAGCTCGCTCAGGTAGGTGGCATTGACGGTTTCCTCGGCATAGCCCAGGCCGCCCAACGAACGGATCAGAATCAGCGGCGACTTGCCCCACGCGCCGCCGATCGCGGTCAACGCCGAGCAAAGCGCAGAGCCGGCCACGGTGAAGATAATGCCTTTGCGCCGCCCCAACTTATCGACGACGGGGCCAATGGCGAAGGCGACCACGGCCGTGCCCACCGCCACCCAGGTCGCGATTTCAGCTTGCTCCACTTCACCCCAGCCAAAGTGCCGGCCGATCTCGGGCAACAACGTGCCGAACAGAATGAAGTCATACACCGCAAACACCCAGGCGAAAAACGCGATCCAGGTGGCGAAGCGCACCTCCTTGGATGTCAGTTGCCGGGGTTTCCAGCCAGTCAGGTCAAGCTTGTTGTAGATGGACATGGGTCGCGCCTCTGGGGGTTGACCTGTAGGAGCCGGCCCCTACAGGGATGGGGTTCAGCTACGGGGTTGGCGGCGGATAAAGTCGTCGGCGATTTCGTCGAAGGTGACGAAGCGCACGCCGGCATGGCTCTGGATATGTTCGATCAGGCGCTCAAGCATCAGCAGCACTTGCGGGCGGCCGGAGACATCGGGGTGGATGGTCATGGTGAACACCGCGTGCTCGTGTTCGCGGTAGACCCAGTCGAACTGGTCGCGCCACATTTCTTCCAGGTGACGCGGGTTGACGAAGCCGTGGCTGTTGGGGGCTTTCTTGATGAACATCATCGGCGGCAGGTCGTCGAGGTACCAGTTGGCCGGGATCTCCACCAGGTCAGTCTCTTCGCCACGCACCAGGGGTTTCATCCAGGTGTCGGGGTGCTGGCTGTAGTCGATCTTGGTCCAGCTGTCGCCCTTGCGCACGTAATAGGGGTGGAAGTCGTTGTGCATCAGGCTGTGGTCGTACTTGATGCCTTTTTTCAACAGCAGCTCGTTGGTGACCTTGCTGAATTCCCACCACGGTGCGACATAACCGGTGGGGCGCTTGCCGGTGACCTGGGTGATCAGCTCGATGGACTTATCCAGGACGATTTCTTCCTGCTCGGCGGTCATGGCGATGGGGTTTTCGTGGCTGTAGCCATGCACGCCGATTTCGTGACCGGCGTCGGCCACGGCCTTCATCTGCTCGGGGAAGGTTTCCATCGAATGGCCAGGGATAAACCAGGTGGTGCGCAGGCCGTAGCGTTCGAACAGTTTGAGCAGGCGCGGCGCGCCGACTTCACCGGCGAACAGGCCCCGGGAGATATCGTCCGGCGAGTCTTCGCCGCCGTAGGAACCGAGCCAGCCGGCGACGGCATCGACGTCGACGCCAAATGCACAGAGGATGTCTTTAGCCATGGTGTGTCTCCTTAAACGTTAAGTACGGTTTCGACGGACAGCGCCGCGCGCAGCAGGCGTGCGTCTTCTCCCACCGGGGCGCTGAGCAGCAACCCGGTGGGCAGGCCCTGGGCATCGCGGCCGCTGGGCAGGGTGACGCCGGGCATGTCGAGCAAACTGCCGGGCATCGTCAGGCGCAGGGTGGCGAGGTTGGTGCTGACGAACAGGTCGTCGTCGGCTTCCAGCGGCGCCAACGCCGGTGCGACGTGGGCGACGGTGGGGGTGATAAGGACGGCACCGTCGAGGTCTTGGATCAGTTGTTGTTGCAGGTGGCGGCGGGCGTCGGCCAGGTGGATGAGCTGGCTGGCCGGCAGTGAGCGCGCGGCTTCAAGGCGGCGGCGTACGCGGGGGTCGAGTTGTTCGGCGTCGGGGCTGTCGAGCAGCGCTTCATGCAGGGCGAAGGCTTCAAAAGCGCCGAGCCAGCCGTGCTGTTTGATCAGATCCAGCGTCGCCTGGAAAGTCGGGCAGTCGCGCTCTTCGATCAGTGCGCCCTGGGCCTTGAGTTGCTCCACGGCGCGCAACAGATTGTTGCGCACAGCGGGTTCGGCGTCCTGTTGTGCCAACACAAAGCGCTGGCCCTTGAGGCTGCGGGCGCGGTGGGTTTGGGCACGGCCGTGCAACAGATCGTCGATGGCCAACGCATCCCGCACGCTGCGGGTCAGCGGGCCGAGGCTGTCGAGGGTATGGGCCAGCGGGAAGACCCCGTCGCGGCTGTAGCGTCGGCTGCTGCTGCGGTAACCTACCAAGCCATTGAGGGCCGCCGGAATGCGGATCGAACCCGCCGTGTCAGTGCCCATGGCGATCGGCACGACAGCGGCGGCAACGGCCACCGCCGAGCCCGACGACGAGCCACCCGGGATGCGCGGTTCGTCTGCGCCATGGGGATTGTGCGGCGTGCCGAAATGCGGGTTCAGGCCCAGGCCGGAATACGCCAGTTCGCTGAGGTTGGTCTTGCCGACACTGACCATCCCGGCACGGCACAACAGGCCGACAGTGGGCGCATCAAGCAATGCAGCGGGAGCGTTGCGGCGATAGGCGGCGCCCGCCGTGGTGATGCTGCCGGCTACATCGAACAGGTCCTTCCAGGCCAGCGGCACGCCATCGAACACGCTCAATGGCTGGCCAGCACGCCAGCGCGCAGCGGCGGCTTCAGCTTCGCGGCGCGCGCGTCCAGCGGTCAGGCTGATAAAGACTGCCGGGGTCTGGCTGGCTTTTTCGAGTGCCTGTTCGAGTGCTTGCACGGGGTCGCTGCGACCGCTGGCGAAATCCTCGGCCATTGATGTGGCGTCTGACATCAGGGTGCCCCTCATAAAACGTACATATTAATAAAATGTACATTTTACAAAGGCAGAATTCGTGCCAGTCTCTGGCGACATGTGTGTGCGCTTTACAGCAATAGCGACCAGAGCTACGGGATAGATGGTTTTAATCGGTAGAAAAAATTCTTGCGCGGCGGTGGGAAAGCGCTCTCAATGAAATAACGTATCTTTTATTAATAAATACATTTTGGTGCAGAAAAGTAACATTCCTACAGCCAAGGCCCCAAAAAAGTGCCACTGACGTGGCGCAGAGTGACAGGCGCAAGTTATGAGAGAATCCCCGGCCACCGTCCTACGCCCTTCAGAGAAAGCGATGAAAGCAGTGTCCGCCTCGGCCTCCCGTTACGCGATGATTCACCAAGTGATGCGCGACGCGATCGTCAACGGTACGGCGCGCCACGGCCTGGTCTTATTGGAAGCACCGCTGGCCGAACTGTTCGGCACCAGCCGCGTGCCGGTGCGCAAGGCCCTGGACCTGCTGCACGAAGAGGGGCTGATCTGTCGCTTCAACGGCCGGGGTTACCTGATCAACCCCGAAGGCCTGGCGATGGAGCCACTGCGCCTGCCCTTGAGCCATGCGCACCTGGGGCTCAACGGTGAAGATGAACTGGTGGACACGCGGCCACTGGGCGAGCGCATCGTCGAAGAGATCGGCGCGGCGCTGTCTACCTGCATTGCCTTCGGCCATTACCGCCTGGACGAGCAAGCCGCGGCCGACCACTACGGCGTCAGCCGCGCGGTAGTGCGCGAAGCGTTGATGCGCCTGCGCGACCGTGGCCTGGTGGAAAAGGAACCCTACTCCCAATGGCTGGCGGGGCCCCTGACCGCACGGGAAGTCACCGAAGACTACGAGCTGCGCGCATGCCTGGAGCCCGAAGCCCTGCGCCAGAGCGCGCCCAACCTCGACCGCGAGCTGCTTGAAGCCATGTTGCAGCGCGTACTGGATGCCCAGCAAAGCCCCCACTGCAGCCTGGAGGCCATCGAACAGATCGAAGAGGACTTGCACCAACGCTGCCTGGCCGGTTTGCAGAATCGCAAGATCGCCGCGCTGATTCGCCAGGGACAGAGCCCGATGATCATCAGTCGGATTTTCTACCGTTTACTGGGGATTGGCGCTGATCCAGCGATGTTGGCCGAACATCGGTTGATTCTGGAGTTGTTGCTGCACGGCGCGGTGGACGCGGCAGCGTTGAACCTGCGCGAGCATTTGCAGCGTGCACGCCAGCGCATGTTGCAGCGTTTGAAGGTGCTTTCAGTACTGCCCGAACAGCCACTTCCCGCCTATTTGCACAAAATCAGCTGATCGTGGGCAACACAAACCGTGGGAGCTGGCTTGCCTGCTCCGCACAGGTACTGCGGCGCTTTCGTTAATATCATGCAATTTGTTGCTATCTACCCCCCACCATTGAAACCACCGCTGCCCCGCCCCATCTAAGCACCATACTTCCTTATGCAGGTGCCCCATGAGCGACCAGCAAGATTTCCCCGATTACGACTTGAACGACTACGCCGACCCCGAAAACGCTGAATCCCCATCGTCCAATACCGGCCTGGCCCTGCCTGGGCAAAACCTGCCGGACAAGGTCTATATCATCCCGATCCACAACCGGCCCTTCTTCCCGGCGCAAGTGCTGCCGGTGATCGTCAATGAAGAGCCGTGGGCCGAAACCCTGGAGCTGGTGAGCAAATCCGACCACCACTCCCTGGCCCTGTTCTTCATGGACACACCGCCAGAAGACCCGCGCCACTTCGACACCTCCAGCCTGCCGCTGTACGGCACCCTGGTGAAGGTGCACCACGCGAGCCGCGAGAACGGCAAGCTGCAGTTCGTGGCCCAGGGCCTGACCCGCGTGCGCATCAAGACCTGGCTCAAGCACCACCGCCCACCGTACCTGGTGGAAGTCGAATACCCGCACCAGCCGAGCGAGCCGACCGACGAGGTCAAGGCCTATGGCATGGCGCTGATCAATGCGATCAAGGAACTGCTGCCGCTCAACCCGCTGTACAGCGAAGAGCTGAAGAACTACCTCAACCGCTTCAGCCCCAACGATCCGTCGCCACTCACCGACTTCGCCGCCGCATTGACCTCGGCCACCGGTAACGAGTTGCAGGAAGTGCTGGACTGCGTGCCCATGCTCAAGCGCATGGAAAAAGTGCTGCCGATGCTGCGCAAGGAAGTCGAAGTCGCACGCCTGCAAAAAGAACTCTCCGCCGAGGTGAACCGCAAGATCGGCGAACACCAGCGCGAGTTCTTCCTCAAGGAACAACTCAAGGTCATCCAGCAGGAGCTGGGCTTGACCAAGGACGACCGCAGTGCGGATGTCGAACAGTTCGAACAACGCCTGGAAGGCAAGGTGCTGCCGGCGCAGGCGAAGAAACGCATTGATGAAGAACTGAACAAACTGTCGATCCTCGAAACCGGCTCGCCGGAATACGCGGTGACGCGCAACTACCTCGACTGGGCCACCTCAGTGCCGTGGGGCGTGTACGGCGAGGACAAACTCGACCTCAAGCACGCGCGCAAGGTACTGGATAAACACCACGCAGGCCTGGATGACATCAAGAGTCGCATCCTCGAGTTCCTCGCGGTGGGCGCCTATAAAGGCGAGGTCGCCGGTTCCATCGTACTGCTGGTCGGCCCGCCAGGCGTGGGTAAGACCAGCGTCGGTAAATCCATCGCCGAGTCCCTGGGGCGGCCGTTCTATCGCTTCAGCGTGGGCGGCATGCGCGACGAGGCCGAGATCAAGGGCCATCGCCGCACCTACATCGGCGCGATGCCGGGCAAGTTGGTGCAGGCGCTCAAGGATGTCGAGGTGATGAACCCGGTGATCATGCTCGACGAGATCGACAAGATGGGCCAGAGCTTCCAGGGCGACCCAGCGTCGGCGCTGCTGGAAACCCTCGACCCGGAGCAGAACGTCGAATTCCTCGATCACTACCTGGACCTGCGGCTGGACCTCTCCAAGGTGCTGTTCGTGTGCACGGCCAACACCCTGGACTCCATCCCGGGCCCGCTGCTGGACCGCATGGAAGTGATTCGCCTGTCGGGCTATATCACCGAAGAGAAAGTCGCCATCGCCAAGCGCCACCTGTGGCCTAAACAGCTGGAAAAAGCCGGTGTGTCGAAAAACACCCTGACCATCAGCGATGGCGCCCTGCGTGCATTGATCGACGGCTACGCCCGCGAAGCCGGGGTGCGCCAACTGGAGAAGCAGTTGGGCAAACTGGTGCGCAAAGCGGTGGTCAAGCTGCTGGATGAGCCGAACTCGGTGATCAAGATCGGCAACAAGGACCTGGAAAGCTCCCTGGGCATGCCCGTGTTCCGCAATGAACAAGTGCTGTCCGGCACCGGTGTGATCACCGGCCTGGCCTGGACCAGCATGGGCGGCGCTACCCTGCCGATCGAAGCAACGCGCATCCATACGCTCAATCGCGGCTTCAAGCTGACCGGGCAGTTGGGTGAGGTGATGAAAGAATCCGCCGAAATCGCCTACAGCTACATCAGTTCGAATCTGAAGTCGTTTGGCGGTGATCCGAAGTTCTTCGATGAAGCCTTCGTGCACTTGCACGTGCCGGAAGGTGCCACGCCGAAAGACGGCCCGAGCGCAGGTGTGACCATGGCCAGTGCGCTACTGTCCCTGGCACGTAACCAGCCGCCGAAGAAAGGTGTGGCCATGACTGGCGAGCTGACACTGACCGGGCATGTGCTGCCCATTGGCGGCGTGCGCGAGAAGGTGATCGCGGCGCGACGCCAGAAGATTCATGAGCTGATTTTGCCGGAGCCGAATCGCGGCAGCTTTGAAGAGTTGCCGGAGTACCTGAAGGAAGGCATGACCGTGCACTTTGCCAAGCGCTTTGCGGACGTGGCGAAGGTGTTGTTCTGATAGATAGGTAGTGCCTGGCCTGGCCCGCGATGGGGCCAGGCCCTGCGCACAAAAGCCCCTCTTGTCACACCTTGTCTCATCTTCGGTTATGCTCGGTCTTCGTCGCCACACAACGGAGCCCCCATGACCGCTGCCCGCCTGCTTCTCCCCTTGAGCCTTGCCCTGCTGGCTGCGTGCGCCAGCGCACCGAAGCAAAACATCAGCGTGGAAAACCAGAGCGCCTGCCCGCTCCAGCTTAAAACCGGGCAGAACCTGACCCTCACCCTGCCAAGCAACCCCACTACGGGTTACCGCTGGGCCATCCAGGACTCCGCTGGCGGGGTGCTGCGTGCGTTGAGCCCCGAGGTCTACAGCAGCGCGGAATCCGGAGTGATCGGTGGCGGTGGCCAGTCGACGTGGCGCTTCCAGGCCTTCGCGGCCGGCCAGGGGCGTTTGCGCCTGACCTCCCAGCAACCCTGGGAACCGGAAGCCGAACCCGTCGAAACCTTTGACTGCGCCATTACGGTGAACTGATATGCCATGGCTGATTCTTGCGTTGATGGGCGCTGGCACTTTCATCTATGGCCTGACCACCCATGCCACCTTGCTGTGCCTGCTGGTCAAGCCGCTGCCGGTCCTGGCGTTGCTGGGCTGGCTGCATGATGCACCGCCCACCGACTATCGGCGCTGGATCAGCCTGGGGCTGATTTTTTCCCTGGTGGGCGATGTGTTGCTCGCCTGGCCGGGCGACTTGTTTATCTTTGGCCTGGGCGCGTTTTTGTTTGCGCACCTGGCGTATCTCAAGGCCTATTTCAGTGACTGCCGTCGCCTGGCCTTGTTGCCGTTGGTACTGGCGCTAGGCGTGGGTGCAGTGCTGCTTAGCATTCTGATTTCCCACGGTCTCGGCGAGTTGCTGATACCGGTGGTGGTTTATGCACTGGTCATCAGCGCCATGCTCTGGCGTGCACTGGCACGCCTGGGCAGTGACGTACCGAAACGCTCGGCACTGCTGGCGGCGGCGGGTGCGGGCTCGTTTGTGTTTTCCGACACGTTGATCGGCATCAACCGCTTTGTCGTGGCGTTCGAGGCAGCGCCGTATTTGCTGATCACGACGTATTGGCTCGGCCAGTGGGGCATCACCGCTTCGGCTTTCCATCAGACAACCCGCGCATCCGAGGGCCAACTTGGCTAAAATGCCGGCCTTTCCTTCCTCGTCACCGGAACAGCCGTGAGCAAAGAACCCGATCGCCTATTCGCCCAGCCCCTGCCCCAGGTGCCGGACTTCGCCTTCAACGAAGACGTGGTGCGGGTGTTCCCGGACATGATCAAGCGCTCGGTACCGGGTTACCCCACCATCGTCGAGAACCTCGGCGTCCTCGCGGCGCAATTTGCCCAGCCCAATAGCGTGCTCTACGACCTGGGCTCATCCCTCGGCGCCGTTACCCAGGCCCTGCGCCGCCATGTGCGCACCGACGGTTGCCGCGTGATCGCGGTGGATAACTCGGCGGCGATGGTCGAGCGCTGCCGCGAGTACCTCAATGGCCAGGACTCGATGTTCCAGGAGTTGCTGCCGGTTGAAGTGATCGAGGGCGACATCCTCGCGCTGCAGTTCCAGCCAGCCTCGGTGGTCGCGCTGAATTTCACCCTGCAATTCATTGCCCCCGATGAACGCCTGGCCCTGCTCGGTCGCATCCGCCAGTCGCTGTTGCCGGGCGGTGCGTTGATTCTCTCGGAGAAGCTGCGGTTCAACGATGCGCAAGAACACGCGCTGCTCACCGACCTGCACATCGCGTTCAAACGCGCCAACGGCTACAGCGAACTGGAAATCGCCCAGAAGCGCAGCGCCATCGAAAACGTCATGAAGCCCGACAGCCTCGAAGAACACCGTGAACGCCTGCTGGCGGCGGGGTTCTCGAAAGTCGTGCCGTGGTTCCAGTGTCTTAACTTTGCCTCGTTGATTGCCTTGCCATGATTGATCTGTCCCCCCTCGCCCGCCATTTGGTCGGCACTCCCCTGGCCGTGTGGGCCCAGGGCCTGCAAGCGCAACTCGATAGCAAGATGGAAAAAGGTCATGGCGACCTGGAGCGCTGGCAAAGTGCGTTGGATGCATTGCCTGCCATCCAGCCCAGCACAGTGGATTTGCTCAATGGCCTGACACTCGACACCGACTGCGACGACGATACCCGCGCACAAATGCGCACGGCGTTGATGGGCCTGAGCCCTTGGCGTAAAGGGCCGTTCCACCTGTTCGGCGTGCATGTGGACACCGAATGGCGTTCGGACTGGAAGTGGTCGCGCGTGGCACCGCACCTGGACCTGAAAGGCAAGCGCATCCTCGATGTCGGTTGCGGCAACGGCTACTACATGTGGCGCATGCTCGGCGCCGGCGCCGACAGCGTGATTGGCGTGGACCCCAACTGGCTGTTCTTCTGCCAGTTCCAGGCGTTGCAGCGCTACTTGTCCGAGCCCAGGGCCTGGCACCTGCCGTTCCCGTTCGAAGACCTGCCGGCGAACCTGGAAGGCTTCGACACTGTGTTTTCGATGGGCGTGTTCTACCACCGCCGCTCGCCGATCGAGCATTTGCTGGCGTTGAAGGACACCCTGGTAAAAGGCGGCGAACTGGTGTTGGAAACCCTGGTTGTCGAAGGCGATCAGCAGCAAGTGCTGGTGCCGGAAGATCGCTACGCGCAGATGCGTAACGTGTGGTTCCTGCCGTCAGTGCCGGCCCTGATGCTGTGGCTGCGCCGCGCAGGCTTCAGCGACGTGCGCTGCGTGGACGTGAGCGTGACCACGGTCGAGGAACAGCGTGGGACGGAGTGGATGAAGTACCAGTCGCTGAGTGACTTCCTGGATCCGGAGGATCACAGCAAGACCATCGAAGGGCTGCCGGCGCCGATGCGGGCGGTGATCATCGCCAGGAAATAACCTGCGGTTTCCTTGAATAGATGGAGATCAACCGGTGGGAGTTGGTTTGCCTGCTCCCACGTTGATCTCTCCGTGATGCTCAGGTTGCGGGCTTGGCTCGCCTGGCCTTGAAGAACTCGCTCAACACCGTCCCGCACTCCTCGGCCAACACCCCACCTTCAAACAGCACCTTGTGATTGAGAAAGCCCTGGGTAAAAAACTGCCCCTGGCTTTGCACAATCCCGGCCTTGGGCTCCAGCGCGCCATACACCACCCGCGCAATCCGTGAGTGCACGATCAGCCCGGCGCACATGCTGCAGGGTTCCAGGGTGACATACAGCGTGCTGCCCACAAGGCGATAGTTGCTGATGGCGTGTGCAGCCGCGCGGATGGCGACCATTTCGGCGTGGGCACTGGGGTCGTTGCCGCTGATCGGGCAATTGAAGCCACGGCCGATGATCTCACCGTCTTGAACCAGCACCGCGCCGACGGGCACTTCACCGAGCGCCGCACCTTGGGCGGCAAGGGCCAGGGCTTCGCGCATGAAGTCCTGGTCGCGGCTGCGGTCGATGATCGCGGTGGGGCGAAATTGTCGCATCACGCCACCTCGATGGCGGCCATCAGGCCGGTTTCCATGTGGTCGATCACATGGCAGTGGAACATCCATACGCCTGGGTTATCGGCTACCAACGCCACGCGCGCGCGTTCGTTCTTGCCCAACAGGTAAGTGTCGGTGAAATACGGGATCACCTTGTGGCGGTTCGAGGCAATCACCTTGAAACTCATGCCATGCAAGTGGATCGGGTGCTGGTACTGGGTCATGTTCTTCAATTCGAAAATGTAGCTCTTGCCCTTCTCCAGCTTGGCAATCGGGCGGTCGGCGCAGGTCTTGTCGGTGATGTCCCACGCCTTGCCGTTGATCTGCCACAGGCTCGGCGGCCTGCCGTTGTCGACATCGACCGAAACGGAACCCACCCATTCGAAATTGAAGTTGAGCTTCTCGGCATTCGCCAGGTCCGGCTCGCTGATCGGGTTGGCGGGCAACGCCGGCGGCCACTCGGTCGGCGCATCGGTATTGGCCACCGAGCGGAACGTGCCGAGGCGCACGGGGCCATTGCGGATCGACAGCTCTTCGCCGGCCGGCGGAGCCTTGATCGCCAGGCAGATGCGCATGCCCGGCCCCAGCCAGTATTCCTTGCCCAGTGGGCGCGGCTCGATGGGGTTGCCGTCCAGCGCGTAGATCTGCGCTTCGACGTCGGGAATATTGATGCGATAGGTCAAGGTGTTGTCGAGGTTGAGCAAACGCACGCGGGTGATCTGCCCAGCCGGCAGATCGATCACCGCCTGGGACACGCCATTGATCGTCGACAGGCGGCCGGCCGTGCCGCCACGCGCGGCTTCACGGGGAATGCTGAAGGCCACGAAAGCCCCTTCTTCGTCCACGTGCCAGCTTTTCAGGCTGAGGGTGCGCTCGTGTTTGAAACCGGTGGGCTCGCGCTCTTCAATGATCAGCGGGCCGACCAGGCCACGGCCAAGTTCTTCGCTGCTGTTCACATGGGGGTGATACCAGTAGCTGCCGGCGTCGGGCACGCGGAATTTGTAATCGAAGTATTCGCCGGGCAGCACCGGCAATTGCGAGACGTAAGGCACGCCGTCCATTTCCAGCGGCAGGCGGATGCCATGCCAGTGGATAGTGGTAGCGACCGGCAGGTGGTTGATAAAACGCACCCGCAACCACTCGCCCTGACGCACCCGCAACTCCGTGCCGGGCGCCGAAGGGCCGAACGCCCAGGCTTGGGTCTTGTGTCCCGGCACCAGCTCCACGTCCAACGGCGCGGCGATCAGCTCGTAGTCGTGCCCCGCTTCGGCCTCGGCGACTTTTCCCAGCCAGTAGCGGTAGGCGCCACCGGCACCCACACCCACTACGGCCAGGCCTGCCAGACCACCCAGGATTTGTCGACGGGAAAAGGATCGGGACACAACAACCTCACGTATCTGCCGCAGGCCCAGGGCCTGCAAAGGGCAGATACGATACACCTGCACCGGCTAAACAGTAAGGCTTCGCATTGCCGCATGGCTGAAACACGGGAGATCACACCGCAGATCAAGAGATGGAAAGAGCGCCGTGTGGCAGCGGGCGTGTGCGCGAATGCAGTAGGTCGACCCTACAGGAGTCGACTTGCACAGCGAATTCGCGAGCTAGCCCGCTCTCACACAAGCCTGCTCCCATAAGGGTTCTGCAGGGGGACTTCAGGCCCTGGCAGCGGCCAGGATCAGGGCTTTCATCTCGACCACGGCGCCTTTGAAACCGACGAACAGCGCGTGGGCCACCAGCGCATGGCCGATGTTCAGCTCGTTGATGCCCTTGATCGCCGCTACAGCCTCGACGTTGTGGTAATGCAGGCCATGGCCGGCATTGACGATCAGGCCTTCCTTGAGGCCGCAGCTCACACCGTCAATGATGCGCTGCAGCTCGTCGGCCACTTCGGTGGGCGTGGTTGCGTCGGCGTAACGGCCGGTGTGCAGTTCGATGGCCGGTGCGCCGACACGGCGCGAGGCTTCGATCTGGCGCTCGTCGGCGTCGATGAACAGCGAGACTTCACTGCCGATCTGCGACAGGCGCTCCACGGCAGCCTTGATCCGCGCTTCCTGGCCGGCCACATCGAGGCCGCCTTCGGTGGTCAGCTCCTGACGGGTTTCCGGGACCAGGCAGATATGCGCCGGGCGGATGCGCTCGGCGAAGGCCATCATTTCTTCGGTGACGCCCATCTCGAAGTTCATGCGGGTTTGCAGCACGTCCTTGAGCAGCAGCACGTCGCGCTCCTGGATGTGACGACGGTCTTCGCGCAGGTGCACGGTGATGCCGTCGGCGCCCGCTTCTTCGGCGTCCAGCGCGGCCTTGACCGGGTCAGGGTAACGGGTGCCCCGGGCCTGGCGCAGGGTAGCGACGTGGTCGATGTTGACGCCAAGAAGAATGCGATTGCTGGTGGTCACGGAAGCGCTCCTGAAAAGGGAAAGAATCGGTGCACAGCATACACGGGGACGTCAGGGCTTTCGAAACAACTCGCGACTGACCAGCGGCCGTCCGCCCAAGTGCACGGCCAGCGCCTGGCGCATCAGGCGCTTGGCGGCGGACAAGGCACCCGGCGCCGTCCAGTCCGCTTCGCTCATGGCCAACAGCTCGGTGCCTTGGAACAGGCCGGGTTGCAGCAGGTACACGCGTTCAAGGCCGGCGTCGACCTGCAGGCGGTACATGCCGTCGGCGGCGATGGGGTCGCCACGCAGGTCGTTGGCAAGTGCGAAGCCGTAACCCAGGTCGTCGAGCAGGCGCCATTCAAAGGCACGCAGCAGCGGTTCCAGGGGACGGCCTTCAGCCAGGGCCAACAGGGTAGCGGCGTAATGGTCGAAGACCGCTGGGTGCGGGACCTCGGCGGGCAACAGGCGGATCAGCAGCTCATTGAGGTAGAGACCGCTGAACAGGGCCTCGCCATTGAGCCAGGCGCACGTGCCGACGCTTTCCATGCGGCCGACATTCTTGAGCTCACCCTTGCCGCGAAACTCTACGTCCAGGGCCACGAACGGCCGCGCCAGTGTGCCCGCCTTGCCTCGCGCACTGCGCAAGACTGCGCGCAGGCGACCTTGGGGCGTGAGGAAGTCCACCAAGGCGCTGGTCTCGCGATAGGCGCGGCTGTGCAGGACGTAGGCGAGTTGGCTGGGTGGCGGGGATTGGGACATGGACGTCTCTTCGCGGAACTCAGGAACAGCGATAAACCACTGTGGCAGCGGGCTTGCCCGCGATGCAGGCAACCCGGTTCTTCAACTGCACCGAGGTGACGCCATCGCAGGCAAGCCAGCTCCCACAGCCGCCGGCTCCTGCAGGGGGAGCGGTGTCTTACAGGTCGCCGTAGCCCAGGGAGCGCAGTGCACGCTCGTCGTCAGACCAACCACCCTTCACCTTCACCCACAGGTTGAGCATGATCTTGGAATCGAACAGCAATTCCATGTCCTTGCGCGCCTCGGTGCCGATGCGCTTGATGCGCTCGCCCTTGTCGCCAATGATGATTTTCTTCTGGCCGTCACGTTCGACGAGGATCAGCGCATGGATGTGCAAGGTCTTGCCCTGCTGCTTGAACTCTTCGATCTCGACGGTGATCTGGTACGGCAGCTCGGCGCCCATCTGGCGCATGATTTTCTCGCGTACCAGTTCGGCGGCCAGGAAGCGGCTGCTGCGGTCGGTGATCTGGTCTTCCGGGAAGAAATGCTCGTTCTCCGGCAGGTGCTCGGCGATCACACGCTCCAGGGCATCGAGGTTGTGGCCGTGCTGGGCCGAGATCGGCATGATCTGCGCGTTCGGCAGTTGTTCCTGCAGCCAGCTCAGGTGCGGCATCAGCTCGGCTTTGTCTTCGATACGGTCGGTCTTGTTCAGCGCGACGATCAACGGGCCGGTGACGTACTGCACACGCTCCAGGACCATCTGGTCTTCATCGGTCCACTTGGTGCGGTCGACCACGAAGATCACCACGTCGACGTCTTTCAACGCCGCCGAAGCGGTCTTGTTCATGTAGCGGTTGAGGGCTTTCTCGCCGCCTTTGTGCATGCCTGGGGTGTCGACGTAGACCGCTTGCACGGTGCCTTCAGTCTTGATGCCCAGCATGTTGTGGCGAGTGGTCTGCGGCTTGCGCGAGGTGATCGCGAGCTTCTGGCCAAGGATATGGTTGAGCAGCGTGGACTTGCCCACGTTCGGGCGGCCGACGATGGCAACATAGCCACAGCGTGTTGCGGTTGAATCAGTCATGGCCATTCTCCACGCCTAGGGCAATCAGTGCTGCAGCGGCCGCTACCTGTTCGGCAATACGACGGCTCACACCCTGACCTCGGCTTTTTTCATTCAGTAAGGTGATTTCACATTCCACGAAGAACACGCGGCAATGGGGCTCACCCTGGATATCCACCACTTCGTAGCGTGGCAGTTCGCAACCGCGGGACTGCAGGAATTCCTGCAGGCGGGTCTTGGGATCTTTGTTGGTGTCGACCAGCGTGAGGCTTTCAATCTCGGAGGTCAGCCACGCGGTGACGCGTTCCTTGGCCGCTTCCATGCCTGCATCGAGGTAGATCGCACCGATCAGCGCCTCGAGCGCATCGGCCAGGATCGATTCACGCCGGAAACCGCCGCTCTTCAACTCACCGGAGCCCAGGCGCAGGTACTCGCCCAGGCCGAAGCCACGGGCCAGCACGGCCAGGGTCTCGCCTTTCACCAGGCGTGCACGCAAGCGTGACAGCTGGCCTTCACGGGCTTGAGGGAAGCGCTCGAACAGGGCTTCACCGGCGACAAAGTTGAGGATGGCATCACCGAGGAATTCCAGGCGCTCGTTGTTGCGCCCTGCAAAGCTGCGGTGTGTGAGGGCAAGGACCATCAATTCCTGGTCCTTGAAGGTGTAGCCGAGCTGGCGCTCGAGACGGCTTAAAGAAACGCTCACGGTTTACCCATATCTGTTTGGTGGCACCGGCGGCCATCGACGATTGACGCAGTGTTCAAATTCAAATCCTGGTTGGTGCTGCATGAGGCAGGACCGATTTGTCCCAACCCCAGAAAAGCATTCGGCGCTGTGTTCACAGCGCCGCCTGTATTACTTGATCAGCCCGACCCGCGAGAAGTTCGGCAGGTGGCTGAGTTTGGGTTCCGGCCAGCTCATCCAGACCGCAAAGGCCTTGCCGACGATATTCTGGTCGGGAACCATGCCCAGCAGGTCCTTGGGAATGTTGGGGTCATCCCAGTACCGGCTGTCATTGGAGTTGTCGCGGTTGTCGCCCATCATGAAGTAGTGCCCGGCCGGCACTTTCCATTCGCCATCAGGCTGGGCACGGTAGCGGCTCATTTCCTTGCGGATTTCGTGCTCCACTGCACCGAGTTTCTCCTGGTACAACTCGGCGCTGCCCAGCGTGTTCGGCTCGGA
Source organism: Pseudomonas lurida (assembly GCF_002563895.1). Taxonomy (NCBI): domain Bacteria; kingdom Pseudomonadati; phylum Pseudomonadota; class Gammaproteobacteria; order Pseudomonadales; family Pseudomonadaceae; genus Pseudomonas; species Pseudomonas lurida. Next base: position 1,223,099 of record NZ_PDJB01000001.1, on the reverse strand, counting down.
ACCCAGCAGCTTCTCGGCCACCGACTCACCGTTGATGAACAGGCGCTTGTCGCTGGTGTAGCGAATCACGTCGCCCGGCAAGCCGACTACACGCTTGATGTAGTTGACGTTCGGGTCGCTCGGGTAGCGAAACACCATCACGTCGCCGCGCTGCGGATCACCGATTTCGATGACCTTCTTGTCGATCACCGGCAGGCGGATCCCGTAGGAAAACTTGTTCACCAGGATGAAGTCACCCACGTCCAGGGTAGGTTTCATCGACCCCGAAGGGATCTGAAACGGCTCCACCAGGAACGAACGCAGCACCAGCACGATGAACAACACCGGGAAGAACGACTTGCCGTATTCAACCAGCAAAGGCTCTTTGTTCAGCTTCTCGATCACCACGCCATCGGGCTGGCTGACGCTGCCCTGATAGGACGCGATAGCCGCCCGACGACGCGGGGCGAAGAACACTAGATCGAGCAACGCCAAGAGACCGCAAACGGCAACGGCGATGACCAGCAACAGCGGGAAATTTAGCGACATAGGACCTAACTATCCAACCTGAGCACCGCAAGGAAGGCTTCTTGTGGAACTTCCACGTTACCTACTTGCTTCATGCGTTTTTTACCGGCCTTTTGCTTCTCAAGCAGCTTGCGCTTACGGCTTACGTCACCGCCGTAGCATTTGGCCAGTACGTTCTTTCTGAGAGCCTTGACGGAAGTCCGCGCAATGATCTGCCCGCCAATGGCGGCCTGGATCGCGACATCGAACATCTGGCGCGGAATCAGTTCTTTCATCTTCTCGGTCAACTGGCGACCTTTGTAGTGCGCGTTGTCCTTGTGCACGATCAGTGCCAGGGCATCGACCTTGTCGCCGTTGATCAACACATCCAGTTTCACCAGATTAGCCGATTGGTAACGATCGAAATGGTAATCCAGCGAAGCATAGCCGCGGCTGGTGGATTTGAGGCGGTCGAAGAAGTCCAGCACCACTTCGTTCATCGGCATGTCGTAGGTCACTTGGACCTGGGTGCCGAGGAACAGCATGTCGCGCTGTACGCCACGCTTTTCGATACACAGGGTAATGACGTTGCCCAGGTGCTCCTGCGGTACCAGGATATTGGCCCGCACGATAGGCTCGCGCATGTCTTCGATGGCCGACAGATCCGGGAGCTTGGACGGGTTGTCGACGTAAATCGTTTCACCGGTTTTCAGCAACAACTCGAAAATAACCGTCGGCGCGGTGGTGATCAGGTCCAGGTCGTACTCGCGCTCCAGGCGCTCCTGGATGATTTCCATGTGCAGCATGCCCAGGAACCCGCAACGGAAGCCGAAGCCAAGGGCGTCGGAGCTTTCCGGGGTGTACTGCAACGACGAGTCGTTGAGGGTGAGCTTCTGCAGGGCTTCGCGGAAGTCTTCGAAGTCATCGGAACTGACCGGGAACAGGCCGGCGTAGACCTGCGGCTGGATACGCTTGAAGCCTGGCAGCACGTCGACATCCGGCGTGGAACTCAAGGTCAGGGTGTCACCCACAGGGGCACCATGGATGTCCTTGATACCCGCGATGATGAAGCCTACTTCACCGGCTTTCAGATCAACGGTAGCGGTGTGCTTGGGGTTGAATACACCAACGCTGTCCACGAGGTGGATCTTGCCGGTGGACTTGACCAGGATCTTGTCACCCTTCTTCACGCGGCCATGGCGCACGCGTACCAGGGAGACAACGCCCAGGTAGTTGTCGAACCAGGAATCGATGATCAACGCTTGCAGCGGATCCTCGTAGTTGCCGGTCGGGGCGGGAATGGTGTGCACCAGGCGCTCGAGCACTTCGTCGACACCCAGGCCCGTCTTGGCGCTGCAGGTGACGGCGTCGGTGGCGTCGATGCCGATGATCTTCTCGATCTCTTCCTTGACGCGCTCGGGCTCGGCCTGGGGCAGGTCGATCTTGTTGAGCACGGGCATGACTTCCAGGCCCTGCTCGATCGCGGTGTAGCAGTTGGCTACCGACTGCGCTTCCACGCCCTGGCCGGCGTCCACCACCAGCAAGGCACCTTCACAGGCCGCCAGCGAACGGCTGACTTCGTACGTGAAGTCGACGTGGCCCGGGGTGTCAATGAAGTTCAGCTGGTAGGTGATACCGTCTTTGGCCTTGTAATACAGAGTAACGCTGTGGGCCTTGATGGTGATCCCGCGCTCGCGTTCGAGGTCCATGGAGTCCAGTACCTGGGCTTCCATTTCACGCTCGGCAAGGCCGCCGCACATCTGGATAAATCGATCGGCCAGCGTCGACTTGCCATGGTCAATGTGGGCGATGATGGAGAAATTGCGGATATGACTCAAATCACTCACGGATCAACACTCAAAAAGGCTGCAGGCAGATTGCCCGCTGAAAAATAGCCGGGAATTGTACCTGATGCTCAGGCCAGACGTCATCTTTGCTGACCAGAACAAAAATGCCCCGATCTCTCGACCGGGGCATTTTTTGATCATAAGCGCGGTATCAACCGGCCCGGCGCAGTAACCAGAAGCCGGCCAGGGCACAAATGGCCGTGGGCACCAGCACCGCAAACAGCGGCGAGAAGCCGAATACCAGGCTAGAGGGGCCAAGCAGATCCTGGGCAATACGGAAGGTGAAGCCCACCAGTACCCCGGTAAATACCCGCTGGCCGAGGGTAACCGAGCGCAACGGACCGAAGATGAACGAAATGGCCATCAACACCAGCGCGGCAGTCACCACCGGTTGCAACACCTTGACCCAGAATGCCAGCCAGTAACGGCCATTATTCAGGCCCTGGTCCTTGAGGTAGTGGATATACCCCCAAAGGCCGGAGATCGGCAGGCTTTCCGGGATCATCACTACGGTATTCAGCAATTGTGGCTTGAGGGCGATATCCCACTCTTCGCTCGGCGTATTGATCACTTCGGTGCTGGCCTTGGTGCCTTGGCCGATATTGCGGAAGTGGGTGGTGGTGACGTCGCTCAGTTGCCATTTTTCGTCACTGTACTGCGCACGTTTGGCGAAGCTCGACGCCAGCAAGTGCCGTTCTTTGTCGAAGGTGTAGCGGGTCACGCCAATCAACAGGCCGCCTGGCTGCACGGCGTTGATGTGGATGAATTCATCGCCCTGGCGGTGCCACAGGCCGTGCTTGGAACTCTGCGCATCACCGGAACCCTGCGCCAGGGCCCGATTGGCCTGGGCGGTGGTTTCGGCGGGCGGTGCCACGTATTCGCCGATCAGCACGCTACACGCCATCAGCAGCAACATAGGCTTCATGACCGCCCAGACGATACGGCCAATCGACACGCCTGCGGCGCGCATGATGGTCAGTTCGCTGTTGCTGGCCAGGCTGCCCAGGCCGATCAGGCAGCCGATCAGCGCAGCCATCGGCATCATGTCGTAGAGGCGGCGCGGCGCGGTGAGGGCCACGTAGCTGAGCACGTCCCACACGGTGTAGGTGTCGCTGACGTTGCCCACTTCGTCGATGAAGGCGAACAACGACGCCAAGCCCAGGATGATGCCCAGTACCGCCAGGATGGCGATCAGTACGCTGCTACCAATGTAGCGATCGAGCTTAGCCACGAGCCAACTCCTTCTGGCCACGACGGCTCATCATTTTCAAACGTATCGGTTCCCAGTAGAGCAGCCCCAGGCCGATCACCAGGAAGATTCCGTGCACCCACCACAGGCCCAGGGTCGGCGACAGCTTGCCTTTCTCCAGGGAGCCACGGGCGGAAATCAGGATGGTGAGGTAAGCCATGTACAGCAGGATCGCCGGCAACAGCTTGAGGAAACGGCCTTGGCGCGGGTTGACGCGCGACAGCGGCACCGCCATCAGGGTGACGATAAACACCAGCAGCGGCAGGGAAATCCGCCATTGCAGCTCGGCGATGGAGCGCAATTCCTTGCTGCCGAACAGATCGGTGGTCGGGATGGCGTCGCGGTCGGTGACTTCGTCGCTGATATCCGGGCGGGCCAGCATCACGCCATAGGTGTCGTACTTGATCGCGCGATAGTCGGCCATGCCAGGGCTGCCGTCATACCGATAGCCATTTTCCAGGATCAGGTAGCGGCTGCCGTCAGGACGGACTTCCTGGCGACCGGAATCAGCCACCAATACGGAAATACCGCGGTCTTTCTTGTCCTGGCCCAGACGCTTCTCGGAGATGAACACACCGCCCAGGTTGGCGCGATCGTCGGTCAGGGTTTCGGTGTAGGTCACCCGCGAACCGTCATTGAGCGCCTGAAAGCGGCCCGGCTCGAGGGTGTCGAACTCGGTCATCGCGTCCTGCTTGTTCAGCACCAGTTGGAATTGCATGGCGCCCTGGGGCGCCAGGCTCAGGCTCAGCCAGGCAACGATCAGCGCAACACCGGCGGCCGGGATCATGGTCATGCCCAGCAGGCGCTGCTGGCTCATTCCGGTGGCCGAGAGCACAGTCATTTCGCTTTCGAGGTACAGCCGGCCGTACGCCAGCAGGATCCCGAGGAACAGGCCAAGCGGCAGGATCAGCTGCAGGAAGCCCGGCAGGCGAAAGCCCATGATCAGGAACAACGAGCCCGGATCAAGGGCGCCGGAAGCAGCCTGAGCCAGGTATTTGACGAAACGACCACTCATGATGATGACCAGCAATACCGCACTCACGGCACTCAGGGTCAACAGGACTTCGCGGGACAGATAACGGAAGACAATCAAACCAGACACTCCAGGGTTGTCAGGCTAAGGCGGCCAAACAAGCAAGCATACCGAGTCAGCCCTTTACACAGGGCCGGCTAAAAAGATGGCGCATTATCCTGTGATTGGCCGCGCCTGTCACTGCGCAACCTCATGCACATGCACAAAGCAGGTGGCAAGGGTTGTCAGGCTCCGCCGACGAGGTTCAAACTGCGGCCTTTGTCACCGGCGGTTTACACAGCTGCCTGGTATTAAAGCCGGAGTACAGACTCCTGGCTAACAGACCTTTATAAGGGACCCGAAAATGGAATTGGTTGTAAAAAGCGTTAGCCCCGAAACGTTGAAAACCGCCACCCTCGTGGTCGCCATCGGCGAAGGCCGCAAGCTCGGCGTTGCTGCCAAGCAACTCGACGAACTCAGCGGCGGCGCTATCAGCGCAGTGCTCAAGCGCGGCGACCTGGCCGGCAAAGTCGGCCAGAGCCTGCTGCTGCAAAGCCTGCCCAACCTCAAGGCCGACCGCGTATTGCTGGTAGGCATGGGCAAGGATGCCGAGCTGGGCGACCGTCCGTTCCGCAAAATCATCAGCGGCATCCTCAACACGCTCAAGGGCCTGGGCGGCAGCGATGCAGCATTGGCACTCGATGAAATCGTTGTAAAAGGCCGCGACAGCTACGGCAAGACCCGCCTGCTGGCCGAAACCCTGGTAGACGGTGGTTACAGCTTCGACCAGTTCAAGAGCCAGAAAGCCGAACCGCGCGCACTGAAGAAAATCACCCTGCTGACCATCAAGGCTGCCCAAGCTGAAGTCGAGCGCGCCGTGACCCACGCGCAGGCCATTGCCAACGGCATGTCCTTCACCCGCGACCTGGGCAACCTGCCACCGAACATCTGCCACCCGACTTTCCTGGGCGAACAAGCCAAGGCACTGGGCAAAGAGTTCAAGGGCCTGAAAGTCGAAGTGCTGGACGAGAAGAAGATCAAGGAACTGGGCATGGGCTCGTTCTATGCCGTGGGCCAGGGCAGCGACCAGCCGCCACGCTTGATCGTGATGCAATACAACGGCGGCAAGAAGTCCGAGAAGCCTTACGCCCTCGTCGGCAAAGGCATCACCTTCGACACCGGCGGCATCAGCCTCAAGCCGGGCCTGGGCATGGACGAGATGAAGTACGACATGGGTGGCGCCGCCAGCGTGTTCGGTACCCTGCGCGCCGTGCTGGAACTCAAGCTGCCGATCAACCTGGTGTGCATCCTGGCCTGCGCCGAGAACATGCCGAGCGGCGGCGCAACCCGTCCGGGCGACATCGTCACCACCCTGAGCGGCCAGACCGTCGAGATCCTCAACACCGACGCCGAAGGCCGCCTGGTGCTGTGCGATGCCCTGACCTACGCCGAGCGCTTCAAGCCGCAAGCCGTGATCGATATCGCCACCCTGACCGGTGCCTGCATCGTCGCCCTGGGTTCCCACACCTCGGGCCTGCTGGGCAACAGCGATGAACTGATCGAGCAACTGCTCAGCGCCGGCAAGGCGGCTGACGACCGCGCCTGGCAACTGCCGCTGTTCGACGAGTATCAGGAACAGCTGGACAGCCCGTTCGCCGACATCGCCAACATCGGCGGGCCGAAAGCCGGCACCATCACCGCTGCCTGCTTCCTGTCGCGCTTTGCCAAGAACTTCAACTGGGCCCACCTGGACATCGCCGGCACGGCCTGGACCAGCGGCGGCAAGGACAAGGGCGCCACTGGCCGTCCGGTGCCACTGCTGACCCAATACCTGCTGGATCGCGCCAAGGCTTAAATGCAATCCCCCCTGCAGGAGCCGGCTTGCTGGCGCCTGCAGGGGGAAATGGCACGCCCAGGAATTGCAATGACCCAAGTCGACTTCTATATATTGCCCAGCGCCGACCCACTCGCGCGCCTGGACTTTGCCTGCAAACTCACCGAAAAAGCCTGGCGCATGGGCCACCGCATCTACCTGCATTGCAGCGATGCCGCCCAGCGTGAAGAGCTAGACGCCCGCCTGTGGCGCTTCAAGGGTGAAAGCTTCGTGCCCCACGGACCCGCCGAGTCTGAACCTGAAGGCCTGGTGGTGCTGGGCCTGGGCGACACTTGCGGCGATCACCATGACCTGCTGGTCAACCTGGACCTGAAAGTACCGCCGTTTGCCAAGGCATTCGCCCGTGTGGCGGAAGTCGTGGTGGAGGATCCGGCTATTCGTCAGGCCGCGCGGGAGAGTTTCCGTTTCTACCGCGAACAGGGCTATCCTCTGCAAGATCACCGGCTACAACGACTTTGAGCACACGATGGACACTCCAAACCCGCTAAAAAAAGATGACCACCTGCTGGACGACCTCGAGTCGATCCGTCAGTTGCTGGGTGATGATGACTTGCAACCGCCGCTATTGACCGAGCCGGTCGATGGCGAGGTACAGATTCCGCTGTTATTCGATATGGTCGGTGGCAAGCCGGTCGAGCCGGAGCCGGCGGTCAAGGCTGGCGCCCCTGCCACTGTCGAAAAAGGCCCCGACGCCCTGCTGCTGCACCTGGACAACGAACTGCGCGCAGCCGCGCAACTGATCATGCAAGACGTGATCGACGACTTTGCCCCGCATATCGAAACCGAGATCAAGCGCCGGCTGGATGCGCGGATGGAGCGGTTGATCGCTGCAGCTACAAACAATTAGCAACACGCTGCCAGAGCAGTTGCCCCCAAGCTTGTAGCTCATAGCTTGTAGCTTGCAACTGCTCCCCCCCGCTATACTTGCCGGCTTTCCTGAATAAATGCCAACTAGGGTCCCGCCGCGCATGGATAAGACCTACCAGCCGCACGCTATTGAAACTTCCTGGTACGAGACCTGGGAGTCCGAGAATTATTTCGCCCCGCAAGGCGCGGGCGATTCCTACACCATCATGATTCCGCCCCCGAACGTCACTGGCAGCCTGCACATGGGCCATGGCTTCAATAATGCGATCATGGATGCGTTGATCCGTTTCCGCCGCATGCAGGGCCGCAACACCCTGTGGCAGCCGGGCACCGACCACGCCGGTATCGCCACCCAAATGCTGGTGGAACGCCAACTCGAAGCCACCGGCCAGAGCCGTCACGACCTGGGCCGCGAGAAATTCCTGGAAAAGATCTGGGAATGGAAAGACCAGTCCGGCGGCAATATCAGCCGTCAGATCCGTCGCCTGGGTTCGTCCGTGGACTGGAGCCGCGAGCGCTTCACCATGGACGACGGCCTGTCGGAAGCCGTGAAAGAGGCCTTCGTGCGCCTGCATGAAGACGGCCTGATCTACCGCGGCAAGCGCCTGGTCAACTGGGACACCAAGTTGCACACGGCCATTTCCGACCTCGAAGTGGAAAACCACGACGAGAAAGGCTTCCTGTGGAACCTCAAGTACCCGTTGGCCGACGGCGCCAAGACCGCTGAAGGCAACGACTACCTGATCGTCGCCACCACGCGCCCGGAAACCATGCTCGGCGACGCCGCCGTCGCGGTTAACCCGAACGACGAACGCTACCAGGCGCTGATCGGCAAGTTTGTCGAGCTGCCGCTGGTGGGCCGTCGCATCCCGATTATCGCGGACGAGTACTGCGACCCTGAATTCGGCACCGGCTGCGTGAAAATCACCCCAGCCCACGATTTCAACGACTATGAAGTGGGCAAGCGCCATAACCTGCCGCTGCTGAACATCTTCGACAAGAATGCCGCCGTTCTGCCGGCCTGCCAGGTGTTCAACCTGGACGGCACGCTGAACGACAGCATCGACGGCAAGATCCCGGCTGAATACGCAGGCCTCGACCGTTTTGAAGCGCGCAAGCAGATCGTCGCCGCCTTCGACGCCGCCGGCCTGTTGGTCAGCGTTGACGACCACGGCCTGAAAGTGCCGAAGGGCGACCGCTCCGGCACCGTGATCGAGCCGTGGCTGACCGACCAGTGGTACGTGTCCACCAAGCCGCTGGCAGAACCTGCCATTGCCGCAGTGGAAGACGGCCGTATCCAGTTCGTGCCCAAGCAGTACGAAAACATGTACTTCTCGTGGATGCGTGACATACAGGATTGGTGCATCAGCCGCCAGCTGTGGTGGGGCCACCGCATTCCGGCCTGGTACGACGAGTCGGGCAAGGTCTATGTCGGCCGCGATGAAGCCGAAGTGCGCGCCAAGCACAACCTGGGTGCAGACGTCGTGCTGCAACAGGACAACGACGTTCTGGACACCTGGTTCAGTTCGGGCCTGTGGACCTTCTCTACCCTGGGTTGGCCGCAGCAGACCGAATTCCTGAAGAAATTCCACTCCACCGACGTGCTGGTCACCGGTTTCGATATCATTTTCTTCTGGGTTGCCCGGATGATCATGCTGACCATGCACTTGGTGAAGAACGAGGACGGCACCCCGCAGGTACCGTTCAAGACCGTGTATGTGCACGGCCTGGTGCGTGATGGCCAGGGCCAGAAGATGTCCAAGTCCAAGGGCAACGTCCTGGACCCGCTGGACATCATCGACGGCATCGACCTGGAAACCCTGGTGCAGAAGCGCACCTCGGGCCTGATGCAGCCGAAACTGGCGAAGAAGATCGAGAAGCAGACACGCGACGAATTCGCCGACGGTATCGCCAGCTATGGCACCGATGCCCTGCGTTTCACCTTCTGCTCGCTGGCGTCCACTGGTCGCGACATCAAGTTCGACATGGGCCGCGTCGAAGGCTATCGCAACTTCTGCAACAAGATCTGGAACGCTGCGCGCTACGTGCTGGATAAAGGCGAAGACTGCGGCCAGAACGGCGAAGCCGTCGAACTGAGCCTGGCCGACCGCTGGATCATCTCGCAGCTGCAGCGCACTGAAGCCGAGGTGACCCGCCAACTCGACCAGTTCCGTTTTGACCTGGCCGCACAGGCCTTGTACGAGTTCATCTGGAACCAGTATTGCGACTGGTACCTGGAACTGTCCAAGCCCGTGCTGTGGGACGAAAACGCGCCAATCGAACGCCAGCGCGGCACTCGCCGTACCCTGGTGCGCGTATTGGAAGTGGCGCTGCGCCTGGCGCACCCGTTCATGCCGTTCATCACCGAAGAAATCTGGCAGCGCCTGGCGCCGCTGGCCGGCATCGAAGGCAAGACCATCATGCTGCAACCTTGGCCGGTGGCCAACGAAGCACGCATCGATGAGGCCGCCGAAAGTGATATCGAATGGCTCAAGACGCTGATGCTTGGCACGCGCAACATCCGCGCCGAGATGAACATCGGCCCGGGCAAGCCACTGGCAGTGTTCGTGAAGAACGCCAGCACCGAAGACCAGCGTCGCCTCACTGAGAACGATGCGCTGCTCAAGAAACTGGCCAAGCTGGAGTCGATCACCGTATTGGCGGCCGATGCAGAAGCGCCTCTGTCCGCCACCGCACTGGTCGGCGACATGGAAGTGCTGGTGCCGATGGCCGGCCTGATCGACAAGGGCGCCGAACTGGCCCGTCTCGACAAGGAAATCGCGCGCCTGCAAGGCGAAGTGCAGCGGGTGGGCGGCAAGCTGTCCAACGCGGCCTTCGTCGACAAGGCACCGCCGCAAGTGATCGAGAAAGAACGCGCCAAGCTGGCCGAGGCGGAACAGGCCTTGGGCAAGCTGGCGGAGCAACATGCGCGAATTTCCAGCCTGTAAGGTGGACCGCGTGTAAGAAAGAGGCCTTCGGGCCTCTTTTTTTGGGTTTGAAAACCCGGTCAATGTGGAAGGGGGCTTGCTCGCGAATGCGGTCTATCAGACACACACCCAATGACGGACCCGCCGTATTTGTGAGCAAGCCCGTTCCCACATTTAACCGAGGTCAACTTCGGAATGTGTGACAATACCCACCACTTTTGAAGCAACCCCAGAATCGACGTAGCCCATGACCGCCCCCAGCACGCCAAAACCTCCGCGCAAGAAGCCTAAAACCGCAGCCACGGCCAAACCCGTCACGCCGCGCAAAGAGGCCACTCTGCACCCGCGCAACCGCCACACAGGCCGTTACGACTTCCCGGCGCTGATCAAGACCACGCCGGAACTGGCGCAGTTCGTGATCATGAACCCGTACGGCAAGGAAAGCATCGACTTCGCCAGCCCCGATGCGGTGCGCGTGTTCAACCGCGCGTTGCTGAAAGCCTTCTATGGCATCCAGCACTGGGACATCCCGGCGGATTACCTGTGCCCACCGGTGCCGGGGCGTGCCGACTACGTGCACTTTCTCGCCGACCTGCTGGCCAGCGGCAATGACGGCAAGATCCCGCGCGGTTCGATCGTCAAGGTGCTGGACATCGGCATGGGCGCCAACTGCGTCTACCCGCTGATTGGCTACATGGAGTACCGCTGGAATTTCCTCGGCTCCGAGGTCGACCCTACCGCCGTGGCTGCCGCCAAAGCCATCGTGCAGTCCAACGACCTGAGCAAGGTCATCCAGTTGCGCCAGCAAACCAACCCCAAGCAGATCCTGCTGGGCCTGCTGGAACCGGGTGAGCGCTTTGACCTGACCATGTGCAACCCACCGTTCCACGCGTCCATGGAAGAAGCCACCAAGGGCAGCGAGCGCAAGTGGCGCGCCCTGGGCAAGGCGGACCCCAAGCGCAAGCTGCCAGTATTGAACTTTGGCGGCCAATCGGCCGAACTGTGGTGTGAAGGCGGTGAAGCGCGCTTTGTGACGCAGCTGATTGCCGAGAGCGCGCACTTTGCCCACAAGGTGTTGTGGTTCAGCACCCTGGTGTCAAAAGCGTCGAACTTGCCCGCGATCGAGACAGCCCTGAAAAAAGCCGGCGTGCTGGAAAGCCACGTGGTGGAAATGTCCCAGGGACAGAAACAAAGCCGCTTCGTGGCCTGGACCTTCCAGACCAAGAACGAGCAACAGATCTGGCGCCAGCGCTGGGTGCGCTAAGCACAAATCGCAGGCAACAAAAAACCGTGCCCGGATCGCTCCGGTGCACGGTTTTTTTTGCTGCGTCTTACTTGTTAACAGCGTCGGTCAGGCCTTTGGCCACAACCAGCTTGATAACTTTCTTGGCAGCGATTTCGATGGCAGCGCCAGTCGAAGGGTTACGGCCAGTACGGGCAGGACGCTCGGTCACTTTCAGTTTGCCAACGCCTGGCAGAGTGATTTCGCCGCCGTTTTCCAGCTGATCAGCAACAACTTGGCTCAGTTGGTCCAGCAGAGCGCGCACGGTAGTTTTCGGTGCGTCTACTGCTTCAGCCAGGTCAGCGATCAGTTGGTCTTTAGTAATAGCCATTGTGGTGTTCCTTCCCTATCAAATTCATATGGATTGCAGAGTGCAGTGTCAGCCATCGAGCCCGACCGTTAAGGCCTGGCACCCCCGGCTATAACCACGGAGATCGGGGTTATAGATGCTTGAAACGGGGATTGGTTCGACCTGACAGATGCTGAATGCACGCTTATCGCCGAGACTTGGCGTAAGACGGGGCAAAACTAGCACAGAGACGGGGAAATATCCGCCTCTACCTACCCATTTGGTCAGCTTTATCGCTCTAAACCGTGAAAAAAAGGTATATAGCCCGTCGGACGGTGCCCAAAACACCCTTCGAAGCACGCCCCGGCCAATGGTGCGGTACACTTGGCGACTTTTCGGGGAGGCCAACCGCTCCCCTATCAACCAGCCGAGAAGCCTATGCCGATCCGTCACTGCATCGTCCACCTGATCGACAAAAAACCCGACGGCACACCTGCAGTTCTTCACGCCCGCGACTCCGAGCTTGCCGAGTCGGCCGCCATCGAGAACATGCTTGCCGACCTCAACGAGAGCTACAACGCCAAACAAGGCAAGGCCTGGGGTTTCTTCCATGCCGAGTCCGGCGCGCACCCGTTCAGCGGCTGGTTGAAGGAGTATTTCGACGGTGGGCAGGATTTCACCACCTTCAGCCGCACCGCTGTCGAGCACCTGCAGAAGCTGATGGAAGAGTCCAACCTCTCCACCGGCGGCCATGTGCTGTTTGCCCACTACCAACAGGGCATGACCGACTACCTGGCCATCGCCCTGCTGCACCACAGCGAAGGCGTGGCGGTGACCGACGAGCTGGACGTGACCCCCTCGCGTCACTTGGACCTCGGTCAACTGCACCTTGCGGCACGGATCAACGTCTCCGAGTGGCAGAACAACAAGCAATCCAAGCAATACATCTCCTTTATCAAGGGCAAGAACGGCAAGAAGGTCTCGGAGTACTTCCGCGACTTCATCGGCTGCCAGGAAGGCGTCGACGGCCCGGGTGAAACCCGTACCCTGCTCAAGGCCTTCAGCGATTTCGTCGAAAGCGAAGACCTGCCGGACGAGTCCGCCCGCGAAAAAACCAAGACCCTGGTGGACTACGCCAGCAGCCAGGCCAAGCTGGGTGAACCGATGGGCCTGGAAGAACTCTCCGGGTTGATCGATGAAGATCGGCCAAAAGCGTTCTACGATCACATCCGCAACAAGGACTACGGCCTGTCGCCAGAAATCCCGGCCGACAAACGCACCCTCAACCAGTTCCGCCGCTTCACCGGCCGTGCCGAAGGCCTGTCCATCAGCTTTGAGGCCCATTTGCTGGGCGACAAGATCGAATACGACGAAGCCGCCGGTACCTTGATCATCAAGGGCCTGCCCACCCAACTGACCGATCAGCTCAAGCGCCGTAACTGATGCTCGGCGGGGTTTTCAAGAAAGTCCTGCTGGTATTGCTGGTCGTGGTAGTGATCCAGAACTGGGGCAAGATCGAGCGGGTGTTCAACCCCTCGCAGGTGGCCCCTGAGCACGTGCGCGCCTCGGCGCACGTGGTGCTTTATGCCACCGAGTGGTGTGGGTACTGCAAGCAGATCCGCCGGTTCCTGGACCAGAAAGGCATTCCCTACCAGGCGTTCGATATCGAGAAAGACGCCCAGGCACGCAAGGCGTATGAGGCGTTGGGGGGTGGTGGGATTCCGTTTGTGGACGTAAATGGCACGCTGATTCGCGATTTTGATCCGCAGGCCATACTGCGCGCGCTCCCCTGACCCTAAATACCCGAGGCGCACACAGGCGCCCTGGGCATTACTGCTAGTCACAAATGGTTACAGCCGTACTGGCGTGACTGCGCCGTTGTCGCTGCCGGACGGAATGGCTCCAGGTTCCATACGGGTTTATTGCGCGCGTCCAGATAATGGCAAATCAATTGTTCACGCATACTTGCCCCGCGACCCGGTGGGGATTGCCACTGGTGGTCTTTGCCAAACAGCGACCTGATTTCCGCAATTACCAACTCGGTTTCTGCATCGTCCCTGACATTGCGACCGAGAGTGGTGGGGGTCAGGGCCAGTGACCATTCAACCTGCTTAGTACCGGGGTCATAGCGAGAGATCCATTCTCCTTTTTCGATATATTTACCAACCGCTGCCGGTGCTACGCAGCTTTTCTGGTCTGCTGGATCGTAGGTGAACGTTGCATCTTGATCAGGCGCTTTGGGCAGTGTCAGCCTGACGATCGGCATGAATTCCCCTGTGTATTTGCAATAGTCGCCCTGGTCATATTGAGCATCGAGTTGTCCCTGGCCCCTGCCCTCTTTATCAGGGATGAAATACAACGCACGTAGGGGCAGTGTTTTCGGCGAAGAATCGTTCCAATAAATACGGTTATTTACATCAGCAGGGTCGGCGATCGCCAAGATCACTTCATTTTGTTGATTCAGGGGTTGCGGTGACAGCATTTTTGAAGCGTCTACGAAAGCTTTAAACGCAGTGACCCCGGCGGCGCCCCTTCCTTCCCTGAGATTAAAACCACATTGTTTTTGATTATCGAAGCCATCCGCCTGAAACTTAGTCATCCACTGTGCACCGGTTGTAATGCCCTGTGTTTCACACGACGCACTGACGGCCCCGGTATTGGCACTTATCCCACACCCCTGTTCATTGCGAAAATCAGACCACGAATCCTTGGGTGTCGCACACAAAATATTGACATCCTCCTTGTTAGAGCGATTTCCAATAGGCGGATCGACAAAATAGCCGTTGTCATCATCCCGGATAGTTCTATCGAACTTTATATCCTTACGCAGATAAGAAAATGACAGGCCATTTTTCTTCGCTGCATTGGGGCTGATGCCCCAAAACCTGAACGTAGGCCCAGGCACAGTGGACCTTAATAAAACGCCATTACACACGATACCGGGGGCATTTGGGCAGCCATCGCGAGTGTCATTATAACGGTCACGCAACACCTTGACGGCCTCCTGTCCAATGAAATCTTCAGCGGGGCCGGCAATAACAGTCCGTCCCCAACCACCGCAAAGAAGCACAATCACAACCACAACCATATTGGCAATCCTGGCATTCATAACAGCCTCTCTTAAGCATTCATGAAAATGAAAGAAGTTGCAGCAATTAAACACCACACGCTTTAAGCAGGGTTACACTGCGCAGCGACTGCAATGGACTGGGAAACATCTGGCCTGAACGGTTCGAGATTATAATTAGTGTTGTTTCGATAGGTCGCCAGCAAACAAGCCAACTGACGACGAACACCGCCTTTATTCTCTGCAATCCACTGAGGATCGCTTCCATATTTGGTAACTATCTCCGAGTAAAAGCGATCCAACTGGTTGGCCTGACTCAACCGACCACAATCCGTGGGCGTAACTTGTAGTGTCCATCGATCTCCTTTGGCACCCGGATCGTAGCGGTTGATCCACTGCGCTTTATCCACAAACCGATCACACAACACGGTGTCCAGTGGGGCTTGGTCTGCGGGCGAGTAAAAAAACGCGGGTTCCTCACTGGGCGTCATTGGAAAAGCTATTCTGATGACCGGAACAAAATGCCCAGACGACTTATAGAGTGCCATTTGATCTTTCTGGGCCAAGTCTTTTCCGACTTCAGAAGGCGCCCCTGTGACCGTGTCTTTATTTACCCAAAAAATCGCCCATACCGGCACGCGACTGCCATCACTTTGTGGCCAGGATTGGATACGCATTTCGTTATTACTGAACCCTGTCGATCCGAAGTGCTCGCTTAATACGTCAGGAAAACGATGTGCTTGTATAAATTGCATGAACATATCGGCACCCGCAGGCTCGTTGGCAGGCCTGACGTCAAAACCACATTGCCGATAATGAGACTTTGCATTTACCAAGTAGTCGTTAAGCCAGGCATTCGCCGTTTTGATGCCCTGCTGTTGGCAACTCCGTTCAATCTGTTGGGTGAGACTATAGTCCCCACAACCAGCGTCCCCCCTGGCATGGGAGCCCGCATCCATTGGGAACACACATAACACTTCAAGTTGAATATAATCATCAGGCGTATCAAACATAGCGCGCATTACATAGCCGTGCCGATGGTCAGACGCCAACTGACGGAACTTTGCATCCTGACGAAGAAAAGAAAACGCGGTGGCCTGCACGGAGGCCGGGCCATAATTCCAAAATTGATAGGATTCAGAATAAACCGTACCGCGAAGAAGTAAACCAGAACACAGAAAAGCCGGCCGCCTGGACGTTCCGCAATTAGAAACGACATGACTGTAGAACTTCCACATGTCAAACACGGTGCGCGCACCGGTTTGATCGTGAGTCTCATAGGCAGCGCCGACACTACCGCAGGCACACACCAGTACCGAAAGGATATAAGCCCTAATGAAGCTTTTCACGATACACCTCTATAAGAACCAGATAAATCTGTCCCCTTATAAAAGCGCAGCACGTACTCAGTATCTACTGTGAGAATTAACAGTCAGGAATACTGATTAGCAATGACCAATCCGTAGTTATGCTGAAACAACACTTGTCTGTCGTCGTATTGCTGACTTTTACAGTAGCTTTAGTCAAGTTTATGAGGTAAGGCTCAGCGCACCACGATCATCCGCCCCAGTACCGTGTGCTGTTCAAAGCCGAGCACGGCCTGCAACGCATTCAACACGGCCTGCGGGTCCTTGCTCGGGAAACTGCCGCTGACGCGCTTGGCGCCCATCTCCTCATTGAGCAACAGGATGCGACCGGGGTAGTAACGCTCCAGGTCCTTGACCACGTCGGCCAGCGGCGCCTTGTAGTAGTTGAGCCAACCGTCGCGCCAGGCCAGGCGTGATTCGCTGTCGACCCCGTGCATCTGATCAGCAATGCCATCGGCGTAGGCCACTTGCTGGCCGGCCGCAAGAATTTGCTGCTGGCCGTGCTTTGACGGTGTCACGCCAACCCGCCCGGACAACACCGTAACCTGGGCCCCTGCCGGTTGCAGGCGCACTTCGAACTGTGTGCCCAGGACCCGCGCCTCGCCACTGCCCGCCTCCACGACGAAGGACTCACCGGTATGGGTCACGCTGAAAAAGCCCGCGCCGCGACGCAGTTGGATATGCCGCTCGCCCTGGTTGAAATCCACGGCAATGGCGCTGTCGGCATCGAGGGTGACTTGGGATTTGTCGGCCAGGGTGACGGTTTTGACTTCGCCGGGCGCGGTCACGTAGTCGGCGCCCAAGTCATCGATCCAGCGCGATGGCTGCCAACCCGCCCCCATGGACACCATCACCACCAGGCAGGCCGCCATGGCCAGCGCCCCGGACCAGCGCACCACCCGCGAGCGCTTCGAGGTGTTCATCGCATTGAGGTAGCCTTGCAGTGCAAACGCCTCTTCGTCCGCCAGCTTGCGCGCCGGTACTTCGCTCAACTCCCATAGCACCTGGGCCTGGGAGTAGGCCTCGATGTGCGCAGGGTCGGCCCGCAGCCACTGGCTGAACGTGGCCTGGTCGCCACTGCTGGGCTGGTCATGCAGCAGGCTTAACCAGGCCAGGGCCGCTTGTTCCTGGTCGGGCGTGGGGGTGACGTTCACGGTGCTTTCCCTGGCGTGCGTGGGGATGAGGGGTCGCGAAGGCTGGCTTTGCAGGCTTCGAGGGCACGCATCATATGTTTTTCCACGGCACTTTGGGACAAGCCCATGGCCTTGGCGATTTCCGCATATTTGCGGCCGTGGATGCGGTTGAGCAGGAAAATCTGCCGCGTGCGCTCAGGCAAGCTGCGCAGGGCGGCTTCGACGTGGCGCAGGTCATTGCCGGCTTCAAGCGCCGCCTGGGGTTCGCAGCCCTGGTTGTCTTGCTGCTCGGGCAGCCAACCTTCGCTGCTGCGTACCCGTGCGCCTTCGCTGCGCAGGTGGTCGATGGCGATGTTGCCAGCGCAGCGCAACAAGTAGGTGCTGAGCTCTTCGACCTGCACCAGCGGCCGACGCCAGAAGCGCAGGAACAGGTCCTGCACCAGGTCGGCCGCCGTGGCGCGGCACCCTACGCGGCGGCTCACCAAGGCCTCCATCTGCGAGCGCTGGGACAAGAAGACCTGCAGGAAATGCGCACGCCCACCGGCCGCGTCAGCGTGCTGGCTGTCTTGGGATTCGGGTGGGGTGCTGATCATCAAGGTGAGCTCAAAGGGTGGCGAAGGCCGCAACGGGGCTGGCCAGCAGGCCGACGCCCGCCAGGATCAAGGCCAACCTTGGCCGATACGGCAACAACAGCACCAGCAGCAACGCGCTGAGCATCAACACGGCGCACCATTGCACCAGGCCCTGTCCCCACCCCGCGACACTCACCGCTGGCCAGATCGACAGCGTCAGCAGCAACCAGCCGGCCACACGCAAGCCCAGGCGCCGGCGTGGTGACAGTTTGCGGTGCAACAGTTCGCCGTGATGACGGTCGGTGGACAAGCACAGCGCCGTGAACCCGGCGTAGCACATCAGCAGTGCGAGCAGCATTCAGTTGGCCTCCTGCTTGAGGGTCAACGTGCGAGCGCGTTCAGCCTTGGGCGCTGGCGCGGTGCGATGCTGCATCTTCCAGGCAGCCCAAGCGAGAAACACACCGCTGGCCAGACAGGTCAGGTCGAAGCCGGCCATCGCCCAATCGCCGGTCGCCAGTGACACCCCCAGGTGGCTGGACGTGGTCAGTGCGTTGAGCAATGGAATCGTGACGAACAGCAGCGCACCGACACTCAGTTGCTCGACCCAACCCTGGCGACCGCGCCGCAGGATGGCGTGCAACAGGCTCAGGCCCCAGGCAATAAAGAAGGTTTGCACTTCCCCGTCGGAACGCTCGGCGAAGCTCACCGGCAACACACGGTTGGCCCAGAAGAACGCGGCGATGGCGATCATCAGCCCGGCCATGCTGGCGATGTTGAGCACTTCTACCAGGCGCAACTCAAACGGCATGACCGAGGCTTTAGCGTGCTTGAGCTGGCGCTTGCCGAGCCAGATCACCAGCCCGGTGCCGATCATCGCCGTGCCGGCCAGGCCACAGATGAAGTACAACCAGCGCAGTACCGGCCCGGCGAAATGGCCCATGTGCAGGCCGTAGAAACTGCCGCCGATGACGGCCGGCAACGACTGTTCGCCGCTCACTCGCAGTAATTCACCTGTGCTGCCGTTGAAGGACACAGTGCTGCCGAAATCGTGCACCACGCGATCGGACCCGGCGCGGAATACATTCACTGACGCGTTCACGTCACTGGGGTTATTCACCGCCAGCCGGCCGACATGCCCGCCCGCCCACTGCCGCCGGGCCTCTTCGTACATCGGCACCAGCGATTTCAAGGGTGCGGGCTCGCCCAGTGCCGGCGCATTGTCGGTCGCCGGGAACACCTCGCTGAAAAACGCGCGGGTGTCGTTGCCGTAGGAGGCCAGGATCGGCGCGGGCATCACCAGGCTCATGAAGATCACCAGGCTGCTGTAGGTGATCATCAAGTGGAACGGCAGCACCAGCACCCCCACCGCGTTATGCCCGTCGAGCCAGGAGCGCTGGCCTTTGCGGGGGCGAAAGGTGAAGAAGTCCTTGAAAATTTTCTTGTGGGTGATGATGCCGGTGACCAGCGCGACAAACATCACCATCGCGGCAATGGTCGACAGCCAGCGGCCCCACGGGTGAGGCATTTGCAGCTGGAAGTGGAAACGATAGAAGAACTCGCCGCCCATGCTTTCACGGGCTTGCACCGGTTGGCCGCTGACCGGGTCGAGGGTTTTCTGGATGAAATTGCCGCGCTTGCCGGGGTCGACCTTGTCTTGCCACATCACCGACAGGCCGGGGTCGCGGCTGTCCGGCAGGGTGATGAACCAGCGCGCGGCCTTCGGTGCCTGCTGCTGCAGATACGTTTGCGCCACCATGAGGCTGCGCGCGTCGTCGAGCGGATGGGCCTGTACTTCGGGCTGCATCCAATGGCTGATCTCGTCCTTGAAGTAGGACAAGGTGCCGGTCAGGAAAATCGCGAACAGCAGCCAGCCAAAGATCAACCCGGCCCAGGTGTGCAGCCAGGCCATGGCTTGGCGAAAGCCCTCCTTCATGTGCGTGCCATCCAGAAGCCCACCCCCGCCAGCGTGGCAAATGCCGCGCTGGGCAGCATCACGCCGAACCAGGCACGCGCGGCACTGCGGCAGGCGAAACACCAGAGCACGGCCAGCAGATAGAACACAAACGAGCTCATCATGCCGGTGATCACCGCGTCAGCACGGGACGTGGGCAACCACAGCGCCAGGCAGATACTGGCCAGAGAAGCCATCAGGTAACCCCCTACCACGGCAGCCAGCACCCGCGAGGTCACGGCAAGACGATAGGAGACGGGCAGCGAGGTTTTGCTTTTCATGCGGGAGGCGCCAGGTTCATCAGTGCGCAATATTAATGATAAATATTCTCATAAGCAAAACAGAACGGATGAATCACCTGCGCAGATGGATTGCCGAAGCCTCCCACGCGCCCTACAATGCGAACAATTCTTGTTCTCTAAAGCATGGCGATGCTTGTGGAGTGTCCCCGTTGAGCCCGTCCAACACTGTCGAAGTTTTGTACAACGACCATCACCACTGGCTCACCGGCTGGTTGCGGCGCAAGCTCGGCTGCCCCGAAAGTGCCGCCGACCTGGCGCAGGACACCTTCATTCGCGTGCTTACCGCGCGGGAAACGCCCACGCTGATCGAGCCCCGTGCGTTCCTCACCACTGTCGCCAAGCGCGTGCTGTTCAACTTCTACCGCCGCCAGGACCTGGAGCGCGCCTACCTCGACGCCTTGGCGCAGATGCCCGAACACGTGGCACCGTCGGAAGAGGAACGCGCCATCATCCTGCAGACCCTGGTGGAGCTGGATCAGCTGCTCGATGGCCTGCCCGTCCAGGTCAAACGCGCGTTCCTGCTGGCCCAACTGGATGGCCTGACCTACGCACAAATCGGCGCTGAACTGGGCATCTCCATCGCCACCGTCAAACGTCACCTGAACAAAGCAGCCATGCGCTGTTACTTCGCCCTATGAGTTTTTCCACTCAAGTGGCCGAACAGGCCGTGCATTGGCTGATGGAAATGCAGCAAGGCGCGCTCAATCCTCGTCAGCAAGCGGCCTGGCAACAATGGCTGAACGCCCACAGCGAACACCAGCGTGCCTGGGACCATATGCAACGCGTCAACCAGCGCCTGCGGGGCATGCCCTCGCCACTGGCCCATGCGGCATTGAACGCGCCAACCTCCACCAGCCGCCGCCAGGCCCTCAAGTTGCTACTGATCCTCGGTGCCGGGTCGGCCGCTGCCTGGAGCCTGCGCCAGCAACACATTCTGCCGCCGCTGACCGCCGACTACCGCAGCCCCGTCGGCCAACGCCGCCAGGTGCAACTAGCGGACGGCAGCCAGTTGCAACTCAATACCGGCAGTGCCGTGGATGTGCATTTCGATGGCCGGCAACGACTGATCCGCTTGCTCGAAGGCGAGATCCTGCTGACCGGCATCGCGGGCAACACACCGCTGAACATCCTGACCGGCCAGGGCCTGCTCACCAGCCAGGCGGCACGTATGAACGTGCGCCAGTTCAATGATCACACCCAAGTGGCGGTCTTCGACGGGCGCGTCGAGGTCATGCCCAATACCTACAGCGGCCTGCCCCTCACTGTGGAGGCCGCGCGCCAGGTCAACTTCACGCGCAAAGGCTGGGACACCCCGCGCCCCACCGACGCCAACAGCGGCGCCTGGGCCGATGGCATGCTGGTGGCTGCGCATATGCGTCTGGAAGATTTCCTCGGCGAACTGGGTCGCTACCGCCGTGGCCAGGTCAATTGCGATCCGCAAGTGGCCAACCTGCTGATCTCTGGCAGCTACCCGGTGGATGACAGCGAACGCATTCTCGACCTGCTGGAGGTGAGCCTGCCGGTCAAGGTGCGGCGCTTTACCCGGTATTGGGTGACCGTCCAGGCGCGTGCCTGAAATTAAATTCAAAGACTGTGAGCCGTTTTCCACACCTCGCGTGACAGAGAAGGAAAGCCACCTTGATCCTTCCTTCTCAGGACCGCTCTTCATGCCCCAGCCACCGACGCCTCTTGCCCGCACCCTGCGCCAACTCCTACTCGGCGCCAGCCTGAGCCTTACCGCATTGCCCCCTGCGGTGGCGGCGGAGGCCAAGCCTTATCACATTGCCCCGACTTCGCTGGAAGCTGCGTTGAATCAGTTTGGTCGCGAGGCGGGCGTGCTGATCTCCTTCGGTTCCGAAGTCACGGCGGGTAGGCAGAGCCCGGGCCTGTCCGGCAACTACAGCGCCGCAGAAGGCCTGCACAAACTGCTCGAAGGCACTGGCCTTCAAGCCCGCCCGGAAGGGGATAACGCTTTCAGCCTGCAACCGGCCGACGCGCCGGCCAGCGTGGAACTGGCCACCTCCAGCGTCGTGGGCGACTGGCTGGGCGACGCGGCGCAAACCAACGTGTTCGAACATCCAGGCGCCCGTGACGTGATCCGCCGTGAAGAATTCGAACGCCAGGGCGCGACCCAGGCCAAGGACGTGCTCAACCGCATTCCCGGTGTCAACGCCCCGGATAACAACGGCACCGGCAGCCACGACATGGCGCTGAACTTCGGCATTCGCGGCCTCAACCCGCGCCTGGCGTCACGCTCTACCGTATTGATGGACGGCATCCCCGTGCCCTTTGCGCCCTATGGCCAGCCGCAGCTTTCATTCGCGCCCATCAGCATGGGCAACATGGACGCCGTCGACGTCGTACGTGGCGGCGGCGCTGTGCGCTACGGCCCGCAGAACGTCGGGGGCGTGGTCAACTTCGTGACCCGCGCGATCCCGGATGCCCCCACAGTCAAAGGTGGCCTGCAGACCGAGACCAGTCCTTCCTCCAGCCATGACGGCTTCAAGACCACCGGCAACCTGCTGGCCGGCGGCACCGCCGACAATGGCTTGGGTGGCGCGCTGCTGTACTCCGGTACCCGTGGCGGCGACTGGCGTGAGAACAGCAACACGCGCATCGACGACTTGATCCTCAAGGGCAAATACCAGCTCGACGACGCCAACAGCTTCAACGCCATGGCGCAGTACTACGAGGGCCAGGCCGATATGCCCGGCGGCCTGAACGTCGCGGACTACAAGGCCGATCCGTACCAGTCCACCCGCCCCTACGACAAATTCTGGGGGCGCCGTACGATGTTCAACGTCGGCTATCGCTATGAGCAGGACCGTCGCGAATTCACCGTGAACAGCTTCTTCACCAAGACCCTGCGCAGCGGTTACCTGGACCAGGGCACGTTCCTGTCGCTGTCGCCACGCGAATACTGGGTGCGCGGCCTGGAGACCCGCTTCGCCCAGGGCTTTGATCTGGGCCCGACCAGCCACGAAGTCGGCGTCGGCTACCGCTATATCAACGAGGCCGGCCACGAGCTGCGTTATCGCACGCCGATTGCTGCCAACCAGCAGATCCCCACCACCAACAGCCGCAACGACCGCGACACGCGCGGCGGCACCGAAGCCAATGCCTTCTTCATCGATGACCGGATCGATATCGGCAAGTGGACCATCACCCCGGGCATCCGCTACGAGATGATCGAGTCCCAGCAAACCAACAACCTGAGCAACGTCAAATACAAGGGTGACTACAACACTGCCCTGCCGGCCTTGAATGTGCTCTATCACCTCACCGATGACTGGAACCTCTACGCCAATACCGAAGGATCGTTCGGCAGCGTGCAGTACAGCCAGATGCCCAACCGGGTGACCAGCGGCGAAGTGAAGCCGGAAAAAGCGCGCACCTGGGAACTCGGCACGCGCTATGACAACGGCAGCCTGCGCGCGGAGATCGGCGCGTTCCTGATCAACTTCGACAACCAATATGAAAGCAACCAGACCAACGACTCGGTGATTGCCCGAGGTGAGACCCGTCACCAGGGCATCGAGTCGAGCGTCAACTACGCCCTCGACGGTTTGAGCCCGGCGCTGGCGGGGTTCGATGTGTATGCCAGCTACGCTTACGTCGATGCGACCATTCGCGAGGATGGCCCGAACAAAGGCAACCGCGTGCCCTTCTCGTCCAAACACAAGGGCACCCTCGGCGTGGGCTACACGGAAGGTCGCTGGAAACTCAATGTGGACAGCAGCTACCAGAGCAGCCAGTTCGCCGACAACGCCAACACCCAGGCCGAAAGTGCCGACGGTGCGAACGGGCGCATTCCCGGCTACATGCTGTTCAGCAGCCGTGCGGCTTACGACTTCGGCCCGCAACTGTCGGACCTGAACGTGGCAGTGGGGGTGAAAAACATCTTCAACAAGCAGTACTACACGCGCTCGTTCGACGATAACAACAAAGGCAAATACGTCGGTGAGCCGCGCACGGTGTATGTGCAGACCTCTATAGCGTTCTAGCTGCCTGCCAGGCAACTGGGGGTGCCGGCCACCAACGCGTCGATGGCGCAGCGCGTCTTGGCCGGCATATGCGCCGCCGTGGGCCAGATCACATGGATAGGTGCGGGTTGCTCACGGTACTCGGGCAGCACTGCCTGCAATTGCCCACGCAGCACATAGTGGGCAATCAACCAACTCGGCAACCAGGCCAGGCCCACGCCCGCAATGGCGGCATCGGCCACGGCCTGGAGGTCGTCCATCATCAGCGGCGAGGCCACTCGATTGCGGTGCGGGGTATTGCTGCGGTAGGCGATACCACGGTGACCGGCCAGATCCTCGATGCATGAAATCGGCCCGACCCGCTGCAAATACGCCGGTGAAGCCGCCAGCCCCACCGACTGCTCGCCCAGGCGTCGCGCGCTGAGGCGGTCGGTATCGGGCAGTGGACCGATCCGCACAGCAATGTCGAAGCCGTCCTGTGCCAAGTCTACCAACCGGTCGGCGAAGCTGATCTCGATCTCCAGTTCCGGATAACGCGCCATCAAGCCCCACAATGCGGGCGCCGCATAGTGGTGACCGAAAGCCAGCGGCAGGCTTGCCCGCAAGCGTCCGCGTGGCTGTTGCCGGCCGCTTTCGAGTACCGATTCAGCCGCCTCAAGCTCGGCCAGTGCACGCAGGCAATGTTCGTAGTAGGCCTGGCCGTCTTCGGTCAGACGCTGGCGCCGCGTGGAGCGCTGCAACAGGCAGGTGCCAAGGCGCGCCTCCAATCGCGCCAACCCCTTGCCGACAGCGGAGCGCGTGAGGTTCAGGCGCTCGGCGGCCTCGGTCAGATTGCCGCTTTCGACAATTTGCAGAAAGAGCTCAACACCATCAAAACGCGGAGTGGCCATGCTCGATTGTCGCCCTGAAGTCCCTGATAAGTGGAAAACTTATCACGAATAAAGAGCCAGATTCCCCTGAAAATACCCCGACACCCCATCGACAGGAGAGTCCCCATGCCACCCGCTGCCACGTTATCGGTCGCCAGCCCAGCGCGCACCGCCAGAAACGGCCTCGCCCTCACCGCCGTGTGCCTGGTCGCGCTGATGTTCGGCCTGGAAATTTCCAGCGTACCGGTGATCCTGCCCACCCTTGAACACCAACTGGGCACCGGCTTCCAGGACGCCCAATGGATCATGAACGCCTACACCCTGGCCTGCACCAGCGTGCTGATGGCCGCCGGCACCCTGGCCGATCGCTTCGGCCGCCGCCGCATGCTGGTGCTGTGCCTGTGGGCATTCGGGCTGGCATCCTTGGCCTGCGGGCTGGCCGAGAATGCGTCCACGCTGGTAACGGCGCGCTTTGTCCAGGGCATCGGCGCCGGGGCGATGATGATCTGCCAGTTCGCAATTCTGTCGCACCTGTTTCGAGAACCGGCGGCGCGGGCGCGAGCGTTCGCAATATGGGGCGTGATTGCCGGCGTGGGCCTGGGCTTCGGGCCGATGGTGGGCGCGCTGATCCTGGCGATCGCGGATTGGCGCTGGGTGTTTCTCGTGCATGTGCCGCTCACCTTGTTCACCCTGGTGCTGCTGCACGTCAGTGTGCAGGAGTCTCGCGACCCGGCCGCCCATCGTCTCGACATCTCCGGCATGCTCACCTTGACGTTGTCTGTGTTCGCCCTGGTCTACTTCATCACCCAGAGCACTGAAAACGGCTTTGGCACACCGGCAATGCTCGGCTGGGCAGGCTTGGCCGTGGCGGGGCTGCTGCTGTTCGGCGTCGTTGAACGGCGCAGCGCCCACCCTATGTTCGATTTCTCGGTGTTCCGTATCCAGCGCTTCAACGGCGCATTGATGGGCTCGATCGGCATGAACTTCAGCTTCTGGCCGTTCATGATCTACCTGCCGCTGTATTTCCAGGCTGGCCTGGGCTACGACACCCTGACCACCGGCGGCGCCCTGCTCGCCTATACCCTGCCCACCTTGCTCGTACCGCCGCTGGCTGAACGCCTGGCCCTGCGCTACGGCGCCGAGCGCATCATCCCGACCGGCCTCGGCCTGATGGGCGCGAGTTTCCTGGCCATGGCCGCCATCAATGGCACCGCGCATCCCAGCATCCTGCTGATCCTCGGCAGTTGCGCCCTCGCCGGCGTCGGACTGGCGCTGACCAACTCGCCCACTACCAACACCACAACGGGGTCGGTATCGGCAGACCGCGCCGGCATGGCTTCAGGCATTGACCTCAGCGCACGGCTGATCACCCTGGCGGTCAATATCGCGCTGATGGGGCTGGTGCTGTTGCTGGGGATCGGTCATGCGTTGGCCAGTCTGCTGCCCGACAGCACTGCACTGGATTGGCCGGCACTCAGCCAGCAGATTGCAGCGGGGAACCTGGACGTACCCGGGCTGGACGTCACGAATGCCCGGGCCGCACTACGTCACGGTGCAGGCTGGGCCATGGTGTTTGCAGGGCTGGGAGCCTGTGGGCTGGCATTATTGAGCCGGCATTTCTTCCGGCGCGGGCCGTAAACGAAAACGGGCCTGCGTATGCAGGCCCGTTTTTTAGAGGGACTTAAACACTGTCAGCCATTAAATACGGCACGTTCTTTTTCAAGGAACTCCTGCTCAAGTTCATCTTCGTTGACTTTGGTGGTCGGCTGGTTTTTCCCGGCAGCGCGTGGCTTGCCTTGCAGTTTGCCAAACAGATGTTCCAACGCATGGTCCAGCTTGGTCGCCGCACCGTCGATCGCCTGTTCCAGGGTATCGGCTTTGTGCAGCACCGACAGTGGTTGATGGCCTTTTGGACGCGCTTCCAGGCGGCAACTCAAATCATGGGGACCGGGCTTGTCGCCGTTCTCATCCCGCAGGTAGACCTCCACTCGGGTCAGGTCTTCTTCGTAACGTTCGAGCGTGCTCTCAATGGTGGTACGTACCCACTCCTCCAGTCGGATGCTGCTTTCAATATGGTTATCGCTATTGACTTGGATTTGCATAGTTCTTCCCTTATTTCAGCTAGCTCGCTAGAGGTCACAACTGCAACACCGGTGTGGTGAAACCATGACCTCCTGATTACACAATTGAGCAGCCAGAAGAACATTTCAACCCCTTTGCAAAGATAAATCCCACATTACAAATTAACCCTGACGACAAGCAAAAACGCTGTTAGGGTGGGGAGTTAGCCGCGTCTTCTTACGCCCTGCGAATCCTACAATTGCCCCTCTCCCAACGGGTGCAATCCGCGAAAAATCCCGGCCTCTTCCACCAGCCAGTCATGCACGGCACGCACGCCTGGGTGGCTCAATGCACCCGGCGCATACAGCAGCACGTAGCGTTTGTGGTTGGGCACAGCCAGGCCGAACGGCACGATCAAGGTGCCGCGTTCCAATTCATCGTTGAGCAAGGTGCGACGGGCGATGGCCACGCCCATGCCGGCGATGGCCGCTTCGATAGTCAGGTGGTTGCGGTTGAAGGTGTGCCCGCGGCGCACATCGGCGTCGTGATAGCCGATGGCATTCAGGTAGAACTCCCACTCCGCATACTCATAGCTCCCACGCCAGGCAGTAATATCGTGCAGCAGCGGGAAGTGCACCAGGTCCGCCGGACCATGCAGGGGCGGGCGGCCGCGCAACAGGCTGGGGGCACACACCGGGAAGATCTGTTCGTCCAACAGGGCTGTGGATAACAGACCAGGGTAGCTGCCGTCGTTCAAATCGATGGCCAGGTCGAAATCGCCCTCATGCAGCGCAATGCTGCTGTCCTCGGCGACCATGCGCAGTTGGATATCCGGAAAGCGTTGCTGCAGGCGCGGCAAGCGTGGGGTCAGCCATTTGCCCAGGAACGACGGGATCGAGCGCAGGCGCAGGGTGCCGCTGATCATTCCGGCGTCCAGCCGCTGCAATTCGGCATCGATGCTGCCATAGGCCTCTCCCACGGTTGCCGCCAGGCGCTGGCCTTCGGCACTCAACTCCACGCCGCGTGCGCGTCGGTGAAACAGCCGAAAGCCCAAACGTTCCTCCAGTTGGCGAATCTGCTGGCTCACCGCCCCAGGGGTGATGTGCAGTTCTTCTGCGCAGCGGGTGAACGACAAATGCCGCGCAGCGCAGGAAAAAACGTGCAGCCAGACATAAGTCTGGCCATGGAGAGGCCGGGTCATAGCGTTTAGTCCTGCTAAAGGGTGTCTTAGGATAATTCGTTGGTCAGTGCCGTTCCAGAGGCTCAGTATCGCGCCAATTGCGCTCGTCCTACAAAACATGGCAGCGATTCCTACTCCATTGCTTGTAAGGCTTTAGCATGGCTATCAGTGTTTTCGATCTATTCAAGGTGGGCATTGGCCCTTCCAGCTCCCACACCGTCGGCCCCATGCGGGCGGCGGCGACCTTCGCCCAGGCCCTCACCGACCAACAATTGCTGGGTAAAACACAGCGCGTCGAAGTGCGGCTATACGGCTCGCTGTCCGCCACCGGCGTCGGCCACGCCACCGACCGCGCCTGTGTAATGGGCCTGATGGGCGAATGGCCAGACAAGGTCGACCCCACTTCGATCAATGCCCGCATCCAGCAACTGCGCGAGTCGGGGCGACTGTTGCTCGCCGGCACTCACGAAATCGGCTTCAACTGGCACACAGATCTCCTGCTGCTGGACGAGAGCCTGCCCTACCACCCTAATGCGATGTCCTTACATGCCTATGGTGAAAACGGCCTGCTGAGCGAGCAAACGTATTACTCGGTGGGCGGCGGTTTCATCATCGAAGCGGCGGAAGCAGCCTCCGGCATTGCACCGACCAGCGATGTGCAATTGCCGTACGACTTCTCCAGCGCCGTGGAACTGCTGGCCTTGTGCAACAAGCACGGCCTGCGGGTTTCCGAACTGATGATGGCCAACGAACGCGCGTGGCGCAGCGACGAAGAGATCCGTAGTGGGCTGCTGCATATCTGGTCCGTGATGCGCGAATGCGTAGAGCAAGGCCTGCGCGATGAAGGCATTCTGCCAGGTGGTCTGGACGTGCCGCGCCGGGCGGCGAAACTGCACCGTAGCCTGTTGGAAATCGGCAAGCCGAATGTGATCACTTCAACCTTGTCGGCCATGGAATGGGTCAACCTGTTTGCCCTCGCCGTCAACGAAGAAAATGCCGCCGGCGGGCGCATGGTGACCGCGCCGACCAATGGCGCGGCGGGGATTATCCCGGCCGTGCTGCATTACTACATGAAATTCAACACCGACGCGTCTGACGACGACGTGGTCAATTTCTTCCTGGCCGCTGCTGCCGTCGGCATTCTCTGCAAGAAAAACGCCTCGATCTCCGGCGCCGAAGTCGGCTGCCAGGGTGAAGTCGGTTCGGCCTGCGCCATGGCCGCTGCCGGCTTGGCCGATGTACTGGGTGCAACCCCCGAGCAACTGGAAAACGCCGCCGAGATCGGCCTGGAACACAACCTCGGCCTCACCTGCGACCCGGTAGGTGGCCTGGTGCAAGTGCCGTGCATCGAGCGCAATGCCATCGCCGCCGTGAAGGCGATCAACGCCACGCAAATGGCCCTGCGCGGAGACGGCAAGCACTTCATTTCCCTCGACCGGGTGATCCGCACCATGCGCGATACCGGCGCCGACATGCATGACAAATACAAAGAAACTTCACGGGGCGGCCTGGCCGTGAGCTGGGTGGAGTGCTGAGGAGCATTCCCCGACCGCCCCCTACGTGAGCCCGCGCAAAAATAATAACGAGGCAATAACGATGACCGATGTACGTACACCTGACGTTGCGACACCTTCAAAAGCAGGTCCTGCTGTAGAGAACACCGTTACAACTGGCTGGAGCAAACACGACACCACCTGGATGCTGGGCCTCTACGGCACCGCCATCGGTGCCGGCACGCTGTTCTTGCCAATCAATGCCGGCGTCGGCGGCTTCTGGCCGCTGATCGTGCTGGCACTGCTGGCCTTCCCCATGACCTTCTTCGCCCACCGTGGGCTGACGCGCTTTGTGCTGTCGGGCAAATCCGGCGACATTACCGAGGTGGTCGAAGAACACTTCGGCGTCGGCGCGGGCAAGCTGATTACCCTGCTGTATTTCTTCGCAATCTTCCCGATCCTGCTGGTGTACAGCGTGGCGCTGACCAACACCCTCGGGAGCTTCATGGAACACCAACTGCACACGGTCCCGCCGCCCAGGGCGATCCTGTCGCTGGTACTGATCCTCGGCCTGATGGCCATTGTGCGCTGCGGCCAGGGCGTAATCGTCAAGGCCATGAGCGTGCTGGTGTACCCGTTCGTTGCCGCCCTGCTGTTGCTGGCCGTCAGCCTGATCCCCAATTGGAACGGCGCATTCTTCGCCTCCGCTGGCGAGGGCATGCCGCTGCCGATCTTCTTCAAGACCCTGTGGCTGGCAATCCCGGTGATGGTGTTTTCCTTCAACCATTCGCCCATCATCTCCGCGTTTGCCGTCGACCAGAAACGCGTGTACGGGCCGCAGGCCGAGCGCAAAAGCAGCGGTATCCTCGCCACCGCCCACGGCATGATGGTGCTGACCGTGATGTTCTTCTGCTTCAGCTGTGTACTGGCGTTGTCGCCGGCAGACCTGGCAGCGGCCAAGGCCCAGAACATCTCGATCCTGTCGTACCTGGCCAACCACTTCCAGACCCCGGTGATCGCCTACGCCGCGCCATTGATCGCGCTGGTAGCGATCACCAAATCCTTCCTCGGCCACTACATCGGCGCCAGCGAAGGTTTCCAGGGCCTGATCGTCAAATCCCTGCGCGGGCGTAACCGCTCGATGTCGGCCATATGGCTGGAGCGCTGCACCGCACTGTTCATGGTGCTGACCTGCTGGGCCGTGGCCACCTTCAACCCGAGCATCCTGGGCATGATCGAGACACTGGGCGGGCCGATCATCGCTTGCCTGCTGTTCCTGATGCCGATGTACGCGGTCCGCCGCGTACCCTCCCTGCGCCAGTATTCGGGCCAGCTGTCGAACGTGTTTGTGGTGGCGATCGGCTTGATTGCGCTGTCTGCGATCGTTTTCTCGGTACTGCCCTGAAACAGGTCACCGATTTCAACAGCAATCCAAAGCAACGGTGGGAGGGGGCTTGCCCCCCGATAGCGGAGCGTCAGCCAATGAATGCTCGGCGGAAAGACTGCTATCGGGGGCAAGCCCCCTCCCACATTGGGATTCGGCTGCTTAGCGGAGTCGCGCACGGCACGCCCTTTGCTGTACAGCTCATGAGGCAAACGGAATTTGTGAAACCTCAGCGACGGAGTGGCCGGTGGTCAGGCAACGCGAACTAATCCCGACACCGGTCGTCAATGACTGCATGTTCTTATCAGGCGGTAACGCACCATGGACAATCCTTTTCAGATCATCACTGACACGTTTACGCCCCAATACCGTGTCAACCTGAGCATCCAACGGCTGGACGGCAGCATCATGCTGACCCTTTCCAACGATCAAGGCGTGGTGGCCAAACGCATGATCAGCGCCGAACAACGCAATGACCCCAAGCGCCTGAAGCGACTGGTGCAGAGCATCCAATTCGGCATCGCCATCGAGCAGGGCCACAGCGCCATGGAGATCCTGGCGGTGATGACGGATGGCGACCACAAAGTGCTGCAGCGGCCGCCGGCACGTCCCCTGCCCTTCAGCGTCGGGCTTTAAAGCTCGCCTTTCTCGGTTTCCAGGCTCGCCTCGCCCTTGCGACGCGGGCCTTCGACCTTCACTGACGGAAACGCCGACGACGCGTAGCGCACCACCAGGATCGCAAAC
The DNA here is from genome assembly GCF_002563895.1 of Pseudomonas lurida. NCBI lineage: Bacteria > Pseudomonadati > Pseudomonadota > Gammaproteobacteria > Pseudomonadales > Pseudomonadaceae > Pseudomonas > Pseudomonas lurida. The sequence goes on along the minus strand of NZ_PDJB01000001.1, from coordinate 1,191,140 downwards.
GCCAACAGCAGAATCCCGCCACACAGGTAGATGATGCCAACGTCGGGTGGGTTGTGGTGGGACACGTTGGAGATCAGCAAGCGCGTCAGCGCGGTGATCGCCACGTAGATCAGGAAGCGCACAGGCATGTGGTTGGTCTTGAAATAAATCCCGACCATCGCACCCAATTCCAGGTAGATGAACAGCAGCAAGATGTCATCGATCTTGATATGCCCGTTCTCGAGCATCCCCAGAAACTCCATCACCGCTGCCCACGCGGTCACCGCACCAATGGCGAACAGCGCCAGGTAGTGGAACGACTCGACAAACAGATTGCCCAGGGACTCGGCCAGCCCGTGTACGTTCTGGCGCAGCCTTTCGGCCCAATTGATCTTCACGATGATGCTTCCTTAGGTCGACTCGACCGGATAATGCGGGTTGGACGTGACGGTTGTTCTGCATGCAGAAAAAAGGCCAGGGGCAGGTATGAGATGATGGCGGCGTGACATGAGACACGCCAAACCTGTATTTACGGGCTACATTAAAAAACTGCTACCCAAAGCCCGCTGTTTGGCTTACCCTTTTAGCTGTATATAAATACAGTAGTCGCAAAAGACAACTATCGTGAAGGCATGTGAGGTGGTGAATGGCCGTCGAAGTGGTATACCGCAGCAGCCGAGATCTGGAGCGTTTGTTCATGGATAAAGCCGAAGCTGACCGTCATGACAAGATGCTTGAACTCGCTGAGTTGCTGGCAGAAGTGTTGCAAAAAGCCGTGCCGTCACTGAGCGAGCAGCAGGTGGAAGAAGCCGGGATCTACATGGCGAAGAACCGCGATGTATTTGCCAAGGCGTTCAAGAGCCAGCCGGACGCGTTGTCCGAGTTGCTGAACGCACCGGCGGAATAAAGCCCGAATTGAACAGGCCCTGAATCATGGATTCAGGGCCTTTTTAATAACTGGCTATTGGTAAAGCAGGCGCTCGGCCAATTCATCCGCCACCCGTGCGGGCGAGCGTTTTTCGGCCTGGGCGTGGGCGAAGATTTCCGTGAGGCGTTTGCCGATGTTCGACAGGTGCGCGGTGATGGTCGGCAGTTCCGCCCCGCTGTGTTTGAGCGCGACGTAAATCAGGCCACCGGAGTTGATCACGTAATCGGGGGCATAGAGGATGCCGCGGCCTTCCAGTTGGTCGGCCACTTGCAGGTTGGTCAATTGCGCACTGGCGGAACCGGCAACGGCGGCGCAGCGCAGTTGGCCGACGCTCTGGCGATTGAATACGGCGCCCAGGCCGCAGGGTGCGAGGATGTCGCAGGGGGTGCTGAGCAAGGCATCGTTGGCGATGGGGTGCGCGCCCAGTTGCTCCATGGCCAATTGCACCTTGCCGTGGTCGATGTCGCTGACCAGCAGTTCGGCCCCGGCGGCGTGCAGTTGTTCGGCCAGGGCATAACCGACGTTGCCCAAGCCCTGGATCGCCACGCGCAAGCCCTCGAGGTTATCACTGCCCAGGCGTGCCATCGCGGTGGTACGGATACCGGCGAATACGCCCATGGCGGCATGCGGCGAAGGGTCGCCAGCGGCGCTGGTGCTGGTGACATAGCGGGTGTGTTGGGCGATGCAGTCCATGTCGGCCACTGAGGTGCCGCTGTCGGTGGCGGTGATGTAGCGACCGTCGAGTTGCTCGATACAGCGGCCGAAGGCTTCAAACAGCGCCGCGCGGTTTTCCACGTGGGCCGGGCGCAGGATCACCGCGGTGCCGCCGCCCACCGGCAAGCCCGCCAATGCGGCCTTGTAGCTCATGCCCTGGGCCAGGCGCGCGGCATCGGCCACGGCGCTTTCATCGTCGGGGTAGGACAGATAGCGACAGCCGCCGAGAGCAGGCCCCAGGCGGCTGTTATGGATGGCGATGACCGCCTTCAGCCCGGTGACCGGGTCGACGCTCAGGTGCAGCGATTCAAGGCGGGTGCTATGCATGAGAGCAAACATCGTCAAGCTCCCGAATCACTTTTGGTAGTGGGCCAAGTATAGGCTTGCGGCAGAAAACTGCCGGACCACGCTGGAATAAGACGCCCGTTTTCGAAACGCTTGTGACATAAGCGAGCAGGATATTTCCTAAGGCACTGGACGAACATTCCCAGCAAGGCTAAAACGGGAGCATCCGCCGGAGAATGCAATGAATCCCCGCAAAGCCTTTTTCGCCTGCCTGGAACGCTCCCCCCCGCGCTGTTTGAGGCGGCGTTGTGGATAGCCGCCGAGCATGACCCGGCAGTGCAGCCGGTGCAGATCCTGCAGGCGTTGACGTTACTGCAACAACAGGTGCACCAGGGCATGCCCCTGCTGCCGGCGGACGAACTGGGGCAGCCGCTGTTGCGGCGCATGAATGACCTGGGGTTCGCCCAGGATGAATTCACCCCGCTGCGCCCCGCCGCCGCCCTGCTGGACAAGGTGCTGCAGCGCAAACGCGGGCAGCCCTTGGCCATGGGGTTGATCGCCCTTGAGCTGGCGCGACGCCTGGACATCCCCCTGGTCGGCGTGAACTTCCCCGGCCACTTCCTACTGCGGGTGCCCGGCGCCGATCATCTGCTGGACCCGTGCGGCGGCCGGCGCCTGTACCCGAATGATTGCCGTGACCTGCTGCAACGCCAGTATGGGCCCAACCTCACATTGCAGGCCGACCACCTGCACACCGCCGATCCGCGTTCGATCCTGCAGCGGCTGTCACGCAACCTGCGGCAATTGCACCTTTCCAACGATGCCCCGCTCGCGGCACTGGTCGACGCCGAGCGTGTGCTGGAACTGGGCAATGCCAGCGCCGCCGACTACCTGGCACGGGCCAGCCTCTACCAGCGCCTTGACTGCCCGAATGCCGAGCGTTTTGACCTGGAACATGCGTTGATGCTCAGCGAAGACCCCATCCAACGCCTGCGCTTGACCGAGCGCCTCGGGCACCTGCCGCCCAATTCAGTCGTGCATTGAACCCCTGCTTTGCGGGGTCATTTCTCCTGCGGTGAACGCGGTTGTTGCGGCGAGCGCACTTGGATGATCAACAACGCTGCAATCACTGCCGGGATCGCACAGAAGAAGAAAATCTGCTCCACCGGGATATGCATCGCCAGCAGCATGCTGCCAAACAGCGGCCCGAGGATCGAGCCAAACCGCCCCACACCGAGCGCCCAGCCCGTACCGGTGGCGCGTACGTGTGCCGGGTAGAAGTTGCTGGCGAAGGCATTGAGGGTCAGTTGGCCCCCAATGATGCAAAACCCGGCCGCAAACACACAGGCCACCAGATAGCGTGGGTTGTCATGGTTGAGGCCGAGCAGGAGGGTGCACACCGCTGCGGCCGCAAGCACGCCGGCCAGCAGTCGCACTTTGTTTTTCAAGCGGTCGGCGAACCAGGCCATGCCGATGGCGCCCAAGGTGCCGGCAAACAGGAACATCGAGGTCACGAGATTGGCTTCTTTTAACGTCAGCCCACTCTCCAGCAGCAGCGAAGGCAACCAACTGATCATGAAGTACAGCAGGATCAGGCTGACAAAAAAGGTCGCCCAGATCAGCACGGTCGGCCGCGCGTAACCGTTTCGAAACAGCTCCACGACGGTCAGTTTACTGCCTTGCTCCTGCTGGTTTTCGGCCTGGGTCGCAGGCGGCGGTTGCCAGCCCGGCAGCATGCGTGACGTGACCTTCTGCAGCCGCGTATAAGGTGGCGCGTCACGCAGCAAGCGCGGCAGGGACTCCGGCAGCAACCACACCAGAAAAGGAAACAACAGCAGCGGCGTCACGCCCCCGGCCAGGAACACCGCCTGCCACCCGAAGCCTTCGATAAACCCCGCCGCCGCAAACCCACCCGCCGCCCCACCGAACGAGAAGCCACAGGCCGCCAACGTCACCATCAACGTGCGCAGTCGCGGTGGGGAATAATCCGACATCAACGCCATGGCACTGGGCATGGCGCCGCCCATGCCGATGCCGCAGATAAACCTTGCGGCCATCAGGGTGGTCAGTGAGTTGGCGAACACCATCAGCACGGTGAGGCTGGCGTAGATCAGCACGCAGCCGAGCAGGATGCGTCGCACGCCAAAGCGATCGGCCAATGGCGTGACCAGCAGTGAACCCAACGTCAGCCCGAGCAGGTTGGCACTGAACACCGGACCAAACGCGGCTTTCTCCAGGCCCCAGTCCTTGGCCAGCGCCGGCACCACATAGCCCAGCACCTGGGCGTCGTAGCCATCGGTCACCAGCAGCAGCGCCAGCAACAGGAGGATCAACCACTGATAGCGCGACACCGGACGGGCGTCGAGTGCCGCGCGCAAGCTGGCAATCTGATTGTGCATCGCAAGGTACCTTTGTTTTTATTTTTAGGGTCAAGCACAGCCCGAAGGCACTGGCTTGCCAGCGATGGCGGGGGAGCAGACCATGATCGATCGACTCAACTACCGCCGTCGCCAGCAAGCCGGCGCCTACAGGGATCAAGGGGTATCAGGTTGGTTGGCAGGGTGCGCCTGGATAAATGCCGGATGCTGCGCCGCCAACGCCGCCACCCGCCCAATACGCGCATACGCCGCCAACGACACCTTGAAGCGCTCCGCGGCATACAGCTGCGGAATCAGGAATGCATCCGCCATCCCCGGTTGCTCACCAAAGCAAAAGCCCCGATCGCCTATCAGCTGCTCCACCGCGCCCAACCCCTGGCTGATCCAATGGCCGATCCACTCCAGCAGTTGCGCCTCGTCATGCCCCCATTGGCGCAACAGGTTCTGGGTGCTGGAGTTGTGCAGCGGATGAATATCGCAGCAGACAATCGACGCCACCGCACGCTCATGGGCCCGGGCCACCAAGTCGGTGGAAAGCAACGGCACCTGTGGATAACGTTCCTCCAGGTACTCGATGATCGCCAGCGACTGCATCAGCACCTCACCTTCATCGGTGCGCAAGGCCGGCACACGGCCTTGCGGGTTGATCGCCAGGTACGCCGGCTGGCGATTTGCACCGCCCGCCGGCACCAGCAGGTTGACCGGCACGGCGGTAAAATCCAGGCCCTTGAGTGCCAGGGCAATGCGTACCCGGTAGGACGCGGTGGAACGGTAGTAGGTGTAGAGTTCCATCACCCTGCCCTCCTAGCGCGCCGCGACCACGGTGCCACGGCATTCGCCAAAGCCGATGGAGGCAAATCCCTCGCGGCTGCAGCGGGCACGCAGGATGATTTCGTCGCCGTCTTCGAGGAACTTGCGCACTTCGCCAGACGGTAGCTCGACAGGCTTTTTACCGCCCTCGGTCATTTCCAACAGGCTGCCGAACTGACCGGCTTGCGGCCCCGACAGGGTCCCTGTACCGAACAGGTCACCCGCCTGCAGTTGGCAGCCGTTGACGCTGTGGTGCGCCACCAATTGCGCGGCCGTCCAGTACATATGCAGGCTATTGCTCAGGGCCAGGCGAAAAGCCGGTAGGTTCTGTTCGCGCATGGCCGCCGTGGTGAGCAGTACTTCCAGCTCGATATCCAGGGCGCCAGCAGCCTGGTCGCGTGGGTCCAGCAGGTACGGCAGCGGTTGCGGGTCACCTGCCGGTCGCGCCGGTTGCGCCTTGCGGAACGGTTCAAGCGCCTCGGCCGTCACTACCCACGGCGAAATGGTGGTAATGAAACTCTTCGACAGGAACGGCCCCAATGGCTGGTATTCCCAGGCCTGGATATCCCGCGCCGACCAGTCATTGAGCAGGCAGAAACCGGCGATATGCTCAGCCGCATCACCAATGGCAATCGAATCCCCCATCTCATTGCCCTGGCCGATCCAGACGCCCAGTTCCAATTCGTAGTCCAGGCGCGCGCACGGACCGAAGGTCGGCTCGGCCTGGCCGGCTGGCAAGGTCTGGCCTTTGGGGCGGCGCACGTCCGTGCCCGAGGTGCGGATGGTCGACGCACGGCCGTGGTAACCAATCGGCACGTACTTGTAGTTCGGCAGCAAGGGGTTATCAGGCCGGAACAGTTTGCCGACGTTTTGCGCGTGTTCGATGCCGACATAGAAGTCGGTGTAGTCATTGATTCGCGCCGGTACATACATCTGGCAATCGGCAGCACGATGCAGCACTTGCGCTTCACGCACCTGCAGTTTGCTGCCTTCGGCCAACAACGCCAGCAGACGCTCGCGCAAGGCCACGCGCGGGCCGCGGCCCAGTTCAAAAAAAGCGTTCAGTTGGCCACCGGCGGTCGCTTCGACGGCGCGACGGGCATCACCGTCAAACTCATCGATCGCGGCGTGCAGGTCCAGGATCGAGTCGCCAATCGCGACGCCAGCGCGCGGTGCGCAGCCATTGACGCTGAACACCCCCAGCGGCAGGTTTTGCAGGGGAAAATCGGTGTGACCATTCGCGGAGGCCACCCAGCTGCGGGTAAGTGTGGGCTGAGTCATGGGTTATCTCCGGTTCGGGTTGAAGGTGGCGGGCAACGAGGCCCAGCACGCGTCATAGGAAGGTTGCAGTTGTGGGCAGTCCAAGGCGAACTGGGTCGGGCGCAGCACTTGGCTGGTCTCGAACATGAAGGCCATGGTGTTATCGATCTTGTGCGGCGCCAGGTCCGCATTGATGGCCTTGGTGCAAGTCTCGCCGTCCGGGCCATGGGCACTCATGCAGCTGTGCAGCGACGCGCCACCGGGCAGGAAGCCTTCGGCCTTGGCGTCGTAGGCGCCCTGGATCAGGCCCATGTATTCGTTCATCAGGTTGCGGTGGAACCATGGCGGACGGAAGGTGTTCTCGGCCACCATCCAGCGCGGTGGGAAGATCACGAAGTCGAGATTGGCCAGGCCATGAGTGCTGGTGGGCGAGGTCAATACGGTGAAGATCGACGGGTCCGGGTGGTCGAAGCTTACGGTGCCAATGGTATTGAAGCGGCGCAGATCGTATTTGTACGGCACGTTGTTGCCGTGCCAGGCGACCACGTTGAGCGGGGAATGATCCAGCTCACAGGCCCAGAGCTCGCCGAGGAATTTCTGTACCAGCGTTGTCGATTGTTTCAAGTCTTCGTAGTGGGCAACCGGCGTAAGGAAATCGCGCGGGTTGGCCAGGCCATTGCTGCCGATCGGGCCCAGGTCCGGCAGTCGCAACGGCGCGCCGTGGTTTTCGGCAACATAACCGCGAGCTTGCGCATCCAGCAATTGGACACGGAATTTGAGCCCGCGTGGCAGCACGACGATTTCCAGCGGCTCGACTTCCAGCACCCCCAGTTCAGTCACGATACGCAGGCGACCCTGCTCGGGGACGATCAACAGTTCGCCATCGGCGTTGAAGAACACGCGCTCCATCGAGCGATTGGCGCGGTAGGTATAGATGCTGATACCCGAGGGTTTATCGGACCCGGAATTAGCGACCATTCCTACCAGCCCATCGATAAAGTCCGTCGGCTCGCTCGGAATATCCATCGGATTCCAGCGCAAGCGATTGGGCGTCACGCCCCCCAACGGCCCCCCGGCCAACTGTCGCTCAAGCTTGCTGAACGCAGGGTGATTGGCCGACGGCTGGATGCGGTACAGCCAGGTACGCCGGGCTTCACTGCGCGCCATGGTGAACGCCGTGCCGGAGAACAGTTCGGTGTACAGGCCGTAGGGGGCTTTTTGCGGAGCGTTCTGGCCCACGGGCAATGCCCCGGGCAGGGCTTCGCTGGCGAATTCATTGCCGAAGCCCGACAGGTATTCGAGGTTCATGGATCGTCCTCTGAGCGGAAGTTGTTTTTATCGTAATCCAGTTACGCATAACGTAATTTGATCACTATCGACCGTCAAGCTATAAAGACGCCCATTCATCTCTCGGATTCTCGCCCCTCCATGGAAAAGCCCCGCGACACCGGTAAACAGAAAGTCCGCTCGGCCGAAGTGGGCACCGATATCCTCAAGGCCCTGGCCGAGCTGTCTCCGGCGACCTCGTTGTCGCGCCTGGCCGAGCACGTGCAGATGCCGGCCAGCAAGGTGCACCGCTACCTGCAAGCACTGATCGCCTCCGGGTTTGCCGAACAGAACACCGCCACCAACCACTATGGCCTGGGTCGCGAAGCGCTGCGCGTGGGCCTGGCGGCACTGGGCAGCATGGACGTGTTGAAAGTCGGCGCGATGCCCCTGGCGGAGCTGCGCGATGAATTGAATGAAACCTGCTTCCTGGCGGTGTGGGGCAACCAGGGCGCGACCGTGGTGCAGATCGAACCGGCGGTACGTGCGGTGACCGTGGTGACGCAATTGGGCTCGGTGCTACCACTGCTCGGTTCGTCCACCGGACTGGTCTTCAGCGCCTTCCTGCCCTCGCGGGAAACCGTGGAGTTGCGCGAGCGCGAGATCCAGGCCGGCATCGCCCATGCCCTGGCGGACGACCAGGCCTACGCCACCGTCTGCGAACAGATCCGCAGCCGTGGCCTGCACTTTGTGCATGGTTTGCTGATGCCCGGCGTCGATGCGTTGTCGGCGCCGGTGTTCAACGCCATCGGCCACGTGGCGGCGGTGATGACCGTGGTCGGCCCTACCTCGCTGTTCCACGCCGACGAGGACGGCCCGGCGGCGCAACGCTTACTGGCAGCGACCCGCGCAGTCAGTTGGCGCATGGGCTATCAGCCCTGAGCTAGTCGTGCCATTGGGTCAGCGCCAGCGCCACCCGGTTCTCCAGCGTCCGGATCGGCGCCGCGTTGCTCAGGTAATTGTTGCTGATCATTGAAAACACCAGGCGCCGGCCATCGGCGTCGGTGATGTAGCCGCTCAAGGAGGAAACGCCGGCCATGGAGCCGGTCTTGGCGTGCAGATTGTCTTGCGCCGCCGTGGCACGCAGGCGGTAGCGCAGGCTGCCGCCGCTCATGCGATCCGGGTTGCCGGCAATCGGCAAGGCGTTGTACCAAGCTTCGAACCAGGGCTGTTTGGCCGTCACCAGCAGCAGATCGGTAAGGCCCTGCGAAGACACCAGATTGCGCCGTGACAGGCCCGAGCCATCCACCTGGCTAAGCGTCATCGGGTCCAACCCCTGGCGCCGCATGAAGTCCGCCACTGCTGCCACGCCAGCCTGCGCCGTGCCCGCATTAGACGCTTTGCGCCCCATGGCCTTGAGCAAGGCTTCGGACATGTTGTTGTTCGAGAGTTTGAGCAGCGGCGTGATCAGCTCTTGCAGCGGCGCTGACTGATGTTCGGCCACCACGTTGGCTGTCGCAGGGCTTGCACCGCCAATCACCCGCCGGCCTAGCACCTGGATGCCCTGCTGCGCCAACGCCTGCTCAAACAGGTTGGCGACCAGTTGCGTCGGCTCCCACACACTCACCCATTGCCGGCTTTGTTTGCCCGGCGCCAGTGCGCCCGTCAGTTGCAGCAGGTTGGTGCCATGCTGGCGGGTGATGCCGTAGCTGTTACCGGGGCCGCTGACAGCGCGGTTGTTCAGTTGCACGTAATCGGTGGAGGGGCTGACGACCACGCTCACCGGCTGGCCAGCCGTCACGGGCGCCTTCGCCGTGACCAGCAACGTACCTGCATCGAAATCCGTATCGGGTGACACGGTCAGCGCCGAAACCTGCGCGCCGTAGTAGGTGCTTTCATCGTCATGTGCCCAGTCCACGCCCAGCCGTTCGGCGTCGAACCACGTGTCGTCGAAGACAAGATCGCCCTGGACCTGACGCACGCCCTGCGCTGCCAGTTGTGCCGCCAATGCCTGATAGTCGGCCAATTGCGTGGTCGGATCGCCCAGGCCGCGCAGGTACAGGTTGCCGCTGAGGCGCCCGCCTTGCTGCGAACCGTTACTCAGCAGTTGGGTGGAGAAGCGGTAGTTCGGCCCCAACACGTCCATTGCCGCTGCGGTGGTCAGCAATTTGAGGTTGGATGCCGGGATTAGACGAGCCCGGGGGTTGTGCTGGTAGAGCGTGCTGCCGCTGCGGGCGTCACGCACCGTCAGGGAGACGGTGGCACCGTTGAGGGCCGGGTCAGCCATCAAGTGTTCGATGATGGCTGGGGAGGAAGTCTGAGAAACACTCGCGCAACCTCCCAGCAAAAGGCTCAGGCCAACCAGCATGCCGCTGGTGTGTGTCCATTTTCCAAAATACATCAGTCGCGTTGTCCGCAAAGCTATCAGTGGCGGCAACGCTAACAGCTCCGTTCCCTTGTGGCGAGCAGGCTTGCCACAAGGGTGATGCCCCCCTTTTAGAATTCCAGGGTGCTCGATACTGACACCTGCCGCGCATCGCCCATGGACACGAACAACCGGCTGGCCGCCGAGGTGTAGTAGACGCGGTCGAACATGTTCTTCACGTTGAGCTGGAACTTGACCTTCTGCCCATCGATTTTGGTGTCGTAAGTGGCAAACGCATCCGCCACGGTATAACCCGGCAAGGTGAAATCATTGGCGGCGTCGCCCGCACGCTCGCCGACGTAACGCGCACCGGTCCCCACCCGCAACTGATCGCCACCGAAGATATTGCCAAAGTCATACGCCACCGACAGCGAGCCGGTGTGCTTGGCGACGTTCTGCAATCGGTTGCCTTCCAGGGTCGGATCCTTGTCCTTGATGTCTTCGGCATCGGTGTAGGCATAGCTGCCGATCAGGCTCCACTTGTCGGTCAGTTGGCCGGTGGCGTCCAGTTCCAGGCCACGGGAGCGCACCTGGCCGGCGATGCTGTAAATGGTGTTCGCGCCGGAGCCGACCGACACCAGCACATTGCGCTTGTCGATGGTGAACAACGCCGCGCTGGCGGTGATGCGCCCTGGGATGTCGAGCTTGGCCCCCAGCTCCCAGGACTTGGACTCCTCGGGGGTGAGGTCGCCGGTCAAGGTGCTGCCGTCGGCCAGCGCGGCGATGGTGGAGTTGGGCTTGAACGACTCGGTGTAGCTGCCGTAGAACGACAGTTCATCGGTGTAGCGATACACCAGCCCGGCACGCGGCACCCAGGCCTGGCCGTTGCCGTTGGTGTTGGCCTTGAACGGTACGCCTTTGCCTGCGTACTGGTCATACATCTGGTAGCGCGCGCCGGCGACAAAGATCCACTGCTCATTCAGGTGGATTGCATCCTGGAAGAACAGCGAATCGCTGCGCAGCAGGTCGGTCTGGGCGCTGTCGGCAGCACTGACTTTGGTGCCTGCGACTTCATTGCCATACACCGGGTTCTGGTAGCTGAACGTGCCCCGTGAATCCTGGCGAATCAGGTCGGCACGGTAGATCTTGCGGTACTCGTCATCCAGCCCGAACACCAGGTCGTTCTGCAGGCCGAACACATTGACCTTGCCTTCCAGGCTCGCGGTGGCGAAGCGGTCGGTGGTGATCGCCCCCTTCGTACCGTCCATCTTGCGGGTCAGGGTGCCGTTGGTATTCACCGCACTGACACGCACTTGGCTGGCATCGTAGGTTTCGCGGTTCCAGCTGTAGCCGAAGTGGGCTTTCCAGTTGTCGTTCAGGTCATGATCGGCTTCGAAACGGTACAGGTCGGAACGGCCTTCCATGTTGTTGAACGGTTCATCCAGCCGACGGGTGGACGGGATATCCAGCGGGTGGTTGGTCTTGGGATCAATGGCGGTACCACGGTCGAACGGCGTCAGAAACTCGCGATGCTCGTAGGCGAACGACACCTGGGTGGTGTCGCCATACCAGGCCAGCGACGGTGCGATCAGGCTTTCGCGGTGGGTGCCGAAGTTGCGCCAGTAGTCTTCGTCTTCATGGTCGACGATCAGCCGATAGGCCAGGCCGCTGTCACCAATCGGGCCGGTGGTGTCGAGGCTGCCGCCGCTGCCATTCTTGCCGTCACCGAAGGTGGAGCCGCGCACGGTCAGCGCGGTGGATTGAACCAGCTCAGGCTTTTTGCTGACGATGTTCACCACGCCGCCCGGGTCCTGGATGCCATACAGCAAGGAGGCGGGGCCCTTGAGGACTTCGACCCGCTCCGCCGTAGCGTTCAGCGCACGCCCCTGCACGATAGGCATGCCGTCGCGCATGATCGAGCCGTTACGGTTGTCGCCAAAACCGCGCAACATCACCGCGTCCTGGGTGCTGGCCAGGGTATTGGCCTGGGTGATGCCACTGATATTGCCCAGAGCATCGTCCAGGTTACGCGGGGTCTGGTCGCGCAGTACTTGGGCGGGCACGACGTTAACGGTTTGCGGGGTCTCCAGCAGCAGGCCATGGGAGCGCATCACCGAGCTGGTGGGCGGTGGCTGGTAGCTGGTGCTGTCCTGGGTTTGCTGGCCGACACCACTGATGGTGGTCGCGCCGAGATTGACCGCGCCTTCGGTGGGTACCGGCTCCAGGGCCAGGGTGCGGGCGTCGATCTGGCGGAAGGTAAAGCCGGTGCTGCCGAGCAACCGTTGCAGGGCCTGGGTCGCGCTCATCTGCCCGCTGACCGCCGGGGCGTTCAAGCCGTACGGCGCTTCATCGGTGTAGATCACGCTGATCCCGGTGACCCGGCTGAAATCGCTCAGTGCCTGGGGCAGCGGCTTGGCTGCCAGGGCAAAGTTGAACTGCGTGCTTTGCTGCTCCTGCGCCTGCGCCACGCCCAGAGGCAGCAACGCCAGCCCCGACACTGCCAATGCCGAGGCTCCCAGCCACTGTTTTACCCAACCGCCCGCCGTCGACTTCATGCTGTGAGAACCCGTGTAGAAAACGCTGTTAATGCGAATAGATCGCAGTTTCAAGCACTACACGGTTGGGCGGTGGATTTACCTCACCTTTATTTGCAAATATTTTTCTTTATTGCGCCTGAATGCGAAACCCCATGCGTGGGAAATGCACATGCACGGTGCCAGCGCGTTCGTCGCTACGGCGCAGGATCAGCTCTTCACGCCCGACAAACAGCAGTTCACCGGCCACCGGGTCAGTGCCGTAGTCGGTCGCCGAAACAGTGACCGGCTGGCCGGCCTTGAAGCCGTTCAAGTCTGCGAACACTTCATCGGGCAAGGCGGCAGGTGTGGCGTTGCGGGCGACGTCCAAGGCTTGCTCGGCACTCATCTCACTGGCGGTGCCATGGCCAAAGCCCAGCACTCGGTCCAGCCACGCGGCGACAGCGGGATACGCGTCAACCAGTGGCGCGGTCACCGACGAGCCTTTGAGGAACCACAGCGGATGGGCCAGGGCAAAGTCGGCAATCGACGGCTCGCCGAACAGGAAATCCCCGGCCTGGTGCTGCAGCTGCTGTTCAATACGGCTGGCAATGGCCGGCCACTGATGCTTGGCCACCTCCAGTTGTACCCGGGTCGCGGTGCCGCCGCTGAACAATTGGGTACGGTCGGCCACCAGCACCTGGAGCATGTGCGGCGGCACCTTGGCGAACTTGACCGCCAGGGATTCCGGCTGGAACACCAGCGCCACCGCATGGGAAAACACCAGCGAATCGGCCCAGGCGGCGAAGCCTTGAGTAACCAGTTCCAGGCCCTGTGGATACAGCGCCGGCGACGACTTCTCCTGCTCCAGGCGGCGGGCGATCAACGCGGTATCGCAATAGATATCGGCGCCGACCTGCAGTACGGGTGTCTTGCGATAGCCACCGGTCAGGGCGGTCAGGTCGGGCTTGGGCATCACCGGTGAAATAAGCACCGAGCGCCAGGACAAGCCCTTGAAGCCCAACAACAGGCGAGCTTTTTCAGCGAAGGGGGACTGCGGGTAATGGTGGAGGATCAACTCAGACATGCCAGGCTCCGCTCAATGGAATGAGCCGCTAGCTTAGCCTGCAAAATCACGCGTGGGGGCGATGGGAACCCATCAGTCAGATCAATGAGCCGCTTGCCGCCAGGCACTCCTTGGCGCTCTTCTTCAACTTCTTGATCAGGCGTTCCTGGCGCAGCGCCTCGCCCTTGCTCGCACATTGCTCGGTGTACACCAGCGCCACGGCCGGGCTGGAGAGAAAGAACCGTGCGCCCTTGCCGCTCTGGTGGGAGGCAAAGCGGCGCACCGGGTCATTACTGATGCCGCAATAGAGCGAACCATTGGCGGCACGCACCAGGTAGACAAACCAGGGCTTGGGTTCGGAAGGATCAGTCACGGGTCAATGTCGGCAAACCAGAAGAGCGCCAATCTTATCAACGACTGGCCTGGAATGCCTTCAGCCCTTTGAGCGCCTGGGCGCGCACGGCGTTTTTCAGCGCCGGCGACCAGCCCAGCAGCAGGCCCTTGAGACCCAACGCCTGGCGCGACCAACGCCACAGGTCGAAGTGGTCGTGATGCTCGCAGATCTTGCCGTCGCGAAACACGAACCGCGCACCGATATCATTGACCACCGTATTGCCGGTGGCGCTGAACAGGTACGTCGCCACCCAATGCGCGCTGCCCGTGGTTTCGTCGCTGCGCACATGGTCGAACGTCAGGGAGAAGTCTTTGGCCCGCGTGGTCAACATGCGCCACATATCCCCGGCATCGCGCCCGCGCAGTTCGCCAAACGCCGGGTCGCTGAACAGCACGTCGTCCGTGTAGCAGGCAGCCATGGCTTCGGCGTCCAGGCGCTGGAACGCGCTGTAGAACTCGGTGATCAGGGCGTTATGGGCATCACTCATGGGCAGGCTCCGCTGGCGTCGAAAAGATAGCCGCACGATAAGCCGCCCACGTCGCCAATGCTACTGACATTCGCCGCGCAAATGACCGGTATCACGGCACCATGCCGCTGCTGCGGGCATAGGCGAACAAATCCACGTCGGTGGAAATGCACAGCCGGCTCATCGCTGTGCTTTTCTGCTTGCTGATGGTCGAGATACTGCGATTGACCCGCGCGGCAATCTGGCTGACGGTCAGGCCACTGGCGAGCATGCGCACCACCTCACGCTCCTTGCCGGACAACTGCGGCACCGCCTGTTGATCACCGGTGCCGGCTTCCACCAGTTGCACCCGCAGGCATTCACTGACAAAGGTCTGGCCCTCGCTGACCGCCTTGATGGCCTGGGGCAACTCCCTGGCCGAGGCACTCTTGGCCACGATCGCCCGGGCGCCGTGGGCGAAGGAAGCACGCAGGGTGGCGACGTTGGCAAACATGGTCACCAGGATCACCGGCATCGCCGGGTACTTGCGGTGCATCAGGCTCAACAGGCCGTAACCGTCCGCCTGTTGGTTGCCCGGCATGGCAAAGTCGGTCACCAGCAGGTCGCAGGGCGTGCGGTCGAGCAAGGCGAGCAACTGATCGGGACCATCGGCCTCGCCGACCACCTTGCACTTTCCATTCGCTTCGATCACTACTTTTTGGCCGATACGCACAATTGGATGATCGTCAGCAATTATTACGCGAAGCATGAGGGACACCATGATGGCAAATTGACCTGCGCAAAAATAGCGCTGGTTCTGGATCGCAACAACCGTCAACAAAACCCGCTAATGGCGAATAGCCCCGCAATCGCTGCCGACGAGATTAAGGCCTACAAAACAAACAGAATGTACCGCCAGAAACGCCCTACATTACAGGTCGTAAAATTCCTGCAAATCGGCCCATGACGGTGAACTTCAGAGCGTCGACAGGTAGGCCAGGTAACGCACCAGATCCTGTCGCAGTCGCACCAAGGTACGGGCATGCATGGCTACGCCATCGCGGGTGACCGCCGAGATCAGCCGGATGCCACGTTTTTCCAGCGAGGTAACGCCCAGGAATGCAACGCTGCCGATCAGCCGGTGCAAGTGCTGGACGGTGGCCCCCTCATCGAGGCGGACCACTGCACTCGACAGCGCTCGCAAGTCTTGCCGTGCCTCATGCGTCAGGCTGCCCAGCATGCTTTCCAAGACCTCGCCACCTCCAAACATCTGCACCAGCACGGCACGCGTTGGCCAGCCTTCGCGCGTGAACTGGGCATGAACCTCACCCTCCGGCCTCGGCACGCACATGTCGGCCTGCGCCAGCCAGTACACCAGGACGTTGCGCAGTTGTATGAAGGTGAGGGGCTTGACCAGCCAGGCGTCCATGCCGGCTTCCAGGCACAGGCGGACCTCTTCCGGGCCCAGGTTGGAGGTCAAGCCGATGATGGGGACTCGCGTCGTCATGGCCTCACGTTCCTGCGCACGAACCCTGCGGGTCATGGCGTAGCCATCCATACCAGGCATCTGGCAGTCGGTCAGGATCAGGTCGAAGTGGTGCTCGTCCATGGCGGCGAGCGCGGCGCGACCGTCCCGACAGGCCTCATAGTCCAGGCCCAGCCGTTCCAGGATCCCGCCCATCAGCAGGCAATACGCCGGGTGGTCGTCGATCACCAACACCTTGAGCCGGCGCCAATAGGCGGGCGAGGTGGCCGGCGGCAGGGGTTCATGCCCACTGCCGTTGCCTGGGGGAATGCCCGATGACATGACGACCTCGACTTACCGTAATGAACGGGCGTGGATGGCACGCAAGGCGTGCAGGAAACAGCCCCGACCTGATCAACAGGACGCGGCATTCTGGATGATCTTTTTGAGTTTTTCATGACCGCGAAAGCGGACCGGAAAATAGTCGAATGGAGGGCTTCGGACCATACAACAACTACGAAAACTGCATAAATCCTACGTAATCAAAAGCCGGTTCCGACATCGCCGATCAACGACGTACGACTTCCGCTCACTGTCGTAATTGTTGTATTCCCCCAGCCCTTCAACGCTGGATAAATTCGCCGCTGCCCAAAAAGGGCGCGGCCAGCCATTCCCGGTGGTCGCAAACACATGACGGTTACACACGACCCACAGTCAGCAATCCTTGCACCGGAACCCACGACATGAATAAGCCTCTCGCTGCACTCGCCCTCTTTCTCACGATCGCCCACCAGGGCTCGGCCGTTGCCGCAAGCTCAGTGGAGCTGATCGTCAAAGGCCTGATCACGCCGAGTGCCTGCACGCCGACCTTATCCGCCAACGGCATTGTCGATCACGGCAAGATCTCCGCCAAGGACCTCAATCAAGGCACCCCCACTGATCTGCCAGCCGTGACCTTGCAGATGAATGTGAACTGCGATGCACAGACCTTGTTTGGCTTGAACGGCAACGACAACCGGGCGTCCTCAGCCATCGTCGCGACGGGCTATGGTCTGGGCTTGATCGATAACACGCAGAAAATCGGCACCTACCACCTTGAGCTTGTGAACCCGGTTGCGGACAACGTCGCCGTCATACCCCTGGAATCCAACAACGGCGGGCAAACCTGGAGCGCGATTGATGGTGAATATTGGTACAGCGGCAAACTGGCCGGTTTCGGCGGTGTTTCCGGTGACCGGTATGTACCCGTGCCTATTCAGGACCTGTCCACTGACTTGGCCGTGATGACCCAGATCGCGCCTGCGCAAGACTTGAACCTGAGCAATGAAGTGTCCCTCGACGGCTCCGCCACGATCGAAGTGAAGTACCTGTAAATCACCCTTTTTTGACCCGGCGCACCGCGCGCCCTCTCGGATTCTTTTGCCATGCCCCCCTGCTCCCGACTCTTTGCCCTCTCATTGCTGCTGACCGCCGGCTCACAGGTGTATGCCGCCAGCAGCGTCGACTTGACCGTCAAGGGAATAATCACGCCGACGGCCTGCACACCCAACTTGTCTGGCATGGGTGTTGTCGACTACGGAAAAATCTCCCTGTCGGATCTCCATCCCGACCTTCTAACCGAGTTACCGGCGACCAGCCTTCAAATGACCGTCACCTGCGAGGCCCCCACACTGTTCGCCCTCAAAGGCATCGACAACAGTACCGGCTCGATTGACCCTTACAACTACTACGGCCTGGGCATGATTGGCGACAAAAACATCGGTAGCTATCACCTCATGCTCACCAACCCGATTGCCGACGGGTCCCCGGCTACCCACATCGCCTCAGCCGACGGTGACAGTTGGAAAAACAATGAAGACAACGTGTGGCCTGTGGTTTTCCTCGCAGCATTCAGTGATCAACCCGGTGGTCCATTGTGGGCGCCAAGCCCCATCCAGGCGCTGAGCACGGATCTCGTCATCAGCCCCCTTATCTCTCCGACCCGTAGACTGAATGTGCGCGATGAACTGCCATTCAACGGCTCTGCCACCCTCGAAGTGAAGTACCTGTAAGCCACCTTACCCCACAGGATGTGTCAACCATGATTCGTGCCCTGACCTGCTTTACCGCAACTGTGCTGATGGCTGGCACTCCTGGTGCTTTTGCCGCGAGCGCCACCGACTTGAGCGTCACCGGCGTGATTACACCCAGTTCCTGCGTTCCCAGCCTGTCCAGCGGCGGCATCGTCGACCACGGCAAACTGACCGTGAAGGACCTGGCCCCCGACCAGCCGACTCGCCTGGAGACCGCCAACCTGCAACTGGAGGTGACTTGCGAGGCAGAAACGCTGTTCACGCTGACTGCCATCGACAACCGCGCCGGCACCTCGGCCATCCACCCTGCCAGCCAGGGCCTGGGCAGGGTCAATGACGACCAGATGTTGGGCAGCGTCGCGTTCAGCGTCCTGGACGCAGTGGCCGACACGGTGCCGGTGCGCACCATCATGTCCAGCAACGGCGGGACCTCCTGGCGCCCTTCCACTTACCTGGGGCACGCAGGCCTGACTGCCTTTGCCAGCGCTGACGACCTCAACGCCCCGATCGCCCTGAAGGTGTTGACCGCCCGCTTGAGCGCGTTTACCACCCTGGTCAAGGCCACCGACCTGACCCTGGTGGATGAGGTGCCCATCGACGGTCATGCCACCCTGCAATTGAAGTACTGGTAAGCCCGACCGTGCGCTTTACCCCCAACAACCCAGGATTGATCCGAGCCATGAACACCCTGCACCGCACCCTTAGTTGCGCCCTGCTGTTGGGCGCGAGTACCAGCGCCATTGCGGCCTCGACTACCGACCTGACCGTACGGGGGTTGATCACGCCGAGTGCTTGTGCTCCCACACTGTCCGATGGAGGGGTTATCGATTACGGAAAGATAGCGGCAAAAGACTTGAAACAGACCGATATCACGTTTCTCGAACACATGGACTTGTCACTCGACATCCATTGCGAGGCGCCCACCGCGATGGCCTTGCAGTTCGTTGATAACCGATCGGGGACCAGCTCCAACCCGAGTTACCCAGGGCTGGGGTTGACCCCCGCCGGGGAGAAAATCGGCTTTCTTACCCCGTACCTGCAAGAGCCGAGGGTGGATAACACCGCCGTCCAAATGAGTGAGTCGCAAGACCTTGGAGCGACCTGGAAAAAAGCCTACACCTATACTCTACCGGGGCTATACGCGCCCAGCGCCGTGGCGGATGCCAGCCAGCCGATTCCCAGCACTCGATTCTCGGCAAGGTTAGGCGTCATCGCCGCCATCGAGGCTACCGACAGCCTGACGCTGACGAGCGAAGTCCCCTTCGAAGGCAACGTAACCCTTGAAGCCCGCTACCTGTAACACCCTGGCGCTGCTTGGCGCACGTCTTTGATACCGAACTCTTCCACAGTGATCCTACGTGATGAACACAACGATCCTCTCCTGCGCGCTCATACTGCTCGCCGTGAACCTGACGCCCGCCCTCGCAGGGTCCACCGTGGACTTGAGCGTGACCGGCCGAATCACGCCCCAGGCCTGCAGCGTGTCGCTGTCCGACAGCGGCCTGGTCGATTTCGGCAAGATCCCGGCACGGACCTTGAAGCCAAGTGAATACACCCAACTGCCCAGCCAGCAACTGGGCCTGAGTATCAGCTGCGAAGGCCCGACCCTGTTTGCCCTGGTGGGTATCGATAATCACCCGGGCTCATCGCCGGCACCGCTGGTGTTCTACGGGTTGGGCATGAACATTCACGCGCCGTCGGAACGCCTGGGGTCAGTGGGCTTGGCGTTGCGTGGGCCGGTAGGCGACGGCGCGGCGCTGCGTGTCCTGACGTCGCCCGACAACGGCGGCACCTGGCACCCCGAGGCCAACGCCTACCCGGCGCAATACATTGGGTTCGCGCGCTCGGACGCCCTCCAGCCCGAGCCCATCAGGCAGTTGGTAGCCAGCCTGCGAGTGGAAACCGCCATCAGCCCGGCCAGTGGCCTGACGCTGAAGGAAGAAGTGCCTTTGCAAGGTTCGATCACCCTGGACCTCAAGTACCTGTAACCCTTATTGAATGAGTGCTCAGATGATGCAAGTTTCCTGGATACGCGCCGGTTGTGCCGGCTTCGCCCTGTGGTGCTGCGCCACCAGCGCGCTGGCCGACGGTATGGTGCCCGACACCTCGGTAGTCATCGTCCACGAAGCGGAGGGCGAAGCTGCCGTGTCGGTGACCAACACCGACAGCAAGCTGGCCCTGCTGCATGTGACCCTTGAAGACATCCCCGAAGACAAGGACACGCTGCTGTTCGTCACGCCCCCTCTCGCACGGGTGGAGCCCGGCAAGAGTCAGTTGGTGCGGTTCATCCTGCAATCGAAGGAGCCGCTGAAGACCCAACGCCTCAAGCGGGTGATTTTCGAGGGCATGCCCCAGAAACGATCCGGCGCCGAGGCCGGGCGCGCCCAAGTGGGCGTCACGGTGCGGCAGAACCTGCCGGTGATCCTGAATCCCAAGGGCCTGCCGCCCAACCGCACGCCGTGGCTGGGGTTGAGCTGGAAGCTGAAAAACGGCCGGCTCAGCGTGCACAACCCCACGCCTTACGTGGTACGCCTGGCCCAGGAACTGCGACTGCTACCCGGCAAAGGCGCGGCCATGCTGCCACGCACCTATGTGCTGCCGGGAGAGACCTTGACGGTCCCGGCGAAAGGGCCTGCCGCAACCGCGGTACGCCTGCAGCCGGCCACGGTGTATGGCTTTGCCGTCGCGCCTCATGATGCGCCGATCACACGTTGATCCAACGGCGTCCATGGACACTGCGACGCCTCTATAAAACGAAGTGGCCACTCCCTGAAGGCCACCGGGAAGACAGCCTGGCGCCAACGAAAGTCTAGCCACGGGCCTCCATCACAAGAGTGCATTTGTGTGAACACAGTCATGAATTACCGTGACGGCAACGCCGTGCCCGGCGCTTTACCACGCCTGTCACGCGCTCAGCTGCACATCATTGCCTGGGCCGCCCTTGGCCCTGCCCTATTGGCTGGCCCCGCCTGGGCCGATCCGGCAACGGGCACCTTCGACAACCAGACCCTGCACCAACGCGGCATCGACCCGGAGCTGGCCAGTTTGCTGCTGCAAGCACCGCGCTTTGCCAGCGGTCGCCACGCCGTCAACCTGTCGGTCAACGGCCTGCGCAGAGGGCGTGTCGACGCCACCTTCGACGACCACGGCACGCTGTGCTTCGACACTGCATTGCTGGACGCGGCGCAATTGGAAACACCGCCTCGCAGCACGGGCGCCTGTCACGGGTTTATCGAGCAGTACCCGCAAACCATGATTGAGCCAGACCCGGCCAGCCTGAGCCTGTCCCTCGTGGTGCCCACCCAGGCGCTGCGTCCGGCGACTCGGGATTTTTCCGGCTACAGCACCGGCGGGTTTGCCGGCCTGCTCAACTACGACGTGACGGGGCTGCATAACCAGTACGGCGATGACACCAGCCGATTCGGCTCGGCCAATACCGAAGTCGGCTTGAATGCCGGCGACTGGATTGTGCGCAGTCGCCAAGTCCAGACCTGGCAAGACGGCGTCTCGCGCAGCACTCACCTGGACGCCTACGCCCAACGCACCTTCGCCCGCCAACAAGCGGTGTTGCAGGCGGGGCAGATCAATCTCTATAACCCAGTGCTGGCCGGGGCCCAGATCACCGGCGTACAAGTGCTGACCGAGCAGGGCCTGCAAGACCAGAATCAAGGTGCGACCATCGATGGCATCGCCAATGGGCCGGCCCAGGTGGAAGTACGCCAGAACGGTGCGCTGATCCACTCCACCGTGGTGCCGGCCGGCCCCTTTTCCCTGAGCAATGTGCCGCGCCTGAGCGGGCGCTCCGATGTGGAGGTGACCGTCAAGGAAACCTCCGGCGAAGAACGGCGCTTCACCGTCCCGGCTGCGATGCTCGGGCTGGGCTTGCCGGCGCCGGGCTATTCGGTGGCCGCCGGCCGGGTGCGCGATGCAGACGGAGGCGACGGCGCGCAACCCTGGGTGGTCAGCGCGGGGTGGACCAGTGCACCTCACCCTCTGGTGTCACTGGGCAGTGGCGTACTGGCGGCGATGGATTACCGGTCGGTTGGCCTGAACCTGGGCTTCTTGCCCGCGCAGGACAGCCAATGGCAACTGGCAGTCATCGCCGCCGAGTCAACGCGCCGTGATCAGCAACGCGGCCTGCAGACCGACCTCTCATGGAGCCAACGACTGGGTGAACGCTGGGCCATCAGCGCCGCCAACTCCTGGCGAACCGAGGACTACCGCGACCTCAGCGAATCAACCTACCTCACGGACACGCGTGAACAACAGCGCTCACGCTACCGCGACCAGCAGAGTGCCACGGCCTCATGGTCCCATCCCCGGCTGGGCGCGTTCAGCGCCGGGGTTTCCCGCACCTCCTCGTTTGCCGGCGACAGCAGCAGCCGCGCGCTGGCCTCGTGGGGAACACAAGTGGGTGGCGTGTCCCTGTCGGCCACCGCCGAATGGCACATGGGCGGCCGCCGATACAACGATGACGCCGTTTACCTGAATATCAGCGTGCCCCTTGGCGAGCGCCGCCGTGGCCGGGCCTGGGTGCGTAATTCCGGCGGCGAGCACCGTATCGGGACGGGCGTCAACGAACAGATCAACGATCAACTGGCCTATCGGGTCGGGGTTGAACATGACAGCCGTGACCGCCAGGTGGAATCGTCGCTGGGGCTCTCGGCGCTGCCGTTCTACACCCAGCTGGACGTCAACTACACGCGCTCGGACGACGAGCGTTCCAGCTATCAGGGGGGCGCGCGTGGCGCGGTGGTATTGCACGGCGACGGCGTGACCTTCTCGCCGTACCCGGTGCGCGACACCTTCGCGTTGCTGTCGGTGGGGGACATGGCCGGCGTCAAGGTCAGCACGCCGAGCGGCCCTGTGTGGACCGACTGGCAAGGCCAGGCGGTGGTGCCGCAGGTCAGCGCCTATGGCCGAAGCCCGGTGGAAGTGCAAACCGGCTCGTTGCCGCGCAATGCCGACATCAGCAATGGCCTGGCCGTGGTCTCGGCGGGCCGTGGGGCGGTAGACCGGCTTGAGTTTGGCGTGGCGCTGACGCGTCGGGCCTTGCTGACCCTGGACAGGCCCGTTCCGCGTGGGGCCACGGTGACCACCGCCGACGGCGAGTTCGTCACGCTGGTGCAAGAAAGCAACCACGTGTTCCTGCCCACGGTGCTTGACCTGCCCCCCTTGTGGATCAAGGCGCCAGGGCAGCCACGCTGCCGCTTGCACTTTGAATTGCCAAAGAAGGCCGACCCGCAGGTGTATTTCGAAACCGCCACGGCCCGATGCCCACTGCCTTGAGGAAACCTGCCATGAACCTTGATTACCTGCTGCCCGCGATAGCGCTCGTGCTGTTCGGCATCGGCCCTGCACAGGCGCAGGAAGAATGCCGCCTGGACCTCAGCGAGCCACGCCTGGATTTCGGCCTGATGAACCGCGCCGTACTGGTGACGCCTGCGCCCGAGCGTTTACTCGGCGAGCGACGTGTCGGCCTGACCCTCACCTGCTCGCAACCTGTGGCGATGAGCCTGTTTTACCGAGGCCTGGCCGCCGGTGCCGAACGGTTTCGTTTCACCGACCAGGGCAGCTACCAGTTACAGGTCCAGGACGCGGTGCTGGATGGCCATGCCGTGAACCTGGGCTTGATTGCCGGTCACGGGCTAGCACCGAGTACCCACGGTTCAAGCCTGACCTGGCGAGCCGACCATGGCATCGTGCCGTTGCACAACGGCCAGCCCGCGCTCGGTCGCCGCTTTTCCGTACAGATGGTGGCCAATGCCTGGGCCGAGGACGGCGCCGCCCGCGTTCGCGATGCCGTGACCTGGCAGGCCTCTGGGTGGGTCGATGCGCCCGCCTCCGGTCGCTCCCGGGAGCTGCAATTGCTCGCGCGTTTCGCGCCAGCGGCGTGCACGCCCAGCCTGTCCAATGGCGGCACGGTGGACTTTGGCAAGGTGTCGGCCAAGGCACTGAACCCCGACAAGGAGACGCACCTGCCGGACAAGCAATTGGCCCTGACAGTGAACTGCGACGGACCGACTCATTTTGCGTTGCTCATGCAAGACAATCGCCTGGGCTCGGCAACCGGCGGCACCGATGAGACAGCCTACGGGCTGGGCCTGGACGCACGCGCGCAAAAGATCGGCCGCTACTCGGTAAACGTCGACCCGGCGCAGGCCAGCGCCGATAACCTGCAACAGCTGTATCGCACCGAGTCCACCACGGCGGGCGCTGCCTGGAGCAGCGCCAATGCCAACCCACTGCCCCTGGCTGGCCGCAGCTACCTGGGCTTTACCGACAGTGCCGGCAGCATCCTTGGCCCCACAGCGTTGCAGAAGGTATCCGCGCTGCTGACGCTGAAGACAGTCATCGCCCCGCTCCAGCAGTTGGACCTGAGCAGCGAGATCAGACTCGACGGCTCGGCCACCCTGGAAATCATCTACCTCTAACCCGCGTACCGGAGCCCCACAATGAAACCGTCACTGATGTTCCTGACCCTTGCCCTGAGCCCGCTGGCGATGGCCGACTCCACGGTCGAGCTGAACGTCAAAGGCCTGATCACCCCGGTGGCCTGCACCCCAACCTTGTCAGCCGGGGGCTTGGTCGACTTCGGCAAGATTTCCCAACAAGACCTCAACCTCACCACAGGTACGCGGCTGCCGGCCAAATCCCTGAACCTGAGCGTCGATTGCAATGGCCCGGTGCGCTACGCCCTGCGCATGCGCGATAACCGTGACGGCACCGCCCACGTCAACAGCGAGATCTATTACGGGATGGGCCTGGACAACAGCAGCAACAAGATCGGTGTGTATTCGGTCAGTTTCGATCCGAAGCAAACCGTGGCAGACACGCTGCCAGGCCTTTATGGCACCGAGTCCACCACCGGCGGCGTAGCGTGGCGCACGTCCAACCGCAACCCGATCGACATCGGCGCCAGAAGCCTGCTGGGGTTTACCGACCTTGAAGGCAGCACGGCCGGCCCCGCTGCGATCCAGACACTGACCAGCACGCTGACCCTCGAAGCGGTGATCAATGCCAAGCAGAACCTGGACCTGAGCACCGATATCCCCTTGGACGGCTCGGGCACTCTGGAGGTGATCTACCTCTAGACCTTCTCGCTGCACACCCCGACGTACAACGCACGGCCTGCGCCCAGCCCGGCGACGATCGCGCCCAGGCCAATCACCGCGAAGACCCAGCCCACAGCCGACCAACTGCCGGTCCAGTCGTGAATCAGGCCGACCGCAAACGGGCCAAGGGAAGCCAGCGTATAGCCAACCCCCTGGGCCATGCTCGACAGGTTGGCGGCGACGTGGGCGTCACGCGAACGCAACACGATCAAGGTCAGCGCCAGGCTGAACGTACCGCCCTGGCCCAGGCCCAGCAGGATTGCCCACCCCCACAGCCCATCGAGCGGTGCGTACAGGCAACCGAACAACCCCCCCAGGGTCAGCAGCATCACCACGACGATGGCCAGGCGCTGGTCCTTGCCGCGGGTGGCCAGCCACGGTGCCGCAAGCGAACTGGCCAATTGCACGATGATCGAGCCGGACAGCGCCAGCCCGGCTTCAGTGGCACTCAAGCCACGACCGATGAGGATCGACGGCAGCCAGCCAAAGACGATGTAGGCCAGGGACGATTGCAGGCCCATGTACACCGTGACCTGCCACGCCAAGGGGTCACGCAGCAAACCCTTCACCCGATAGGCGACTTGGTGCGCGCCGTGTTTGTGCCCCACTTGCGGCAACCAGAACAACGCCGCCACCAACGCCGGCACCAGCCAGAACCCCAGGCCGATGTTCCAGCTGTCGCCAAAGTAATCACTCAACGGTACTGTGGAGCCCGCCGCCAGCGCTGCCCCCAGGCACAACGCCATGGTGTAGACGCCGGTCATGGCGCCGGCCTGCCTGGCGAAATCACGCTTGACGATACCCGGTAGCAGCACGCCGATGATGCCAATGCTCGCACCCGCGATCAGGCTGCCGGCAAACAAACCAACCTCACCGAACGAGCTGCGCAGGATGATCCCGGCAGCCAGCGTCAGCAAAATCCCCAACACCACGCGCTCGGCGCCGAAGCGCCGGGCCAGGATCGGTGCCATCGGCGCGAACAGGCCCAGGCACAGCACCGGCAAGGTGGTCAGCAAGCCGGCTTTGGCCGCTGACAACCCAAGGCTGTGTGAAACCTCGGCCAGCAGCGGCGACATGCTCGACAGTGCCGGGCGCAAGTTCAACGCCACCAGGATCAGGCCCAGCAACAACAGCCAGGGGCGGCTGACCACCGGGTGACTGTGCTGCACCACCTCGTCGTCGGCTTCGGCGTCGATCAAGAGTTCTTCGAGTTCGGTCGTGCGTTTGGCTTCAAGGTTCATTGATCAACTGCCGGCAGACGGATTTGGCGCGCTCGGGGTCTTGGTGTTCCACCGCGTCGAGCAGGGCGACGTGCAAGTCAAACACGGCCTGGCGGCGCGGTGAGATATTCAGGGTCTGGCGCAACTGTGCGCCAACGATGGCGGAGAAATACTGGTAGAGCTCGCTCAAGGCAGGGTTGTGCGCGGCGTCGACCAAGTGTTTGTGAAACACCAGGTCAGCGCTGATATAGGCCTCCAGGTCACCGTGATACAGCTCGGCGCTGGCGTCCAGTGCGCTGCGCAACGCTTTGAGGTCTTGCTGGGTGCGGCGCACTGCAGCCAGCCCGATGGCCTCCACCTCCAGTATCTGCCGCGTCTCCTGCGCCTGCTCCAGGGTGCAATGGGACAGCGCCCGCATCGCTCCAAGCGGATCGGTCATCGAGCGCAGGTAACTGCCATCGCCCTGACGGATCTCGATCAACCCGGAAAACGCCAATACGCGCATGGCCTCGCGCACGGTATTGCGGCTGATACCCAGCTCGGCGGACAGCTCAGGCTCGGTGGGCAGGCGCTCACCGATGGCCCATCGGCCTTCGGTGATGCGTAGCCGTAACTGCTCCAAGGCTTGGTCGACCAGGGAGCGTTTGATCAAGGGGGCGATGTCTGTCATGGGCTCAGCGCTTTCGTCCAATCATAGGATGAATTTTCCTACAGCCTATTCGGACTTGACTACAAAGGCAACGCACTAGGGTTCTTAGGCAGGCAAAGGAGCAGTATTTTCGATTGGTAAAATTACCCTCTGAGGGTAATTATGGATTCAGGTGTCTTATGGAAAAGTACACACCTCATTACGATTTGGCGGTGATAAAGCTGGATGTGAGGCGGCTTGGAAGAAGAGCGTTTACACATACAGCACAAAGGTGCGGCAGGGAACTTCACTTCAGCATCGGTGAGATGCAGGAGGCCATCTATGGGTTACAACACTGGATGTTGTACAAATCGATGACCACCTATAGCGATCATCGGGTCTGGCAGGACGTTTACTGCACTCATTCAAAAGAAAGGGATATCTACATAAAGGTCACTTACTCCCCGGACAGTGCCCCGCCGGTGATCTCTTTCAAGGAGAAAAACCCATGAAGGTAAAAAATTGCTACATCTGTGGCGCCCCCGACGCGTTGCATTATTTTGAGGGGCGCAGCGAAACCATCAAAGTCAAAGGCATGGAGCGCCGGGTGGACAACCTTTCAGGTTGGGAATGTCACGTATGCGCAGACGGCTTTTGGGATCCTGATACCGACAGTGCTGACCGTTATGGAGAGGCAGGTGATGAGCTTGTCCTCGCAGCCAGAAAGATGATCGGCGCCGAGATCAAACGTACCCGTCGCAAACTCCATCTTACGCAAAAAGAAGCGGTGGAATTGCTGTCCGGTGGCGGCCACAACGCATTCTCTCGCTACGAACGTGGCGAGTTGCTTGCTCCCAAACCATTGGTGGTGCTGATGCGGCTACTGGATCGTCACCCGCACCTGCTTGCTGACGCAAAAGTCCTGGCAGAAGGCGCGGATATGCGCGGCGCCTTTACCTACACCGTGCACAACGACACTGAAACACTCAAGGCCTCCTAGCTCCCCAAAAAATAAACCCGGCACCAGGCCGGGTTTATCGTTTCAAGCATCGATCAGTGCAAGATCTGGCTCAGGAACAATTTGGTCCGATCATTCTGCGGGTTGTCGAAGAAGTCATTCGGCGCCGCCTGTTCCACGATCTCGCCCTTGTCCATGAAGATCACGCGGTTGGCCACGGTACGGGCGAAGCCCATCTCGTGGGTTACGCACAACATGGTCATGCCGTCTTCGGCCAGGCCGATCATGGTGTCCAATACCTCTTTCACCATTTCCGGGTCGAGTGCCGAGGTCGGCTCATCGAACAGCATGATTTTCGGCTTCATGCACAGGGCACGGGCGATCGCCACGCGCTGTTGCTGGCCGCCAGACAATTGCCCCGGAAACTTGTGGGCCTGCTCCGGGATGCGCACACGCTCCAGGTAGTGCATGGCGATTTCCTCGGCCTTGCGCTTGGGCATCTTGCGCACCCACATCGGTGCCAACGTGCAGTTCTGCAGGATGGTCAGGTGCGGGAACAGGTTGAAGTGCTGGAACACCATGCCGACTTCACGGCGGATCGCTTCGATCTGCTTGAGGTCGTTGGTCAGCTCCACGCCATCGACCACGATGCGGCCCTGCTGGTGTTCTTCCAGGCGGTTGAGGCAACGGATGGTGGTGGACTTGCCGGAACCGGACGGGCCGCACAACACGATACGCTCGCCCTGCTTGACGTTGAGGTTGATGTCTTTCAACACGTGGAACTGGCCGTACCACTTGTTGACGCCCTGCATCTGGATAATGCCTTCAGGGCTCACAGGCTGTTTGATCGCTTCGCTCATAACAACAACTCCTAACGCTTGTGGCCTGTGTCGAGCTTGTGTTCCAAATGAATGGAATAGCGCGACATACCAAAACAGAAAATCCAGAACACCAGGGCTGCAAACACGTAGCCTTCGGTGGCCATGCCCAACCATTTAGGGTCGGCAGCGGCTTGCTTGACGCTGTTGAGCAGGTCAAACAGGCCGATGATGATCACCAGGCTCGTGTCCTTGAACAGCGCGATAAAGGTGTTGACGATGCCAGGGATTACCAGCTTCAGGGCTTGCGGGAGAATCACCAGGCCCATGCTGCGCCAGTAACCCAGGCCCATCGCGGCGGCGGCTTCGTACTGCCCTTTGGGAATCGCCTGCAGGCCTCCGCGCACCACTTCGGCCACGTAGGCCGACTGGAACAGGATCACGCCGATCAGCGCGCGCAGCAATTTGTCGATGCCCATGCCTTCAGGCAGGAACAACGGCAGCATCACCGACGACATGAACAGCACGGTGATCAACGGCACGCCTCGCCAGAATTCGATGAAGGTCACGCAGACCACTCGAATCGCCGGCATGTTCGAACGGCGCCCCAACGCCAGCATGATGCCCAGCGGCAAGGCGCCGGCGATGCCGACGGTGGCGATCACCAGGGTCAGCATCAGCCCGCCCCATTGGCTGGTCGCCACGTTGGCCAGGCCAAAGATCCCGCCGTGCAGCAGGAAGTAGGCGATGATCGGGTACAACACCAGGAAGCTCAGGCCGTAGATCGCCTTGCGTTGGAAACGCGAGATGAACAACGGCGCGACGCCGACGATGGCCAGCCACACGGTCAGGTCTACGCGCCAGCGCAAGTCGCCAGGGTAGTAGCCGTACATGAACTGCCCGAAACGCTGTTGGATAAACACCCAGCAAGCGCCTTCCTTGGTGCAATCGGCACGCGTGGTGCCGACCCAGTTGGCGTCCAGGATTGCCCAATGCAGGATCGGCGGCACCACCAGGTAGATCAGGTAAAACGCCAACAGGGTCAGCAGGGTGTTGAGCCAGCTGGAAAACAGGTTGGCGCGCATCCATGCCATCGGCCCGAACACCTTGTTCGGCGGCGGCATATCAGGTTTGAAAGTATGCGTACTCATGCGTGTTTCCTCACCGCTCGATCAGCGCAATGCGCTTGTTGTACCAGTTCATCAGCAGGGAAATGCTGATGCTGATCGCCAGGTACACGCTCATGGTGATGGCAATGACTTCGATCGCCTGCCCGGTCTGGTTGAGCACCGTGCCGGCAAACAGCGAAACCATTTCCGGGTAACCGATACCGGCGGCCAGCGACGAGTTTTTCGCCAGGTTCAGGTACTGGCTGGTCAGCGGCGGGATAATCACTCGCAGTGCCTGCGGGATGATCACCTTGCGCAGCGTCGGACCAGGGCGCAGGCCCAGGGAGCGCGCAGCTTCGGTCTGGCCGTGGCTGACGGACTTGATGCCCGAACGTACGATCTCGGCAATAAACGCCGCCGTGTACACCGTAAGTGCCAGGGTCAGTGCCAACAGTTCAGGGATGAGTACCCAGCCGCCGACAAAGTTGAAGCCTTGCAGCTTGGGCATCTCCCAGTGCAGCGGTGCACCGAAGATCAAGGCGCACAACGCCGGGATCACGATGAACAGCGCCAGGCCTGCCCAGAACTTGTGGAACGGTACGCCGGTGGCTTCGAAACGCTTGTTGGCCCAACGCGCCATCAGCACGATTGCCACGATGGCGACGACGATGCTGACCACAAACGGCCAGAAGCCGTCAGCGGCAATCGCTGCCGGCATGTTCAGGCCACGGCTGCTGACAAAGAAGGTATCGCCGAAGTTGTGGCTGTTACGCGGCCCCGGCATGGTCAGGAACACCGCGAAGTACCAGAACAGGATTTGCAGCAGCGGCGGAATGTTTCGGAAGACTTCTACATACACGGTCGCCAGCTTGTTGATCATCCAGTTCGGCGACAGTCGAGCCACGCCGATGACGAACCCGAGCAGCGTCGCCAGGATCACGCCGATGAAGGTCACCAGCAAGGTGTTGAGCAAACCGATCACAAACACACGGGCATAACTGTCCGATTCGGTGTAGTCGATCAGGTGCTGCGCGATGCCGAAGCCGGCACTGCGTTCAAGAAAGTCGAAACCCGAGGTAATGCCCCGGTGCTGAAGGTTGGTCTGGGTATTGTTGAAGAGGTACCAGCCCAGCGAGACCACCGCCACAATCGTGATGATCTGGAAGAGCCACGCACGCACTTTGGGATCGCTGAAGCTGAGCTTCTGCTTTGGTGCGCCGATTTGATTTTGCATGAAGTGCCCCGGAAATAATGGAACAGAACATCACCCGGCGGTTGGCCCACCGGGTGACAGAACCATCAGCAATCAGCGCACAGGTGGTGCGTATTGAATGCCGCCGGCGTTCCACAGTGCGTTCAGGCCACGGTCGATTTCCAGCGGGGTGCTCTTGCCCAGGTTGCGCTCGAACACTTCACCGTAGTTACCCACTTGCTTGACGATCTGTACGACCCAGTCTTTCTTCACTTTCAGGTCTTTGCCGTATTCACCGTCAGCACCGAGCAGACGTGCAACGTCCGGGTTCTTGGTGGACTTGGCTTCAGCTTCAACGTTTTTGGAAGTGATACCGGCTTCTTCAGCGTTGAGCATGGCGTAGCCAACCCAGCGCACGATGGCCAGCCACTCGTCGTCGCCGTTACGCACGACTGGACCCAGGGGTTCCTTGGAAATGGTTTCCGGCAGGACCACATAGTCTTTCGGCGCGGCCAGCTTGCTGCGCTGGGCGAACAGTTGGGACTTGTCGGACGTCAGTACGTCGCAGCGACCGGATTCCAGCGACTTGGCGCTTTCGTCGGAGGTGTCGAAGGTGATCGGGGTGTATTTCAGGCCGTTGCCGCGGAAGTAGTCGGAAACGTTCAGCTCAGTGGTGGTACCGGCCTGGATGCAGATGGTTGCACCGTCCAGTTCCTTGGCACTTTTAACGCCCAGCTTATTGTTTACCAAGAAGCCGATGCCGTCGTAGTAAGTGATGAAGCCTGGGAATTTCAGGCCCATGCCGGCGTCGCGGGAGCTGGTCATGGTGGTGTTACGGGACAGAATGTCGACTTCGCCGGATTGAAGCGCGGTGAAACGCTCCTTGGCATTCAACTGGCTGAATTTGACCTTGGTAGCGTCGCCGAAAACGGCAGCGGCCACAGCGCGGCAAACGTCAGCGTCGATCCCCAGGATCTTGCCGCTGGCATCCGGTACCGAGAAACCCGGCAGACCGTCACTCACGCCACATTGCACAAAGCCTTTCTTCTGCACGGCGTCCAGCGTGGCGCCAGCTTGGGCGAAACCACTGACACCCAGTACAGCCGCCGCGGAAACGATGGCCAGGGTGGATTTCAATACCTTCATTCAAACCTCCAGTTTGCTCTTGTTGTGTCGGAGCTAGAACCTCAGCGCACCCTTATGAGGCGATATCGACCCGTGTTGGCTTTTTTTAGGGTCAAGCGGCATGAAGTTGTCGCGGTAATTCCAGTTGCTATCCCATGAGCGGCAGTCACTGATAGTGTTACCGTCCTGAGATAGCGCTGACATCGTTCAACACATAGCAAGGCCCGTACCAGAGTGCCGGCTGAGTCGATTCAGCCCACGGTCAATAGTAAAACATTCAACCGTGCGACATCTTATTAACAGATCAACCCGTCGCGCACCGTTCCGACGCACCCAATCGGAGCGCACGCACATTAATGGAGCAGACATGACCGAACCCTTGATTCTTCAGCCCGCCAAGCCCGCAGACGCCTGCGTAATCTGGTTGCATGGCCTGGGTGCCGATCGCTTTGACTTTCTGCCGGTGGCCGAAGCGCTGCAGGAAAGCTTGCTGAGCACTCGCTTCGTTTTGCCCCAGGCGCCTACCCGTCCGGTGACGATCAATGGCGGCTACGAGATGCCCAGCTGGTACGACATCAAGGCCATGAGCCCGGCCCGGTCTATCAGCCTGGAAGAGTTGGAGGTATCGGCCAAAATGGTCGTGGATCTGATCGAGACGCAGAAGAGAACCGGAATAGACGCCTCGCGGATTTTCCTCGCCGGGTTTTCCCAGGGCGGCGCCGTCGTTTTCCACACGGCGTTTCTGAATTGGGAAGGCCCATTGGGTGGCGTGATCGCTCTCTCCACCTATGCGCCGACATTCGGTGACGAGCTGGAGTTGTCCGCCAGCCAGCAGCGCATTCCCGCCCTGTGCCTGCATGGCCAATACGATGACGTGGTGCAGAACGCCATGGGCCGCAGTGCCTACGAGCATTTGAAAAGCCGTGGTGTCACCGTTGCATGGCAGGAATACCCAATGGGCCACGAAGTGTTACCCGAGGAGATACGCGACATCGGCGCCTGGTTGACCGCTCGCCTGGGCTGAAAACCAGCGTTTATGTAGCCGTATGACAGACGCACTACGCCGCGCCCGATTCTTGCATTACACTGGCCGGCGTACATTCCTTAACCAATTAATGAGATCACCGTGCTCAAAGCACTTAAGAAGATGTTCGGCAAAAGCGAGGCTGAGCCGCTCGCGCCTGTTCCCAGTGCTCCTGTCCCGACACCCGGCAGCCGCAATGACGGTAAACAGCCCGGCCGGACCGCACCTGTCGCGCAGCCGAAGAAACCAACCGTGACGCCACCTGAACAGGCAACGCCGGTTGAAGCCGCTCCCGCGCCAGTCGCACCCAAGCCGCGGCGCGAACGTGCTCCCAAACCGCCCGCGACCCCATGGAAGCTCGAAGACTTCGTCGTCGAGCCCCAGGAAGGCAAGACCCGCTTCCACGATTTCAAGCTGGCTCCGGAACTGATGCACGCCATCCAGGACCTGGGGTTCCCGTACTGCACGCCGATCCAGGCGCAAGTGCTGGGCTTTACCCTCGCGGGCAAAGACGCCATCGGCCGTGCCCAGACCGGTACCGGCAAGACCGCCGCGTTCCTGATCTCGATCATCACCCAACTGCTGCAAACGCCGCCGCCGAAAGAACGCTACATGGGTGAGCCGCGCGCACTGATCATCGCCCCTACCCGGGAACTGGTGGTTCAGATCGCCAAGGACGCCGCGGACCTGACCAAGTACACCGGCCTCAACGTCATGACGTTTGTGGGCGGCATGGACTTCGACAAGCAGCTCAAGCACCTTGAAGCCCGTCACTGCGACATCCTGGTGGCCACCCCTGGCCGTTTGCTCGACTTCAACCAGCGCGGCGACGTGCACCTGGACATGGTCGAAGTGATGGTCCTGGACGAAGCCGACCGCATGCTCGACATGGGTTTTATCCCACAAGTGCGTCAGATCATTCGCCAGACCCCGCCGAAATCCGAACGCCAGACCCTGCTGTTCTCCGCGACCTTCACCGAAGACGTGATGAACCTTGCCAAGCAATGGACCACTGAGCCGTCCATCGTCGAGATCGAAGCGGAAAACGTCGCCAGCGAAAACGTCGAGCAACACATCTACGCCGTGGCCGGTGCGGACAAGTACAAGCTGCTCTACAACCTGGTCAACGACAATGGTTGGGAGCGCGTGATGGTGTTTGCCAACCGCAAGGACGAAGTGCGCCGCATCGAAGAACGCCTGGTGCGTGACGGTGTGAACGCCGCGCAACTGTCCGGCGATGTGCCGCAACACAAGCGCATCAAGACGCTGGAAGGTTTCCGCGAAGGCAAGATTCGTGTGCTTGTGGCCACCGACGTCGCCGGTCGCGGGATTCACATCGACGGCATCAGCCACGTGATCAACTTCACCTTGCCGGAAGTACCCGACGACTACGTGCACCGCATCGGCCGTACCGGTCGTGCCGGGGCTGCGGGTGTGTCGATCAGTTTTGCCGGGGAGGATGACTCGTACCAACTGCCGTCGATCGAGACGCTGCTGGGGCGCAAGATCAGCTGTGAAACGCCGCCAACGCATCTGTTGCGCGCCGTCGAGCGCAAACGTCCTTAAGCTTCAAACGCAATAACAAACGTGGGAGCTGGCTTGCCTGCGATAGCATCACCTGGTGTCACTAAAAACACCGAGGTGTCAGCATCGCAGGCAAGCCAGCTCCCACAGTGTGTTCTGGGTTCGGCTGGCTACTTCCAGCGATCCGCTGCGGCGTTATCACTGCTGCGCCCTTCCACCCAACGCGCGCCCTCAGGGGTATTTTCTTTTTTCCAGAACGGCGCCCGGGTCTTCAGGTAGTCCATCACAAACGCGCAGGCATCAAACGCAGCCTGGCGATGGGCACTGGCAGCGGCCACGAACACAATCGGCTCACCAGGTTCCAGCGCGCCAACACGGTGCAGCACTTCCAGCTTGAGCAACGGCCAGCGCTGCTCCGCTTCCACGGCGATCTTGGCCAGGGCTTTCTCGGTCATGCCCGGGTAGTGCTCCAGGAACATCCCCGACACGTCGCGGCCGTCATTGAAGTCGCGCACATAACCGACAAAACTCACCACCGCGCCCACACCGACATTGGCCGCATGCATGGCATTCACCTCTGCCCCTGGATCGAACGCCTGGGCCTGCACACGAATGGCCATGTTCAGCCTCCGGTCACGGGGGGGAAGAAGGCGACTTCGTCACCCGGTTGCAGCGGCTCGTCGAGTCCGCAGAGTTCTTCGTTACGGGCGCACATCAAACGGGTTTCGTTGAGCACATCAAAATCCGGGTCACCGGCCAACGCCAGGCGCACAGCTTCGACAGTGGCAAAATCGCCTTCCATTTCCAGCGAGTCAAAGCCCACCGCCTCGGCGTAACGCGCAAAAAACAATACCGTGATGCTCATGCCTGGTCCGCCTTGAAGTGCCCGCTTTTACCACCGAGCTTTTCCAGCAGGCGGATGCTTTCGATGGTCATGCCACGGTCCACGGCTTTACACATGTCGTAGATCGTCAATGCCGCGACGCTCGCAGCGGTGAGGGCCTCCATCTCCACGCCGGTCTGGCCGGAGAGTTTGCAGCGCGCCAGGATATGCACCGCGTCCACGCCATCGGCGCGCAGCTCGACCTTGACGCCCGTGAGCATCAGCGGGTGGCACAGGGGGATCAGGTCGCTGGTTTTTTTTGCCGCCTGGATCCCCGCAATGCGGGCCACGGCAAACACGTCGCCCTTGGGATGGGCGCCGTCGACAATCATTTTCAGGGTCTCGGGCAGCATGCGCACGCGCGCTTCGGCCACCGCCTCACGGAACGTCACGGACTTGTCGGTGACGTCGACCATATGGGCGCGACCTTGGGAATCGAGATGAGTCAGCACAGGGATACTCCTGATCAGGAGCATCGATTGTAAACCCAACGCTGACTAAAAGTGGAAGCCGGCTTGTGTGGGAGCCGGGCTTGCCCGTGATGCAGGCACCGCGGTGTATCCGTTACACCGCGGTGAGGCTATCGCAGGCAAGCCAGCGTCCACACAAACCGGCTCCTACCGTTCAGTGGTTACAGGTGAGACTCGGCGTATTCAGCCAGGATCGAACGAGGCACCCCTTGCAGCGCAATGTGCACGCCGTTCGGGAAATCCTTGAAGCGTTCCGTCAGGTACGTCAGCCCGGAGCTGGTCGCGGACAGGTAAGGGGTGTCGATCTGTGCCAGGTTGCCCAGGCACACCACTTTGGAACCGGCACCGGCACGGGTGATGATGGTTTTCATCTGGTGCGGGGTCAGGTTCTGGCATTCATCGATCAGGATCAGGCTTTGCTGGAAGCTGCGACCTCGGATGTAGTTGAGGGATTTGAACTGCAACGGCACTTTGCTGAGGATGTAGTCGACGCTGCCATGGGTGTTTTCGTCATCCATGTGCAAGGCTTCGAGGTTGTCGGTGATCGCCCCCAGCCACGGCTCCATTTTTTCCGCTTCGGTGCCGGGCAGGAAGCCGATCTCCTGGTCCAGGCCCTGCACGCTGCGGGTGGCAATGATACGGCGATAGCGCTTGGTCACCATGGTCTGTTCGATGGCGGCAGCCAGGGCGAGGATGGTTTTACCCGAGCCTGCGGCGCCTGTCAGGTTGACCAGGTGGATGTCCGGGTCGAGCAGCGCGTACAGCGCCAGGCTCTGGTAGATGTCACGCGGTTTCAGGCCCCAGGCTTCCTGGTGCAACAGGGGCTCCTGATGCAGGTCGAGGATCAGCAGCTTGTCGACCTGGAT
The DNA here is from genome assembly GCF_002563895.1 of Pseudomonas lurida. Classification (NCBI taxonomy): domain Bacteria; kingdom Pseudomonadati; phylum Pseudomonadota; class Gammaproteobacteria; order Pseudomonadales; family Pseudomonadaceae; genus Pseudomonas; species Pseudomonas lurida. Next base: position 1,154,268 of record NZ_PDJB01000001.1, on the reverse strand, counting down.
CTCTTTGATCCAGCCTACGAAGCCTTGTTCGTCGATGATGAATTCGTTGATGTGCACGGCCGGCAGGTTGTCGATCAGTTGCACCTGGTGCCAGGTGCGGCCATGGTCCTGACGGGTTTCGACCTTGCTGACCAGGTCCCAGAACGAGCCGGTCACCGTGTGATAACCACGGGAGAGCATCGACACGTCGTCGACCAGTTGGTCGGTACTGTAGTCCTCGGCAGCGATCCCACACGCTCGTGCCTTGAGGCGCATATTGATGTCTTTGGTCACCAGCACCAGGCGCAGGTCCTTGTCGCGCGCGTGCAGGTCGATCAACTGGTTGATGATTTTGTTGTCGTTCAGGTTTTCCGGCAGCAGGCTGTTGGGCTCGCTGCGCTTGCTCATCAGAATCGACAGCAAACCCTTGGGCCCGCTTTTGCCGCGCTGGATCGGCACACCGACCTCTACGTCCTCCGGCGATGCTTCGCCCAAGGTCTTGTCGATCAGGCGGATGGCCTGGCGGCATTCGGCAGCCACGCTGTGGTGCCCGCTTTTGAGTTTGTCGAGCTCCTCAAGCACGATCATCGGAATGGCGACGTGGTGTTCTTCGAAGTTAAGCAGTGCGTTTGGATCGTGGATCAATACGTTGGTATCAAGCACGTAAAGGATTGGCTGGTCGGAAGAAGGGTTACGTCCATGATCATCCATACTCGGTCACCTTTGTGGGAGCCAGTCGACGCAATACCTGAGCGGTGCTGCGCCTCGATTCGACCACCGACTGCACCTGAGTGACGTCAAGCGCAGTGCCCACATGAGGAGTCTTGGAAGACGCCACCTGTGCTGCAGGTTTCGGCGATCTGACTTCGTAATACCGCAAAACCCATGACAGGAAAAAGCACTTTGACGCTTTTTTGAAGTTTATTTTTCAGGATGACGAATAGCACTAGCCGAGTGCCAGGTACCCCGTTAAAGTCGGAAGTCCGCCTGCATCGAAATGTCGCGAAAAATCACCCCTAAAAAGCCTCATGTCCAACAGGGCCGGGCACTTCAGCGAAAAGCCTCTCGGCAGTCCTGCCAACCCAGACCACTCTGTGCCGTTGCCTGCAACAACATCGGCAAAGCGACCCGCGCCTTGTCCTGAGTGTCGTGAAACACGATCACGCCTTTGCGCCACAGCAGCATCAACGTCAGCACCCGTTGCGCCGACTCATCGGCCTTGAGTTTGCCGGGCTCGTCCTGGGAATCGATATCCCACAACGCCACCTGCAGGCCCTGGGCCTGGAAAAAGCCCTGGCTGTCCGCTCGGCGCTGGCCATAGGGCGGACGGAACAGCGGCACATAGTTTTCCGGCATCAGGTTCTGCACCAGCGAGGCACTGCGGGTGATTGAGCTCTGCCAATCCACCCAATGGCTATGGGAGCGATACTGCCAGCCCTGGGTGCCCACGCACTGGTCCTGGTACAGCGCCTGCACATCGGCGACAGCGCTGCGTTCAACGCGGGTTTGCAGGCTGCTGCCGAGGGCGAAGAAGGTCGCGTTCATCTTCTGCTTGCGCAGGTAGTCGGTGAGCCAGTCGGTGTTGCCACTGACCGGGGCGGGGCCGCCGTCGAACGTCAGCAGGAACAGGCGATCGTTGAATTCGTCTCCGTTTCGCTCATGGTCGCCGAAACGCGCGATTTCGCTGCTGATCTGCGGGAACAGCGCGGCCTTGCGCAGCAGCTCGTCCAGGTAGCGCTCATGGAAGATATGGCTAGGGTTCGCCCAGCCTATATAGAAGGAATCTTCGCTGACTTCGAACTTGCCGGCCTGTTCGCGCAGGTCGTCCATGCTCTCCACCAGGTAGCAGAACGAGGCATCGACCTCGCAACTCTGCTGGGCAAAGGTGTAGTTCTCCAGCAGGCGTTGCCAGAGCTGGCGACGCAGGTCGTCAATGGCCGCCAAGTTGATGATCTTCAGGCCCAGGCGCTGCTTGAGCGCAGCTTCATCCTGATTTTCACTGGCCAGCAGGCTGTGGGCGAACATGAGAATTTCCGCGCGCGAGGCCACATCGAACAGCGCCGGGCTGCCGAGTTTTTCCGGCCAGGTGCCACGGTCCAGGCTGGCCACATCCACGGGCGCCGCCTGTGCATTCAGGCAAAACAAGCAAGCCGACAACAAAAGTGCTATTCGCACACGGGGTCTCCCTCTCCAGAGTCACCGGCCATCATAGCGGATCGCGCCTATCGCCATCATAGGTGGAGTCAAACCGCCCAACCCCCTAGAATCCCCTCCACGTTTACAGGAGACGACTTCATGCTGATGGTGATTTCCCCCGCCAAGACCCTCGACTTCGAGGCCCCGCCGGTAACCCAGCGCTTTACCCAGCCGCAGTACCTGGACCATTCCCAGGCGCTGATCGAGCAGCTGCGTACCCTCAGCCCGGCGCAAATCAGCGAATTGATGCACGTATCCGACAAGATCGGCGGCCTCAACGCCGCCCGTTTCGGCAGCTGGACCCCAGCATTCAACCAAACCAATGCCAAGCAGGCGCTGCTGGCGTTCAAAGGTGACGTCTACACCGGCCTGAACGCCGAAACCTTCAGCGACGCCGACTTCTCCTACGCCCAGGACCACTTGCGCATGCTATCGGGCTTGTACGGCCTGCTGCGCCCCCTGGACTTGATGATGCCGTACCGCCTGGAAATGGGCACCAAGCTGCCCAACGCCCGTGGCAAGGACCTGTACGCCTTCTGGGGTACGCGAATCAGTGAGTGGCTCAACGAAGCGCTGGCTGAGCAAGGCGACGACGTGCTGCTCAACCTGGCCTCCAATGAGTACTTCTCTGCGGTCAAGCGCACCGCCCTGAACGCGCGGATCATCAACACCGAGTTCAAGGACCTGAAGAACGGCCAGTACAAGATCATCAGTTTCTACGCCAAGAAGGCGCGGGGCATGATGAGCCGCTTTGTGATCCAAGAGCGGATCAATGACCCGGCCAAACTCAAAACGTTTGATGTGCAGGGCTATCGCTTCAATGCCGAGCAGTCGAAGCCGGACAACCTGGTGTTTCTGCGCGATCACGCACCGGAATAAAGCGGCCCGCCGGTCGCCGCGCTGAATATAAAACGTGGGCGCTGGCTTGCCTGCGATGCCGGTGCATCAGTCGACTCCATCCTGACTGAAACACTGCCCTCGCAGGCAAGCCAGCGCCCACGTTTTCATCGCCCGGCTGACAGATATACGTCATTATTTTGGCGTCAAAAAATATCATGACACCTCTCTAACAATTCTTTCACTCGACATTCGTCGATTTTTTTCGTAGTGGCACCACTTTTTTAAAACACTAGTGGCAAAAAACTATCCCAGCGTGCCAACTCCCCATAACTACTGGCCCAAATAGCAAGTGCTATCAATATAGTACTAGTGCCATCTTGGCTAATATTTCAAAAAATTTCAGTAAACAGGATGAGCGGGCTGGAACTTCGTCCTAAAGCACCGCTCATACCACCGGTAACGAAATTCTCTGCTTGTGTAGGAGATGACTTACAAGGCGGACCCAGGGAAGTAGCAAAGTTGTCACATTAACTTTGACTCAGTGGTCACATTACAAACCCATTAGTTGAGAGCGGCGATAAGGAACAATTGCCACGAACTATAAGGCCAAGGCTGTGCTTACCCTAATGGGTCAGTGAGAAAACCCAAGGCATTGATATTTAAGGGCTTGCAGCCTCTATCAAAGCCATGCGGCACTGGCGCCGAGCCCTTCTCCCAGGAAGGCTGGCTGCATTTCAGGGCAAGCCCCAATAACAAGGCCAAGTTGCGCACAACTTGAGTGCAATAGTTAGTCACTCACTATTTAACATGCCAGTACGCGGTAAGTCGGCGTCTATTCGCTCAACTTCCGTGGCATCAGTGACGCTTGCAAACATGAACTCCGGCCAATTATTGGCATGATTATGAACGTCTTCAATGACAAAGAGGTAAATGCGATGCGCATCAGCATATTTGGTCTCGGTTACGTTGGCGCGGTATGTGCCGGTTGCCTGTCTGCCCGTGGCCACGACGTGGTCGGCGTAGACATCTCCAAGGACAAGATTGACCTGATCAATGCGGGCAAATCGCCAATCGTTGAACCAGGTCTGGGCGAGCTGTTGAGCCAGGGTATCGAAACCGGCCGACTGCGCGGCACGACCAACTTCGCCGAAGCCATCCGAGACACCGACCTGTCGATGATTTGCGTCGGTACGCCGAGCAAGAAAAACGGCGACCTGGAACTGGACTACATCGAAGCGGTATGCCGCGAAATCGGTCTGGTCCTGCGTGACAAAGCTACCCGCCACACCGTGGTCGTGCGCAGCACCGTCCTGCCAGGCACCGTCGCTAACGTGGTGATCCCGATTCTGGAAGACTGCTCGGGCAAAAAAGCCGGTGTCGACTTCGGCGTTGCGGTCAACCCTGAATTCCTGCGTGAATCCACCGCCATTGCCGACTACGACCTGCCACCGATGACCGTCATCGGCGAATTCGACAAAGCCTCCGGCGATGTCCTGCAATCCCTGTACGAAGAACTCGACGCGCCGATCATCCGCAAGGACATCGCCGTTGCCGAGATGATCAAGTACACCTGCAACGTATGGCACGCCACCAAAGTCACCTTCGCCAACGAGATCGGCAACATCGCCAAGGCTGTCGGCGTCGACGGTCGCGAAGTGATGGAAGTGGTCTGCCAGGACAAGACCCTCAACCTGTCCCAGTACTACATGCGCCCAGGCTTCGCCTTCGGTGGTTCTTGCCTGCCCAAGGACGTGCGCGCCCTCACCTACCGCGCCAGCTCCCTGGACGTGGAAGCGCCGCTGCTCAACTCGCTGATGCGCAGCAACGAATCCCAGGTACAGAACGCCTTCGACATCGTTTCCAGCCACGACAAACGCAAAGTCGCGCTGCTGGGCCTGAGCTTCAAGGCCGGCACCGATGACCTGCGTGAAAGCCCGCTGGTAGAGCTGGCCGAAATGCTGATCGGCAAGGGCTACGACCTGAGCATCTACGACAGCAACGTCGAGTACGCCCGTGTTCACGGCGCGAACAAAGACTACATCGAAGGCAAGATCCCGCACGTGTCGTCCCTGCTCAACTCGAACTTCGACGACGTGATCAACAACTCCGACGTGATCATCCTGGGCAACCGCGATGAGAAGTTCCGTGCCCTGGCGCATAACGCACCGCACGGCAAGCAAGTGGTCGACCTGGTGGGCTTCATGTCCAAGGCCACCAGCGTCAGCGGCCGCACCGAAGGCATTTGCTGGTAACAGCAACGGCAAGTTCCGGGCTGCAAGCGTACCAATCCCCAGCGCTTGCAGCCTGGAGCCTTCTTCACCTTCGGATGACGCTTATGTCCAAGTTAAAACACGTACTGCTCCAATCCGCCGGCTGGCTGTTCTTTCTGAGCCTGCTGATGGGACTCGCCCTGCTCTTGCCGGCGAGTACGTTCGACTCCGAGTCGAAGAATTTTATTTTCCTGATTGGCGCCGTCGGCATCTGGCGCTACTCGATGGGTGCTACGCATTTCTTTCGCGGCATGCTGTTCCTGTATGTGGTCTACCCGCACCTGCGCCGCAAAGTACGCAAGCTGGGCAAGGCTGCCGACCCATCCCATGTGTTCCTGATGGTCACCAGCTTCCGTATCGACGCGCTGACCACCGCGCAGGTCTACAGCTCAGTCATCCGTGAAGCCATCGAATGCGGCTTCCCCACCACCGTAGTCTGCTCGCTGGTGGAAATGTCCGATGAACTGCTGGTGAAAAGCCTGTGGGAACGCATGAACCCACCGGAACACGTGAAGCTCGACTTCGTGCGCATCGCCGGTACCGGCAAGCGCGACGGCCTGGCCTTCGGGTTCCGCGCCATCTCCCGCCACCTGCCGGATGAACGTGCGGTAGTTGCGGTGATCGATGGCGACACCGTGCTGGCCGAAGGCGTGGTACGCAAGACCGTGCCGTGGTTCCAGTTGTTCGGCAACGTCGGTGGCCTGACCACCAACGAGTTCTGCGAAGTGCGCGGCGGCTACATCATGAGCGAGTGGCACAAGCTGCGCTTCGCCCAGCGCCACATCAACATGTGCTCCATGGCCCTGTCCAAGCGCGTACTGACCATGACCGGTCGTATGTCGGTGTTCCGCGCCAATGTCGTGACCGACCCGGGCTTTATCGCCGACGTGGAAAGCGACTCGCTGCAACACTGGCGCCTGGGCCGCTTCAAGTTTTTGACCGGCGATGACAAGTCCAGCTGGTTCAGCCTGATGCGCCTGGGCTACGACACCTTCTACGTGCCGGACGCCGCGATCCACACCGTGGAACACCCGCCGGAAAAGAGCTTCATCAAGGCCAGCCGCAAGCTGATGTTCCGCTGGTACGGCAACAACCTGCGCCAGAACTCCCGCGCCCTGGGCCTGGGTATGCGCCGGTTGGGCCTGTTCACCAGCATCGTGTTGTTCGACCAGCGTGTGTCGATGTGGACCTCCCTGCTCGGCCTGACCGTGGCGATCATCGCCACCTTCAAGTACGGCGGCGCGTTCATCCTCGCGTATCTGCTGTGGATCGGCATCACCCGCCTGATCCTGACCCTGCTGCTGTCGTGCTCCGGCCACAAGATCGGCCCGGCGTACCCGGTGATTCTCTATTACAACCAGATCATGGGCGCGCTGGTGAAGATCTACGTGTTCTTCCGCCTTGATCAACAGTCCTGGACCCGCCAGGACACCAAACTGACCCGCGATTTGGCCAGCTTTCAACGTTGGTTCAACACCTGGTCGTCTCGGACCATGACCTTCTCCGCCGGCAGCATTTTCGTCGCCGTGTTGCTGATGATGGTCTGACCCTGCCAAGCCTGAATTAACTAGGAACTACACACCATGAATAGCCAAGTAAACGCCAACGTTGTCCACGAGTCCGAAGCCCAGCGCCAACATGCCCGGGTCAAGATCCCGGCCAAGCTGCGCTTCTTCAACACCGACCGCACCCAGACCGAAGCGCGGGTGATCGACCTGTCCGCTGGCGGCCTGGCGTTCACCGCCACCCAGCCGTTGACCGTGGGTGAAGTGCACAAGGGTCGCCTGCAATTCGTCATCGACAACCTCGGCCTGGCCATGGACGTGGAACTGCAGATCCGCTCCTACGACCGCCAGAGCGGCCGCACCGGTTGCCAGTTCCAGAACCTGGAACAGCAGGACATTTCCACCCTGCGCCACCTGATCACTTCGCACCTGTCGGGTGACATCGTCACCATGGGCGACGTGCTGGCGACGCTGCAACGTGACAACTTCACCAAAGCGCGCAAGGTCAAGGACAGCGGCAGCAACATGAGCGCCTTCGGTCGCCTGCGCGCCGTGACGTTCAGCCTGGCAATCTTCCTGGTCGGCCTCGCCGCGTTCGGTTTTGTCTTCAAGTCGATCTACGGCATGTACTTCGTCAGCCACGCCCAGGCGGGCATCGTCAGCGTACCGGGCATGAACGTGACCATGCCACGCGACGGCACCGTGCAAAGCCTGCTCAAAGGCGACGCAATTGCCGCCAAGGGCGCACCACTGGCGACCTTCAGCACCAGCATGCTCGATGTGCTCAAGGGCCATTTGGACGAAGACCAACTGCAACCGGCCAAGGTCGAGGAGCTGTTCGGCAAGCAAATGACCGGTACGCTGACGTCGCCATGCGATTGCGTGGTGACCCAGCAAATGGTCGCTGACGGCCAGTACGCCAACAAAGGCGATGTGATCTTCCAACTGGTACCCCGTGGCAGCCTGGCCAATGTTGAAGCGCGCTTCACCTATCGCCAGTTCGGTGACGTCCGCCCAGGTACACCGGTGAGCTTCCAGGTGGCCGACGAAGAACAGGTTCGCACCGGCACCATCGTCAGCAGCACCAGCCTGAACAGCGCCGACCTGTCTTCCGACATCCGCGTACAGATCAAGCCTGATGCGCCGCTGGATACCACCTACGCCGGCCGCCCGGTGGAAGTGACCAGCGACCGTGGCCCGTCCCTGAACTGGCTGATCGATAAAGCCATGGCTTCGGGTCTTTAATCATGAGCGCCCTTCGAAACCTGCCGGTGCCCCTGGCGCTGGCCATCGCCCTCGCCGGTTGCGCCGGCCTGCCCGACCAACGCCTGGCCAATGAAGCGCTCAAGCGTGGCGATACCGTCACCGCCCAGCAGAATTACCAGCAGCTGGCAGACCTGGGTTACAGCGAGGCCCAGGTGGGCCTGGCCGACATCCAGGTAGGCACCCGCGATCCGGCGCAAATCAAACAGGCTGAAGCCACCTACCGTGCGGCGGCGGACACCTCGCCGCGCGCCCAGGCCCGCCTGGGTCGCCTGCTGGTGGCCAAGCCTGGCAGCACCGAAGCCGAACACCATGAGGCCGAAGGCCTGCTGAAAAAAGCCTTTGCCAATGGCGAAGGCAACACCCTGATCCCACTGGCGATGCTGTACCTGCAGTACCCGCACAGCTTCCCGGACGTGAATGCCCAGCAGCAGATCAGCCAATGGCAGGCCTCCGGTTACCCGGAGGCGGGCCTGGCCCAAGTGCTGCTGTATCGCACCCAGGACACCTACGACCAGCACCTGGATGACGTGGAGCGCATCTGCAAGGCCGCGCTGAACACCACCGATATCTGCTATGTCGAGCTGGCCACGGTCTACCAGAAAAAAGCCGAGCCGGAAAAACAGGCCGAGTTGCTCAAGCAGATGGAAGCCGGCTACAGCCGTGGCACCGTCACTGCACAGCGCGTCGACAGCGTAGCTCGCGTATTGGGTGATGCCTCGCTGGGCAAGACCGACGAAAAAACCGCCCAGGCGCTGCTGGAAAAGATCGCCCCCGGCTACCCGGCGTCGTGGGTCAGCCTGGCACAACTGCTCTACGACTTCCCTGAACTGGGCGACATCGACCAGATGATGAAGTACCTGGACAATGGCCGCGCCGCCGATCAGCCGCGCGCCGAGCTGTTGCTGGGCAAGCTCTACTACGAAGGCAAGTGGGTGCCTGCCGATGCCAAGGCCGCCGAAGCACACTTCGAAAAAGCCGTGGGCAAGGAAGTCGCCGCCGATTACTACCTCGGCCAGATCTACCGCCGCGGCTACCTGGGCAAGGTCTACCCGCAAAAAGCCCTGGACCATTTGCTGACCGCTGCGCGCAACGGCCAGAACAGCGCCGACTTCGCCATCGCCCAGTTGTTTTCCCAAGGCAAGGGCACCAAGCCCGACCCGTTGAATGCCTATGTCTTCAGCCAATTGGCTAAAGCCCAGGACACGCCAGAGGCCAATGACTTGGCCACGCAGCTCGAAACCCCGCTCACTCCGGAGCAACGCGCCCAAGGCCAACGCCTGGTGCAACAGGAACTGGCCGCACGCGGCACCCTGGCCCAGAGCACGCTGCAACTGCACGCCCTGGAAGAAGAAGACGGCGAGGAATCCCTATGAAGCTCAACCCATTCGTCAAGGCCGGCATCGGCCTGACCTTTGCCCTGCTGTGGTCGTGCCCGACCCTGGCCGCGCTGACCGAAGCCAAGAACTTCGGCCTGGAAGTGAAAGCCACCGCGCAGTCCGAAGATGACCGCGACCTCGGCACGCAAAAAGGCGGTGACGTCAACGGTATCGGCCTCGACCTGCGCCCGTGGATCTACGGTGAAAGCGGCAACTGGAGCGCCTACGCCATGGGCCAGGCGGTGGTGTCGAGCGACATCATCGAGACCGACACCCTGCAACAGTCGGCGGATGACGAAAACCAGCAGACCACCAACGACGATCGCAAGACCAAGAAAAATTACCTGGCCATGCGCGAGTTCTGGGTCGGCTACAGCGGCTTCACGCCTTACCCAGGCGAGATCCTCAAGCTGGGTCGCCAGCGCCTGCGCAATGACGACGGCCAATGGCGCGACACCAACATCGAAGCACTCAACTGGACCTTCGACACCACCCTGCTCAAGGCCAACGTCGGTGTCGCTGAACGCTTCAGCGAATACCGCACCGACCTCAAGGAACTGTCGCCCAAGGACAAGGACCGTCAGCACCTCTATGCCGACGCCGCCTATCAGTGGACCCCAGGCCAGTGGATCGGCCTGCGCGCGCACCACACCCATGACGACGGCAAGCTCGACTACCCGGAACCAGGCGTGGCCACTGACTCGCTGGACAAGCGCGAGAACGGCGATCTGACCTGGCTCGGTATCGAAGCCAACAGCGATGCCTACAACTGGCGCAACACCAACACCGTCAACTACTGGGCGAGCATTACCGGCGTGCAGGGCGACCGCGACACGGTCAACGCCTTGAACGCCGACGGCACCCGCCCGACCACGGCCAAGCGCAGCGACGACGTGAATGGCTGGGCCACCGACCTGGGCATCCGCCTGCGCCTGGACCCGCAATGGCAAGTCGGTGCGGCCTACTCCCGCGCCAGCGCCGAGTACGAGCAGAACGGCCTGCAAAGCAACCGTTCGAACTGGACCGGCACCCAGTCCCGCGTGCACCGTTTCGGCGAAGCGTTCCGCGGCGAGATGAACAACATGCAGTCGATGAGCCTGTTCGGTTCCTGGCAGCTGCGCGAGGACTACGACGCCAGCCTGGTGTACCACAAGTTCTGGCGCGTCGACGGCAACAAGCCGGTGGGCAGCAACGGCATCGATGCCGTGCAGAACAACACCGATGACGTGACCGGCGCGATCCTGTCCAGCACTTCCCTGCCGCTTGAAGACGGCAAGAAAGACCTGGGCCAGGAGATGGACCTGGTGGTCACCAAGTACTTCAAGACCGGCCTGTTGCCGGCTGCGCTCAGCCAGTCGATCGACGAGCCATCGGCCCTGGTGCGTTTCCGTGCAGGTGTGTTCAAGCCGGGCGACGCCTATGGCAGCCAGGTTGACTCGTACATGCATCGCGCGTTTGTCGACGTGATTTGGAAGTTCTGATGGGAGCCTGCGCAATGAACCCTCAAGCCCTCAAAGGCTCGGCCATGCTGGCGGCAGCGATGCTGCTGGCCAGCGCTGCTGCCATGGCCGATGTCGCGCCGCAGGCTAAAGCGCCGACCATCGCCAAGGAGCTGCAACAGGCCAAGACCTACACCATCTCCAGCCCGCCGACCGCGCCGCTGGAAATGGCCAAGCCGGCCCTGCCGGACCTGTCCGGCTACACCGACGCGGCGATGGAAAAGAAGATCGTGCGCACCAAGCCGGGCAAGATCAGCATCCGTCGCATGATGCAGGAAGACGCCCTCAAGGACTTCATCGGCGGTGACAACAAGATGGCCGAATGGGTGGTGCGCCAGCACGGCATTCCCCAGGCGATCTTTGTCGACGACGGCTACATGAACCTCAAGGACTTGCTGGGCAAGGTGCCCAAGCAGTACCTGAGCGAAACCTCGCCGGGTGTGTTCCTGGCGAAGTTGCCGATCGTGGTTGGGCGTAAGGGCATCCTGGAAATTGACAAGAAAACCCAGGAGCTGCGCTTGTCCCAGGAAGCCGGTTCGTTCCTGATCAACGACGGCCAACTGTTCGTGCGTGACACCAAAGTCACCGGCTGGAACGAAAAGGCCAAGGGCCCTGCGCTGTTCAAGTCGCCCAAGGAGTTCCGCCCGTTCCTGCTGGCCTGGGGCGGTACGCAGACCTACATCTCCAACACCAAGATGGCCAGTTTCGGCTACGCCAACAGTAAGTCGTACGGGGTGAGTATTTCCCAGTACACGCCAAACATGGCCAAGGTCCTCAAGCGTCCCGAGCCGACCGGCTGGATCATCGACTCCGAGTTCTCGGACATGTGGTACGGCTTCTACTGCTACGAGACCACGGGCTTTGTGATCAAGGGTAATACCTACAAGGACAACATCGTCTACGGCATTGACCCCCACGACCGTTCCCACGGCCTGATCATCGCGGACAACACCGTCTACGGCACCAAGAAGAAGCACGGCATCATCATCTCCCGGGAAGTGAACGACAGCTTCATCTTCAACAACCGCAGCTTCGACAACAAGCTCTCGGGCCTGGTGCTCGACCGTAACAGCGTCAACAACATCGTGGCCGACAACGAGTTTTATCGTAACCACACCGACGGCATCACGCTCTATGAGAGCGGTGACAACCTGCTGTGGGGCAACAAGGTGATTGCCAACCGTCGCCACGGTATCCGCGTGCGTAACAGCGTGAACATCAAGCTGTACGAAAACACCTCCATGGCCAACGGCCTCACCGGCCTCTACGGCCACATCAAGGACCTGACCGACACCGACCGCGACATCGCCCTCGACCCGTTCGACGCCAAGGTCTCGCTGATCGTGGTCGGCGGTGAACTGGCGGGTAACGGCAGTGGCCCGCTGTCCATCGACTCGCCGTTGAGTGTCGAGTTGTACCGCGTGTCGATGCTGGCGCCGACCAAATCCAGCGGCATCAGCTTCAACGGCGTGCTGGGCGATCGCCAGGAAGAGATTCTCGACCTGCTGGTGCGCCAGCAGAAAGCCGTGCTGATCGACCCTGTCGAACGCCAGACCGAATTGCAGGACTGAGGATGACCCTTATGCACCCACACATGATCAAACTGCTGAGCCTCTCGGGTCTGACCCTCGGCCTGCTCGCGGCCAGCCAGGGCGTACGCGCCGACGATGTGAAGGCACCGACCTTCACCGCCGAGCCATGCTGCAGCCTGTGCCCGGCCGCCCACGATGCGAAGAACTACACCACGCGCTACCAGCAGAACTTCACCACCCTGGTGCAAGCCCAGGGCGACTGGCTGTTCCGTACCCAGGAAGACCTGCGTACCGAATTCGATACCACGCCGGCCGGCTACAAGCGCATGCAACAACTGCACGATGCGTTCAAGGCCAAGGGTGTGGAACTGGTGGTGGTCTACCAGCCGACCCGTGGCCTGGTGAACCGCAACAAGCTCAACCCGGAAGAGAAAGCCAAGTTCGATTTCGACAAGGCCCTGGGCAACTACAAGACCATGCTCGGCCGTTTCGCCAAGATGGGCTACGTGGTGCCGGACCTGTCACCGTTGACCAACGAGCAACTGCCGGATGAACTGCCGGCCCACGATTTCTACTTCCGTGGCGACCAGCACTGGACCCCATATGGTGCCCAGCGCACGGCGAAAATCGTCGGTGCCAAAGTGCGTGCAATGCCTGAGTTTGCGGGCATCCCGCAGCGTGAATTCGAAACCAAGCGCTCCGGGCGCATGGGCAAGACCGGCACCCTGCACAACATGGCCGGGCAACTGTGCGGCACCAGCTACGCGATCCAGTACATGGACCAGTTCACCACCGAGCCCAAGGGCGAAGCGGGCGACGGCGACCTGTTCGGCGATTCGGGCAACCCGCAGATCACCCTGGTGGGCACCAGCCACAGCGGCAAGAACTACAACTTCGCCGGCTTCCTCGAACAGGAAATCGGTGCAGACATCCTCAACGTCGCCTTCCCCGGCGGTGGCCTGGAAGGTTCGATGATCCAGTACCTGGGCAGCGATGAGTTCCAGAAGACCCCGCCGAAGATCCTGATCTGGGAATTCTCGCCGCTGTATCGCCTCGACCAGGAGACCATCTACCGCCAGATGATGGCCTTGCTCGACAACGGCTGCGAAGGCAAGACCGCACAGATGACAGCCAGCACGACATTGAAACCCGGCAAGAACGAATTGCTGGTTAACAGTTCGAACAAAGACCTGCGCAACGCCAACCATCAGGTTGATATCCGCTTCGCCGACCCGTCGGTGAAAACCCTGCAAGCCACCCTCTGGTACATGAACGGTCGCCACGAGGACATCAAGATCGAGAAACCCGAAACATCCGATACAGACGGGCGTTTCGCCTTTGAACTGCGCACCGATGAAGACTGGGCCTCGCAGAACTTGCTGGCCGTGGAAGTGCAGGGTCCCGAAGCGGGCGCTGCAGCGCAGAAAGTCGAAGCGAAAATTTGCACACGCAACGTGTTCCCTAGCAGCGGTCAGAAGACTGCGTCGCTCGGGCAATGAGGTTACCTATGCAGAAGTTATTGATTCCAACGCTGCTGGGCCTGGCGATGTTCGCCGGCTCAGTCAACGCCGCCGCGCCACTGCGTCCACCCCAGGGCTATTTCGCCCCCGTGGAAGCGTTCAAGACCGGCGACTTCAAGAATGACTGCGACGCCATGCCGGCGCCGTACACCGGCTCGCTGCAATTTCGCAGCAAGTACGAAGGTTCGGACAAGGCCCGTTCCACCCTGAATGTGCAGTCGGAAAAAGCCTTTCGCGACAGCACCGCCGACATCACCAAGCTGGAAAAAGACACCAGCAAGCGCGTGATGCAGTTCATGCGCGACGGTCGTCCGGAGCAGTTGGAATGCACGCTCAACTGGCTGACCAGCTGGGCCAAGGCGGATGCGTTGATGTCCAAGGACTTCAACCACACCGGCAAGTCCATGCGCAAATGGGCGCTGGGCAGCATGGCGTCGGCCTATGTTCGCTTGAAGTTCTCCGAATCGCGCCCGCTGGCCAACCACCAGCAGGAATCACAACTGATCGAAGCCTGGTTCAACAAACTGGCTGACCAGGTGGTGAGCGACTGGGACAACCTGCCGTTGGAAAAAACCAACAACCACTCTTACTGGGCCGCCTGGTCGGTGATGGCAACGTCCGTCGCCACCAACCGTCGCGACCTGTTCGATTGGGCCGTGAAGGAATACAAGGTCGGCGCGAACCAGGTCGACGACCAAGGCTTCTTGCCGAACGAATTGAAGCGCCAGCAACGGGCCTTGTCGTACCACAACTACGCCCTGCCCCCGCTGTCGATGATCGCCAGTTTTGCCCTGGTCAACGGTGTGGACCTGCGCCAGGAAAACAACAGCGCGCTCAAGCGCCTGGGCGACAAAGTGCTCGCTGGGGTCAAGGACCCGGAGATCTTCGAGCAGAAGAACGGCAAGGAGCAGGACATGAAGGACTTGAAGCAGGACATGAAATTCGCCTGGCTGGAACCCTTCTGCACCCTCTACACCTGCGCCCCGGATGTCATCGAGCGCAAGCACGGGATGCAGCCGTTCAAGACCTTCCGTCTCGGGGGCGACCTGACCAAGGTCTACGACCCGACGCATGAAAAGGGCAACAAAGGCAGTTGACGAAACGCACTTCAAATGGGGGAGCGAGCACGCCAGCTCCCACAGTTTGAGCCGGTTTCGTCAGTAGGAATGTAGTACCGCCCCCTCGCGAAATCGTGGGGGGGTTTGGGGGGGCTCTGGCCCTTGACTGTTGGTTAAACATGGAGAGATCGGGATGGTTTTCTCGTCCAATGTGTTCCTGTTTCTGTTCTTGCCGATCTTTCTCGGCTTGTACTACTTGAGCGGGCAACGCTATCGCAATCTGCTGCTGCTGATTGCCAGTTACGTGTTCTACGCCTGGTGGCGAGTGGACTTCCTGGCGCTGTTCGCCGCTGTGACGCTGTGGAACTACTGGATCGGCCTCAAGGTCGGTGCAGCCGGCGTGCGCACCAAGCCGGCTCAACGCTGGCTGCTGTTGGGCGTGGCGGTCGACCTGTGCATCCTGGGCTACTTCAAGTACGCCA
This sequence comes from Pseudomonas lurida, assembly GCF_002563895.1. Classification (NCBI taxonomy): domain Bacteria; kingdom Pseudomonadati; phylum Pseudomonadota; class Gammaproteobacteria; order Pseudomonadales; family Pseudomonadaceae; genus Pseudomonas; species Pseudomonas lurida. Next base: position 1,138,745 of record NZ_PDJB01000001.1, on the reverse strand, counting down.
ACTTCGGCGTCGACAGCATCAACCTGATGATGAAGTCGGCCGGCCTGGAGCCATTCATCCTGACTCACGTGCTGTTGCCGATCGGGATCTCGTTCTACATCTTCGAGTCCATCAGCTACATCATCGACGTGTACCGGGGCGATACCCCAGCGACTCGCAACCTCATCGACTTTGCAGCGTTCGTGGCGATCTTCCCGCACCTGATTGCCGGCCCGGTGCTGCGTTTCCGCGACCTGGCCGACCAGTTCAACAACCGTACGCACACCCTCGACAAATTCTCCGAGGGCTGCACGCGGTTCATGCAGGGCTTCATCAAGAAGGTCTTCATTGCCGATACGCTGGCGGTGGTGGCCGACCATTGCTTCGCCCTGCAAAACCCCACCACCGGCGATGCCTGGCTCGGGGCGCTGGCCTACACCGCGCAGTTGTACTTCGACTTCTCCGGCTACAGCGACATGGCGATCGGCCTGGGCTTGATGATGGGTTTCCGCTTCATGGAAAACTTCAAGCAGCCGTACATCAGCCAGTCGATCACCGAGTTCTGGCGTCGCTGGCACATCAGCCTGTCCACCTGGCTGCGTGACTACCTGTACATCACCCTGGGCGGCAACCGCAAAGGCACGCTGACCACTTACCGCAACCTGTTCCTGACCATGCTGCTCGGTGGCCTGTGGCACGGGGCGAACATCACCTACATCGTGTGGGGTGCCTGGCACGGCATGTGGCTGGCGATTGAAAAAGCCATCGGCCTCAATACCGCGCCGCGCAGCTTCAACGTCTTGCGCTGGGCCTTCACCTTCTTGCTGGTGGTGATGGGCTGGGTCATCTTCCGCGCCGAAAACCTGCATGTCGCCGGCCGTATGTACGGCGCGATGTTCAGCTTTGGCGAGTGGTCGCTGTCGGAACTCAACCGCGCCAACCTCACTGGCCTGCAAGTGGCGACCCTGGTGGTGGCCTACGCAACGCTGGCGTTCTTCGGCCTGCGCGATTTCTACACCAATCGCCCTGCGGAAAAAACCAAGCCGGCCGACCCGAGCCTGATCAAGGCCGTGCCGGGCGACAACCCAGGCAGCATCCACGAGCCAGGCTTCACCGTTGGCCAGGATGCCGCCGTGCAACCGGCCTACTGGACCGCTGACTGGCCACGCTACGCCATGCGCGCTGCGGTGCTGCTGCTGTTCGTGGCGTCGATTCTCAAACTGTCGGCGCAGAGTTTCTCGCCGTTCCTTTACTTCCAATTCTGAGGGAGCCGACCATGACCCGTTCATTCCGCGTCCTCTATATCGGCCTGTTCCTGGTGGTGCTGCTGGCCCTGGGCGCCTGGTCGCTGCGCAGTTTCTTCGGCTTCAGCACCAATGCCGACGCGACGGTGCTCAACGGTCGCTGGACCAAGGCCGTCGAGACGCACTACGACGACCAGTTCCCGATCAAGCGTATCGGCACCAACCTGTGGGCGGCGCTGGACTACAAGCTGTTCAATGAGGGCCGTCCCGGCGTGGTGCTAGGCCGCGATCACTGGCTGTACAGCGACGAGGAGTTCAACCCCGCCGTCAACGAAGACCAGAACCTTGAAGGCAACTACGCGCTGGTCGAAGGCGTGCGCCAGAAACTCAAGGCCCAGGGTATTCAACTGGTGATGGCGATCGTGCCGGCCAAGGTGCGCCTGTACCCGGAGCACCTGGGTGAGGTGAAACCCGCCAGCATTCACGCCAACCTGTACCAGGACTTCCATGCCCGCGTGGCGGCCGACAAGATCATCGCCCCGGACCTGCTCGGCCCGTTGCAACAGGCCAAGCTCGGCGGCAAGCAAGTGTTCCTGCGCACCGACACCCACTGGACGCCGGACGGCGCTGAAATCGCCGCCAAGCAGTTGGCCAAGGCCATTGCCGACAAGACCCCGCTGAGTGGCGAGCCGCAGCGCTTTGTCACCGAAGCCGAGAAGACCGAGCCGCACAAAGGCGACTTGCGTCTGTTCCTGCCGCTGGACCCACTGTTCGAAAACCTCATGCCGCCGAAAGAGCCGCTGGAAAAACGCGTGACGCACTTGGCCGAAACCAAAGGCGACGACGCGCTGTTCAGCGACAGCGAAACCCCGGTAGCACTGGTAGGCACCAGCTACAGCGCCAACCCCAACTGGAACTTCGTCGGCGCCCTCAAGCAAGCCCTGGGCAGCGACGTGGTCAGCTACGCCGAAGACGGCCACGGCCCGATCCTGCCGATGCTCAGCTACCTGAAAAGCGATGACTTCAAGAACAGCCCGCCGCAGGTGCTGATCTGGGAGTTTCCTGAACGTTATCTGCCCGTGAACAACGAAATCGGTGATGCCGACCCCGCGTGGGTTGCGCAGCTTAAACAAGCCGGTTCGCGCCAACAGAACATGGCAATCAACACCCCAGTTAAACACCAAAAATCCGAGACGCCCGACCGGGCGCAAAACTGAAAGAGAGGTAACTCACATGACTTTCACCACAACTCCTCGTCGTCTCGCTAAAACCCTGGCTATCGCGGCCGGCCTGAGCTTCGTCTCGATGTCCGCCTTCGCCGGTGGCGACGCCGCCCTCTACGGCCCTACCGCGCCAAAAGGCTCGAGCTTCGTGCGCATCTACAACGCCAGCAACCAGGAAGTCAGCGCCACCGTCGGTGCCACCAACCTGAGCGACGTTGCCCCCCTGGCCAGCAGCGATTTCAGCTTCATGCCCGGCGGTGACTACAGCGCCAAGGTCGGCAGCCAGACCGTACCGGTCAAACTGGCACCGGACCACTACTACACCCTGGTCAACAGCGGCAGCGGCCAGCCACAGCTGATCGAAGAACCACCGTTCAAGAACAAGCAGAAATCCCTGGTACGCGTGCAGAACCTCAGCGACAAGGCCCTGACCCTGAAAACCGCTGACGGCAAGACCGACGTGGTCAAGGCAGTCGCTGCCAAAGGCCGTGGCGAGCGCGAAATCAACCCGGTGAAAGTCAGCCTGGCGCTGTATGACGGCGACAAGAAAGTCGGCGACGTGAAGCCGGTAGCACTGGAGCGTGGTGAGGCAGCGGTGCTGTACGTCACCGGTTCCGGCTCGAGCCTGTCGCCAGTGTGGGTGAAACGCCCTGTGTCGACCCGCTGATTACATTTTCGACCTGGCTCCGTTCCCCCATGAGAGCTGGCTTGCCTGCGATGGCATCACCTCGGTGTAACTGACAAACCGAGTCGTCTGCATCGCGGGCAAGCCCGGCGCCCACAGGGACCGAGGAGCCTGGTCGGACCGAGACAAAAACAAGAGTGAAACGACAAACCTTCGTAGCTCTGACCCAAATCGATTCAAGGAGAAACACCCATGATTCCAGTAATCCTTTCCGGTGGTAGCGGCTCACGTCTTTGGCCGCTTTCCCGTAAACAGTTCCCTAAACAATTCCTGGCCCTGACCGGTGAACACACGCTGTTCCAGCAAACCCTGGAGCGCCTGGTGTTCGAAGGCATGGACACCCCGATCGTGGTCTGCAACAAGGACCACCGTTTCATCGTCAACGAGCAACTGGCCGCCCGTAAGCTGGAAAGCCAACGCATCCTGATGGAACCATTCGGCCGCAACACCGCGCCGGCCGTGGCCCTCACGGCGATGATGCTGGTCAATGAAGGCCGTGATGAGCTGATGCTGGTGCTGCCGGCCGACCACGTGATCGACGACCAGAAAGCCCTGCAACGCGCCCTGGCCCTGGCCACTGTGGCCGCTGAACGTGGCGAGATGGTGCTGTTCGGCGTCCCGGCTACTCGTCCGGAAACCGGTTACGGCTACATCAAGTCCACCAATGATTCGCTGCTGCCCGAAGGCGTGAGCCGCGTCGAGCAGTTCGTGGAAAAACCCAATGAAAAACGCGCCGTCGAGTTCGTCAAGAGCGGCGGTTATTTCTGGAACAGCGGCATGTTCCTGTTCCGCGCCAGCCGCTTCCTCGAAGAGCTGAAAAAGCACGACCCGGACATCTACGACACCTGCCTGCTGACCCTGGAGCGCAGCGAGCAGACCGCTGACACCGTGACCTTCGACGAAGCCACTTTCGCCTGCTGCCCGGACAACTCCATCGACTACGCCGTGATGGAAAAAACCCAGCGTGCCTGCGTGGTGCCACTGAGTGCCGGTTGGAGCGACGTGGGTTGCTGGGCGTCGCTGTGGGCCGTCAACGACAAAGACGTCAACGGCAACGTCAGCAAGGGCGACGTGGTGATCCAGGACAGCCGCAACTGCATGATCCACGGTAACGGCAAGCTGGTATCGGTGATCGGCCTGGACAACATCGTAGTGGTGGAAACCAAGGACGCGATGATGATTGCCCACAAGGACAAGGTCCAGGGCGTCAAGCAGATGGTCTCGACCCTCAACGACCAAGGCCGCAGCGAAACCCAGAACCACTGCGAAGTCTACCGTCCGTGGGGCTCCTACGACTCGGTGGACATGGGCGGGCGTTTCCAGGTCAAGCACATCTCGGTCAAGCCGGGCGCATGCCTGTCGCTGCAGATGCACCACCACCGTGCCGAACACTGGATCGTGGTCAGCGGCACGGCCGAAGTCACCTGTGACGAGAATGTGTTCCTGCTCACCGAGAACCAGTCCACCTACATCCCGATCGCCTCGGTACACCGCCTGCGCAACCCGGGCAAGATCCCGTTGGAAATCATCGAAGTGCAATCGGGTAGCTACTTGGGCGAAGACGATATCGAGCGGTTCGAAGATATCTACGGTCGCTCGACCCCGGTTGAACGTGGCGTGTCGGTGAAAACTATCGCGCAGTAAAACAGTCGTACAAGAAGCCCTCGCCCAGCCCATTGCGTCCCCTATCCGCAGTGGGTTGGGTGGGGGCTTTTTCAATTCGACGGCAATCAGCTGTCAAGCCGACTTGTTCCCCCAGGCCGACGGGGAATAGGCGTTGTAACTGCCGGTATTTTGGGTGGTACTGCGAGCGCCGTCATATTTGTTCTGGCCATATTCCTGGGCAACCCTGCCCCCCATGACCATTGCGGCGCCAAACGCCTTGGTGAGCATGCCGCCACTGCTGCCAAGCCTTTTCCCAATCCCTTCTGCCGCTGCGCCACCCGCCATATAACCCGCGCCTTTGGCTTGCTCGCTGTGGTTGTACCGCGCAGTAGGGAAAAGCGTCCCGGCCCCTTGCAGCAGCGTTTGCCCCAGGCTGGTCAGCCTTTGATTCTGCATGCGCGGCTGCACAGGCGTGTGGCGCCCTGCATTCGCCTGGCTGGAGGTTCGAGGGTTGGTTGGCGTCGACGCTGGCGCAGGCGTGACGAGAGAGGTCACCACTGACGCAATCAGGGAAGTGGCAGCCGGCGCAAGAAGGGCTGAAGCAATCATAGTTCGTCTCACATAATCAGAACGCGGTTGATACCCTCCTGGATGATCTGCATGTCCCTATGCTGGCTCTGTGGGAAAAATGAGTTATCCGGTTCCCCCGCAGACGAAAACTCATGCCCGCGATAGGCATCAAGGCCATGCCGCGAGTAGGATGTTTTACCCGCACACGAGACTGTCATCATGTTCTTCGGCGTCCTACTGATCATCACCTGGTTGATCCTGCTGCTGCGCTACCCGGCCAAGGCGCTGCCGGTCTCGCTGGCGGCTGCCGTCGGCCTGGGTTGCGTCGCCGCCTGGGTGGTATGGCTGGACAACCGCGAAGCCGCGCAATTGGCCCGCCTCGAGCTGCGCATCACCTACGCCCCACAGGAATGCCCTGCGGACCGCCCACTGAAGTTGACCCTGAACAACGGCAACGACGTACCGTTGACCGAACTGCGCTGGCGCGTCGCCGCCTATGCACCGGGCGACTCGGTCAACCTGGCCGACAACGTCTACGCCGCCCCACGCTATCGCGGCCCCGGCGAGCTGCAGGCCGCCGCCACCTGGGAAGACTGCCTGCCCACACCCCCCTTGCGCCCCGGCTACCGCCCGCAAACCCTGGAATTTCGTGCCGAGCACCTGCAAGGCAGTTTCTCGGACTGACAAAGGATTGATCCATGCCCAACGTACTCATCACCGGTTGTTCCAGTGGCATCGGCCGCGCCCTGGCCGACGCATTCAAGGCGGCAGGCTATGACGTGTGGGCCAGCGCCCGTCGCGAAGAAGACGTCACCACCCTCAGCGCCGCCGGCTTCAACGCCGTGAAACTGGACGTCAACGACAGCGCCGCCCTGCAGCACCTGGCCGAGCAATGGGGCGAACTGGATGTACTGATCAATAACGCTGGCTACGGTGCCATGGGCCCGCTGCTCGACGGCGGCACCGAGGCGATGCAGCGCCAATTCGAAACCAACGTGTTCTCGATCGTCGGCGTGACCCAGGCGTTGTTCCCGGCCCTGCGGCGCGGCAAAGGCCTGGTGGTGAATATCGGCAGCGTTTCCGGTGTATTGGTGACCCCTTTCGCTGGCGCCTACTGCGCATCGAAAGCGGCTGTGCACGCCCTGAGCGATGCGTTGCGCATGGAACTGGCACCGTTTGGCGTGCGGGTCATGGAAGTGCAACCGGGCGCCATCAACACCCACTTCGCAAAAAACGCCGGCGCCCAGGCAGAGCTGTTGATCAATGAACAGTCGCCGTGGTGGCCCTTGCGCGAGGGCATTCGTGCACGCAGCCAGGCCTCGCAGCACAAGCCGACCCCGGCCAGCGTCTTTGCGGCGCAGGTGCTGAAAGCCGTGCAACAGGCGCAACCACCTCGGCTGTTGCGTTCGGGCAATGGCAGCCGAGCGTTGCCGTTAATGGCAGCGTTGCTGCCCAAAGCGCTGTTGGAAAAAGTGCTGAAGAAACGCTTCGGGCTGGCCGGTTCGCTCTAGCCCTTCATGAAATCAATGAACGCCCGCACTTTCAGGGGCAAATGCCGGGTGTCCGGATACATCGCATAGATCCCTTGCGGGGCGAAGCGATGGTCCGGCAACAGGCGCACTAGCCTCCCGGCCTCCAGATCGTCTTTCACCAACCATTGCGGCAACACTGCCACGCCATGCCCGCGCACGGCAAAGGCCTGGAGAACCGCCGCGCTGTCGGCCACCAGCGAAGCATTGCCAGGGCGGTATTGATGCTGGCCACCTGCGGGGTCGGTCACACTCAGCTCCGCCAAGCGACCGTGCCCCAGCTTGGGCAATCGCTCCACTGCATCCAGGGTGTCAGCCCCGACAAACGCGGGCGCCGCCACGGCGAATACCTCGAACGTGGACAGTTGCACCGCGCGATGATTGGAATCCAGCAGGCTGCCCAACCGAATCGCCACGTCAAAACGCTCGGAGATCAGGTCCGCATGGGTCGAGGAGGTGGATAAGTGAATGTTCAGGTCGGGATGCAAGCGGCGGAAGGCCTCGACCGCCGGCGCTACCACAGCCAACGCGTATTCCACGGTCGTAGTGATGCGCAATGTCCCTTTGAGCTGGGCATGCTCCGAACGCGCTTCTTCCACCGCCAACCGCGCCTCTTCGAGCACGCGCGTGCAACGCCGGTAGAAGCGCTCACCCGCATCGGTCAGTGCCAGTTGGCGGGTGTTACGGGTCAACAAGGTGACGCCGAGTTCGGCCTCCAGCCGCTTGAGGTTGAAGCTGACCACGGCACGGGTCTGCCCCAGCAGGTCGGCGGCAGCGGTCAGCGAGCCGGCCTCGACCACGGCCTTGAAGGTATCGAATCGGTCCAGGCTGACCATCGGTTGCGTGCCTCTTTGTCAAAATATTTTTGACAAACTAGCAGGCAAACCGAGGTATCCCAAACGTTGCGTGCCACCTACCCTGCCCGCCTCACTCGCAGGATCGCGCCCATGACCTACCGCTCGAAAGTCGCCTGGATCTTTTTGCTGGGCTTTGCCCTGGACCTGGTGAACATGTTCGTCGCCACGATCGCCTACCCGGATATCGCCCGTGAGCTGCACGCCTCGGTCACGCAGCTGGCGTGGGTCAGCAACGCCTACATGCTCGGGTTGACCCTGATTATTCCCTTCAGCGTGTGGTTGGCAGCGATGATGGGTGAACGCGGCTTGATTGCCGCCAGCTTGCTGCTGTTCGCCGGCGCCTCGTTATGGGTAGACCAGGCGAGTTCGATTGAGGCGCTGATCGGTTGGCGCCTTCTGCAAGGGTTGGGCGGTGGGTTGTTGATCCCAGTGGGCCAGGCGATGGCCTACCGGTATTTTCCGCCCGCCGAGCGCAGCCAGCTGACGGCGCGGGTGATGTCGGTGGCCTTGCTGGTGCCGGCGTTGTCCCCGGCGCTGGGCGGCTTGATTGTCGACAGCATGTCTTGGCGCTGGATTTTCTATGCCAACTTGCCCTTGGCATTGATCACGTTGCTACTGGCCCTGTTGTGGATAAAACCCGTAGCACCCACCAATGCCCGACCTGCCTTGGATGTGGGCAGTATTTTCAAACAGGCCCGCAGCCCGATGTTGCGCACCGCCATGCTGATCTACCTGTGCATCCCAGGCGTATTCATCGGCACCAGCCTCATCGCCATCCTCTACCTGCGCGGCCTCGGCTATGACGCGGCACAGACCGGCGTGCTGATGCTGCCCTGGGCGCTGGCCTCGGCACTGGCTATTTACCTCAGTAAGAAGCTGTTCAACCGTTACGGGCCAACGCCGCTGCTGCTGGCCGGCATGGCTTTGCAATGCGTCGGCATCCTGTTGCTCAACGCGCCCTCCCTGATCGTGCCGGCTTATCTCTTGATGGGCCTGGGCGGCAGCCTGTGCAGCAGCACCGCGCAGACATTGGCGTTTCTCGATATCCCCGGCGAGCGCATGGGCCACGCCAGCGCCTTGTGGAACATCAACCGCCAAGTGAGTTTCTGCGTGGGCGCCGCCGTGCTCAGTGCAGTGCTGTCAGCCTTGGATTCCTTCGCCATAACCTTCACGATGGCGGCAGCCCTGACCCTGCTGCCTTTTTTTGCGGTGCTGCGCCTGGACGCTTCCAGAGTCCGCACACTGCTTCACCCTGCCAGCGAGCCCCAGCGATGATTGACTACAGTGATTTTTTTGAAGAAGTGATCCAGACCCACATCGAGATCGAGCAATGGTTTGCCGGCGTTGCGCCTGAGGGCACGCTGCAAAATCTGCTGGCGCGCTTCTCACCCGAGTTCAGCATGATTGCGCCCGCCACGGGTACACGGGTCAACACGGCCGGGGTCAATGCGTTGTTCACGCGCCTGGGCGGCATGCGCCCGGGGTTGAAGATCACCCTGAGCGAGATGGCCGGGATTGACCGGCATGCGCGGGGGGCGACGGTGACCTACCGTGAGCATCAGGTCGATGACAGCGGCACCCAGACCGATCGCCGCGCCACGGTGGTGTTCGAGAAACAGGCCAGTGGCGCGCTGTTGTGGCGCCATCTGCATGAGACCTTTATCAAGGCCTGACGCTCCCACGGTGTTAATGTTGCGTTGGGTTGACGATGACGGTGCAGGTAATACCCGCCGCCAACAACACGCCTTCCGGCACCTCATCGATGTGAATGCGCACCGGCACGCGCTGAGCCAGGCGCACCCAGTTGAAGGTCGGGTTCACGTCGGCGATCAACTCGCGGCTCTCGGGGTTGTCGCGGTCGTAGATGCCGCGCGAGATACTGTCGACGTGGCCCTTCAACGTCTCGCCGCTCATCAACTGCATATCGGCTTTATCACCGACTTTTATATGGGGCAGTTTGGTTTCTTCGAAGAAGCCGTAAACCCAGAACGAGTTCATATCCACCACGGCCATCTTGGCTTCACCGATCCGTGCGTAGTCGCCACGGTGCACGTTGAGGTTGGTGACGTAGCCGTCCACCGCCGCCACCACTTGGGTGCGTTTCAGGTTGAGTTCGGCCGCTTCCAGTTGCGCCAACGCATGCTGGTAATCCGCCAGCGCGGCGTCGGCAATATTGCTGGCGTCGTCGCGGTTTTCCTTGGAGATCACCAGCGCATCCAGGTCAGCCCGGCGATGGGCGTTGACCTTGCGCATTTCCCAGGTCGCTTTGCGGGAGGCGACGAGCGATTGCGCCTGCTTGACCGCGATGCGGTAGTGCTCGGGGTCGATCTGCATGAGCAGGTCGCCCTTTTTCACCCGCTGGTTATCACGTACCGGGACGTCGACCACCTCACCGGTCACATCGGCCGCCACGTTGATGATGTCGGCGCGCACACGGCCGTCACGGGTCCAGGGCGTCTCCATGTAATGCACCCACAGCGTGCGGCCAATCCAGATCGCCAGGGCCAGTACCAGCAATGTCGCGAGCAGGCTGAAAAACTTTTTCATCGGGGCATTCTCAACGGTAGACGGTCAGCGCCAAGGCGCCGAACAGGCAAACGAACAGGCTCAGGCGCAACAACGCCGGGTGCCAGAAAAAACGGTACAGGTCGAACCCGGCCAGGAAGCGATCCAACGCCCAGGCGAGCGCGGCTGCGATCAAGAACATCAGGGTCATGGTCGGCATGTAGACGCCGTGGAACGCGATTTCACGAGGCATGCAGGGCTCCTTGCGTGGCGCCTTTGAGGGCCGCCAAGGGGGATTGCGGGTCCAAAAGCGAGGTGCGGATAAAGTGCAGGTAACTCTTCACCCGGCGCAGCGCCGAGGTGTCGAAGTGCGGGGCGAAGGGCTCGTCGGTGGCCTGCACACGGCTGATCGCATGGTCGACGGCAATCAGGCCACGCTCCAGGTTGCTCGCGCTGGGTTGCAGGAACAGCCGCACCAGCGAGCGGCCCATCACCCGGATCGCCTGGCGCCAGGGCTGGGATTCGGCGTACGCCGGGTGCACCGGCAAAATCGCCTGCTCCTTGCGCAGCTCGATGATCGCGTGGCCGACTTCCAGCACCACGAACATCCAGCGCAGCAAATCGCGTTGCACCTGCGGCTGGCCGACGGCAAGGCCGTAGGCCTGGTGCAGCAGGTCGCGGGTACGGCTTTCGAAACTCGAAGCCAGGCCCTTGAGCTTGCCGCTGATCGCATACACCACTTGCTCACGCAGGTCCTGCTCCAGCCGGCGCCATAGCCAGCGGCTGTTGGGCGGCAGGATGATCGCCCCCGCCGCGGCGCACACCAGCATGCCGATGACCATGGCGATGTAGTCGTTGATAAAGGTATAGGGGTTGTAGACCGTGAGGTTATCCGGCACCGAGCCGGTGCTGAAAAAGATCAGCAGGCCGACCCCGACACCCGCGTACTGCGGGCGCGAGGCGAGAAACGCGCCGAAGATGATCACCGGGGCGAGCATCACGCACAGCAGCGGGAAGCCGTCGATCCAGGGAAACACGAAGAACATTTCGACGAAGCCCACCAGCGCGCCGATCAACGTGCCGCAAGCCATCTGGAAGGCCATGCGCTTGGGGTTGGGTGTGGCGGCCGACAGGCCCACGGTGGCGGCGGCGATCAGGGTCATGGTGGCGCCGCTGGGCCAGGCGGTCGCCACCCAATAGCTGCCGAGCACGATCAGGATGAACGACGCGCGAATCCCCGAGGCGGCGCAGGCCAGCCAGTTGGTTTTCGGGATAAAGGTTTCGTCCCATTGCTCGCGGGCATGGCTGTGGTCTGCCAGGGAAGCGTGGGTTTGCGCGTAGTTGTGCAGGTCATCGACGAAGCGGTAAAGCAGTTCGTAAGCGGTGTGGAAATCCAGCTGTTCGGCTTCGCTGGGGTTTTGCTCCTGGAAGCTCGCACGCAGGCTACGAACCTTGGCGGGCAGGCCGTCCTTGTAGGCGCTCAGCTGATTGACCAGGCGCGCCGCATCTGGGCTGGTGAGCGCACGACCGGAAAAGCCATCAAGCACTTCGGCAAGGTCTTGCAGGCCGGGTTTGATTGCCGCGACCACATGGTCCGCGTCATCCGTGCGCAACCGCTCCAGCAATTGGTGCAAGGCGTTGAAGCGCGTGGTGATGCTCATGAACTCGCTGTTGAGGCGACTGAGCCGGCCATTGCGTCGACGCATGTGCGGGTCTTCAAACACGGTGACACTGCGCAACCCTTCCAGGCCCACCGCTTCGGCGATAAAGCGCACGTTGCTGGCCTCGAACCCCTCACGCTGGCTGCGCCCGCGCAGGCCATCGGTGACGAACAGCGCGAACACGCCAAAGCGCTGGTACAAGGCGTTGCGCATCGCGGCGCTGCTGGTCTGCGGCAGGATCGCAGCACTGACCAACGTGGAACACAGGATCCCCAGGGAAATCTCCAGTACCCGCCACACCGCCGCCATAAAGGCACCGTCGGGATGGGCCAGGGCCGGCAGGCCGACCATCGCCGCGGTGTAGCCGGCCAGTACAAAGCCATAGGCACGGAAGTTACGGTTGCGCGTCGCGCCAGCGGTGCAAATGCCCACCCAGATCGCCAAAGCCCCCAGGAACAGCTCGGTGTTCTGCGCGAACAAGGCGATCAACAGCACCATCACCGCCGACCCCGCCAGGGTGCCGAGGAAACGATAGAAGCTCTTGGCAAACACTTGGCCACTCTGTGGCTGCATCACGATAAAGACGGTGATCATCGCGGTGCGCGGTTGCGGCAGCTCCAGGCGCATGGCTAACCACAATGTCAGGAACGCGGCGACCAGGACCTTGAAGATGTACACCCAGGTCACGCCATCGCTGCGTGCCCAGTCGAAAAAACCACGGCGCCACTCAAGGGAATGCAGCCAGCGCAGCGGTGCAGGCAAGGGAGTCATCAAAGTCTACTCAGTGATCGAACACGGCCAGCGCCGCCGGGGTCTTGCGCGGAAGGGTCTTGGCGTCTTGCGGCACATCGTCGCCGGCGCCGAGGCCGCCGCCCAGGGCCGTCACCAATTCAGCATGGGCACTCAGGCGCGCGGCCTGGACCTGTTGCTCGATCTGCTGCTGATGGAACAGCAACGTCTGCGCATTCAGCACATTGAGGTAGTCGGTGAGGCCACGCTGGTAGGCGATCATCGCGATATCGTAGGTTTTCTGCGCCGACGCCACCGATTGCGCGGCAAAGGCGGATTGCTTAGCCATGGATTCGCGACGGATCAATTGGTCGCTGATGCCCTTGAGGGCATTGACCAGGGTCTGGTTGTACTTGGCGACAGCGATGTCATAACCGGCGCTGGCTTCGCCCAGTTCTGCACGCAAGCGACCGCCGTCGAAGATCGGCAAGGTGATCGCAGGCCCCACGGTGTAGTTGAGTTTCTTGCCCGCCAGGAACTCCAGCACGCCGCCACCGGTGGCCATGTAGCCGAGGCTGCCGACCAAATCGACATTGGGATAGAACCCGGCGTGGGCCACATCGATGCCCCGGGCCTGGGCCGCGACTTGCCAGCGACTGGCGACCACGTCAGGGCGTTGCCCGAGCAATTGCGCCGGCAGCCTCGACGGCAGTTTCAAGGGTGCGGCGAGGGATAACGTCGGACGCTGCAACGTCGCCCCCTCCCCCGGCCCTTTGCCCGCCAATGCCGCCAACTGGTTACGGGTCAGGGCGATTTCTTCATTCAGGGCGTCCAGTTGGCGATGGGTTTCGGGCAAGGGGGTTTCGGCCTGGCTGACATCGAAGTGGGTGCCGATCCCGGCGTCCAGGCGCTTATTGGCCAGGTCGAGAATCTGCTGTTGCTGGGCCAATGTGGCCGCGACGATGTCGCGGTTGGCGTAATGCAACGACAGCTGGATATAGGCGCGTACCACGTTGTTCTGCAATTCGAGCTGGGCCTGGCGCCCTTCGGCGGCGCTCATGTGGGCAAGGTCTACGGCACGCTCGGTGGCGTTGCTGTCGCGGCCCCACAGGTCGAGGGCATAGCTCAGGCCCAGGGACGCAGCGTTGTCCCAGGTGTTGGCGCCGCTCAGCTCGCCGGGGCCATAAAACTGATCCTTGGGCCAATTGTGGCGCTTGAGGGTGGTGTCGCTGTTGATCTGCAACGCCTCCGCCGACTCGGCGATCCCGGCCATGGCCCGTGCTTCACGCACCCGCGCGGCGGCCATGGCCATGCTCGGGCTGTGTTGGGTGGCGAGGTCGACCCAACGGTTGAGTTGGGGATCGCCGTAGGCCTGCCACCATTGCGCGGTGGGCCAGTGAGCATCCTGGGCGGCGCTCTGGATCGCTTCGTCGGTGGCCAGGTTACTGGCGTTGAGGGACTGGCCTTGGGGGGCGATTCCTCCGGTTCCGATGCAGCCGCTGATTGCTAACGATAAGGCCCAAACACTGAGAGTCTTCAGCTCTCTGCTGATGCGACGCGGCACTGCTGCGAATTCCTGAGGTGGTATAGCGGGGAGAGGTGGCGCAATTCTAGGGGGCGGCATGGGGAACGATAAGCGGGCATTCCTGTGAATCTTTGTTACCGTTCAGACGATAATCCGGGTCGGCGCCAAGGATGTTGGGCTATTTATACCGGCGCAGGGGTATTCCCCCTACAGCCCGGTGCGATGCCGGCGAGCAGAATAACGAGCATTCCACCCTCTGGAGTGCCCGAATGTTTTCAGTCCTCAACGCACGCCCTTTCGAGGCGTCCATACCCGCGCCTGCACAAGAGACCGCTGACGTTCTGCGCAGGCAGCTACACCTCTCGCCAGCCCCCCTGCAACCCGGCATGCGCCCCCTGGAACGTGATGTGTGCTGGATCGCAGACCGAGTCCTGGAAAAGCTGATCCCGCTTGCGGGCTATCATCGCGATCGAGCGTCGATAGAGGCGCTTCACCACAAGCTGTCCAGCCCAGAGCCGAGCCTTGAGGTGTCGGTAGAGGCGTTACCGGATTTTTACGCGTTTTTCAAAAAGGCCGAACACCTGCTTCGCCGGCACCGCACCTCCCGGGACCCGGGCATTGAAGCCGACTATGCACTGTGTCGCGCCCTCAAATGGCAGTTTCGGGCAGCCGTCAGCGCTGGCAAACATCTGCGCCTGACGCAAAAGCTATTGCCGGCACTCGCCTATGTCCGCAACGGCGGCGAACGCAGCAACCACCGTCATATCGGCTACAGCTTTGCATTGGAGCCAACGCTGCAGACGCGTGCCGGGCCGCAGCTGGCAGCCGACTCGCGCCTGGAGGTCGGCGCCGACCAGCGCATCAGAAGCACGCGCGCCATCAGCCTGCAGGCACAGTTGAAGTCATCGATCGAAGCGCAGTTCCAGACCCGCAGCCAACTCGGTATCGGCTATGTTTCGTCTTGCGAATACACCAACCTGGAGCAGTACGCCGATGCCCGCAGCCATTCCGTTCGCACCTCTCTTAGCGAGAGCATCCGTCGCACGGTGAAGAACCTGCCCAGTTTGTTGCGTGATAGCCATCACCTGCAGAAACACCTGGCTTACTCAGCGCTGAGCCAACCCTATGTCAGGGCTGCGCTGGCCGGCGCGGGCCTGACCGATGTCGAGCTGCCCAGCGTAAGAAACACTTCCCAACCGGTGATCACCGAACGCGGTTTCACGTTGACGGCCCATAACAAGGCGACGGTGAATGTCTTCAGTGCCCTGCAGGTCAACACCACGATAAAGCCAACCCTGCAACGCACTCACCGCCACATCACCCTGGACATCCTGGGCCTGTATGAAACAGCGCCTGAGTTAGCACTCCGCCGCCTGGCCTCGCACACGCACTACAACGACAACCCTTTGGCGCTGTTGGCCGACATGAAAAACCACATAGGCGCCACCAGCACACAATTCACCCAGCAGGTCTGCACACCGGTGCCCGCCTCCGAGCTGAACGCCACCCGCCGCGCCAGCAACAAACAGGCCCAGTCATTGCTGGAGCGCTATGTGCTGCTCAAGGCACAATCGCGCATCGATAGGTCGCTGGATACTGAACTGCACACGCTGATCCAGCGCAACCGTGCACAGCTGCGCCCCGATGCGCTGAAAGTCTACAAGTTGACCGCCACGGCCCAGGTGCAGAGTTTCTCTGCCGGGGTAACGGCCTCGTCGCAGGCCGGGGCAGGCAAAGGGGTGGCGATTGAAGTCAGCCACCGCAAGCTCGATGACCCGCACCTGAGCGGTGATTACCTGACAATCGATATTGCCCCTTTAAAATCCCGGCAAGTCGTCAAGAAAATGCTGCACCAAGCACTTCGCGCCATTGGCGAGCAGGCATTCGACTGGGAACACCTGGTCCGCTCGATCAGCGAATCGCTGCTTGATCCCGCCAGACCCTCGTCCACCCAAGTGCTGGTGAAGATCAAGCACGGCCAACCGGTGGTGCTCTATACCCGTCATACGGTGGACAAAGACCGCGACCTGGTGCTGCCGGAACAGGTCGAGCAGTTCAGCGGCATCGAGGCGCAGTCGTTGCGCACCCGGCAAACCTTGCGCAAGGAACGCCTAGGCAGCGACTCGCTGGATCATCTGTTGCCAATCGCCCGCCGCTACCTGGAAAACCCCGATGAGCAGCCGGGCTGGGACGATTACGTAGACCGGCACGCCGATGACGTTCATGCATTGCTCGACACCCTGGGCCGGCAGGCCCACGGTACGTCGCTGACCGCCGAGATTGACGCGCTCAAGCGCATCAGCCCGGTACTCACCCGGGCCGCCGAAGCGCTGATACAGCACGCCCACGCCGCCCTCGACGCGCCTACCGGTGAAAACCGCGCCCGCGCACGGGCGGCTTTCCATCACTTGCTCCGGGAATATATGCCGCACTATAGGGCGAACGTCAGTGCGGCTTGGACCTTGTCCTGACCTTTCGCCACTTATGTCGGGGGGGTACAGCGCCCAGCGGATACACACCTGCGCGCAACTTCATGTCACAATTTGGCATCTCCCTTGAGAACACTCCATGGACACTTTGCAAAACATGCGCGCCTTCAGTTGCGTGGCCGAAGCCGGCAGCTTCACCGCCGCCGCCGTGCAACTGGATACCACCACAGCCAATGTGTCGCGCGCGGTCTCCAACCTTGAGGCCCATCTGCAAACCCGCTTGCTCAACCGCACTACCCGGCGCATTGCTCTGACCGAGGCCGGTAAACGCTACCTACTGCGCTGCGAACAGATCCTGGCCTACGTCGAGGAAGCCGAGGCCGAAGCCAGCGACGCCCATGCACGCCCTGCCGGGCAGTTGAAAGTGCACACCATGACCGGCATCGGCCAGCACTTCGTCATCGACGCCATTGCGCGCTATCGCCGTACCCACCCGGACGTCACCTTCGACCTGACCCTGGCCAACCGCGTGCCAGACCTGCTCGACGAAGGCTATGACGTGTCCATCGTGCTGGCCAGCGAGCTGCCTGACTCCGGCTTCGTGTCCCAGCGCCTGGGCATCACCTACAGCATCGCCTGTGCCTCACCGGAGTACGTCAAGGCCAAGGGCTGCGCCCATCGCCCCGATGACCTGCTCAACCACGCCTGCCTGCGCCTGGTCAGCCCGGTGATCCAGCTCGACAAGTGGACCTTCAACGGCCCCGAAGGCCAGGAAAGCGTGGCAATCAACACCTCGCCCTTTCTGGTGAACTCGGCCGATGCGATGAAAACCGCGATCACCAGCGGCATGGGCATCGGCCTGCTGCCGGTGTACGCGGCGATCGAGGGCCTGCGCAACGGCACCCTGGTGAGGGTGATGCCCAACTACCGCTCCCAGGAGTTGAACCTGTACGCCATCTACCCGTCGCGCCAATACCTGGATGCGAAGATCAAGACCTGGGTGGAATACCTGCGCGGCTCGCTGCCAGAGATTCTGGCGGCACACCAGGCGGAACTGGTGGCGTATGAATTGAGTGGCAGCCTCAGCGGTGCGCGACTGGCGAACTGATTCAATCTGGCAACACCGGCCCAATGGGGACGCTGCCCAGTTTAGGTATGCCGTCTCCTGACAACCGGGGCCAGGAATGTTAGCGTGCTTGGCATTCTTCCGTAGTCGATGAGCCCGCCTGCAATGAAAAAGACTGTCCTCGCTTTCAGCCGTGTCACCCCGGAAATGATCGAACGCCTGCAGCAGGACTTCGAGGTGATCGCGCCCAACCCCAAGCTGGGGGATATCAACGCTCAATTCAATGAAGCCCTGCCCCACGCCCATGGTCTGATCGGCGTGGGTCGCAAGCTGGGCCGCGAGCAGTTGCAAGGGGCGAACAAGCTGGAAGTGGTGTCCAGCGTCTCGGTGGGCTACGACAACTATGACGTACCGTACTTCAACGAGCGCGGGATCATGCTCACCAACACCCCCGACGTGCTCACCGAAAGCACCGCCGACCTGGCCTTCGCCCTGCTGATGAGCAGTGCCCGCCGCGTGGCCGAATTGGACGCCTGGACCAAGGCCGGCCAGTGGAAAGCCAGCGTCGGCGCGTCGTTGTTTGGCTGCGATGTGCATGGCAAGACGCTGGGTATCGTCGGCATGGGCAATATCGGCGCGGCCGTGGCCCGGCGTGGGCGGCTGGGTTTCAACATGCCGATCCTGTACAGCGGCAACAGCCGCAAGCCGGCGCTGGAGCAGGAACTGGGTGCGCAGTTTCGCAGCCTGGACGAGCTGCTCGCCGAGGCGGATTTCGTCTGCCTGGTGGTGCCGTTGAGCGACAAGACCCGTCACTTGATCAGCACCCGCGAGCTGGGGCTGATGAAGCCCAGCGCGATCCTGATCAACATTTCACGCGGCCCGGTGGTGGACGAGCCGGCGCTGATCGAAGCCCTGCAAAGCCAGCGTATCCGCGGTGCCGGGCTGGATGTGTATGAGCGAGAGCCCCTGGCCGAGTCGCCGCTGTTCCAACTGAGCAATGCCGTGACGCTGCCGCATATCGGCTCGGCCACCCATGAAACCCGCGAAGCCATGGCCAACCGTGCCCTCGACAACCTGCGCAGCGCCCTGCTGGGCCAGCGCCCGCAGGACCTGGTGAACCCGCAGGTGTGGAAGGGCTGACCCCTAGCGCATTTAAGCTGGCTGGCCTGCTATCGCATCACCCCGGTGCAAATCAATGACCGAGGTGCGCGCATCGCAGGCAAGCCAGCGCCCCCCCATCCCGACACAAAATCCGGTTAAAGCCTGGCTCCCCCAAGTCGATAACTCTCTATAGATCATCATTCCTGATCCACAGAAGGTTTTTATGTCCACCACCAAAGCCCGCGCAGACTCCCTCTCGCTTCTGCTCTTTACCTTGCGCAGCGGCAAGCTGATGGCGATCAACCTGCTGAAAGTCAGCGAAATCATCCCTTGCCCGCCGTTGACCAAGCTGCCGGAGTCCCACCCGCACGTCAAAGGCATCGCCACCCTGCGCGGTAACTCGCTGGCCGTGATCGACCTGAGCCGCGCACTCGGCGAAATGCCCCTGCAGGATCCGGACGGAGGCTGCCTGATCGTCACCGACGTAAGCCGTTCCAAGCAGGGGTTGCATGTGCAGGCGGTGAGCAAGATTGTGCATTGCCTAACCACCGACATCCGCCCGCCGCCCTATGGCTCCGGGGGGAACCGCGCGTTCATCACCGGGGTTACCCAGGTGGAAGGCGGCCTGGTGCAAGTGCTGGATATCGAAAAAGTCATCCATGGCATCGCGCCGGCACCGATCGAAGTGGCACCGACTGACCTGACCATGGAAGAGGCCGAGGTGCTCGGCCACGCACGTATCCTGGTAGTGGACGACAGCCAGGTGGCGCTCCAGCAATCCGTGCACACCCTGCGCAACCTCGGCCTCACCTGCCACACCGCCCGCAGCGCCAAGGAGGCCATCGACGTGCTGCTGGAGCTGCAAGGCACCGCCGAGCAGATCAACGTGGTGGTGTCGGACATCGAGATGTCGGAAATGGACGGCTACGCCCTCACCCGCACCCTGCGCGAAACCCCGGACTTCCAGCACCTCTACGTGTTGCTGCACACCTCCCTGGACAGCGCGATGAACAGCGAGAAAGCCCGCCTGGCCGGCGCCAACGCGGTGTTGACCAAGTTTTCCTCGCCCGAGTTGACCAAGTGCCTGGTCGTGGCAGCGCAGACCGTGGCACAACAGGGGCAGTAACGGGTGGCAGAGTATTTCCAACTGTTGCGCCGTGACCTCACCACCGCCCTACCGGCGCCGCAGTGGCCGGCGGGCACGCAGTTGGATCATTACCGCGCCGACCTCGCCCCGGCGATTCATGCGGTGTTGCGCCTGACCCAGGACCAGGGCGGCGGCCGCGTTCCCAACCTGGAAACCTGGCAGCACCAGTTCACCACCGATGCCGAGTTCGACCCCACGCTCTGCCTGGTGGCGAGCAACGACGAAGGCATCCTCGCCGTGGCGCAGTGCTGGACCAGCGCGTTTATCAAGAACCTCTCGGTTCACCCGTGTGCCCAGGGCCAAGGCTTGGGCCGCGCGTTGTTGCTGCACAGCTTCCAGACGTTCAAGCAGCGCGGAGAACCCTATGTGGACCTCAAGGTGCGCGAGAGCAACCTGCGTGCCCGCCAGCTGTATGAAAGCGCGGGAATGAGATTTGTCCTGCGCGATGCAGTGCCTGAGGACTGACAGGCACTGGCGTATAACTTGCTTCCAGAGATCCAAAACGGTGAACAGAGGTAAAAACCCGTCACTGTTCCTGCGTGCCCTCTGACCTAGCCTGGTGACAGATCCGCCATGAATACTCAGTTTTCCTGCGTTGGTTGCGGCAAATGCTGCACGGACCACCACGTGCCCCTGACCCTCGACGAGGCCCGCATGTGGGCGGCCGATGGCGGCCATGTCATCGTTCTGGTGGAGGGCTTCCTGGGCAATGGCCTGGGCCTGCCCCAGCAGCAACGCGAACATGCCGAGCGCCGTTCGGTGATCGTGCCCAGCGGCACCACCGAGGCGTTTGTGGCAATCACCTTTGCCGCCTATAACGCCGGGCGCTGCCGGAATCTTGACGAAGACAACCTGTGTCGCATCTATGAGCGTCGCCCGCTGGTGTGTCGCATCTACCCGATGGAGATCAACCCGCATATCCCACTGAACCCAGCCGCCAAGGATTGCCCACCGGAATCCTGGCAACAGGGACCGGCGCTGATCGTCGGTGGCGAGTTGATGGACCTGGAACTGGTCGAGTTGATCCGCCGCTCGCGCCAGGCAGACCGTGACGATGTGCAGACCAAGGAGGCGGTATGCGCCCTGCTGGGCATTCGCACCACGGCGCTCAAGGGTGATGGGTTTACCGCGTACCTTCCGGACATGGGCGCGTTTGCCACCGCAATTGAATTGGCCGTGGATCGGCCGCCCGTGGCCAATGAGTGGGTGTTCCATGTCTCCGGCATGGACATCGCCGAGCAAGTGCTGGATGCCGGGGCGCAGATTGCAACTGAGGTGCCGGCCAACTACGCATTTATTTCGTTGCGCGCTGCGTGATCTGCGTCGCCCCTGGCGCCTCGCTCACCTGTCTGTAGCGGGTCAATAGCTGGCCAGGCAGTCGGTTTCGATCCGCGCGTTCGCGAACTGTGTGCTCGCTGCAAAGGTAGTGCGGGCAGGGAAACGACGCCAAGAACGCGCCACACGGTTTAACAAGTACACGTGGGCCCTCACGACTGGGCTTTTGACTTCGTAGGCAATACCTCAACGCCCTCAGTCGAACGGTTGCTGGCGTCGACGCCAAGCCCACCGGTGAGGCGAACACGGGTCCAGCGCCTGTTTTGCGCAATAACCGGCCTTCAAGGGACATCCAGGCGATAGGGCGCCAGGATCCGCTGGTATTCACCGTTGTGCACCAGTTCTTCGCGGGCACGGTTAAGCTCCGCACGCAGTGTTGTGTCGGTATTGCGCAGCGCGATCGCCACACCGTCGCCCAGCAATTCGGCGGAGACGGCGGGGCCCAGGAAGTCGAAATCCTGGCCGGCAGCGGTGTCGAGCAGGGCGTCGCGGATTTCCACCGTGCCCTGCAGCGTCGCATCGATATCGCCTGCCACCAGGCTACGAACCAGTTCGTCGTTGAGCCAGAAGCTCTTGATGATCACGCCTTTGCGCGCCCATTGCGACCGCGCGAAGGCCTCGCGATTACTGCCGAGCAATACACCGACTCGCTTGCCCTTGAGCAACCTTGGCGTCGGTAACAGACCAGAAGTTCGCCGCGCGACGAGGCGCGTGGTGAAGGGGTAGAGGTTATCGGTGAAGCTCACCCAACGCCGCCGTAGGGGCGTGGGGGCAATGCCCATGATTGCATCGAATCGCCGGGACTCAAGGCCTTCGAAGCTTTCGACCAGCACCTGATCCACCCAGGTGCAGCGCGCATTCAATTGCTGGCAGAGCGCGTTGCCCAGCTCGATGTTCAGGCCGACCAACTGCCCTTGCGGGTTGCGGCTCTGAAAGGGAGGGAATTGCGCGGCAACAGCGAAGCGGATTTCGCGTCGCGGTTGATCAGTGCCGGCTACGGCATCCACCGCGAATAACAGGGCAAGCGCTACACAGAGGTGTATCAGGGGCACAGGAAACGTCCTTTTCCGGAAAGAGCGCCCTCCGCTGCACCCCGGTAAAAAATCGGGGCAGAGCGGAAGCTGTGCAAGCTTTCAAGAAACGGTCGCGGGCCTACAAGCAGAAAGATCAACGGAGGCTGTAGGCAACATCCGCAAATATTACAGCGGATTAATCCTAACGTTTACCCATGGAACGGCGAGTGCCCGGCGGCGCCATGCCTGGGCTCTTGGTGTGGCCATTCTTGGCGCCGTTCTTGTACCAGGGCTGGGCGGTATTCTTGGCCCCCGCCAGCTCACCCGGCTTGAAGGGAAACTTGAACGCCGGGATCTCGGCTTTTTCAACGCCTTCGGCGCTGGCCGGATCGACGAGGTCGGCCGCGTCAACAGGGGGTTGTGTCGGGGAAGTCATGGAAGCTCCGGAGCGTGCAAAGAATGACGCGGGGCCGGCTTGCGGGCCACGCTGGGGCGCAGTATACCTGCCCGCCTCGGATCTTTAACCACCACCTGTACGAATGGTCGGCCTTTACTGACAGCGCTGTCAGTTAGCAGTCACCGTGCTGACCGGGTTGGCAGGCTATAAAGGCCTCACACACTTCCAATTCTTTGTCCTGGCGCCTCACCCATGCAAATTCAACGAAAAACCGCCCTGATCGTGGGTGTCCTCGTGGTGTTGGCTGTTGCAGCCTGGGCACTGACCCGCCCAGCCAAGACCAAGCTGGCGGCGCCCACGGCGATACCGGTGCGGGTGGTCAGCGTGGTACAGCAGGATATTCCGCGCTTTGTCAGCGGGATTGGCTCGGTACTGTCGCTGCACAGTGTGGTGATTCGCCCTCAAGTGGACGGCATCCTGACCAAATTGCTGGTCAAGGAAGGCCAATTGGTCAAGGTCGGCGACCTGCTGGCCACCATCGATGACCGCTCGATCCGCGCCAGCCTTGACCAGGCCAAGGCCCAACTCGGCGAAAGCCAGGCGCAGTTGCAGGTGGCGCTGGTCAACCTCAAGCGCTACAAGGAATTGAGCGTCGACGACGGCGTGTCCAAACAGACCTATGACCAGCAACAAGCCCTGGTCAACCAGCTCAAGGCCACGGCCCAAGGCAACCAGGCGGCGATCGACTCGGCTCAGGTACAACTTTCCTACACCCAAATACGTTCACCGGTCAGCGGCCGTGTGGGTATTCGCACCGTGGATGAAGGCAACTTCCTGCGCACCAGCGACACCCAGGGCCTGTTCTCCGTGACACAGATCGACCCGATTGCCGTCGAGTTCTCCCTGCCGCAGCAGATGCTGCCGACCCTGCAAGGCCTGATCGCGGCGCCCACCAAGGCCAGCGTCGATGCCTACATGGGTGCCGACACTGACGGCCAGACCGGTGATTTGCTGGGCGAAGGCCACCTGAGCCTCATCGACAACCAGATCAGTTCTACCACCGGCACCCTGCGTGCCAAGGCCGAATTCAACAACGCCTCGCAGCGCCTGTGGCCAGGGCAACTGGTGACCATCAAGATCCAGACCGCCCTCGACAAAAATGCCCTGGTGGTACCGCCGACAGTGGTGCAACGCGGCCTGGATTCGCACTTTGTGTATCGGGTCAAGGGTGACAAGGTCGATGTGGTACCGGTGCAGGTCACGTACCAGGACAGCGACGTGAACATCATCAAGGGCGTGCAGGCCGGGGATGTGCTGGTCAGTGATGGCCAGTCTCGGCTCAAGGCCGGTGCCCAGGTGGAGGTGCTCAAGGAGCCGCCGCAGGTGATCCAGACCGTCGATGCCAAGGTGCAGCCATGAGTGGCATTCGTTCGCCGTCGGCCTGGTGCGTCGACCACCCCGTCGCCACGCTGCTACTGACCTTCGCACTGGTGCTGCTCGGGCTCATCGCATTCCCACGCCTGGCCATCGCCCCACTGCCAGAAGCGGAATTCCCGACGATCCAGGTCACTGCCACCCTGCCCGGGGCCAGCCCGGACACCATGGCTTCATCCGTGGCCACGCCGTTGGAAGTGCAATTCAGCGCCATCCCCGGCATGACCCAGATGACCTCCAGCAGCGCCCTCGGCTCCAGCCTGCTGACCCTGCAATTCACCCTGACCAAGAGCATCGACACGGCCGCGCAAGAAGTGCAGGCGGCGATCAACACCGCGTCCGGCAAACTGCCCAGTGACATGCCCAGCCTGCCGACCTGGAAGAAGGTCAACCCGGCGGACAGCCCGGTGCTGATCCTCAGCGTCAGTTCCAACAGCATGCCCAGCACTGAGCTGAGCGACTACGTGGAAACCCTGCTGGCGCGGCAGATCAGCCAGATCGACGGCGTGGGCCAGATCAATATCACCGGCCAGCAGCGCCCGGCGATCCGGGTACAAGCCTCCCCGGACAAACTCGCCGCCATCGGCCTCACCCTGGCCGATATCCGCCTGGCCATCCAGCAATCGAGCCTCAACCTGGCCAAGGGCGCGATCTACGGCGAGAACAGCGTGTCGACCCTGTCGACCAACGACCAGTTGTTCCACCCGGATGAGTACGCCCAGTTGATCGTGTCCTACAAGGACGGTGCACCGGTTCAACTGCGTGATATTGCCAAAGTCATCAACGGGTCGGAAAACGCCTACGTACAGGCCTGGTCCGGCGACACGCCAGGGGTCAACCTTGTGATCTCGCGCCAGCCCGGCGCGAATATCGTCGAGACCGTTGACCGCATCCAATCCGAGCTGCCGCGCCTGCAAGCCATGCTGCCGGCATCAGTGCAGGTCAGCGTGTTGACTGACCGCACCAAGACCATCCGTGCGTCGCTGCATGAAGTCGAGGTGACGCTGCTGATCGCCATCCTGCTGGTGGTGGCGGTGATGGCGCTGTTCCTGCGGCAGTTGTCGGCCACGATGATTGTGTCCAGCGTGCTGGGGGTGTCGCTGGTCGCCAGTTTTGCGTTGATGTACCTGATGGGCTTCAGCTTGAACAACCTCACACTGGTGGCGATCGTGATCGCCGTGGGGTTTGTGGTGGACGATGCCATCGTGGTGGTGGAGAACATTCACCGCCACCTGGAGGCAGGCCTCGACAAGCGCGAAGCAGCAATCAAGGGGGCCGGCGAGATCGGCTTTACCGTGGTGTCCATCAGCTTCTCGCTGGTGGCGGCGTTTATTCCGCTGCTGTTCATGGGCGGCGTGGTCGGGCGGCTGTTCAAGGAGTTTGCGCTGACGGCGACCTCGACCATCCTGATCTCGGTAGTGGTCTCGCTGACGTTGGCGCCTACCCTGGCCGCACTGTTCATGCGCGCCCCCACCCATCACGCCCACGACAAACCAGGCTTCAGCGAGCGACTGCTGGCTGGCTATGCGCGCAACTTGCGCCGCGCCCTGGCGCATCAACGCACGATGGCGGCGATCTTCGTGGTAACCCTCGCCCTGGCCGTGGTCGGCTATGTGTTTATCCCCAAGGGCTTCTTCCCGGTACAGGACACCGGCTTCGTGCTCGGCACCAGTGAAGCGGCGGCTGATGTGTCGTACCCGGACATGGTCGCCAAGCACAAGGCACTGGCCGAGATCGTCAAGGCCGACCCGGCGGTGCAGGCGTTTTCGCACTCGGTAGGCGTAACGGGCAGCAACCAGACCATCGCCAACGGCCGCTTCTGGATCGCCTTGAAAGACCGCGGCGACCGCGATGTATCCGCCAGCCAGTTCATCGACCGCATCCGCCCGAAGCTGGCCAAGGTGCCGGGCATCGTGTTGTACCTGCGCGCAGGGCAAGACATCAACTTGAGTTCCGGCCCCAGCCGCGCCCAATACCAGTATGTGCTCAAGAGCAATGACGGCCCGACGCTCAATACCTGGACCCAACGCCTGACCGAAAAACTGCGCGCCAACCCGGCATTCCGCGACCTGTCCAACGACCTGCAACTGGGCGGCAGCATCACCCATATCAGCATCGACCGCCAGGCCGCCGCGCGCTTTGGCCTGACCGCCACCGATGTCGACCAGGCGCTGTACGACGCCTTCGGCCAGCGCCAGATCAACGAGTTCCAGACTGAGATCAACCAGTACCAAGTGGTGCTGGAACTGGACACCCAGCAACGCGGCAAGGCCGAAAGCCTCAACTATTTCTACCTGCGCTCGCCGCTGACCAACGAGATGGTGCCACTGTCAGCGCTGGCCAAGGTTGACCCACCTAGCGTGGGGCCGCTTTCGATCAGCCATGACGGCATGTTCCCGGCCGCCAACCTGTCGTTCAACCTGGCGCCGGGCGTGGCCTTGGGCGATGCGGTGATCATGCTCAACCAGGCCAAGAATGAAATCGGCATGCCGACCACCATCATCGGCAATTTCCAGGGCGCAGCCCAAGCCTTCCAGAGCTCGCTGGCCAGTCAACCATGGCTGATCCTGGCGGCGCTGGTGGCGGTGTACATCATCCTCGGTGTGCTGTACGAGAGCTTCGTGCACCCGTTGACGATCATCTCCACCTTGCCCTCGGCGGGGTTGGGTGCACTGATCATGCTGTCGCTGATGGGCCAGGACTTTTCGATCATGGCGCTGATCGGCCTGGTGCTGCTGATCGGTATCGTGAAGAAAAACGGCATCCTGATGATCGACTTTGCCCTGGAGGCCCAGCGCGTCAGGGGCCTGTCGCCGGAGGACGCGATCTATGAAGCCTGTGTCACGCGGTTCCGGCCAATCATCATGACCACCCTCGCGGCCCTGCTCGGCGCGGTGCCGCTGATGCTCGGTGCCGGCCCCGGTGCGGAGATGCGCCAACCGCTGGGTATCGCGGTGGTCGGCGGCTTGCTGGTGAGCCAGGCGCTGACGCTGTTCACCACCCCCGTCATATACTTGTACCTTGAAAAGTTTTTCCACAAGCCCAAACCAACGCCTGCGTTGGCGACCACACATTGAGGCTGAGGCCCCGCCCTGGAGCAAAAGGCTGATGCGCGTCCTGATTATTGAAGACGAAGAAAAAACCGCGGATTACCTGCACCGCGGCCTGACGGAACAGGGCTACACCGTCGACGTCGCCCGCGAAGGCGTCGAGGGCTTGCACCTGGCGCTGGAAAACGACTACGCCGTGATCGTGCTCGACGTGATGCTGCCCGGCCTCGATGGCTTTGGTGTGTTGCGTGCATTGCGCGCACGCAAGCAGACGCCAGTGATCATGCTCACCGCCCGCGAGCGTGTGGAAGACCGCATTCGCGGCCTGCGCGAGGGCGCCGACGATTACCTGGGCAAACCGTTTTCCTTCCTGGAACTGGTGGCGCGCCTGCAAGCCCTGACACGGCGCAGCGGCGGCCACGAACCGGTGCAGGTGACGGTTGCCGACCTGTGGATCGACCTGATCAGCCGCAAGGCCAGCCGCAACGGCCTGCGCCTGGACCTGACCGCCAAGGAATTCTCGCTGCTCAGCGTATTGGCGCGGCGCCAGGGCGAGATCCTGTCCAAGACCGCGATTGCGGAAATGGTCTGGGACATCAATTTCGACAGCGACGCCAACGTGGTGGAAGTCGCGATCAAGCGCCTGCGTGCCAAACTCGACGGGCCGTTCGACACCAAGCTGCTGCACACCATCCGCGGCATGGGCTATGTGCTGGAGAGCCGAAGTGTCAGCTAACTCCATTGCCCTGCGCCTGAGCAGCCTGTTCACGCTGGTGGCGCTGCTGATCTTCCTGTTGATCGGCGGCGCGCTGTATCAGCAGGTGGACCGCAGCCTCGGCTTGTTGCCAGGCGCCGAGCTGGATGCGCGCTACAGCGTGCTGGAGTCGTCGGTGAACCGCTTCGGCACACCGGACCATTGGGTGAAGATTCAGGCCAAGCTCAAGTTGTTGGGCGAGGAAGACAAGCGCATCCGGTTCTGGGTCGTGAGCAGCGATCCCAACTACGAGTACGGCAACCCCGATGCGCAGATCCGTGCCTTCGCCGAAGGCCCGACGGGCAAGCGCGACCTGCGCCTGCCGGGGCGCGAATACCCGCTGAAGGTCCTGGTGAGCCAGTTCCCGGCCAAGGATCAACGCCCGCCCTTGCGTTTCATGATCGCCATCGACACCGAGAATTTCCGTGCCACCCAGCACCACCTGCTGGTAGCGCTGGTCGCCCTCTCGCTGGTGGGCGTGGTGCTGGCGTCGTTGCTGGGCTTCTGGGTCGCGCGCATCGGCCTCAAACCCCTGGGCAAACTCTCGGATGAGGCACAGAAACTCGCCCCACCCAAGCTCTCCGGACGCCTGCAACTGTCACCGTTGCCGCCGGAGTTGAGCCAGTTCGTCAACTCATTCAATTCCACCCTCGACCGCGTGGAACAGGCTTACTCACGCCTTGAGTCGTTCAATGCCGACGTGGCCCACGAACTGCGCTCGCCACTGACCAACCTGATCGGCCAGACCCAGGTCGCGCTGACTCGCGGGCGCTCTGCCGAGCATTATTTCGAGGTGCTGCAATCCAACCTCGAGGAGCTGGAGCGCCTGCGCTCGATCATCAACGACATGCTGTTCCTGGCCAGCGCCGACCAGGGCAGCAAGGCCACAAAGCTGATCGAAAGCTCCCTGGCCGATGAGGTGGCGACCACCCTCGACTACCTGGACTTCATCCTCGAAGACGCCCAGGTCCAGGTGCAGGTCCGAGGCGATGCCCTGGTGCAGATCGAAAAGGCGCACCTGCGCCGAGCCCTGATCAACCTGCTGAGCAACGCGGTACAGCACACCGCGCCCGGGCAGGTGATCACCGTGAACATCGAGGTGCAGGAGCATCAGGTGGCGATCGGTGTGACCAACCCCGGCGACGCGATCGCCAGCGAACACCTGCCACGGTTGTTCGAGCGTTTTTACCGGGTAGATGCGTCGCGCAGCAACAGCGGCGCCAATCACGGCCTGGGCCTTGCCATCGTCAAGGCTATTGCGTTGATGCACGGCGGCGATGTGTTCGTGCGCAGCGAGCAAGGCGGCAATACCTTCGGCATTACTCTTCCGGCCTGAACACCTCGGTCAACAGGTGGCCACAGAAGCCCTCCATCGCCCTGACTGTTGCGATTTGGGCAACAGTCATTATCTTGTTACACTCTGTATCGCACCGCTCGCCTGCGTTAATTTGACGCATCGATGAGCGCGACGGCAAAGGCAGCCTCCCGCTTACCCGAATTTCCCTCGACTTATTTCCAGGGCTCTACACTGGGAATCTGTCTTAAAGCCGCTGACTTCAGCGGCTTTTTTTTGCCGTAAAAAAGGCCAGGCACACACCCACGACATTGGCCGTTTCCGATTGACCAAAGGAGCTACACCGGTGAAGAACTCGCTGACGTTCACCCCGTTATTTCTCGCAATCACAGCAACGATCACGCCCCTTGCCCACGCGGCAGACACCCTACCTGCAGACGGTTTCGTCGAAGGCTCGCACCTCAACATCAACACCCGCAACTACTACATGAACCGCGACCGTCGTGACATCCACACCGATGACAGCAAGGAGTGGGGCCAGGGTTTCATCGGCACCTTCGAATCCGGCTACACCCAGGGCACCGTCGGCTTCGGCCTGGACGCTCACGCCATGCTCGGCCTTAAACTCGACGGCGGTGGCGGCACGGATGGTTCCAGCATCCTTCCGTACGGCAGCGGCAACGGCAAGGCCCCCGGTTCGTTCTCGACCGCAGGTGGCACCTTGAAAATGCGCGCATTCGACACCGAACTGAAAGCCGGCGACCTGTTCCTCAATAACCCGGTGATCGCCGGCGGCGCGACCCGCATGTTGCCGCAGACCTTCCGCGGCGTGAGCCTGACCAATCACAGCCTCGATGGCTGGATGTTCGAAGGTGGCCAGGCCAGCTTTACCAAGCTCTACAACCAGAGCAGCCACCGCCGCATCGGCACCAGCTATGGCGCCCTGCCCGCCAACGCAGACAGCCAGCACATGAACTGGGCAGGCGTGTCGTTCAGCGGTATCGACGGGCTGACCAGCAACCTCTACGCCTCCGAGCTCAAGGACGTGTGGCACCAGTACTACTACGACCTGGACTACACCTACGTGGTGAACGAGATGATCAGTCTCAACCCCGGCCTGCATTACTACCATACCCAGGACACCGGGCAGTCGCTGCTGGGGGATATCGACAACAACACCTACAGCCTGCACTTCACCGTGGACGTCGGCCATCACAGCGTGACCGCCGCGTACCAGCGGGTCAACGGCAACACGCCGTTCGACTACATCGCCCAGGGCGACAGCGTGTACCTGGACAACTCCCAGCAATACTCCGACTTCAACGGCCCCAATGAGCGTTCGTGGAAACTCAAGTACGCCTATAACTTCGGCGGCCTGGGCCTGCCCGGGCTGACCTCGGCCGTTTCGTACATCAGCGGCAAGACCGACCTGACCAAAGTCGACCCGCAAAGCCGTGGCTACAGTGCCTGGTACAGCGCCGATGGCAAGGACGCCAAGCATTGGGAACGGGACATCGACGTGAAATACGTGGTACAGGGCGGCAAGGCCAAGGACCTGGCGGTGCGCCTGCAATGGGCGGTCAACCGCGGGAGCAACGGTTATGCCGCGGTAGACCGGGACGTGGATGAGTACCGGGTGATCGTCGACTATCCGATCAACGTGTTCTGACCCCACGCATCTTTCTTTTTAACCAGTGATTTAATTTTCATCGCGTAGAACTAAACTGCCAGCATCTTCCCTGCTGAAGTCTGCGCGATGAGTCGACCCCGCATTCGTACCCTGCCAGCACGCCCGGAACTTCTACTGATTCTGGGCAGTGGCCTCACCGTCGCCTTGATCGTTGTGATCGTCGCCGTATTGCTGATCCGTGAACACGCCAGCACCCTGCGGGCCGCCACGCGCTCAACCACCAATATTGCGCAATTGATCAACGCCGACGTGCTGCGTAACGTCGAGCTCTACGACCTGGCCCTCAAGGGGTTGATCGCAGCCAAGCAGCGCAATGATCTGTCGCAGGTTGCGGCGAATATCCAGCACCTGGTGCAGTTCGACTTATCCACGGCGGCGCCTTTCAAGGGCGAAGTGCTGTTGCTGGACGCCAATGGCGCGGTGATCGCTGACTCTTCCACCCTGCAACCCACCCCGCGCAACTTTGCCAGCCGCGATTATTTCCAGGTGCATGCCAAGGACGCCCAGGCCGGCCTGTTTATCAGTCGGCCGTTCAAGATCCACTGCAACTGCGACCAGGTCTGGCGCATGGCATTCAGTCGGCGCGTGTCGGGACCCAATGGCGAGTTCGCGGGCGTCGCGGTCGCGACCATGCGCCTGGCGTATTTCGATCAGCTATTCAGCACCCTGACGATCGGCAATGGCAGCAGCATCAACCTGCTGAACAACCAAGGCATCTTGCTGGCGCAGCAGCCACTGCTGGAAAGCGACATGATTGACAAGGACCTGAGCGAACGACCGAACTTCAAAAGAATACTGCGTGAAGGCAATGGCAGCTTCCAGGCCATCTCGGCCATTAGCGGCAAGGAGCGCCTGTACACCTTCACCAATGTCGGAGAACTGCCGCTGATTGTGGTGGTAGCACTGTCCAGTGAAGATGTATTCGCCCCTTGGATACGCGCCGCACTCCTGACCAGTGGTGCCACTGGCATCCTCTGTATTGGCTTGTTATGGCTGACCTGGATGCTGCGCCGGGAACTGCGACGCCGCTATCGCGCTGAGCGCGTCCTGTCAGAATTGGCAGCCACCGACGCCCTGACCGGCCTGGCCAACCGCCGCATCCTGGACGAGCGCCTGCGCCTGGAGTGGGATCGCGCGCAACGCTCGACGGAGCCGCTGACAGTGCTGATGATCGACGTGGATCACTTCAAGGCCTTCAACGACCGCCACGGCCATCATGGCGGTGATGCGGCGCTGCGCACGGTGGCGCAAGTGATCGGCGCCAATATCCGCCGTCCGGCCGACTTGGCGGCGCGTTATGGCGGTGAAGAGTTTGCTGTGGTGCTGCCGATGACCGATGCCAAGGGCGCCAGGGTGATCGCCGAGCATATCCGCAGCAGCATCGAACACTTGCCGAGGGTGGCGGGGGATAAACAGCCGATTACGGTGAGCATTGGCATGAGTACCTGGGAAAAGCGCAGCCGCCTGTCGCTGGAGACGTTGTTGCTGAGTGCGGATCGGGCGCTGTACGAAGCCAAGCATACGGGGCGTAATCGGATTGTGGATGCGGCGACCCTGTGATGAGCGCGGCCCCTTCCTGGGGTGCGCAGGTTTCTGCGGTGAGCGGGGCTTGCCGCGCGTTATCGCTGGCGGATCACCAGGCATAAAAAAAGGCCACCCGAAGGCAGCCTTTCAAAACTAAAGAAGAGAGTTGTGACTTACACCGCCGCAACGGGACGCATGTAAGAGATCGGTGCGGTGCTGGCATCTTCGAAGGTCACGACTTCCCAAGCATCTGTCTGCTCAATCAACTTGCGCAGCAGCTGGTTGTTAAGGGCATGGCCCGACTTGAAGCCTTTGAACTCGCCTATCAGGCTATTGCCCAGCAGGTAGAGGTCACCGATTGCATCGAGGATCTTGTGCTTCACGAACTCGTCTTCGTAGCGAAGGCCGTCTTCGTTCAGTACACCATCCGCGTCGACCACAATGGCGTTTTCAACGCTGCCGCCGAGTGCGAGGTTGTGCTTGCGCAGGTACTCGATGTCACTCATGAAACCAAAGGTACGGGCGCGGCTGACTTCTTTTACAAACGAAGTGCTGGAAAAATCCACGCTTGCACTTTGGGTGCGGTCACGGAATACCGGGTGATCGAAATCGATCTCAAAGCTCACTTTAAAGCCTTCGAACGGGACGAAGGTGGCGCGCTTGTCGCCGTCTTCTACTGTCACTTCCCGCAGAATGCGAATGAACTTCTTGGCTGCGTCCTGTTCTTCCAGGCCGGCAGATTGAATCAAGAATACGAAGGGTCCAGCGCTGCCATCCATGATCGGGACTTCGGACGCGGAGAGCTCGACGTAGGCGTTATCGATGCCCAGGCCAGCCATGGCCGAGAGCAAGTGCTCCACCGTATCCACTTTGACGTCACCGTTGACCAATGTGGTCGACATGGTGGTTTCGCCAACGTTTTCCGCGCGAGCAGGAATCTGCACCACAGGGTCCAGGTCGGCACGCACAAACACGATGCCGGTGTCGACAGGTGCAGGCTTGAGGGTCAGGTATACCTTCTCCCCGGAGTGCAGACCTACACCTGTGGCACGAATAATATTCTTCAGAGTGCGTTGTTTAATCATGGCTTGGACCGCTTCAGCGCAAATTGCGAACTGGTATCAACAAAGGCTGGCGATAATAGCAGACCAGACCTTTGCTGAACACCAATCACCTTCATAGCCCTGATACATTCCATTAATCGGCCTGACGACGCAGGAATGCCGGGATGTCCAAGTAGTCCAGATCATCTTGCGGATTCGGGCTACGGGACGCCGCAGCACCGGCCTGAGCCTGGTTGCGCATCACGGTCGGACGGTCCAGGTCACGGTAGTTCACAGACGGCAGTTCCTGGCGCGCAGGCGCTGGAGCGGCAGCTTGCTGGCTGGCGTGGCTGGTATGAACGGTATTGTCGATGACCTTCACAGGCTTCTCGATTTTTGCGCCCAGGCCGGTAGCCACGACCGTCACGTGCAGTTCGTCGCGCATGTCCGGGTCGATAACGGTACCGACTTTGACCATGGCGTGCTCGGAAGCGAAGGCTTCGATGATGCTACCCACGTCGGAGTACTCACCCAGGGACAGGTCAGGACCGGCGGTGATGTTCACCAGGATGCCACGTGCGCCTTGCAGGTTCACGTCTTCCAGCAACGGGTTGCGGATAGCCGCTTCAGTGGCTTCGCGTGCACGGTTCGGACCGCTGGCGCAGCCAGTGCCCATCATTGCCATGCCCATTTCGCTCATGACGGTACGTACGTCGGCAAAGTCGACGTTGATCATGCCTGGGCGCTTGATGATGTCGGAGATACCGCGAACGGCACCGGCCAGTACATCGTCGGCCTTGGCGAACGCGGACAGCAGGCTTGCGTCCTTGCCCAGGATGGTCAGCAGCTTCTCGTTAGGGATGGTGATCAACGAGTCGACGCTTTCAGACAGCAGACGGATGCCTTCGTCGGCGATCTGCATGCGCTTGCGACCTTCGAACGGGAACGGACGGGTCACGACAGCAACCGTCAGAATGCCCATTTCCTTGGCCACTTCGGCAATGATCGGCGCAGCACCGGTACCGGTACCACCGCCCATGCCAGTGGTGATGAACACCATGTTAGTGCCTTGCAGCACTTCGGCAATACGCTCGCGGTCTTCCAGCGCGGCTTGACGGCCGACTTCCGGGTTGGCGCCAGCGCCGAGGCCCTTGGTCACGGCAGTGCCCAATTGCAGGATGGTCCGCGCGCCGATGCTTTTCAGCGCCTGGGCATCAGTGTTGGCGCAGATGAATTCAACGCCTTCAATGTTGCTCTTGACCATGTGGTTGACAGCGTTGCCGCCGCCACCGCCGACACCGATCACTTTGATGACCGGGCTTGCGGGGATGTTGTCTACGAGTTCGAACATGTTCCCTCTCCTTTCGTTTTCTCTAGTTTTTTCGCCTACTGCTTGAAACGGTGTTGCGGTAAATCTTTAGAAATTGCCTTTAACCCAAGCCTGCAAGCGCTCGAACAACGGCGCTTTGGCCTCGTCGTCGCTGCGGTAGCTGTCACGGTTGCTCGGGCCCGACAGGGAAATGCCGTCGGTCTGCTTTTGCAGCCCGTACAACAGCAAGCCCACACCGGTGGAATAAATCGGGTTGCGCACCACGTCGCCCAGGCCTTTGACGCCATGGGGAACACCCAGGCGTACCGGCATGTGGAAGATTTCCTCGGCCAGTTCGACCGCGCCTTCCATCTTCGAGGTGCCACCGGTCAGCACGATGCCGGCCGGGATCAAATCTTCGTAGCCGCTGCGACGCAGTTCAGCCTGGATCAGGGTGAACAGTTCGTCGTAGCGCGGCTCGACCACTTCGGCCAGGGCCTGGCGCGACAGTTCGCGCGGTGGACGGTCGCCCACGCTTGGCACCTTGATGGTCTCGCCGGCGCCGGCCAGCTTGGCCAGGGCGCAGGCGTAGCGGATCTTGATTTCTTCGGCGTACTGGGTCGGTGTACGCAGCGCCATGGCGATGTCGTTGGTCACCTGGTCACCGGCAATCGGGATCACAGCGGTGTGACGGATCGCACCCTCGGTGAAGATCGCGATGTCCGTGGTGCCGCCGCCGATGTCGACCAGGCACACGCCCAGTTCTTTTTCGTCGTCGGTCAGTACCGAGTAGGCCGAAGCCAGTTGCTCAAGAATGATGTCGTCGATTTCCAGGCCGCAGCGGCGCACGCATTTTTCAATGTTTTGTGCGGCATTGACGGCGCAGGTCACCACGTGGACCTTGGCTTCCAGACGCACGCCCGACATGCCCAGGGGCTCGCGGACGCCTTCCTGGTTATCGATCACGTAGTCCTGCGGCAGGGTGTGCAGCACGCGCTGGTCAGCCGGGATCGCCACGGCCTGGGCTGCGTCGAGGACGCGCTCAAGGTCGGCCGAGCTGACTTCGCGGTCGCGGATCGCCACGATGCCGTGGGAGTTCAGGCTGCGGATATGGTTGCCGGCCACGCCGACGAACGCCGAGTGGATCCGGCAACCGGCCATCAGCTGCGCCTCTTCAATGGCGCGCTGGATCGATTGCACGGTGGACTCGATGTTCACCACCACGCCCTTCTTCAGGCCCCGGGACGGATGCGTGCCAATACCGACGATTTCGATCGTGCCGTCTTCCCCGACCTCGCCCACCAGCGCCACCACCTTGGAGGTGCCGATATCGAGACCGACGATCATTTTGCCGCTTTGCACGTTTGCCATGGGTCCTGCCTCTTCTTAATTCTTCGCGACAGCGGGTTGCGCTGCCGTGGGCGCAGCCGGTTCACGCCAGCCGACGGCAAGGCCGTTGGCGTAACGCAGGTCGACGCTCGCAATGTTCGTAATCTGTTCTTTCAAGGTCTTGTCATAGATGGCAATGAAACGGCGCATCTTTTCCACCAAGCGGTCGCGTCCCAGCAACAACTGGATGCCCGGGCCGGAACTGCCTGCCCCGGTCGTCAAAAACCAGCTGCCCCGTTCACGCAGTTCCAGGCGTGCAATGGAGAAGCCCAGTGGCCGCAGCATCTGGCTCAAGGCCTGGTACTGCTGCATCACTTGCTGCTGCGCCCGCTGCGGCCCGAACAGCTGCGGCAGGTGCTCGTAGTTGGCCAGCTCACGCGGGGTGAATGCCTGGCCCTGGTTGTTCAGCAATGCTTCGTCACCCCAACGGGCCACGGGCAGTTGCTCTTCCAGGCGGATCGTCACCTGGTCCGGCCATACGCGGCGGACTTCGGCGTGGGCGATCCACGGCATCTGCTCCAGCTCCGCGCGCATACCGGCCAGGTCGATGGTGAAGAAGCTCGCCGCCAGGTATGGGCCAATGCGCTGCTGTACCGCTTGCTGGCTGATGTAGCTCAAGTCGCCCTGCACGCTGATCTTGGTGATCGGCCGGTCGGCATACGGCAACAGACGCTGGGCGCCCTCGTAGGTTCCGAAGCCCAACACCACCAGCAGCACAGGCCAGAACAACGCCTTGAGGAAACCAAAATTGGCTTTCGGCAGGCGCGCCGACATCGGCTCTTTAGCCACCATTCGGCTGGCACCCCGTGGCACCGGCTTGCGGCCGGGTGCTTGTGGGGGCTGATGACGAAGCGATGCGCCGTTCATGTGCTTAGCCTCGAGGCTCGATGCTTGCGGCCAGGATCGCCAGCACCAACTGCTGGAAATCCAGGCCGGCGGCACGGGCGGCCATAGGTACCAGGCTGTGGTCGGTCATGCCGGGAGCGGTGTTGACTTCCAGGAACCAGAAATTCCCTTGGTCATCCTGCATCACGTCTGCCCGCGCCCAACCGGCGATACCCAGCGCCTCACAGGCTTTCGCCGTGAGGTCCATCAATTCTTTTTCCTTGGTTGCGTCCAGGCCACATGGGATCCGGTACTGGGTATCGGAAGCCAGGTATTTAGCGTCGTAGTCGTAGAAGGTGTGGGGCGTGCCCAATGCGATAGGCGGTAAAACCTGGCCACGCAGGGTGGCGATGGTGTACTCGGGACCCTGGATCCACTGTTCCACCAACACTTGCGAATCGTAGGTACTTGCCGCTTTCCATGCGTCGATCAATTCGGCGGCCGAGTTCACTTTGGCCATGCCGATACTGGAGCCTTCATGGGCTGGTTTGACGATCAAAGGCAGGCCCAGTTCCTTGGCTGCAGAAATACAATCGTCTTCGCTGCACAGCACACTGTGACGCGGGGTTGGAATACCCAGGCTGTGCCATACCTGCTTGGTGCGCAACTTGTCCATCGCCAGTGCCGAGGCGAGAATGCCGCTGCCGGTGTAAGGGATGCCAGCGCACTCCAACAGGCCTTGCATGCTGCCGTCTTCACCGCCACGGCCATGCAGGATGATGAAGGCGCGGTCGATCTTCTCAGCCTGCAGGCGGGCGAGGAAATCATCACCGACGTCGATGCCGAACGCGTTCACACCGGCGCTTTGCAGGGCTTGGAGCACAGCATTGCCGGACTTGAGCGACACTTCACGCTCGGCGCTCTTGCCGCCGAACAGTACCGCCACACGGCCGAAGTCGGCAGGCGTGAGGGTGGAGAACAGGGCGTCGTAATTCGTGGTCATTTCGACTTCCCCTGCACGGCAGCGAACAGCGGGCTCGCGAGCAATTTCGGCGCAAGGCCGCCGATATCACCGGCGCCCTGGCACAGCAGGATGTCGCCGGCACGCAGCAGTGGCTTGACGATCGGCGCAAGGTCCACACCACGCTCGATGTAGATCGGGTCCAACTGCCCACGCTGACGGATGCTGTTGCACAGCTTGCGGCTGTCGGCGCCCGGGATCGGTTCTTCACCGGCCGGGTAGACTTCCATCAACAGCAGCACGTTGGCATCGGCGAGTACATTGACGAAGTCGTCGTACAGGTCGCGGGTACGGCTGTAGCGGTGCGGCTGGTAGACCATCACCAGGCGGCGCTCCGGCCAGCCACCGCGCACGGCCTTGATCACGGCGGCGACTTCGGTCGGGTGGTGACCGTAGTCGTCCACCAGCATTACGTCACCGCCTTCTACCGGCAACTGGCCGTAGACCTGGAAGCGACGGCCCACGCCGGCAAAGCGCGACAGGCCTTCGACGATGGCTTCGTCGCTGACGCCCTCATCGGTGGCAATGCAGATGGTCGCGAGGGAATTGAGTACGTTGTGGTTGCCCGGCATGTTCACCGACACATCCAGTGGCTCGCGATCCGGGCGCAGTACCGTGAAGAAGGTCTGCATGCCTTCCTGGCGCACATTGATCGCACGCACATCGGCGTCTTCGCTGAAGCCGTAGGTCACGGTAGGACGCTTGACCAGCGGCAGGATTTCACGCACCACCGGATCGTCCAGGCACACCACGGCCAGACCGTAGAACGGCAGGTTGTGCAGGAACTCGACGAAGGTTTTCTTCAACTTGTTGAAGTCACCGTCGTAGGTCGCCATGTGGTCGGCGTCGATGTTGGTGACCACGGCCACCAGCGGCTGCAGGTGCAGGAAGCTGGCATCGCTTTCATCGGCTTCGGCGATCAGGTAGCGGCTGGTGCCGAGCTGGGCATTGGTGCCGGCTGCATTCAGGCGGCCACCGATGACGAACGTCGGGTCCAGGCCACCGGCGGCGAACACCGAGGCGATCAGGCTGGTGGTGGTGGTTTTGCCATGGGTACCGGCGACGGCGATGCCGTGGCGGTAACGCATCAGCTCAGCCAGCATCTCGGCGCGTGGCACCACGGGAATGCGGCGCTCGAGGGCGGTGGCCACTTCCGGGTTGGAGGTGTTCACGGCACTGGAGACGACCAGCACGTCAGCCTCGGCGGCGTTCTCGGCGCGGTGGCCGATAAAGATCTGTGCGCCGAAGGACTTCAGGCGATCAGTGACCGGCGACTCTTTCAAGTCGGAGCCGGACACCTGGTAGCCCAGGTTCAGCAACACTTCGGCGATGCCGCACATGCCCACGCCGCCGATACCGACGAAGTGGATGCGACGGATACGGCGCATTTCCGGTTGCGGCATGGCTTTCTGATTCTCAACCATGGGCCACCTCCAGGCAGATATCGACCACGGTGCGGGTTGCGTCAGGTTTGGCCAAGCGGCTTGCGGTGCTCGCCATGCTGTTGAGTCGTTCCGGTTGCATCAAAACCTCGGTCAGGCGTGCGGCCAAATCGGCGGCGCCAGTCGTTCTTTGCGGCAGCAGGAAGGCAGCGCCCTCCCCGGCCAAATATTCGGCGTTGCGGGTCTGGTGATCGTCGATCGCATGGGGCAAGGGCACCAGCAAGGACGGCAGACCGGCGGCAGCCAGTTCACTGACGGTCAACGCACCAGCGCGACAGACCACCAGGTCGGCCCAGCCATAGGCGTGGGCCATGTCTTTGATGAAGGGCTGTACGTTTGCCTCTATACCGGCTTCGCGATAGCGAGTGGCGGTGACTTCATCGTGATTCTTGCCAGCCTGGTGGAAGATCTCCGGACGCAATTCCACAGGGAGTTGCGCCAGCGCTTGCGGCAGCAATTTATTCAGCGGCTCGGCGCCCAGGCTTCCGCCCAGGATCAGCAGGTGTGCCTTGCGCCCGACCAGCGCCTGGCGGGCGATGTCCATGAACAGTTCGGTGCGCACCGGGTTGCCGGTGGTACGGCGCTTGTGCGACGCACTGAAGGTATTCGGGAACGCTTCACACACCCGCGCCGCCAAGGGCACCAGCAGGCGGTTAGCGGTACCGGCAACGGCGTTCTGCTCGTGCACGATCACCGGCACGCCGGCAAGCCTGGCGGCGACACCACCCGGGCCGGTCACGTAACCGCCAAAGCCGAGCACGCACACCGGTTTCAATTCACGCATGAGCTTGCGCGCTTGCCACACCGCCTTGAGCAACACGAACGGTGCCTTGAGCAGGGACAACTTGCCCTTGCCACGCAGGCCGGTGACGTTGATCAAATGCAGCGACAAGCCGGCGTTCGGCACCAATTCGTTTTCGATGCCACGCGGTGTGCCCAGCCAGTGCACGGTGTAGCCACGGTTCTGGAATTCCCGCGCACACGCCAGGGCCGGGAACACATGGCCCCCGGTGCCGCCCGCCATGATCAGCACATTAGCGCCCATGGGTCGGCTCCTCGGCAAAGTCGCTTTCGCTGAACTCCATCTCTTCGCTGCCCAGGTGGGTTCGGCTCTCCCACTCGATGCGCAGCAACAAGCCCAGGCACGCGCAGCAGATCACCAACGAACTGCCACCGTAACTGAGGAACGGCAAGGTCAGGCCCTTGGTCGGCAGCAGGCCGACGTTCACACCAATGTTGATCAGGAACTGGCCGATCCACAGGAACGACAAGCCATACGCCACATAGGCGGCGAAATACTGTTTGGCCTTCTCGGCCCACAAGCCGATGTACATGCCGCGTACACACACGAACACGAACAGCGCGACGGTGCACAGCGAACCGACCACGCCAAGCTCTTCGGCGAGGACCGAGAACACGAAGTCGGTGTGGGCTTCCGGCAGGTAGAATTGCTTCTGCACACTGTTGCCCAGGCCCACGCCCAGCCATTCACCACGACCGAAGGCGATCAAGGCCTGGGTCAACTGGTAGCCGGAACCGAACTGATCGGACCATGGGTCGGTAAAGGTGATCAGACGCGCCATCCGGTAGGGCTGTGCCTGCACCAGGATGGTCACGGCGGCCACGGCCAGCACCACCATCAAGGTGAAACGGAACAGGCCCACACCGCCGAGGAACAGCATCGCCGCCGCCGCTCCCATCATCACGACGGTGGCACCGAAGTCAGGCTCCATCAGCAACAGGCCGGCCATCGGCAGCAGCACGATGAACGGCTTGAAGAAGCCCATCCAGCTTTCGCGCACTTCTTTCTGGCGACGCACGAGGTAGCCCGCAAGGTAGATCACCACGAACACCTTGGCGATTTCCGACGGCTGCACGTTGAAGGCGCCGAAGCCGATCCAGCGCATCGAACCGTTCACCTCCCGGCCAATGCCGGGCAGGATCACCATGATCAGCAAGCCGAACGCGCCGATCAGCATCAACCAACCCAGGCGTTGCCAGGTGGCGATAGGAATCATCATGGTGACGATGCACGCGCCCAGGCCGATCACCAGGTACACCAGGTGACGGATCATCATGTACAGGGTGTTGCCCGACTGCACGGCGGCCACTTCGGAAGACGCCGACGTGATCATCACCAGGCCCAGGCCGAGCAATGCCAGGCAACCGGCAAGCATCGGAAAATCAAGGTCGATACCACGCCCGGTAATGATCGGCGACGGGTACGGCTTGATGATGTTTCTGAAATTGATACTCATGCCAAGGCCTCCACGGCGCGGGCGAACAGCTGGCCGCGCTCTTCGTAGTTCTTGAACATGTCGAAACTGGCGCACGCCGGCGACAGCAGCACCGCATCGCCCGGCTGCGCCAGGGCTTTGCATTGGGCAATGGCATCGTCCAGCGAGGTGGCGCGTACTTGCGGCACGGCATCACCCAAGGCAGCGGCGATCAGGCCAGCGTCGCGCCCCATCAGCACCACGACGCGGCAGTGTTCAGCCACCGGGCCTTTGAGGTCCTTGAAGTCGGCACCCTTGCCGTCGCCGCCGGCGATCAGCACCAGCTTGCCGTCGATATCGGCGCCGAGGCCTTCGATCGCCGCCAGGGCGGCACCGACGTTGGTGGCCTTGGAGTCGTTGTAATAGCTCACGCCATTCAGATCGCGCACCCACTGGCAGCGATGCTCGAGGCCGCCAAAGGTACGCAGCGCCGACAGCATGGCATCAAATGGCAGGCCAACGGCATGCCCCAATGCCAGCGCGGCCAGGGCGTTGGACTGGTTGTGCGCGCCCCGGATTTTCAGTTCGCGGACGGGCATCAGGTTCTGGAATTCGAAGGCCAGGTATTTCTCGCCGTTCTCTTCGCGAATACCGAAGGCCTTGAAGTCGGGTTTGCCCAGGCCGAAGGTCCAGCACGGCAGGCCCTCGCCCATCAACGGACGGCTCAGGGCGTCCTGGCGATTGACCACCACTTGCCTGGCGCCACGGAAGATCCGGTGCTTGGCCAGGTGGTACGCCGGCAGGCC
Source organism: Pseudomonas lurida (assembly GCF_002563895.1). NCBI lineage: Bacteria > Pseudomonadati > Pseudomonadota > Gammaproteobacteria > Pseudomonadales > Pseudomonadaceae > Pseudomonas > Pseudomonas lurida. Next base: position 1,096,348 of record NZ_PDJB01000001.1, on the reverse strand, counting down.
GCTGTAGCGGTCCATGTGGTCTTCACTCACGTTCAACACGGTGGCCACTTCGGCACCGAGGTCGTGGGTGGTTTCCAGCTGGAAGCTCGACAGCTCCATCACGTACAGCTCGACGTCGTCGCTGAGCAGGTCCAGCGCCGGTGTACCGAGGTTGCCGCCCACGGCCACGCGCTTGCCGGCCGCAGCCGCCATCTCGCCGACCAGGGTGGTCACGGTGCTTTTCGCATTGGAACCGCTGATGGCCACGATCGGTGCCTTCGCGTTACGCGCGAACAGGTCGATATCGCCGGACAGCTTCACGCCACGGGCCGCAGCGGCTTGCAGGGCCGGTGTCGCCAGGGCCAGGCCGGGGCTCACGTAGAGCTCATCGGCGCGGCACAGAAACTCGACATCCAGCTCGCCACAACGCACTTCCACGTGCGGGTAGTCACGGCGCAGCGTGACCAGCTCCGGTGGATTTTCCCGCGTATCGGCCACGGCAAACGGCTTGCCCCGGTTCGCCAGGAAGCGAACCAGGGACATGCCGCTCTTGCCGAGGCCGACAACGATGCGGAAGTGGTCTGAAGCGATCAGGGACACTCGTTTCTACCTCAGTTTCAGGGTGGCAAGGCCGATCAGCACCAAAATCACGGTGATGATCCAGAAGCGGACGATCACACGTGGCTCAGGCCAGCCCTTGAGTTCAAAGTGGTGGTGAATTGGCGCCATGCGAAACACACGGCGCCCGGTCAATTTGAAGGAAGCCACCTGGATGACCACCGACAGGGTTTCCATCACGAACACACCGCCCATGATGAACAACACGATTTCCTGGCGAACGATCACCGCGATGGTGCCCAAGGCAGCGCCCAGCGCCAACGCGCCAACGTCGCCCATGAAGACTTGTGCGGGATAGGTGTTGAACCATAGGAAGCCCAGGCCTGCACCAATCAGCGCGCCGCAGAACACAATCAATTCACCTGCACCCGGTACATACGGGATCAGCAGGTATTCAGCGAATTTCACGTTACCCGACAGGTAGCAGAAGATGCCGAGCGCGCCGCCCACCATCACCGTCGGCATGATCGCCAGGCCGTCGAGACCGTCGGTGAGGTTGACCGCGTTGCTGGAGCCGACGATCACGAAGTAGGTCAGCACCACGAAGCCGATGCCCAGTGGAATGCTGGCGTCCTTGAGCATCGGAATGATCAAGGTCGTTTCCACTGCGCTTGGCGCTGTCATGTAAAGGAAGATCGCGGCAGCGAGACCGAACACCGACTGCCAGAAATACTTCCAGCGACTGGGCAGGCCCTTGGAGTTCTTCTCGATCACCTTGCGGTAGTCATCCACCCAACCGATGGCGCCAAACAGCAGGGTCACCAACAGCACCACCCACACGTAGCGGTTGTGCAGGTCAGCCCACAGCAAGGTGCTGACGCCGATGGACGACAGGATCAGCGCGCCGCCCATGGTCGGGGTGCCGGATTTGGACAGGTGCGACTGCGGGCCGTCATTACGAACCGATTGACCAATTTGCAGGTTCTGCAGGGTGCGGATCATCCACGGCCCCAGGAACAGCGACAAACACAACGCGGTCAGCACACCCAGGATCCCGCGCAGGGTCAGGTACTGAAAGACCGCGAAGCCTTTGTGGAACTGTTGCAGATACTCAGCCAGCAGCAGCAGCATTAATGTTTCTCCGTACTTGAGCCACACAAGGCCGCGACGACGTTTTCCATCACCGCGCTGCGCGATCCCTTGATCAAAATGGTTGTGTGTGTGTCGTGTTCAGCCGCCGTCAGCGCCTGGATCAGCTCGGCCTGTGTCGCAAAATGCACCGCGCCGGGGCCAAAGGCGTCGACGGCGTGGGCCATGTTCTTGCCGACGGCATAGAGAGCGTCGACTTTGCCCGCCGCGTAGGCGCCGACTTCGCGGTGGGACTGTTCGGCCCAGTCGCCCAGTTCGGCGATATCGCCCAGCACCAGCACCTTGCGACCGGCAAAGCCCTTGAGCAGGTCGATGGCAGCACAGACCGAGGACTGGTTAGCGTTGTAGGTGTCATCGATCACCCGCATGCCATTGGTCGCAAGCTGAGCAACAGTGCGGCCCTTGACCGGCTGCACCGCACCCAGGCCTGTGGCGATACCGAACAGCGAAACGCCCAGGGCGTATGCGGCGGCGGCGGCGGCCAAGGCATTGGCGACGTTATGGTTGCCCAGCAGATTCAGCTGGACGTGCTCGCTGCCTTGCGGGGTATGCAAGGTGAAGGACGGGCAACCACGGGCATCGACCGTGATGTTGGATGCATGGAAATCAGCCGCAGCGTTGAGCACGGCAAACGTCAGGACCTTGCGCCCGGCGGCGCGTACACGCCAGGTTTCGAAGGCCTTGTCGTCGAGATTCAACACAGCAGTGCCCGACGCATCGAGGCCTTCAAGGATTTCACCCTTGGCCTCGACGATTTTTTCCGGGCCGCCGAACTCGCCGACGTGGGCGGTACCCGCGTTGTTGATGATCGCAACGTGGGGCTTGGTCAGCGCCACGGTGTAGGCGATTTCGCCGACGCGCGAGGCGCCCAGTTCGATCACCGCCGCGGTGTGTTCCGGCGCCAGTTCAAGCAGGGTCAGCGGTGCGCCGAAATCATTGTTCAGGTTGCCACGGGTGGCGTGCACCGGGCCGCGCGTACGCAGCACGCCGGCGAGCAGCTCCTTGACCGTGGTCTTGCCGCTGGAGCCGGTGATGGCGGCAACGGGATTGGTGAATGCGGCGCGGTTCAACGCGCCGAGCTGGCCGAGGGCCAGGCGGGTGTCGGCGACCAACAGCTGCGGCAGCCTGGAGTCCGCTACTTCGCGTTGCACCAAAGCGCCGACGGCGCCTTTGGCGGCGACTTCATTCAGGTAGTCGTGACCATCGAAGCGCGGGCCAGCCAGCGCGACAAACAACTGCCCCGGCTTGATGTTGCGACTGTCGATACTGACGCCGTCGAAGCTGCAATCGCTCGACAGGACACGGGCCGACAGGGCCTGGGTCAGTTCGCTGAATGTCATTGCTTTAAGCATGGGCGACCTCCCATGCGGTCAAGGCGTGATCGGCCTCGACCAGATCGGAGAAGGCATGGCGTTCGCCATTGATTTCCTGATAGTCCTCGTGGCCTTTACCGGCCAGCACTACTACGTCGTCAGCGCTGGCGCTGGCGATCAATTGGGCAATGGCCGCACCGCGACCGGCGACGAACGTGGCCTTGGACCCGTCTTTGAAGCCAACACGGATATCGTCGAAAATCTGGCTCGGGTCTTCGCTGCGCGGGTTGTCGTCGGTCACGAGTACGCCATCGGCCAGGCGCTCGACGATCTCGGCCATCAATGGACGCTTGCCGCGATCACGATCACCGCCACAACCAAACAGGCACAGCAATTTGCCCTTGGCGTGGGGGCGCAGGGCCACCAGGACTTTTTCCAGGGCGTCGGGCGTATGGGCATAATCGACCACCACCAGCGGCTGGGTGCCGCCACCCAGGCGCTGCATGCGACCGGCCGGGCCTTCCAGCTTCGGCAGCACACGCAGGATTTCATCCAGGGCGTAATCCAGGCCGAGCAACGCGCCAACGGCGGCAAGGACGTTGCTCAGGTTGAAGCGCCCCAGCAGGCTGCTGCGCAAATGGTGCTCGCCCTGCGGCGTCACCAGCGTGGCGCGCACGCCTTCGTCATTGAATTGGGCTTCACGGCAATACAGGTAAGCGCTCGCGTCCTCCAGGCTGTAGCTGATCAGGCGCGACTCACGGTCTTCGGCGGCCAGCTGGCGACCGAATTCGTCGTCCAGGTTCACCACGCGGCACTTGAGGTCATTCCAGGCAAACAGCTTGGCCTTCTCGGCAGCGTAGGCCTGCATGGTGCCGTGGTAGTCCAGGTGATCGCGGGACAGGTTGGTCATCACCGCCACATCGAAAGCCAGCGCGGCCACGCGCCCCTGGTGCAAGCCGTGGGACGACACTTCCATGGCAACTGCCTTGGCGCCGGCTTTTTTCAGGTCGGCCAGGGTCGCTTGCACGGCGATCGGGTTCGGCGTGGTGTGCAGGCCGCTTTGCAGCGCGCCGTAGAAACCGGTGCCGAGGGTGCCGACGATGCCGCAGTGCTGGCCCAGCAGGTCAAGGGCCTGCGCAACCAGTTGGGTCACGCTGGTCTTGCCGTTGGTGCCCGTGACGCCGACCAGGTTGAGTTGGCGGCTCGGGTCGCCATAAAAGCGCCCAGCAATGTCCGACAGCTGTGCGGCGAGCCCCTTGACCGGAATCAATGGCACGTCGGTGATCGGCAGCACAGTCGCGCCTTCCACTTCATAAGCCACGGCAGCAGCGCCGCGTTGCAACGCATCGGCGATGTGCGCACGGCCATCGAGCTTGCCACCCGGCACGGCCAGGAACAGGTCACCGGCGCGCACATTACGACTGTCCAGGCTTAGCTCGCGGATCAACAGATCGCGACCGGCATGGGCAAAAATCTTGTTCAGGCTAAGAGACATCAGCCGCGCCCTCCATTGGCTTTCACGGCAGCGGCCGGTGGACCGGCGTTCGCTTGTTGGGTCGGCGGCAAGTTGTCCGGCGTGATGTTCATCAGGCGCAGGGTGCCGGACATCACTTTGCTGAACACTGGCGCCGATACCAGGCCACCGAAGTAACCGGCCTTGCTCGGCTCATCGATGACCACGACGATGGCGTAGCGTGGGTCGCTCATCGGGCCGAAGCCGGCGAACAGCGAACGGTAGGAGTTTTCCGCGTAGCCCTTGGTGCCCACCGACGTTTTACGCGCAGTACCCGACTTGCCGGCCACGTGATACGCAGGCACCTGGGCACGGAACACACCGCGCGGCGCTTCGATCACTTGTTGCAGCATGCCTTGCATGGTCTTGGCGACGTTTTCCGGGATCACCTGGGTGGCTTTCGGTGCTTCGTCGACGTGGATCAGGCTCAACGGCACCATGCGGCCATTGTTGGCCAGCACCGAGAACGCGTGAGCCAATTGGATCGCGGTCACCGACAGGCCGTAGCCATAGGAAAGCGTGGCGGTCTCGGCTTTTTTCCAGTCGCGGTAGTTGGGCAGGTTGCCCACGCGCTCGCCGGGGAAGTCGAGGCCGGTAGGCTGGCCCAAACCGATTTTCTGCGCCAGGTGGTAGATGGTTTCGCCGCCGATATCGAAGGCAACCTTACTCATGCCTACGTTACTGGAGTTGATCAGGATACCTGTCAGATCCAACACCGGACCTTCGGTACGCGATACGTCACGAATGGTGTATTTGCCCAACTGCAGGGTGCCTGGATACACCTCGACCTTGTCGCTGGGCTTCCAGCGTCCGGTCTCCAGTGCGGCACTCATGGAGATGGCTTTCATGGTCGAACCCGGTTCGAACACGTCGATCATCGCGCGGTTGCGCATCATCGCCGGCTGCAGGTTGCGACGGTTGTTGGGGTTGTAGGTCGGCTGGTTGACCATCGCGAGGATCTCGCCGGTCTTCACGTCCATGATCACCAGGCTGCCGGCCTTGGCGCCGTTCTCGATGATCGCATTCCGCAGCTCGCGGTTGGCCAGGTATTGCAGGCGCAGGTCAATCGACAACGCCAAGGGCTTACCGGCCTTGGCGTTTTTGGTGACCTGGACATCCTTGATCAGTCTGCCGCGCCGATCCTTGATGACTTGTCGTTTGCCGGGAACTCCGGCGAGCCATTCATCGTAGGCGAGTTCCACCCCTTCACGGCCGTGGTCATCGATGTCGGTAAAGCCAACCATATGCGCGGTGGTTTCACCGGCCGGGTAGAAACGACGGAATTCCTCGATGCCGTAGACACCAGGGACTTTAAGGTCGAGCACCTGCTGGCCCTGTTCAGGCGTCAAGCCACGAACGAGGTAGATGAATTCTTTATTGGCTTGGGCTTCAAGGCGCTCGGCCAAGGCTTTCGGGTCCTGGCCCAGGGCGGCAGCGAGCGCCGGCCAACGGTCCTTGGCCACCTGCAATTCCTTGGCGTTGGCCCACAGGGTGGTCACCGGTGTACTGACAGCCAGAGGCTCGCCATTACGGTCGGTGATCAGGCCGCGATGCGCAGGAATAGGGATATGACGCAGGCTGCGAGCATCACCCTGACCGATCAGGAAGTCACGGTCGACCACTTGCAGGTCGATGATCCGCCAGGTGATCGCACCGACCATCAATGCCAGCAAGCCAAGCATCAGGCGGAAGCGCCATGGGTAGAGTGCGCCCTCAAGTTTCATCATGGCGCCACCATGCGGACTTCGGCCGCGCCGGGGATGTGCATTTTCAGCTGTTCGGTGGCCAGCACTTCGATACGGCTATGGGCCGTCCAGGTGCTTTGCTCCAGGATCAGCCGCCCCCACTCCGCTTGCGCCTTGTCGCGCACACTCAACTCCCCGTACAGGGTGTTGAGCAGTTGACGGTTGTAGTGGGCGCTGTACGACACCGCAATCGCGGAAATCAGCACGCCCACAAACAGCAGCAACATAAAGAAGCTGCCGCCCGGGAGGGGCTTGGCGAAAAGCTTGCTCACCGCAACTTCTCCGCGACGCGCATCACGGCGCTACGGGAACGTGGGTTGGCCTTGAGTTCGGCTTCGGAAGCGAACTGCGCTTTGCCATGGATTTTGATTTTCGGCACAAAGGCTTCGAAACGTACCGGCAGGTTGCGCGGCAGGTTGTCGGATTCACCCTTGACCAGGCGACGCATGAACAGTTTGACGATACGGTCTTCCAGGGAGTGGAAGCTGATCACCACCAGGCGACCGCCCACTTCCAGCGCCTCGAGGGCAGCCTCGAGGCCAGCCTCCAGGTCGCCCAATTCGTTGTTGACGTGAATGCGCAGGCCCTGGAATGCACGGGTGGCCGGGTTCTTGCCCTTTTCCCACGCAGGGTTGGCGACTTTCAGCACTTCGGCCAGGTCGGCAGTGCGCTCGAACGGCTGGATTTCGCGGCGCTCGACCACGGCACGGGCCATGCGGCCGGCGAAGCGTTCTTCACCGTATTCCTTGAATACGCGGGCGATTTCTTCCACCGGCGCGGTGGCGATGAACTGCGCGGCACTGATGCCACGGGTCGGGTCCATGCGCATGTCGAGTGGGCCGTCGTTCATGAAACTGAAGCCACGCTCCGGGTCGTCGAGCTGTGGCGAAGACACGCCCAAGTCGAGCAAAACCCCGGCCACCTTGCCCGCCATGCCACGCTCGGCAACTTCGGCACCCAGCTCGGCAAAGCTACGCTGTACAACGACAAAGCGGCCGTCTTCGGCCGCTAGCGCTTGCCCGGTGGCAATCGCTTGAGGGTCTTTGTCGAACCCGAGGAGCTTACCGTCAGGCCCGAGCTGGCTGAGTATCAACCGGCTATGCCCGCCCCTGCCAAAGGTGCCATCCAAATAGCAGCCATCCGCGCGTACGGCGAGAGCCTCAACGGCTTCGTCAAGCAGTACGGTGATGTGGTTAAAGCCGCTATCAATAGTCACAGGATCAAATCACGCAGTTCATCAGGCATGGCGCCCGGTTGTTGAATAGCAGCCAGGTCAGCTGCAGAAACAGCATCCCAGGCATCTTCGTCCCACAATTGGAACTTGTTCAGTTGGCCGACCAGCATTGCGCGCTTGTCCAGCTTGGCGTACTCGCGTAACCGCGGTGGCACCAGGAAACGACCGCTGCCATCGAGCTCGAGGTCGACGGCATTACCAATCAGCAAACGCTGCAGGCGGCGGTTTTCTTCACGCAATGAAGGCAGGGCGCGCAATTTGGTTTCGATCAACTCCCACTCATCGAGCGGGTAAACACATAAACAAGGGTCAACGGCATCAATGGTGATGATCAACTGCCCGGAACTTCGCGAAATGAGCTCGTCACGATACCGGCTCGGCATGGCGAGACGGCCTTTTGCATCGAGACTGATAGCGTTAGCTCCGCGAAACACAGATGCGTTTCTCCAAATTTTAGCGTTTTACGTTCAAAAAACCCACTTTGTGCCACTTTCCGCCACTTGCGCACACTATAGGAATGCGCCCACCACACCGTCAAGGCGCGGATTCAAGGAAAAGCCTTACAGAACGGAGATTTAGGAGCGTAAAAGGAGGAGAAACCAGAGTTCGGCGATGTTTTGGGCCCAACAAGCGCAAATAGCTCAAAGAGCTATGGCCTAAAGTTAAAGTAATTTATTAAGAGTAAGATTTTTTTGGTATTACGAAGATGCATCTGCCAATGATTTGGCAGGGAGGGATTCTTGCGTTACTACCGGGTTTCTGCTCGAGATTCGGACAGAAGGAAAAAGGTGGAGAGTCGATCTATAAGCCGGGTTCTGTCTTGAACAGTCATTCGTCTACGATGGCCATCACTGGACATCTTTAGCAACCTACCCGGTCCCAGCGCGGGCCACGCCTTGGGACCCTATTTGGTCTTGCTCCAAGTGGGGTTTACCTAGCCACGAACTGTTGCCAGTCGTGCGGTGCGCTCTTACCGCACCTTTTCACCCTTACCGGCACCGAAGTGCTTAGGCGGTTATTTTCTGTGGCACTTTCCGTAGGCTCACGCCTCCCAGGCATTACCTGGCACTTCGCCCTATGGAGCCCGGACTTTCCTCCCCCCCCTAATTTTCATAGAGGGCAGCGACTGTCCAATCGACTCTCCGCCGCGCAGGTTAACGGCACGGCGGACTTAGGACAAGTAATAAAAGTTCAGAATTGCCATCACGTTCAGACGGAATACAGCTTAGACCCCGGAACTATTCGCCTTTCTGTTTATCCAGCGCAGCTTGATATAAGAGGTTCTTGCGCACGCCAGTGATTTCCGCCGCCAGGGCCGCCGCACGCTTGAGCGGCATCTCCTTGAGCAACAGGTCGAGGATGCGCATGGCCTCGCTGCCAACCGCATCTTCATCCTCAGGCGCCGTCCAGCCCGCCACCAGCACCACACACTCGCCGCGCTGCTGATTGCTGTCGCCTTCGACAAATGCGCGCAGCTCCTCCAGCGGCAGGCCCTTGAGGGTTTCGAAGGTCTTGGTCAGCTCACGGGCCAGCAGTGCCAGGCGTTCGCCGCCAAATACCAGCTCCATGTCCTGCAGGCACTCAAGGATGCGATGCGGGGCTTCATAGAAGATCAAGGTGCGCGGTTCTTCCTTCAGCGCTTGCAGGCGCGCACGTCGCCCCACGGCCTTGGCCGGCAGAAAACCCTCAAAGATAAAACGGTCGGACGGCAAGCCCGCCGCCGACAATGCAGCGATCAGCGCGCACGCTCCCGGAACTGGCACTACATTGATACCAGCGGCCCGCGCCTGGCGCACCAGATGGTAGCCAGGGTCGGAGATAAGGGGCGTGCCCGCATCGGAGATCAGCGCCACATCGTCGCCAGCCTGCAGGCGCACGATAAAACGGCTGCCTTCTTCGCGCTCGTTGTGTTCATGGCAGGCCGCTAATGGCGTGCTGATACCAAAATGCTGCATCAAACGCTGGGAGTGCCGCGTGTCTTCAGCCGCGATCAATTTAACCTCGCGCAACACCTTCAATGCCCGGGCACTGATGTCGTCCAGGTTGCCAATGGGCGTCGCCACGACAAAAAGCGAGCCTGCAGTGGAATTCAAAGGACCTGGAGCAGTCAAAACGCACACCTCGATGGTTGGCAAAAGCGACATTGTAGCGCGTAGGCGCCTTGAAAATATGCCATCACGGCCGATGCCTTTCAGGCCGCTGATAGCCACCTGCAACATTTGCACGACCTAAATCGACGGTTTCACGCCAGTAACATCGCGCCTGGGCCAGTGCTTGGGTACAATTCCACGCTAATTTGATCGGTATCAGGAACACTTACATGATCGCTTGCCTGCGGCTGCTCTCCGCCCTCTGCCTCGCTGCCTTGCTGGCCGCGTGCGCCAGCTCGCCCTCGTCCAGCCTTGGCGACCTTCCACGGACCCCGGACGCCAGTATCGAGCAACTGCTCGAACAGGCGACTACCGCCAAGACGCCAGAAAAGGCCGCATTGCTGCGCCTGAGTGCGGCAGACATGGCCTACAAGCAGAACAACCCTGGTCGCTCGTCGCAGATTCTTGCGCAAGTGCCCCTGGACGTCCTCAAGCCAGCCGCGCAAGTCTTTGCCAGCACCCTGGCCGCCGAACTGGCCATGGCGCGCAACCAGCCCAAGGCGGCGCTGGCTGCCCTCAACCACCCGAGCCTGCAAAGCCTGAAGGACCTGCCGCCTGAACAGCAGCTCCGAACCGGCAGTGTGCACGCACGTGCTTATGAAGCCGATGGCCAGACCCTGGCTGCCGCGCGTGAACGCGTCGCCATGGCGCCGCTGCTCACCGGCGATGCCGCCAAAAACAACCACGAAGCCATCTGGGTACTGATTGCCGCCCTGCCGGCCGAACAGCTACAGGCCAGCGGCAACCCGGTGCTGGACGGCTGGATCACCCTGGCCCAGTCGGTCAAGGGCGCCGGCACGCTGGAGCAACAACAAGCGGCCATCGACACCTGGCGCGCGCAGAACCCGGGCCATCCGGCTGCCGTGGAACTGCCAACGCCGTTGACCAAACTCAAGGAACTGGCCAGCCAGCCCCTGAACAAGATCGCCCTGCTGCTGCCGCAGGATGGCCCTCTGGCCTCCGTCGGCAAAGCGCTGCGCGAAGGTTTCATGGCCGCGCACTACCAGGCTGAACAAGCCGGGCAGAAGCCGCCAGTGATCGAGTTCTATGACAGCTCGCGCTTGACCTCCCTCGATGATTTCTACGCCAAGGCCCAGGCCGCCGGCGTGCAACTGGTGGTCGGCCCGCTGGAAAAACCGCTGGTCAAGCAACTCAGCGCGCGCCCGCAATTGCCAATCACCACCCTCGCGCTCAACTACAGCGAGACGGATCAAGGCCCGGCGCAACTGTTCCAGTTCGGCCTGGCCGCAGAAGACGAAGCTCGCGAAGTATCGCGCCGCGCCCGTGCCGACGGCCTGCATCGCGCTGCGGCGATGGTGCCTCGTGGCGAATGGGGCGAGCGCGTCTACAAGGCGTTCCGCCAGGACTGGGAAGCCAATGGCGGTACGGTTGTGGGTGTCGAGTATGTCGACCAGCCGGTTGCCCTCGCCCAGCAGATTGCCGACCTGTTCCAACTGCGTAAAAGCGAAGGCCGCGCCAAGAGCCTGCAAAGCACCGTTGGCACCGACGTAGCCGCGCAGCCGTCGCGTCGCCAGGACATCGAGTTCATCTTCCTGGCCGTCACCCCGCAACTGGCCCAGCAGATCAAGCCGACACTGAACTTCCAATACGCCGGCGATGTACCGGTGTACGCCACGTCCCACGTGTTCAGTGCCAGCGGCGACAAGAACCAGTACCTGGACATGACCAACGTGATGTTCTGCGAAACCCCTTGGCTGCTCAACACCACTGACCCACTGCGCAACCAGGTTGCCGCACAATGGCCGCAAGCCAATGGCAGCCTCGGCCGCCTCTACGCGATGGGCGTCGATGCCTACCGCCTGGCGCCACGCCTGGGGCAACTCAAGGCCCTGCCGGATACCCGTGTCGACGGTCTGTCGGGCAACCTGGGCATCAGCAACAACCAACGCGTAGATCGCCAGATGCCTTGGGCCAAGTTTGTCGGCGGTGAGGTCCAACGCCTGCCAGACACCCCGCGCTGATGCCCGAGCGGTCCAGCGCACAAAGCGGCAAGGACGCCGAACGACAAGCGCTCACGCACTTGCAACAACAAGGTCTGCGCCTGTTGGCGCAGAACTGGTTATGTAAACGTGGCGAGCTTGATCTGGTCATGCTTGACGGCGATACAGTAGTATTCGTCGAAGTCCGCTACAGAAAACACGCACAATGGGGTGGCGCGCTCGCCAGTATCGACGGGCGCAAGCGTCAGAAGCTGATACTCGCCGCGCAGTTCTTCCTGCAAAAAGAGCATCGCTGGGCCGACGCCCCCTGCCGTTTCGATGTGGTTGCCATAGAAAGCACACCGTCTGGTCAGGCTGATCTGAACTGGCTTAAAAATGCCTTCGACAGCTGATTCGCCGGACATCTTCACCACACACTTTTGCTCTTTGCTTTGCGGGCTGCACATTCCTGTGCCAAACAGCCGCGCTACTTAAGGTCACACAGATGGACATGCAATCCCGAATTCGCCAGCTTTTCCAGGCCAGTATCGACACCAAGCAACAGGCGATGGACGTACTTGCACCGCACATCGAGCAAGCCAGTCAGGTCATGGTCAATGCCTTGCTCAACGAGGGCAAAATGCTTTCGTGCGGCAACGGCGGTTCGGCCGGCGATGCCCAGCATTTCTCGTCCGAGCTGCTCAATCGTTTCGAGCGTGAGCGCCCGAGCCTGCCGGCCATCGCCTTGACCACCGATTCGTCGACGATCACCTCGATTGCCAACGACTACAGCTACAACGAAATCTTCTCCAAGCAGATCCGTGCCCTGGGCCAACCAGGTGACGTGCTGCTGGCGATTTCCACCAGCGGCAACTCGGCGAATATTATTCAAGCGATCCAGGCCGCACATGATCGCGAAATGATTGTCGTAGCATTGACCGGACGTGATGGCGGCGGCATGGCCTCGCTGCTGCTGCCTGAAGACGTGGAGATTCGCGTACCGGCCAATGTCACCGCACGTATCCAGGAAGTCCACCTGCTGGCGATCCACTGCCTGTGCGACCTGATCGACAGCCAACTGTTTGGGAGTGAAGAATGACCGTTAACCGCCTAAGCCTTTTGGCCATCACCCTGTGCCTCGCTATCAGCGGCTGCAGCACGGCCATCACCGCAACACGTGACACCCCTATTCAGGATGACAAGGGCACCCGCACCTTCGGCAGCAAGATCGACGACTCGCTGATCGAGACCAAGGTCGAGGTCAACGTCGCCAAGGCCGCGCCAGACCTGGGCAACGGTGCTTCGCGCATCGTGGTGACCAGCTTCAACGGCGTCGTGCTACTCGCCGGCCAGACGCCACGCGCCGACCTCAAGGCCCAGGCCGAACAAGCCGCCGCCGCGGTACAGCGGGTTAAGAAGGTGCACAACGAATTGCAGGTGATGGACCCGATCACGCTGCTGGCAATCAGCAATGACGCATTGCTGACCACCAAGATCAAGGCACAGATGCTCACCGATAACGCGATCCCCGGCTCGCGCATCAAGGTCGTCACCGACAACGGCATCGTCTACCTGATGGGCCTGCTCACCCAGGCGGAAGCCACTCGCGCCGCCAACCTGGTGCAGGGTGTGTCCGGCGTGCAGAAAATCGTGAAGGTCTTCGAGTACATCGATTGATGTAACCGACAGCCATAAAAAAGGGCGCCTTACGGCGCCCTTTTTTATGAACGAATATTTACTGGTACTGGGAGTACGGGTTGCCCTGGAACTGGTTGTTCTGTTGCGGCGCCTGTTGCTGGGCGCCTGGCTGGCCGTACTGCTGGCCCGGGATCGGACCGAGGTTCACTTCCACACGACGGTTCTGCGCACGGCCGTTGACGTCGGCGTTGCTGGCAATCGGGTTATCCGGCCCGGCGCCACGGGCGCTCAGGTTGGCACCGTTGACGCCCTGGGAAGTCAGGTAGTTGGCCACGCTCTGCGCACGACGCTGGGACAGGTCCATGTTCAACTGGCGGCTACCCGTGCTGTCGGTGTAACCGACGATCTGGATGGTGTTCTGGTTGAACTGCTTGAGGGAGTTGGCCAAGTTGTTCAGTGGCTGGTAGAAGCTGCTGGAGATCGCATCGGAGTTGGTCGCGAAGGTGATGTTGCCCGGCATGATCAGCTTGATCTGATCGCCCTGGCGCTGAACTTCAACACCGGTATTGGCCATGCTTTCACGCAGTTTCTTTTCCTGCTGGTCGGCGTAGTAGCCATAGCCGGCAGCGCCAGCACCCGCAACGACGGCACCGATCAGTGCGCCCTTGCCACGGTTGTTGTGATCGATGGCCGCGCCGGCCAAGGCACCAGCGAGGGCACCCAGCCCACCGTACTTGGCGGTCTTGCTCATCCCGCCGGACTCATTACTTGCCTGCCCCTGGCTGCTGCCGTCATAAGGGTTAGGGGATGCGCAGCCGGACAACAAAGCTACGCAGGTAGCGACAACAAGCAGACGACGCGAAGTGAACATGAAGGGAGCTCCTACTTTTGCATTCTATGGTGCAAAGGACATTGGCAATGGACCTGTGCCGAGTTTGGAACGCGATAAACGGTAAAAATTCCGTGGCTACAGAAACCGTAGCAGACGCTCGCTGAACACGACCTGAGTTTTTTGCTACAACGTTTGCCTGCCAGGCAAAAGCCCCTCCCCAGCCATTATTCCTTCACGCCCGCACGAAAGGATTCTCACGCATTTCATCACCCAAGCGGGTGTCCGGCCCGTGACCGGTGACCACGGTCGCGCCCTCGTCCAGGGTATACAGACGCTGCTTGATCGAACGCACGATGGTGGCCTGGTCGCCGCCCCATAGATCCGTACGCCCCACGCCTCGACGGAACAGTGTATCGCCGGCAATCAGCAGCTTGGCATCGGCAAACCAGAAGCTCATCGAACCCGGCGTATGCCCCGGCGTGTGCAACGCCACGCCGCAGCCGCACGCCAGCTCTTCATCATCTTCCAGCCAGCGGTCCGGGGCAGGCACCGGGGTATAGGGCACACGAAACATCTGGCACTGCATTTCCAGGTTATCCCAAAGGAATTGATCCTCTTTGTGCAGGTGCAACGTGGCGCCGGTCTTCTCTTTCAACTGGCCAGACGCCAGGAAGTGATCCAGGTGGGCATGGGTGTGGATGATGCTCACCACCTTGAGCCCCAGGGCATCGAGCCGCGCCAGGATAAGTTCATGGTTGCCGCCCGGATCGACGACGATGGCTTGCTTGCTAATGGGGTCGCCGATGATGGTGCAGTTGCACTGCAACGGGCCGACGGGGAAGGTTTCGCGAATGAGCGTGGGGGGCGTTAGCGTCATGGGAGGAGTCTCTGAGTCGTACTAAATGCAATTAAACTATAATTTGATGAAGCGACGCCTGGAACGCGACCTACACGACGGGTTATATGACGCGAACACTCAGCTCGGCGAGTCAGACTAATTGCTGGGCGCCCGTCACCTCTTTCGTGCTGGCGCCATGCCCCTCCTGGCCGGGTCGACGATGACGACGCGAGTTCAGGAGCCCGCTACATGGAGCTGGCAGAAGTGCTGATGCGCAACGGCTCGAATACCGAGCGGGATCTGCAGGAACTGTGGACACGCAGCGTCTTCAATATCTCGGTTTCAACCACCGACGACACTTGCGCAATCAGGGCCTTATCCTGGAGCCAGGCAATGGACCGCGCCTTTCGGTGAGCCACTGGCGGACCGTGGCTGAAGTAGCGGGTGGTTCACCCCGAGAACAAGGCTGCATGGCTGCGGCTTTCGCAACAGCCCAGGCTTAACCAATCAGCCTCAACTCCTGCGCCCGCGCCACCGCTTGCGTACGTCGTTCGACACCCAACTTGCTGTTGATATGGCTCGCGTGGGTCTTGACCGTATGTAAAGAGATGAACAGCCGGTTACTGATCTCCTGGTTGGAACAGCCCTGAGCGATCAGTTGCAGTACCGCCAGCTCGCGCGTGCTCAGGGTTTCGTGGGTCGACGCAATCTCCGCCACCACGACCGCCGGCAACAGCGCCAGCAGGCTCTGGTTCAGCAGGCCATGGGGGTCCTTGGCGAGCTGCTCGCGCATCCACTCCGGGTGGGTTTCCAGCAAACGCTGGAAGGGTTGCAACGCGCCACCGGCGCCCGCCTCAAGTGCCTGGGCCAGTACCGGACGCGCCTTGGCTTCCTGGCCGCCTTCCAGCAGCAACTGCGCCTGTTGCGTCAGGGCCATGAGGGCGATCATCTGGCGCCCGTCGTTATGGGCCTGTTGTGCTAGTTCTTCGAGGCGTTGCAACGCCGCGGCGGGTTGATGGCGAGTAGCATCCAGCGCTGCCTGCTGCAGCCCGATGTGCTGCGGCAGGTGCGGGTGGAATTCCGGTGCGGCGGCGGCATGCTCACCGTTGTAGGTCTGCCCCAGGCGGGTCAGCCAGGCGTCGGCCAGGTCGGTACGGCCCTGGGCCAGCCACAGTTCGCATTTGATCAGGGTGATCATCGCCAGGTAGTAGATCGGCGGCACGTCCCAGATATGCATGAGGCGCTCGGCCTCGGCGAGTTCGGCAAAGGCCTTGGCGAACTCGCCCCGGCGCCCTTCGAAACTGGCGATCACACAATGGCCGATCAACACGCTGATGTCGCGGCAAGCACGGGCTTCGGCAAGGCCGGCGCGCAAACGGGTAAGCCCGGCTTCGGGCTGGAACCGCACCAGCAGCAAATAACCTTCATAGAGCGACAAGCGCGCACGCACCGCGTACAAGCGCTGGGGCGCCAGCCCGTGCAGGCGCTGCAGGCCCTGGCGCACTTCATCCAGGGAACGCAGGATTTCACCGCGCGCCTGCAGCACCCGTGCCCGGTCGTAATGGGCCAAGGCCTCGAACAATGGGTTGCCGACGCGTTGCGCCAGCTCCAGGGACTCGCGATTCAAGCCACGCGCACGCCACAGGTCGGCATCGACAATGGCCAGGTTGGACAAGGTCGACAGGCACATCAACCGCTGGCCATAACGCCGTTGCGGCAAGCTTTCCAAGGCTTCGCTGCAATAGCGCTGGGTCAGTTCGCGGTCCCCCCGGCCCCGGGCGATGATGCCGCTCAACGCCAGCCATTGGGCCAACATCGACTTTTGCGCGGTGGCCGACGGTGCCGGCAGGAAGCGGCTGAGGTAGCTGGACAGTTCTTCGGCCGCATCCAACTGGCAGGCCAGGCCCAGCGCCCAGCTGTAGAGCACGATCAAGCGCGGCGTACTGATCAGCAGGCTGTCGGGCAAGTCCATTTTCCAGCGCAGCAGCATGCCGACATTCTGCTCGGCCAACAGCTGTTCTTCGGACAGGTTCTGCACCAGGTTGGCCGCGACATCCAGGTGGCCGGCGCGCAATGCTTGCTCCACCGCCTCATCGATCAAGCCCTGGGCATTGAACCAGCGGCACGCGCGCAGGTGCAGGCTGGCCGCCGGCAGTACATTACTGCTGGCTCGACGGGTGCGCAGCAGGTCGGAAAACAGGTGGTGATAACGGTACCAATGGCCCTGCTCGTCCAGGGGCACCAGGAACACTTGGTGAGCTTGCAGGTAGCGCAGGATGTCGGCGCTGTCATGGGCCTCACGCACCGCGTCGCAGAGTTCGCTGCAAAAACGATCCTGCGGGGCCGTGTCGTACAGAAACGCCTGGACTTCGGCCGGCAGGCAGTCGATGACTTCTTCCAGCAAGTAATCGCGAATCAGCCCTTCGCCGCCGTGCAGGCTCTGTGGCAAGGCGCCGTCACTGCCGGCTTCGGAGGCGGCCAGCAACCAGAAACGCAGCCCGGCGACCCAGCCTTCGCTTCGGCGGATCAGGTTATCGAGGGCTTCGCCGCGCAACGAGCTGCTGTGGCGATCCAGCACTGCCAGCGATTCGCCGTGCGTCAGGCGCAGGTCCTGCTCATGCAGCTCCAGCAGGTGACGCGACAACCGCAACCGTGCCAGATGCCAGTCCGGGCGTTGGCGGCTGGTGACCAGCACCACCAGGCCGTCGGGCAGATGGTTGAGGAAAAACTGCAGGCAGCGGTCGAGCACCGGCCCCTGGGCCAGATGGTAGTCATCCAGCACCAGCAACAGGGGGGCGCGGGTAGACAGGTGCACGGTCAGCTCATCGAGCAGGCCATCCAGCCATTCTTCGAAGGCAAAGGGTTGGTGACGCTGGCGCATTTTCAGCAGGCCCAACGATTGGGCGCCAATTTGCGGGAAGAATTGCTGCAAACCGTCGAGCAGGCGCTCGAGGAAACGCCCAGGGTCGTTGTCCCGAGGGCTCAGGCCCAGCCACAGGCTTTGCCAATGCGCCGGCAGGCTCTGGCAGAACTCCACCGCCAACGAACTCTTGCCGAACCCCGCCGGTGCGCTGACCAGCAACAACCGCCCTTCCAGGCCGGCACTCAGGCGTTCGCACAGGCGTGGACGCAGCACATAGCCGTCAGGTAGGGGTGGCCTGTAGAAGCGACCTTCCAGGGTTGGGATTACCGCACTGGCAGGCCCTTGGATTCGGGACAGATCAGTCATCGCCGGGCTCTTGTAGAAGGCTGTTGTCGGCATTGCAGATGTCCGCAGACTAGCGGTAAAAGCGGCAGGTTTGTAGATCTTTGCAGGATTTGCCTGAAAAAGAACTGAGACAAGACATATCGCGACAAACAAAAATGGGAGGGCACTTGCTCCCGATAGAGGTGGCTCAGTCAATACGCGCTGACTGTCACACCGCTATCGGGGGCAAGCCCCTCCCACATTGAGTGACGCGTGCAGCTTAGCGGACACCATCCTGGCGCAGGGCCGCCGGGGTGAAGTCGCTGGTGGTGGCGGTGAAGCCGAAGTCATACGCCTGCTTCTCTTCGTTCTTCATGCCCAAGGCCAGGTAGCGGCCGGACTGCAGGTCGTAGAGAGTTTCCAGGGCGTACCACGGGACTTGTTTGTCGTAGTAGTTCTCGGCATGCGCTTCGGCGACGCGCCACAGTTGGCCACGGCCGTCGTAGTGGTCGATGACCGCCGCTTGCCAAGTGTCTTCGTCGATGAAGAAGTCACGCTTGGCGTAGATGTGGCGCTGGCCTTCCTTCAAGGTGGCCACGACGTGCCAGACGCGGCGCAACTCGTAGCGAGCCAGGTCCTGGTTGATATGGCCGGCCTTGATGATGTCGGCGTATTTGAGCTTCGGATCGTCGATCTTGTAGCTGTTGGACGCGATGTAGATCTCCTTCTTGCCTTCCAGCTTCCAGTCGTAGCGATCCGGTGCACCGTTGTACATATCGAGGTTGTCGGAGGTACGCAGGCCGTCGGCGGCGGTACCCGGGCCGTCATAGGACACTTGTGGCGCCCGACGCACGCGGCGCTGGCCGGCGTTGTAGACCCACGCCGAACGCGGCTCCTTCACCTGGTCCAGGGTTTCGTGCACCAGCAGCACACCACCGGCCAGGCGCGCTGGCGCGGTCACTTGTTGCTTGAAGTAGAACAGCACGTTGCCCGGGTTCTTCGGGTCGAAGTCTTTCATTTTGTCGCGGAACACGAACTGGTCTTTGAAATACACCAGGCTGAACGAGCCGTTGGTTTGCGGGGTGGCCTGGGTGACCAGGCGGGTCACGCTGCCGCCGCGATAACGGGTGATGTGGTTCCAGATCACCTCGACGCCGCTTTTTGGAATCGGGAACGGCACGGCGGTTTCAAAGTTTTCCAGGCCGTTGCCGCCAGACACCAGGTTGGTGGTGGTGGCGTTCTTCTTGATGGCCGCAAACACATCGGCCGGCACGGTAGCGCCGCGATGGGTCGGGTAGACCGGCATCTTGAAGGTCTCCGGGTAACGCTTGAACATCGCGTACTGCCCCGGCGCCAGCTTGTCTTTGTACTGCTCGACGTTTGCCGCAGTGATGGTGAATTGCGGTTGTTCACTGGCGTAGGGGTTGGCCAGGAACCCACGGGCATCGACGGCACCGGCGTTGGTTGGCAGCGGCGACCATTTTGGAATGGTGCCGGCGGCGTTGCCGGCCATCTCGGCGCCCATCGGAGTCAGGGTCGTGCCCAGCTTGGCGGCTTCATCCGCCGAGACTGCCGCCATGACGTTGCTCGCCAGGATCGACAGCCCAAGCACACCCACGTGCAACAGACTTTTGGTTATTTTCATGTTGTTGTTCTTCCTGAAAATACAGTGTGCTTAGAAGTTGGCGCCGAAGCTCAAGGCGACGAAGTCGCGATCATCCACCGTACTGAACTTGCCACCAAAGAAGTTGGTGTAGGCCAGGCTGGCGGTATAAGTGTTCTGATACTCGGCATCTAGGCCCAGGCTGACCGCCTTGCGACCTTCTTCGAAGTTACCGCCAGGGCCTGGCGAGTAACCTTTGACGTCGTGGGACCACGCCACGTTTGGCTTGAGGTTGACGCCTGCGAACACGTCCGGGTATTCCCAGATGGCGCGAGCGCGGTAGCCCCAGGATGTGGCGGTGGTGTAACCGTCGTTGTTGCAGTTGGTGTTCAGTCCTGCCGCATTGGACAGACCGGCTCCGGTGGCCGTCGAGTTATTGAGGGCGTTGCAGAACCCACCAGGCAGACTGCCTGGGCCAAATACCGGATCACGGCCGTAACGGGCCTCGGACTTGCTTTCCAAGCCGCCTACATGGGTCACACCGATCTCACCGACGGTGGTCAAGCGACTGGCGCCCATCACCTGATCGAAGAAGTGCGTGAAGGTCGTCTGGAACTGAGTCACTTCCTTGCGGTTATAGCCATGCAGGTCCTGGCCAGGCGTCCCTTTAAGCACTGATGCATTGCCAAAGCCCGGAATGGGCGTGACACCGGCATACAGGATGTCAGTCGTGCTCAGTTGCACAGGCGCGTTCGGCCGGTAGCTCAACTCACCGCTCCAGGCTGTACCGGTAGGCAGCGTGGTGGAGAAGCTCAAACCGTAGAGGCGGATATCTTCCGGGTACTCGACGAAGTAGTTCGAGCTACCCGCCACGATCAGCGGACGCAGCGCTGCCAGCGGCCCCAGCGGACGGGTGTACGCCGAGGAGGGTGCACCCTGCGCACTGAAGATCGGTGCACGGCTGTGGTAATTCATGAAGTAGGCACCGAACTCGGTGTCCAGCGGTTCGAAGTTGTAATGCATGGCCACGCCGAACTGGCCACTGTCACGCGCGTCCCGGTCCGGACCACGACGCACCAACACGCCTTCGTTGTTGACGTCCACACCCAGGGCATTCAACGTCGGGAGCGCGGCACCCGGAATGGTCGAGCGCTTGTTGAGTACTCGCAGGTTATTGTCGCAACCGTCCGAGATCACGTCAGGCTGCGAGAAAAACGTTCCGCAGTTGTCCGTGACGGTCTGGTCCCACTCCAACTGGTAAAACGCTTCGGCCGACAAGTTATCCGTCAGCGTCTGCGACACATAGAACATGTTGACTGGAATCAAGCCTTCCTTGATTTCAGCCCCCGGACGACGGAATGCCGACACGTCGATCGGGTTGATGGAGTTGATGCCACCACCGATGAAAGTACTCTCACCCCAGCTGACAACCTGCTTGCCCAACCGCACCGACCCTGGCTGATCGGCAATCGCATAGTTGTGGTAGACGAACGCATCAAGAATCTGCCCGCCCGAAGACTTGGCGCCTTCTTTGCGGTTGTTGTCGCTGATGTCCTTGAACGGACGGCTTTCGTCCTTGAGCTCAAAGTCATACCAGTACTTGCCACGCACAAACACACCGGTGTCGCCGTACTTCAGTTCCAGGTCATGAATACCCTTGAAGATCTTCGAGAACGTTTCACCGCGCTTGAAGTTCAAGTGGCCGTCGTCGGAGGTCTGCGACAAGCCTCTGCCGCCGTTGTTGACACCGATCAGATCCCGATTGGCCTTGGCTGTCGACCAACTGGCACCCACGGAAAGCGACGAGTCAAAACTCCCTTCGATTTCACCGATATTGAAACTGACGCCGAATGCGGGCCCGGCGAGCGTAGAAGCGAGACTGACGGCCAGGGGCAGTCTTGCCCGGCGCCAGAACTGGTTTACTGAGGTCATCGACGCTACTCCATGTGCATTATTGTTATGGCAGTGAGTTCTTTCCCTGATGCGTGTAACGGCCGGAATACAACGACTCCAATGCCGCTCGGCAGCCGAGCCCCCATGGCCCGAAGCGGAACATCCTTGAAAAACTCTGGGTGGGACTATAGCCAGCAGGGGGTACCGCTTGATCCCTCTAAAGTGTGATTTGCATCACCAACCCGTCTGCCACAGTCCTTTCGCCATGTCGGCGAGGGCCGACGCGGCAAGGATGGCTGAAAATCGGCAAATCACAAGTGAAGGCGCGATATAGAGCAGTGCCGTGCCACAACGGCACGGCAAATCAGCTCAGAGGGTGGACAGGAACGTGCTGTTGTTGGCTTGCCATTCAATGATGTCGATACGGATACGTTTTTTGTCGAGTTTTCCTACGCTGGTCTTGGGAATTTCCGTAACAACGGCGATCTGGCTTGGAATCGCCCACTTGCTCAAGTGGCCCAATTCCACGAACGGCTTGAGGTGTTCCTTCAGCTCGCGGGCCCCTATCACATGGCCATCACGCACCACCAGCAAGGCAAACGGACGCTCGCCCCACTGCGGGTCGGCGATGCCCACCACCGCTACTTCGCGTACCGCCGGGTGACGGCTGACCAGGTCTTCGAGGGCCAGGGAAGAGATCCACTCGCCGCCAGTCTTGATCACATCCTTGATGCGGTCGCGGATATCGATCACGCCGAAGGCATCCAGCGTGGCCACATCGCCGGTGTGCATCCAGCCGCCAGCCCACAGCTCGGCGCCCTTTTGCGGCTCGTTGAAATAGCCTTCGCTGAGCCACGGTGCGCGCAGCACCAGCTCTCCCTGAGACTCGCCGTCGGCGGGCAGGAAGTTACCGTCAGCGTCGATGATCGCCGCTTCCACCAATGGCCCGGGCACGCCAGCCTTGATGCGGTAAGTGGTGCGTTCATCCTCGGTGCCGGCCATCAGTTCTTCGTTGAGGTGGGCGCAGGACACCAGCGGCCCGGTCTCGGACATGCCGTAGGCGGCGGTCAACTGAATGCCACGCGCCTTGGACGCTTCATACAGAGAACGGTTGAGTGCACTGCCGCCGATGACGATTTTCCAACCACCAAAATCCACGCCCTGGGCAGCCTTGGCGTTGAGCAGCATTTGCAGGATGGTCGGTACGCAGTGGGAGAACGTGACCTTTTCCTTGCGCCACAGCTCCACCAGGTATTCCGGGTCGTAGCGACCGGGATACACCTGCTTGAGGCCCAGCATGGTCGCCACATACGGCAGGCCCCAGGCGTGTACGTGGAACATCGGCGTGATCGGCATGTACACATCGTTGGTGCCGAGCAGCCGCACGCTGTCGACGCTGCCCATGATGGTCGCCACGCCGATGGTGTGCAGCACCAGCTGGCGATGGGTGAAGTACACGCCCTTGGGGTTACCGGTCGTGCCGGTGGTGTAGAACGTGGTGGCAACGGAGTGTTCGTCGAAGTCCTGGAAGTCGTACTTCGGGCTGGCGGCGGCCAGCAGGGTTTCATATTCGCCTACCAGGTTGGGCAGCTCGGCGGTCGTGGAGTCACCATCGGTGAGCAGCAGGGTCTTGTCGACGGTGGTGAGCTGGCCGGCGATGGCCTGGTAGAGGCCCACGAACTCACTGTTGACCAGCACGAAGCGGTCCTCGGCATGGTTCATGGTGTACAGGATCTGTTCCGGCGACAGGCGCACATTGATGGTGTGGATCACAGCGCCAATCATCGGAATGGCAAACATGCATTCCAGGTAACGGTGACTGTCCCAGTCCATCACCGCCACCGTATCACCGGCCTTGACGCCCGCTTCGGTCAACACGTTGGCCAGCCGCGCGACGCGCTCGATCAGGGTCGGGTAGGTATAGCGCAGCTTGTCGCGGTAGATGATCTCCCGGGTTTTCTCGTAACGGGCGCCGGACATCAATAGGCGTTTGATCAACAGCGGGTATTGGTACGCACCTTCGGCGGGCGGGATAACACGGGTCTGCAACATACGAATCCCTTTTTATGACTGCACAGTCTTGGCTTGAAGATCTGCACTGTAGAGACCTTATGTTTCAGCCAAATCAGCCAAAGGAATGATTTGCAGACCCCAATGAATGCTAGCTTTGCGCCAGCATTCGGCTCATTTCATGCTGGTGAAGGCCAGCTTTACCCCGATGGCAATCAGCACGGCGCCCATGGTCCGATCAAACCAATGCCCCATCCGCGCAAACCCGGCTCGCACCCGTTGCTGGCTGAACAGCATGGCCACCAGGCAGAACCACAGCGCTGTCGCCACCGCCAGGTACACGCCGTAACCGGCCTGGATTGCCAGCGGCGTGTGCGGGTTGATCACCACGGTGAACAGCGACAGGAAAAACAGCGTGGCCTTGGGGTTCAAGCCGTTGGTCACGAAACCGGCGGTAAACGCGCCGCGCGGAGTGCGCTCGCCAGCTTCGCGGTGCAACTCGCCCTCGGCGGCAGGCTTGGCCGGCTGCGCGCGCAGAGCCTTGAAGCCGATGTACAACAGGTAGGCCGCCGCCGCCCACTTGAGCGCGTTGAACAGCACGATGGACTGGGACACGATCAAGCCGATTCCCAGCAACGAATACCCCACGTGCAGGAAAATCGCCGACCCCACGCCCAGCGCGGTCCAGGTCCCGGCGCGGCGGCCGTGGGTAACACTTTCACGCACCACCACCGCGAAATCCGGGCCTGGGCTGGCCACCGCCAATAAGTGAATCAGGGCTACGGTCAAGAACTCGGCGGCGTACATGCTCACTCCAATTAAGTAACTGATTATTTCATCTGATAGGCTCGGAAGATTACGCCTTCGAACCCTGTCGCAAAAGGTACAGTTGATGACGAACAATCGCCGCGCCGTCTTCCTTGATCACCCGTCCCTGGACCTGGGGGACCTTGACCTCAGCGACTTGCGCAACAGTTTCAGCGAGTTGCAGCTGTTTTCGGACACCACGCCGCAGAACCTGGTTGAACGCCTGCAGGGCGCCCAAGTGGTGATCAGCAACAAGATCGCCCTGAACAGTGAAACCTTGGCGGCCTGCCCGGAACTCAAGCTGATCCTGGTGTCGGCTACCGGCACCAACAACGTTGACCTTGAAGCCGCTCGCGCCCATGGCATCACCGTGAGCAACTGCCAGGGCTACGGCACGCCATCGGTGGCGCAGCACACGATCATGCTGCTGCTCAACCTGGCGACGCGCTTGAAGGACTACCAACGGGACGTGAGCGCCGGCAAGTGGCAGGAGGCCAAGCAGTTCTGCCTGTTGGACCACCCTATCATCGAGCTGGAAGGCAAGACCCTCGGCCTGCTCGGTCATGGCGAGTTGGGTGGCGCCGTGGCACGCCTGGCCGAAGCCTTCGGCATGCGCGTGCTGCTTGGCGCGATTCCGGGCCGCCCGGCGCGTGCCGACCGCGTGCCGCTGGATGAACTGCTGACGCAGGTCGACGCGCTCACCTTGCACTGCCCGCTCAACGAACATACCCGTGACTTAATCGGCGCCCGCGAACTGGCGCTGCTCAAGCCCGGCGCGTTGGTGGTCAACACCGCACGCGGTGGGTTGATCAACGAGCAAGCGCTGGCCGATGCGTTGCGCAACGGCCACCTGGGTGGTGCGGCGACCGATGTGCTGAGCGTGGAACCGCCAGTCAACGGCAACCCGTTGTTGGCCGGCGATATCCCTCGCCTGATCGTTACGCCGCACAATGCCTGGGGCAGCCGTGAGGCGCGCCAGCGCATCGTCGGCCAATTGGCGGAAAACGCCCGGGGCTTTTTCAGCGGCACCCCGCTGCGCGTTGTGAGTTGATAAACTGCGCCCCTTTTCAAGGAGCAGACCATGGATCCGCGCAGTGAAGTACTGCTTCGTCAGGCCGAACTTTTTCAAGGCAACCTGCTGTTGGTGGGCTTGCCTGCCGACGACTTGCTCGGCCGCCTGCCCAACGCACACGGCTGGAGCTGGCATGCTGGCGACCAGGCGGCGCTTGATGCACGCTTCGCCGAGCGCAGCCACTTCGGCGTGAACGTACCTGAGCGTGCGTTTGATGCAGCCGTGATCTTCCTGCCCAAGTCCAAGGACCTTACCGATTACCTGCTCAACGCCGTGGCTGCACGCTTGCCCGGCGCCGAACTGTTTCTGGTCGGCGAGAAAAAAGCCGGTATCGAAAGCGCCGCCAAGCAGATGATCCCCTTCGGCAAACCGCGCAAGCTCGACAATGCACGGCATTGCCAGTTGTGGCAGGTTACCGTGGCCAACGCACCGCAAGCGATCGAGCTGGAGAGCCTGGCACAGGTCTTCGAGGTGCCACTGGCCGAAGGTCCGCTGAAGGTGGTGAGCCTGCCGGGCGTGTTCAGCCACGGTCGCCTGGACCGCGGCACGGAGTTGCTGCTGGCGCACCTGGACAAGCTGCCGAGCGGTCATCTGCTGGATTTCGGTTGCGGCGCCGGCGTACTGGGGGCTGCGGTAAAACGTCGCTACCCGCACAACGCCGTGACGATGCTGGATGTGGACGCCTTTGCCGCCGCCAGCAGCCGCCTGACCCTGACCGCAAACGGCCTTGAGGCCGAGGTGTTGACCGGTGATGGCATCGACGCCGCACCGATGGGTTTGAACGCGATTCTGAGCAACCCGCCGTTCCACGTCGGGGTGCATACCGACTATTTCGCCACTGAGAATCTGCTGCGAAAAGCAGCCAAACATCTGGCAAAAGGCGGCGAACTTCGCTTGGTTGCCAACAGCTTCCTGAAGTATCAACCGCTGATCGAAGAGCATCTGGGCGTGTGCGCGGTGAAGGCAGAAGGCAATGGTTTTCGCATCTACCGCGCCAAGCGTGGCTGACGGGCGTTTGAAAAAGAAGGCTTGCCGAATGGGTTTTGCCTAGGCAGAATCCGCTCCGTCCTAGGGGAGTAGTCTCCCACGAGCGCCACGCTCGTCCGGCATACGTCAACATACTTGGTCAGCAGACCATGGCGTATGCGACCCAGGAGTCCGCACAGACGGACCGGGGTTTGACAAGACCTATGACACGCACACCTTACCCGGGGCGGGAAGGCTGTACGTGTCATAGCCGTGTCGACCCGCCCCTGGAAACCTACCTGATGCTGGATTCACTGCTCGTTCCTACCGCAATCGTTGCCTTGGCCGAAATCGGCGACAAGACCCAACTGCTCGCGCTCATTCTTGCTGCCCGCTTTCGCAAACCCTGGCCGATCATCGCCGGCATCGTTGCCGCGACCCTGGCCAACCACGCGGCTGCCGGTGCAGTCGGGGCTTGGTTCGGGAGCTTCTTCTCGGATGCGGTGTTGCACTGGATCCTGGCGGCGAGCTTCTGCGCCACGGCGTTGTGGACCTTGGTGCCGGATAAACTCGACGATGACGAAGCCAGCACCACGCGCAAATTCGGGCCGTTCCTGACCACGCTGATCGCGTTCTTCCTGGCGGAAATCGGTGACAAGACACAGATCGCCACGGTGATGTTGGCGGCGCAGTACCCAGAACTGTGGCTGGTGATTATCGGGACGACCTTGGGCATGCTGATTGCCAACGTGCCGGTGGTATTGGCGGGGAATTTTGCGGCGGAAAAACTACCGTTGACCTTGATTCGTCGACTGGCGGCAACAGCGTTCTTCATCCTGGCTATCGTCGCCGTGTACAAAGCCATGCAAAGCAGCGGTTGGATCTAAGGGTTCAAGACGGTAAACCCGATCCAATGTGGGAGCAGGCTTGCTCGCGAAGGCGGCGTGTCAGACAACAGGTATATTGACTGACCTGACGCTTTGACGAGCAAGCCCGCTCCCACAGTTGGATGTTCACCGGCCCTGGAATATCAAGATTTCTTGGCCTGCTGGTACAACGGCATCACCTTCGGAATCGCCGCCTGCAACGAGGCGATCCGGCTGTCGGACGCCGGGTGAGTGCTCATGAACTCCGGCGGCGCGCCTTCCGAAGCCTTGGCCATCTTGTTCCACAGCGTGATGGCGGCATTCGGGTTGTAACCCGCACGGGCCGACAGTTCCAGACCGATCAGGTCAGCTTCGTTTTCATTGCTGCGGCTGTTGGGCAAGGTCATGCCGTAGTTCGCCACGGTATCGGCCAATGCCAGGCTGTCCTGGCCGAGGCCGAACAATGCACCAGCCCCCTGCTTGGCCATCTCGATCCCGTAGGCCTTGGACATGGCTTCACGACCGTGTTCACGCAAGGCGTGGGCAATTTCATGGCCCATCACGGCAGCCAGTTCATCATCGGTGAGCTTGAGGTTGTCGATCAATGCGCTGTACACGAAGATCTTGCCGCCAGGCCCGCAGTTGGCGTTCATTTCGTCGCTCTTGATCAGGTTCACTTCCCACTTCCACTGCGCGGCATCGGCGCGGAAGGTAGGCGCCTGTGCGATCAAGCGGTTAGCGATGGCCTGCACACGCTTGGCGTTGGCGCTGGTTTTGTCGACCAGGCCCTTGCCACTGGCTTCACCCAGGGTCTGTTGGTAGGACTGGGCGTACATCTGGTCGACTTCCTGGCTCGACAGCATGCTGAACATGTACTGCTTGCGCTCAACCCCGACGGCGCCGCCGCTGGTGGTGTTGACCGACTGACACCCGGCCAGCAGCATCGCTGCAACCAACCCGCTGACGACCAACGACTTCTTCATACCTTTCATATTCATGCGCCTGCTCCCTGAAAACATGGCGCGTATCGTAGGCGTACATTTGTATCTGCGCCAGATACACCAGACGTGTAACCACCGATTTTCAGATACATCCCACCAATACCCGTAACGGCGGCGGGCATTCCATTCGCGACACCCCGAACAATTTTGCAGGGCGCCCCCTCATGCCCAGCACGCCCGTGGCCGATACAAAAAGGCGGACCGTCCCCCCCTGTGCCCGGAGCTTTCATGAAATTCAAGTCGATTCAGTTTTCTGTCGCGGCCTTGGCCGGGGCCATTGTCCTGAGTGTGGTCGCGGTGCTGGTGCTCTACGCGTTGTTTGCCGGCGCGCGGACCCAAGAGATGGTGCAAACGCGCACCCAGGTGCAGTTCGAACAGATTATCGAGCAACGCCTCACCACCCTGGCGCACACCCAGGCCACCTTGATCCAGCGTGAATTGGAAGCGCCACTGGTGACCGCCAAGGGCCTGGCCACCGCCAACGCCCTGCTCGGCATGAAAGACGCCAAGGGCGATCCGGCCCTGCAAGTCGGCCGCGAACAACTGATCAACCTGCTGCACGAAACCGTGGTACGCAACCCGAAGATCCTCGGCGCCTACATTGGCTGGGAGCCCAACGCCATCGATCACAACGACGCGGCCTACGTGAACAGCCCTATTGTCGGCATAGGCGCCGACGGACGTTTCCTGCCGTGGTGGTACCGCAACGCGGATGGCAGCCTGGGCCTGGATAAACTCGCTGACGTCAACGACCAGAACATCCTGTCCACCGGTGTACGCGCCAGTGAGTACTACCTGTGTTCCAAGGAAAGCAAGAAAGCCTGCGCCATCGACCCGGCTCCCTACAAGGTCGGCAATGCAATGGTGATGCTGGCTTCGTTTATCGAGCCGATCATGATCGACGGCACATTTGAGGGGATCGTCGGTGCCGACCTGTCGGTGAATTTCATTCAGGACATGCTCACCAGCGCCGACCAGAAACTCTACAACGGCGCCGGCGAGCTGGCGCTGATCTCCAGCAACGGCCGCTTGGTGGCCTACACCAAGGACGCGAGCAAACTCGGCGAAAAAGCCGGCGACCTGCTCGACAGCAACGAATTGACCAACCTGAACCAGCTGAAAGTCGGTGAAGTGCGCTACGACATCGACAAGGAACACGGGCATATCGAGTTGTTCCTGCCGTTCAATATCGGCCAGACCGACGCACGCTGGACCCTGATGGTGCAACTGCCCCTGAGCGCAGTGATGGCCGACTTGCAGAAACTGCAAAGCGACCTGGAAGCCCAGCGCAAGACCGACATCCTGGGCATGACCGTCGCCGGCCTGGTGATCGCCGGTATCGGCCTGCTGGTGATCTGGCTGGTCGGCCACGGTATCGCCCGCCCGCTCAAGCAAATGGTGGCCATGCTCAATGACATCGCGCAGGGCGAAGGCGACCTGACACGGCGCCTGACCAGTGATCGCGCCGATGAGCTGGGCGCGATCGCCACGGGCTTCAATACCTTCCTGATCAAGCTGCAAGGCATGATCACTCAGGTGGTGAGTTCAGTGCAGAAGGTCAGCGACTCATCGGAGCACACGGCTGATATTGCGATCCGCACCAACCAGGGGGTGCATAAGCAAATGGTGGAGATCGATCAAGTGGCCACCGCTGTGCATGAGATGACCGCCACTGCGCAAGACGTTGCACGCAACGCCACCCAAGCCGCACAAGCCGCCAGCCATGCCGACCAGGCCGCGAGCCAAGGCATGCGCATTGTGCGCGATACTTCCCTCTCCATCGGTGCGCTCGCGGAGGAAATTGGCAAGGCGGTCGGCGTGGTGCAAACCCTGGCCAAGGACAGCGAGAACATCAACGCCATCCTCACGGCGATTCGCGGGATCGCGGAACAGACCAACCTCTTGGCCCTCAACGCGGCCATTGAGGCGGCGCGTGCCGGCGAACAAGGCCGTGGCTTCGCGGTAGTGGCCGACGAAGTGCGCAATCTGGCGCAGAAGACCCAGAAGGCCACCGAAGAAATCCAGGCCATGATCCAGCAACTGCAGCAAGGCACGCGGGATGTGGTGCGGGTAATGGAAGACAGCCAGAACCGCACCGATGAAAGCGTGCAGCACGCCGCCCAGGCGGCTGAAGCGTTGGAGACAATCACCCAGGCGGTGTCGGTGATCAACGACATGAACACCCAGATCGCCAGCGCGGCCGAGGAGCAGAGCGCGGTAGCCGAGGACATCAATCGCAACGTGATCAATATCGGCCAGGTGGCCAACGAGGTGGCGGGCGGCGCGGATGAGTCCAGCGCGGCCAGTGCGGATTTGACCAAGTTGGCGGAGCAGCAGCGCCGGCTGATCAATCAGTTCAAGGTGTAAGACCGCCATCGCAGGCAAGCTTGCCCCCACACTTGGACGTGTGAATACAGTCCAATGTGGGAGCTGGCTTGCCTGCGATGAGGCCCGCACATACACCGCGTAGCGCCCAGCGTCACGCCGGGGTCAGGCACTCCGGCCCATTGAGCTTCGGATCATTGACCATGTTGGCCAACACCCGCTCGCGCAATGCGGTGGGTTCACCGGCCAATAGCCCTTGCAACACGTGCAACGGCGTCTCGGGATCAAGCCAGGCTTCCTGCCCCGCGGCATCCAGAATCAGCGGCCGGCGCTGAGCCTGCGCAGCCTGGGTCACCACCGCCGTGCTCAGCCACACCTGTTCCTGCACGGGGTACGCTTCCCAGATCGCGGCAAAAAACAACGTGGAGCCCTCCCCCGGCGTCAGCCAGTACGGGCGTTTGCGTTGGGTGCCGCGCCATTCGTAGAACCCATTGGCCGGCAGCAGGCAACGGCGCTGCCGGAATGCTTCGCGAAACATTGGTTGCTCGGCCAGGGTTTCCGCGCGGGCATGCGCGGGTGTGCGAGAAAGGTCTGTCAGCCACGGCGGCGTCAGCCCCCAGCGCGCGCGCGCCAGGGTGCGCTGGCCGTCGCTCAGGCGCTGGATCAGCACCGAATCATTCGGGGAGATGTTCCACTGGGCCTGCTGGTCGGCGGGGAAGCCTGGCAAAGCAGCAAAAGCAGGGG
Organism: Pseudomonas lurida; assembly: GCF_002563895.1. Classification (NCBI taxonomy): domain Bacteria; kingdom Pseudomonadati; phylum Pseudomonadota; class Gammaproteobacteria; order Pseudomonadales; family Pseudomonadaceae; genus Pseudomonas; species Pseudomonas lurida. The sequence goes on along the minus strand of NZ_PDJB01000001.1, from coordinate 1,064,985 downwards.
TCCAGCGAAACAGGGCATAACGTCCACACATGGGGCAACACGACTCTTGGGTAAACCGAACGACAGCCTAACAGACCAGCACGTCGGGGTAGCTGTCAGGTTCGTCACCGGGCAAGGGTTGCGCGCCCATGTAGGCGGTAATCAGCTCGCGCGCATCCACGGCGCGGTCATTGTCTACCTCAAGGCCCAACAGGCCAAAGATCGGCAGTTCGCCGGTGCCACCGAGCAAATGGCGGCCAACCAGGTGCGCCTCGATGCCCTCGCTGGCGAGCATCTGTTGCAGCAGCTCGCCTTCCATCAGGTTTTCCGGTTCGTAGATTCGCTGCATGGGGCACCCCCGTCATTCATTTTCGCTACGGGTTTCCAGCATCCATTCTTCACCATGAACCTGCAGATGGAAAATGATCGGTCGGCAACACACTTGGCAGTCTTCTATATAGGTCTGATCACCACCGGACAAATCCACGGTTGTCTCGACCTCTTCACCACAATAAGGACAATCGTACGTCGCGGTTTCCAGCATCGCAGCCTCCAAGGTGACTTGTGCGTATAATCGCCGGTCTATTTACAGGGCTATTTCCGGCCGAGCCCATTACTCGGTCCGTACCCTGGTATTTCCTATACTTACCCTAGCCGTTTCTAACAAGAGAGCATGATGGGCGAATTCGATACCATCCGACCTTACAACGACAGCGAAGTCCCGGCAGTGCTGGCACGTCTGTTCCGTGACAAGGCCTTTCTGGACATCCTGACCCACTTCCGCTTCCCGCGCTTTGCCGGCGCCCTGGGCTGGCTGCTCAAGCCGATGATCGCCCGCAAACTGCGCCGTGAGTTTGCCGGCGTCACTACCGTGGCCACGCTGCAGGACAAAGTCGAGTACTACGTCGACCACACCATTGACCGCGCGACCGACGGCGTGACCTACACCGGCGTCGAGCAACTCAAGTCCGGCACCGCCTACCTGTTCCTGGCCAACCACCGCGATATCGTGATGGACCCGGCGTTCGTCAACTATGCCGTCTACCACGCCGGGCTGCCGACGCCACGCATCGCCATTGGCGACAACCTGCTGCAAAAGCCGTTTGTCAGCGACCTGATGCGCCTGAACAAGAGCTTCATCGTGCACCGCTCGATCACCGGACGAAAGGAGAAAATGGCGGCCTACAACCTGTTGTCGGCCTACATCAACCATTCGATCCGCAACGATTGCCAATCCATCTGGATCGCACAGGCCGAAGGGCGCGCCAAGGATGGGGACGATCGCACCGAGTCGGCGATCCTCAAGATGTTCCACGTCAGCCGCAAGGACGAGCCGTTCGCCGAGGTGATCCAGTCGCTGAACCTGACGCCGGTGTCGATCAGCTACGAGTACGACCCGTGCGACACCGCCAAGGCTCGCGAGTTGTACATCCGCGCCACCACCGGCACCTACACCAAGGCGCCGGGCGAAGACGACGTGAGCATCGCCCTTGGCATTACAGGCTACAAGGGCCGGGTCCACATCAATTTCGCACCGCCGATCACCGAGCGTTTCGAAGACACCAAGTTGCTGGCGGTGGAAATGGACCGGCAGATTCTGGGCGGTTACCGGTTGTTCCCGGTGCACTACCTGGCGTATCAGCAATGGAGCGACGCCGACCCGCAATTGCAGGTGCCGACGGCCGCCGAAGTGTTCCCGGCGGATGAATTGGCCAAGGCCAAGGCTGAATGGGAGCGCCGCCTGAACGAATGCCCGGCCGAACACCGGCCATACCTGGTGCTGCAATATGCAACGCCGGTGCGCAATCAGTATCGGGTCAAGGCTGGAATCGCGCTGTAAACAACGTGTGGGAGCTGGGCTTGCCCGCGATGCAGGCACCTAGGTGTGTCAGTCACACCGAGGTGATGCTATTCGCAGGCAAGCCAGCTCCCACACAAGCCCAGCTCCCATAGCTGTTTCGCGGTATTTTTAGAGGCGGGTGCTCAGCCAGGAAATCGTGAGTGCCAGCCCCAGGCAGGCGAACCCGATGCGGTAAGCCAGGCGATGCGCCCGTTCAGTGCGCACATCCAGAAACAACATCGGTTGGTCGATCGCGCGCTCTTCGCTTTGCGCGGTCAGGTCGGCCATCGCGCGCTGTTCGCGCAGGCGAGTGATGAACAGCAGCGCCGCCCCGGGGCAGGCCACCAATAAAGCCACAGCATTGATCAATAGTGCGGGCAGCGCCATCGCAAACCTCAGTAGAACAGTGTCTTGGTATCAGTTCAGATACAAACCTGAACGATAGCGGCCTCCGGCGCCTGAAATGCTCCCTCCCCCATTGACGGCTAATGTATCCAGTAATTTACAACGTCACCTGAACGTCACCTTAACAGGCCACTCTGTTGCCCTTCGACGCTTTAGGAGCTTGTCATGTTGCACGCCCAGAACCAGGATCGGCTGTACCTGATCACCCAAAGCGATGAGCAGGAGGCGCTGATCGGCAGCCTGGCCTTCAACGTCCAGGACCGCCACTGGCTGGTGTATTGCGCCCTTGGTGGGCACCAGCATGCGGACTTGCCGGAGACCGATCTGCTGACGGGGGTGAGCATGCTGGACTTCTGTATCGACACCGCCGCGTGAAACTGGAGGCGAAAAAAAACCGGGCGCCTCAAGGCGCCCGGTTTTTGAAGGATCGATTATTGCGAGCTGAGCAATGAACCGATGCTTGGGTCCTTGAACAGGCGGGTCAAGGCGTCGCTCAGGACGTCGCTGACCAGCTTGGTGTTGGTTTCCTGATTCGGCGACATACCGAAGCGCTGGTTCAGGGACGCGCCGTAGCGACCGCTATAGCGACGAGTGCCGGCGGTGACGTCAGACTTGAAGGTTGCGCCAATGGAAGCTTCAGTCACGTACAGGCCGTCTTTAGGCGACTGATACTTCAATTCGGCCAGGGTGATAGTCAACTGCGGAGCGCCCGGCGCGTTGGGGCTCGGGGTGAAACCCAGCAGGCGCACGGCAGCTTCGGCCTGGGCCTGCAGCTTGGGCAGCACGTCCTGGGCGTTCACCGACACCAGCGCGGTTTCCGGGTACAGGCCACCGCGCGAGCCGAGTGTCGGCGATGGGCGGCCATCGACCACACGCACCGACACCGCCTGGCCGTGGCCCACTGGGGCCAGCTGCGTGGTGATCTTCGGTTCCGGGGTCAGTTGTTGCGGGCTGTTGGCGCAGCCAACCAGGGTCAAACTGGTCACAGTGATCAAACCGAACAACAGGCGTTGCAACATGCTCTTCTCTCCAGAAATCGGGTACCGACAGGCGGGCAGTATAGCGGTGCGCCGGCGCCGGGAACTAGCGCCAGTTACAACCTGAGACCTGCGTGGCCCGGAGCGGTTCGCTGTCACTGATATGTCACGACCGATACACAGCCCCGTCATGCCCGACAGGCAAGCTTGGCCCCAATCTCAGGAGGTCAACCGCCATGCATTTTCTCTGGTCGCTGTTCACGCGCAAACCCACCCTTCGCCAGTTCGCCCTGCTGGATGCGCAGGGGCGCTGCCAGGCCTTCAAGGAGTGCAGCCAGCCTCCCGTAGGCGACGGCTGGGTGGAAATCGATGAAATCCGCCTGAGCTGGATGCACCACCCGCTGCCGGCCCGCGCGCGCGTCAGCCCACGTCCAGCGCGGTCGCCCCGGCACCAGCCGTTGGCCGCCTGACCGAACACCTAATAAAAGTCATAAAACACGCCCATTTCCATAGCGTTCTTCGCTACAATCTCCCCCCGATTATAAGGACGTCTCCTGATCGGGCCTCGCAGCATCGTTAATGCCTCGGCATTAACCCCAAGAATCGCCCACAGAGAGCCGCCCACACAGATCGAGTGAAGCTGGCGCGCTTGCTGTTTTCCGTGCAAACCACCCACCTTTACCGAATCTGCCAGAGCTGCCATTGCGCTCGGCCACTTGAGTTTTTGCCCGTTTTGCCGCGTGTCGGCAAGGTATCCGGGCCAGGTGCCAGGCTGGGGCAGCCCTTTTTTGAGGTTCACGTCTTCAAAAGAGCGTGAAAAAACGGGTTTTCACAACTTCACAAGAGTGTGGCGAGCAAATGAATAGTTTGGCGTTTGTACAAGCACCATCAGCGTCTGGAACAGCCCAACCACACAGGACCGAGCACGCCTCAAAAACCGGAGCTTGAGCCTGTCCGCTACGGATTGGTTGCACGAATCACACGCTTTGACCATAAGTCGAATTGCCACAGGCGCCCATGAATGCGTTCATAGGCAGATTAGCCCGGCAGGAAGCGTGTGCTGAAGTTGCAAAGAATTGCGAATCGGACATGGCGATCCTGGCCATGGGTAACCTGGGGCAACACGTGAACCGCCCCGTCACTCCTGGCAGCCATGCCGTCAATTTGGTGCTGCAGATTTTGGAGACGCGTTAAATGGCGCATAACGAAGCAGTCGACGTAGTACTGGTAGGGGCCGGCATCATGAGTGCCACCCTGGCCGTACTGCTCAAAGAGCTCGACCCCGGCCTCAAGCTGGAAGTCGTTGAGCTGATGGATTCGGGTGCCGCGGAAAGTTCCAACCCGTGGAACAACGCCGGTACCGGCCACGCCGGCCTGTGTGAGCTGAACTACACGCCGCAGGCTGCCGATGGTTCCATCGACATCAAGAAAGCCGTGCACATCAACACCCAGTTCGAGGTGTCGAAGCAGTTCTGGGCGTACCTGACCAAAAAGGGCACCTTTGGCTCGTCCAAGTCCTTTATCAGCCCGGTGCCGCACCTGAGCTTCGTGCAAGGCGAAAAAGGCGTGTCCTTCCTCAAGAAGCGCTTTGAAACCCTCAGCCAGCATCACGCGTTTTCGGACATGCACTACACCGAAGACCGCAGCGAGATGGCCGAGTGGATGCCACTGATGATGCCGGGCCGTCCGCTCGACGAAAAAATCGCGGCCACCCGTGTGATGAACGGCACCGACGTCAACTTTGGCGCACTGACCAATCAGCTGCTGAACCACCTGACCAGTTCGCCGGACGCCCAGGTCAAGTACAGCAAGCGTGTCACCGGCCTCAAGCGCAATGGCGCGGGCTGGACCGTGAGCATCAAGGACGTCAACAGCGGCAACAGCCGTGAAGTGGACGCCAAGTTCGTGTTCCTCGGCGCCGGTGGCGCGGCCCTGCCGCTGCTGCAAGCCTCGGGTATCGAAGAAAGCAAAGGCTTTGGCGGCTTCCCGGTCAGCGGCCAATGGCTGCGTTGCGACAACCCGGAAGTGGTCAAGCATCACCAGGCCAAGGTCTACAGCCAAGCCGCCGTGGGTTCGCCGCCGATGTCCGTGCCGCACCTGGACACCCGCGTGGTGGAGGGCAAGAAGTCCCTGCTGTTCGGGCCATACGCCGGCTTCACCACCAAGTTCCTCAAGCACGGCTCGTTCCTCGACCTGCCAATGTCGATTCGTGCCGGCAACATCGGCCCGATGCTGGCAGTGGCGCGAGACAACATGGACCTGACCAAGTACCTGGTCAGCGAAGTGCGCCAATCGATGGAGCAGCGCCTGGAATCCCTGCGCCGCTTCTACCCCGAGGCGAAAGCCGAAGACTGGCGCCTGGAAGTGGCCGGCCAACGGGTGCAGATCATCAAGAAAGACCCGAAGAAAGGCGGCGTGCTGCAATTCGGCACCGAGCTGGTGGCCGCCAAGGATGGTTCGCTGGCAGCCCTGCTGGGCGCATCCCCGGGCGCTTCGGTGACTGTTTCGATCATGCTGGAACTGATCGAGCGCTGCTTCCCGGCCAAAGCTGCCGGTGAGTGGGCATCCAAACTGCACGAGATCTTCCCCGCACGGGAAAAGGTGCTCGAGACGGATGCCGAGTTGTACCGCAAGATCAACACCCAGAACAACATCAGCTTGGAGCTGGTGGAACCTGCCGCCGAGACCGAAAGCTACGCTTGAGGTCATGACGCAATAAAAAACGCCCCGTTCTCGTGATGAGAACGGGGCGTTTTTTTAGGTCTCGGATAATCAGCCGCGAGCGTTTTCGATCAGTTCGATGTACTCGTCCGCGTTACGCTGGTCCTTGATCAGGTCGACGAAGGTCTGGCCGTGCTCATCCTTGCCGTCGAGGTCCAGGCCAGCTTCCTTGAAGAAGCCCAAGAACCGTTCGAAATCGTCGATACGCAGGCCACGGTAGGCCTTGATCAGCTTGTGCAAGGACGGTGAAGTCGCGTCGACCGGCTCGAAGTCCAGGAACAACTTGATCTGGTCGTCACCGATCTCGTCACCAATCACCTGTTTCTTATCTTTACGCATTACCGACTCCAGCCTGCAGACATTTACACGGGAAAGGAAGTCTACCTGCCAGACACCCCCTTCGAAAACAACCAAACATGCCTGCGGGCGCTGGCCTGCCTGCGATAGCGGTGCGTCAAGCGGCCCCTCTGTCACTGATATAACGCTATCGCAGGCAAGCCAGCGCCCACATCAATTGCATCCACATAGCGGAATCTGCGTCGCCTGACTACTTTGCGCGCACCGCACCGGTATGCAAATCCGCCCAGATATGCCCATTGGCATAACCGAGGAACTGCACATACACCGTGTCATTGCGCAGCAGGTCGATAATCACCCGATACTGAGCCACCGGGTAGGACAAGGTCAGGACCTTGCTCTTGTCGTCATACACCGGCTTTTTCAGGCTTTTGCTTTCAGCGTCGAAGTTGAGCACCACCTGGTTGATGCTCGCGCCTTTGTTCAGGGGCTTACCCTTGAGGCGGATCATCAACGGGGAGGTCACCGGAATCGGCTGCTGGCTGGATTGGCGCTGGTTGCCTGCCACCACCGTGTACTCGGTGACTTGCAGCAGTTGCTGCTGGTCCGGCGCTTCGGCACGCAGGGTGAGGTCATCCGAGGGCAGGAACTGGCTGTGCATCGGTGCAGGCGCGGCGGCCAGGGGCAAACTGAGGGTCAGCGCCAGGACGGCGCCGATACGTGTCAACAAGCTCATGGGCTGCTCCGGCAAGATGAGCCCAGCACTGTAGCTCAATCGAACTGGGCAAGCATCCAGCGTTGGTACTCGGCCACGCCGGCGTCACCTTCGCGGGGCGCCCAGTCGGCCAGTTCGCCCTCACTGACCGGACGATAGGGTCCGGCCTTGCACTCGAACATGACCGTGTCGGGCTCCAGCACCACCAGGCCATGGAACACGCCCGGTGGCAGATCGACGCCCGCACACTCGCCACCGGCCTGCATGACGCGCTTGGCAAGCACCTCGCCGGTTTCGCTGAAGACCAGCAAGCCCAAGCGGCCCTGGAGCACCAACAACGTTTCCGCCTTATCCGCGCTCAGGTGCCGATGAGGCGGCACATACGTCTCAGGTTGCAGGCCCACCGCCAGCCGATGGCAAGGCTCTTCCATCTGATGAAAGTTGTGGTGGTGTCGACCGCGAGGGCTGGCGGCCGCTTTCTCGGCCAGGTCGGCAAACAGCGTCTGATCAAGAAAGCGGACCATGGCTTACATCCCTTTGACGGCGAAAATCCCATTGGCATTGCGCCAGTAGCCTTTGTAGTCCATGCCATAACCGAAGATGTAGCGGTCAATGCACGGCAGCCCCACGTAATCGGCTTTCAGGTCCGGACGGGCCTTGCGGTCGTGGTCTTTGTCGATCAGCACGGCGGTGTGCACTTTGCGCGCACCGGCGTGTTTGCAGAAGTCGATGATCGCGCCCAGGGTGTGACCTTCGTCGAGGATGTCATCGATGATCAGCACGTCGCGATCGATGAAGGAGACTTCCGGCTTGGCTTTCCAGAACAGGTCGCCGCCGGTGGTTTCATTGCGATAGCGAGTGGCGTGCAGGTACGACGCCTCCAATGGGAATTGCAGGTGGGTGAGCAATTTGCCGGCGAAGATCAGGCCACCGTTCATGACGCAGAAAACCACCGGGTTGGTGTCGGCCATTTCGCGGGTGATATGTGCGCCGACCTTGGCGATCGCTTCTTCGACTTGCGCTTCGGTGTACAGGCAGTCAGCCTCGCGCATGATTTGACGGATATGCTCGAGATCAGCGGACATGGCGCTCTCCAAGGGGGTGCTGTGGCAAGAAAAGCGGGCGAAGGTACGCTTCTCGTGCGCTCCGAGCAAGCCTTAATGGACTAACGTACTAGATGTCTATAGGACAACACCCTCGGATAGATTAATCTAGGCCGGTTTTTTTGCCCGCCGCCGGAGCCTTTCCCATGCCCACTCGCGAGATCCGCCACCCGCTGATCCGACACAAGCTCGGCCTTATGCGCCGCGCCGACATTAGCACGAAGAACTTCCGTGAGCTTGCTCAGGAAGTCGGAGCGTTGCTCACCTACGAAGCGACCAAGGATTTGCCCTTGGAGAGCTACGAGATTCCTGGTTGGGCCGGCCCCGTCCAGGTCGAGAAAATCGCCGGTAAGAAAATCACTGTGGTGCCGATCCTGCGCGCCGGTATCGGCATGCTCGAAGGCGTCCTCAGCCTGATCCCGGGCGCCAAGGTCAGCGCCGTGGGCGTGGCCCGCAATGAAGAAACCTTGCAGGCCCACACCTACCTGGAAAAACTCGTCCCGGAAATCAACGAGCGCCTGGCGATGATCATCGACCCGATGCTCGCCACCGGCAGCTCCATGGTTGCCACCATCGACCTGCTGAAAAAAGCCGGTTGCCGTGACATCCGTGCCATGGTCCTCGTCGCTGCCCCAGAAGGCATTGCTGCCGTCGAGAAGGCTCACCCGGATGTGCAGATCTACACCGCATCCATCGATGAGCGCCTGAACGAACACGGCTACATCATTCCAGGCCTGGGCGATGCCGGTGACAAGATCTTCGGCACCAAGCAGAAGGACGCGTGAACATGCAGGATGAATTCAACGACCCGCTTTGGCGCCAGATCCTGTCTGGCGCACAAATGCTCTTCGTAGCATTTGGCGCGCTGGTGTTGATGCCACTGATCACAGGTCTTGATCCAAACGTCGCACTGTTCACCGCAGGCCTGGGCACATTGCTGTTCCAGGTGGTGACAGGGCGACAGGTGCCGGTCTTCCTGGCATCGAGCTTTGCCTTCATTACCCCGATCATTCTCGCCAAGGGCCAGTTCGGCCTCGCGGCGACCATGGGCGGGGTGATGGCGGCCGGTTTCGTCTATACCTTCCTGGGCCTGGCGGTGAAGATCAAGGGCACCGGGTTTATCGACCGGTTGCTGCCGCCCGTGGTGATCGGGCCGGTGATTATCTCCATCGGCCTGGCCATGGCACCGATCGCCGCCAACATGGCGATGGGTAAGGCCGGTGACGGCACCGAGCTGATTCATTACCAGACGGCGATGATGATCTCGATGCCAGCGCTGCTGACCACCTTGATCGTGGCGGTGTTCGGCAAGGGCATCTTCCGCCTGGTGCCGATCATCTCCGGCGTGCTGGTGGGCTTTGCCATGTCGTTCTATTTTGGCGTGGTCGACACGGCGAAGATTGCCGCAGCCCCCTGGTTCGCCCTGCCCCACTTCACCGCGCCGGAATTCAACTGGCAAGCGATCCTGTTCATCGTCCCGGTGGCCCTGGCCCCGGCGATCGAACATATCGGCGGTGTGATTGCAGTGGGCAGCGTGACCGGTCGCGACTACCTGAAGAAGCCCGGCCTGCACCGCACCTTGCTGGGTGACGGCATTGCCACCACCGCCGCCGGCCTGTTTGGCGGCCCGCCGAACACCACTTACGCCGAAGTGACGGGCGCAGTGATGCTGACCAAGAACTACAACCCGAAGATCATGACCTGGGCAGCGGTGTTTGCCATCAGCCTGGCGTTCATCGGCAAGTTCGGCGCATTGCTGCAGAGCATTCCGGTGCCCGTGATGGGCGGGATTCTGTGCCTGTTGTTCGGCTCGATTGCCGCGGTGGGGATGAACACGCTGATCCGCCACAAGATCGACCTGGGCGAAGCACGCAACCTGGTGATCGTGTCGGTGACCCTGGTGTTCGGGATTGGCGGTGTACTGGTCGGTACCGGCACCGGCCCGGATGACTTCGGCCTAAAGGGCATCGCCCTGTGCGCGGTGGTAGCGATCGGTTTGAACCTGTTGCTGCCGGGCAATGATGGCTGGAAGAACAAGAAGCCGGATGAGCCGCTGCTGTAGGGCTGTCGGCTTTCTGGGTTGCTGATGGCCCCATCGCCGGCAAGGCCGGCGATGGGGCCATTCAGTCAATGAAGCCTAGAGCTCACCCAACCCATTGATCAGCGCCTGGTTCTGCTCCGGCGTGCCGATGCTGATCCGCAGGAACTGGGCAATCCGCTCCTGCTTGAAGTGACGCACGATCACCCCTTGCTCACGCAACGTGGCCGCCAGGCCCGCAGCATCATGCTGTGGGTGACGCGCAAAGATGAAGTTGGCGGCCGACGGCAACACTTCAAAACCCTTGCCTTCCAATTGCGCGACCAACGTGTTGCGGCTGTCGATCACCCACTGGCACGTCTTCTCGAAGTACTCACGGTCCTCGAACGCCGCCGCAGCGCCGGCAATCGCCAGGCGATCCAGCGGGTAGGAGTTGAAGCTGTTCTTGACGCGCTCCAGCGCTTCGATCAGGTCCGGGTGCCCCACGGCCAGGCCCACGCGCAAACCGGCCAGTGAGCGCGATTTGGACAGGGTCTGGGTGACCAGCAGGTTCGGGTAACGATCCACCAGGCTGATGGCGGTTTCGCCGCCGAAGTCGATATAGGCTTCATCGACCACCACTACCGAGTCCGGGCTGGCCTTGAGGATCTGCTCCACCGCGTCCAGCGCCAGCACACAGCCGGTGGGCGCGTTCGGGTTGGGGAAGATAATCCCGCCGTTGGGCTTGGCGTAGTCGGCTGCTCGGATCTGGAATTGCGCATCCAGTGGTACCGGGTCGGACTTGATGCCATAAAGGCCGCAGTAAACCGGGTAGAAGCTGTAGCTGATGTCCGGGAACAACAGCGGCAGATCGTGCTGGAACAGGCCGTGGAAAATGTGCGCCAGGACTTCATCGGAACCGTTACCGAGGAACACTTTGGCGGCATCGATCCCGTAATACTTGGCCACGGCCTGCTTGAGCAGGTCGCTGTTGGGGTCCGGGTACAGGCGCAGGTTGTCGTTCAACTCGGCCTGCATCGCCGCCAACGCCTTGGGCGATGGGCCGTAGGGATTTTCATTGGTGTTGAGCTTGACCAGCTTGGTCAGCTTGGGTTGTTCGCCTGGCACGTAAGGCACGAGGTCCTTGACGAAAGGGCTCCAGAATTTGCTCATGTCTCAGTTCCCCTTCTCTTCCAGGATGCGGTATTCGGCGCTACGGGCATGGGCGCTCAGGGATTCACCGCGGGCCAGCACCGAGGCAGTCTTGCCCAGTTCGGAAGCGCCCTGCGGCGAGCAGAAGATGATCGACGAACGCTTCTGGAAGTCATACACCCCCAGCGGCGACGAGAAACGCGCGGTGCCAGAGGTAGGCAGAACGTGGTTCGGGCCCGCGCAGTAGTCACCCAGGGCTTCGCTGGTGTGGCGGCCCATGAAGATCGCGCCTGCGTGGCGAATCGACGGCAGCCAGGCTTGTGGGTCGGCTACGGACAACTCCAAGTGCTCCGGCGCGATGCGGTTGGCCACTTCGATGGCCTGCTCCATGTCGCGCACGAGGATCAGCGCGCCACGGCCATTGATCGATTTCTCGATGATCTCGGCGCGCTCCATGGTCGGCAGCAGCTTATCGATACTGGCGGCAACCTTGTCGAGGAACTCGGCGTCCGGGCTGACCAGGATCGCCTGGGCGTCCTCGTCGTGCTCGGCCTGGGAGAACAGGTCCATGGCGATCCAGTCCGGATCGGTCTGGCCGTCGCACACCACGAGGATTTCCGAAGGGCCGGCGATCATGTCGATGCCCACCTGGCCAAACACGTGGCGCTTGGCGGTGGCGACGTAGATGTTGCCAGGGCCGACCACTTTGTCGACCTTCGGCACGCTTTCAGTGCCATAGGCCAGGGCGGCAACGGCTTGGGCACCGCCGATGGTGAACACGCGATCGACACCGGCGATGCAGGCTGCAGCCAGCACCAGCTCGTTGATTTCACCGCGTGGGGTCGGTACCACCATGACCACTTCGGTCACGCCCGCCACTTTGGCCGGGATTGCGTTCATCAGTACCGACGACGGGTACGACGCCTTGCCGCCCGGCACGTACAGGCCAGCGCGGTCGAGTGGCGTGACCTTCTGGCCCAGCACGGTGCCGTCGGCCTCGGTGTAGCTCCAGGAGTCCTGTTTCTGTCTTTCGTGGTAGCTGCGCACGCGGGCCGCCGCGATTTCCAGGGCTTCGCGCTGAGGTGCAGTAATGCGCGTCAGGGCCAGCTCCAAGCGTTCACGGGGCAGAATCAGGTCGGCCATCGACGCGACGTCCAGGCCATCGAACTGGCGGGTGAAGTCCACCAACGCCGCATCACCGCGCTCGCGCACGGCCTTGATGATATCGAGTACTCGCCCGTTGACCGAATCGTCGGACACGCTTTCCCAGCTCAGCAGATGATCCAGATGATGGGAGAAATCCGGGTCGGCAGCGTTGAGTCGGGCAATTGCAGTGGACGTGGTCATAGCGAGGGCCTCATAGGATTGGCAAAAATGCTCAGGCGCCGAAAGTTAGCAGTCGATCCGCTTGGGCACCTGAGAATTCTGGCTATGAGGCGGATAGACGGGCGCGACCTAGGGCCGCGCAGGTGAGTCAACCGCGGTGTCGCGACTCCACTGCCTTGCGCAGGGTGTCGATCAACGCCTGGATACGGGCGTGCTGCATCTTCATCGATGCTTTGTTGACGATCAGGCGGGAGCTGATGTCGGCAATGAAATCCTGGGGCTCGAGGCCATTGGCGCGCAGGGTGTTGCCGGTGTCGACCACGTCGATGATCTTGTCGGCCAAGCCAATCAGCGGCGCCAGCTCCATGGAGCCGTAGAGCTTGATGATATCGACCTGGCGGCCTTGCTCGGCGTAATAGCGCTTGGCGACGTTGACGAACTTGGTCGCCACGCGCAGGCGGCCTTTGGGCTCGACGTCACCGACACGGCCAGCGGTCATCAGCTTGCACAGGGCGATACGCAGGTCCAATGGCTCGTACAGGCCCTGGCCGCCGTATTCCATCAGCACGTCCTTGCCGGCGACACCGAGGTCGGCTGCGCCATGTTCAACGTAGGTCGGCACGTCGGTAGCCCGCACGATCAACAGGCGCACGTCGTCCTGGGTCGTGGGGATGATCAGCTTGCGGCTCTTGTCCGGATTCTCGGTCGGCACGATGCCCGCTTCAGCCAGAAGCGGCAAAGTGTCGTCAAGGATGCGGCCCTTGGACAGTGCGATGGTCAACATGGAAACGTCAGTCCTTCATCAGGCTATTGCTGTCCGGTCGCAAACGGCGCCAGACACAGATCGAGGCCATTACAGCCTCGATTTGGAACACATTCAGCATACCGCCTATTCAACGGCAAGCACCTTCCTGGGGTGAGCGGGCTTGCCCCCGCTCATCCCAATGAAGGCGCTCTCAGCAGCAGGGACTAGCCCGGTACGCGGCGGATTTTCGCGCCGAGCATCTGCAGTTTTTCTTCGATGCACTCGTAACCACGGTCTATGTGATAGATGCGGTCGATCAAGGTGTCGCCTTCGGCGATCAGCGCCGAGATCACCAGGCTGGCCGAAGCACGCAGGTCGGTCGCCATGACCGGCGCGCCCTTGAGTTTCTCGGTACCGGTGACAATAGCGGTGTTGCCTTCGACCTGGATCTTCGCGCCCATGCGGTGCAGCTCGTACACGTGCATGAAGCGGTTTTCGAAAATGGTCTCGATCACGGCACCGGTGCCTTCGGCAATGGCGTTCAAGGAAATGAACTGCGCTTGCATGTCAGTCGGGAACGCCGGGTACGGAGCGGTACGGACGTTGACGGCTTTAGGACGCTTGCCGTGCATGTTCAATTCGATCCAGTCTTCGCCGGTGGTGATTTCGGCACCGGCCTCACGCAGTTTTTCCAGGACCGCTTCCAGGATGGTCGGATCGGTGTCCTTGACCTTGACGCGACCACCGGTGACGGCGGCGGCAACCAGGTAGGTACCGGTCTCGATGCGGTCCGGCATCACTTTGTAGGTAGCCGGGTGCAGGCGCTTCACACCGTCGATGGTGATGGTGTCAGTGCCGGCGCCAGTGATGTTGGCACCCATGGCGATCAGGAAGTTGGCCAGGTCGACCACTTCCGGCTCGCGCGCGGCGTTTTGCAGGACGCTGCGGCCGTTGGCCAGGGCAGCGGCCATCATGATGTTCTCGGTACCGGTCACGCTGACGGTGTCAAAGAAGAAGTTGGCGCCACGCAGACCGCCTTCCGGCGCCTTGGCCTTGATGTAGCCGCCTTCGACGTCGATGGTCGCGCCCATGGCTTCAAGGCCACGGATGTGCAGGTCAACTGGACGCGAGCCGATGGCGCAACCGCCAGGCAGAGCGACTTCGGCTTCGCCGAAACGAGCAACCATCGGGCCCAATACCAGGATCGACGCACGCATGGTTTTCACCAGCTCGTACGGGGCGATCAGGGTCTTGATGGTGCGCGGGTCGATTTCGACGGCCAGCTTCTCGTCAATCACCGGCTCGATGCCCATGCGACCGAACAACTCGATCATGGTGGTGATGTCGTGCAGGTGCGGCAGGTTGGCCACGGTGACCGGGCCATCGCACAGCAGGGTCGCTGCCAGGATCGGCAAGGCAGAGTTTTTTGCACCGGAGATGCGAATCTCGCCATCAAGGCGGGCACCGCCGGTAATAATCAATTTATCCATAAGAATCTCGACGCCTTGGGGGCTCAGGTGCGCTCGGCCCAGGCCGCGCGGCTGAAAAATTTCATAGTGACCGCATGGATGCTGCCATCGGTGATCCACGGGTTCAAATGGGCATAGATCTGCTGCTGACGCTTGACCGGGCTGAGTGCCGCCAGTTCATCGCTAATCACGTTCAGCTGGAAGTTGCAGCCTTCGCCTTCAACTTCTACGGTCGTTTCCGGCAGCTTTCCTTCAAGAAAGCGCTTAACTTCTAGGGCCTGCATGCTCAACCTCTATCGGCGCCCAGTGCGCGCGGGTCGCACATCATACAAAAAAGCCCCGCGCCTGCGAACCCCGCATAGCAGGACTCTGACGGGGGGCTTCTCTAATAGTGTGTATTAAGGATGCGCCAACAGCTCGGTCAGACCGGAAACTTCGGCAATTTCACGCATGTCTTCGGGCAATGCCCGGATGCTGACCGTTTTTTTGACGGCTTCAGCATCGCGCATGAAGCACAGCAGCAGCGATAGGCCGACGCTGCTGGACTTGGTCACGGACGAACAATCCAGCACCAACGCGGGCGCGGTGCTGGTCTTGATCAGTGCCTGGCCCTGCTTGCGCAGGTCAGGCCCGGTGCGGTAATCCAGCACGCCGCTGAGGAACAGCTCGCCGGCATCGCCGAGACGAACAGCCGACTCGGTCATTGCGCTGGCTTCCCGGCAGCTTTATCGGTTTCTTCCTTGGCTTTGGCGACTTCACCAGCCCAACCATTGATGGTTTTGTCCAGGTCGTTGCCATTGCGCTGCATGGCATCGGCGAACTGGTCACGGAACAGCTTGCCAATGTTGATGCCGTTGATGATCACGTTACGCAGCTTCCACTCGCCGTTGACCTTCTCCAGCGTGTACTGCACAGGGTAGACGGCGCCGTTGTTGCCCTTGACGCTCATGTTCACGCTGGTGCGATCGCCCGACTCATCGCCGGCTGGAGCAACGGTAATGCCCTGGTTGTTGTACTCAAGCAGTGCATTGCCGTAGAACTGGAACAGGCCTTTCTTGAAGTTTTCCTGGAAAGCCTGCATCTGCGCCGGGGTAGCCTTGCGCGAATACTTGACGGTCATGATGCTGCGGGAGATGCCTTCGGCATCGACCACCGGACCGACAATGGTATTGAGCGCGTTGTAGAACTGACTTGGATCTTGCTTGTACTTTTCCTTGTTGGCCGACAGGTCAGCCAACATCTTGTTAGTCGTGTCCTGCACCAGCTCGTGGGCAGAACCTGCTGCGTTGGCCATCAACGGCAGCGCTGCAAGCAGTACCAGGAGGCCACGTCGCAAGGTAGAGATCATGTACAGATTCCTCATTTGGCGTCTTTATTGACCGTATTGAGCAGGAATTTACCGATCAGGTCTTCAAGTACCAGCGACGACTGTGTGTCGTGGATTGTCGAGCCATCCTTGAGCAGGGCTGTTTCCCCGCCCACGCTGACACCGATGTACTTCTCGCCCAGCAGACCCGCAGTGAGGATAGATGCAGTGGAGTCGGTCGGCAGATTATCTACCTTCTTGTCCAATTGCATCGTCACTCGGCCGGTGAAGCTGTCGCGATCCAGATCGATTGCCGTGACCTTGCCGATCGTCACACCGGCCATAGTCACTTTAGCTCTGACAGTCAAACCGGCGATATTGTCGAAGTACGCGTAAAGTTTATAGGTGTCGGCGGTGGGGCTGGCCGACAGGCCGCTGACTCGCAGGGCCAACAACAGTAAAGCCAGGATGCCAGCCAGCAAGAAAAGGCCGACACCGATTTCCACAGTGCGGTTTTGCATCAGAAATCTCCAAACATCAAGGCGGTCAAAATGAAGTCAAGGCCCAGTACCGCCAGCGAGGCGTACACAACGGTCTTGGTGGTGGCGCGACTGATCCCTTCTGAGGTGGGCTCGCAGTCGTAGCCTTGGAATACGGCGATCCAGGTGACAACAAAGGCGAAGACGATGCTCTTTATGATGCCGTTGAGCACGTCGCCAGTGAACGTCACGCTGTTTTGCATGTTGGACCAGTAGGAGCCGTCGTAGACGCCCAGCCAGTCCACCGCCACCCACGAACCGCCCCAGATACCGACCACGCTGAAGATCATTGCCAGCAGTGGCAGGGAAATGAAGCCGGCCCACAGGCGCGGGGCAACAATGTACTTGAGCGGATCCACGCCAATCATCTCCAGGCTGGACAGCTGCTCGGTGGACTTCATGTTGCCGATTTCAGCGGTCAGTGCAGATCCTGCGCGCCCGGCGAACAGCAAGGCGGTGACCACCGGCCCCAGTTCACGCAACAGCGTGAGGGCAACCATTTGCCCCACGGCCTGCTCCGAACCGTAGCTGGAAAGAATGTTAAAGCCCTGCAGCGCCAGCACCATGCCGATGAACACCCCGGAGACCACGATGATCACCAGGGACATAACGCCCACGGAATGCAGTTGCTTGACCAGCAGGCCAAAGCCGCCGCCAATGCCACCGCGGCCGAGCAAGGCGTGGAACAGGAAAATCGTCGAGCGGCCCAGCACTTCGACAATGTCGATGCCCGAGCGACCGAAAAGGCGAACCTTCTCGATGAGAGATGTCTTGCGCATCAGCGCTTCCCCAGAAGATCTGAGCGGTAGTCCGCTGCCGGAAAATGAAAAGGCACCGGGCCATCAGGATCGCCGGTCATGAATTGGCGAATGCGCGGGTTATCCGCGTTCATCAGCTCTTCGGGCGTGCCCTGCCCCAGCACCTGGCCATCGCCCACTACATACAGGTAGTCGGCAATGCTCGCGGTTTCTGCAAGATCATGGGAAACCACGATGCTGGTGATGCCTAGCGCATCGTTGAGCAAGCGGATAAGGCGCACCAGCACGCCCATGGCGATGGGGTCCTGGCCGACGAAGGGCTCGTCGTACATGAGGATCTGCGGGTCGAGGGCGATGGCGCGCGCCAGGGCCACACGACGCTTCATGCCACCGGACAACTCGTCGGGCATGAGATCGATGGCACCGCGAAGGCCTACCGCCTGCAGTTTCAGCAATACAATGTCACGAATCATTTCGTCGGACAGCTGAGTATGCACCCGCAGCGGGAACGCCACGTTCTCGAAAACATCGAGGTCGGTGAACAATGCACCGCTCTGGAACAGCACACCCATGTGCTTGCGCGCATCGAACAGATCGCTGCGCGACAGGGTCGGCAGGTTCTGGCCGTTGACCCACACTTCGCCGGCGCTGGGGCGCAGCTGCATGCCCATCAGGCGTAACAGGGTGGTCTTACCGCAACCGGAAGGCCCCATGATGCCCGTGACCTTGCCGCGCGGAATGCGGATATCGACGTTATTGAAGATGCTGCGCGTCCCGCGCTTGAAGGTCAGTCCCTTCAGCTCGACCGCGTAGGCGTTATCGGCACTCATCTAAACTCCTTGGGATGCAGCCTCTCACTCAGACACCACGCGTGCGACAAACGTTTGCAACCGTTGCGCAATAGTTGGCCACGTGGGCTGGGCGGACCGAACTGGCGGCGAACTATATCACTGCTGGTACAAGGCGCCCAAGGCCGGAACAGCGCTTGTTCAGATTGAGGACAGGGAAAAAACGTTGCTGGCTATGTTACCAAGGAGGGTTGCCGAAGATGGAATCTCAACCGCATCGTGAACAAACCCTGACGAACTTGCGTGAGGGAATTGATCATTACCGCTATAATCGCCGACTTTTCGTCAGGCTATACGATTTCAGACATGAGCCAATCCAGCGACCTTATTCAATCCGCACAACGCACCATCCGCCTCGAGCTTGAAGCCGTGGAAGGCTTGCTGGCGCATATCGACGCAGATTTCGTACGCGCCTGCGAGATGATTCTGGCCAGCAAGGGCCGCGTTGTCGTGGTCGGCATGGGCAAATCGGGCCACGTCGGCAACAAGATCGCCGCCACCCTGGCCAGCACCGGGACCACCGCGTTTTTCGTGCACCCTGCCGAAGCCAGCCACGGCGACATGGGCATGATCACCAAGGATGACGTCATCCTGGCACTGTCCAACTCCGGCACTACCAACGAAATCGTGACCCTGTTGCCGCTGATCAAGCGCCTGGGCATCCAGATGATCAGCATCACCGGCAACCCGGAGTCGACGCTGGCCAAGGCCGCCGAAGTGAACCTGAATGTTCACGTGGCCCACGAGGCTTGCCCGCTGAACCTGGCACCCACCTCCTCCACCACCGCCGCGCTGGTCATGGGCGATGCCCTGGCCGTAGCGCTGCTGGAAGCCCGCGGGTTTACCGCCGAGGACTTCGCATTTTCTCACCCAGGGGGCGCACTGGGCCGCCGCCTGCTGCTGAAAGTGGAAAATGTCATGCACTCGGGCGATGAATTGCCCCACGTCCAACGCGGCACCTTGCTGAAGGACGCGTTGATGGAGATGACCCGCAAGGGCCTGGGCATGACCGTGATCCTGGAAGCCGACGGCCGTCTGGCCGGGGTCTTCACCGACGGCGACCTGCGCCGCACCCTGGACCGCACCATCGATATCCATACCGCGACCATTGACGCGGTGATGACACCTCACGGCAAGACCGCGCGCCCTGAAATGCTGGCAGCCGAAGCCTTGAAGATCATGGAAGACCACAAGATCGGCGCACTGGTGGTGGTCGATGGCGACGACCACCCGATTGGCGCCCTGAACATGCACGACTTGCTGCGTGCGGGAGTGATGTAAATGACCAGCGACCTGCTGCAACGCGGCAAGCACATCAAACTGGCGATTTTCGACGTTGACGGCGTGCTGACCGATGGCCGCCTGTACTTCCTCGAAGACGGCAGTGAATTCAAGACGTTCAACACCCTCGATGGCCAGGGCATCAAGATGCTGATGGCGTCGGGCGTGCAAACGGCGATTATCAGCGGCCGAAAAACGCCGGTAGTGGAACGCCGCGCACAAAACCTGGGGATTCCTCACCTGTATCAGGGCCGCGAGGATAAACTGGTGGTTCTGGACGAGCTTCTTGGCCAACTCAACCTAAGCTATGAGCAGGTCGCCTACTTGGGCGATGACCTGCCAGACCTGCCGGTGATCCGCCGAGTGGGCCTGGGCATGGCCGTCGCCAATGCGGCAGCCTTTGTTCGCGAGCACGCCCATGGCATTACCACCGCCCGCGGCGGTGAAGGTGCCGCCCGCGAGTTCTGCGAGCTGATCCTGCGTGCCCAGGGTAGCCTTGAAGCGGCCCACGCCGCCTACTTATAGAGCGTTTTATGCTGAGCAAAAAGATTCGCAACTTCCTGCTATTCGGGGTCATCGCCGCGCTGTTCCTGGCGGTGGGCTACTGGAATATCAGCCCGGAGCGCTTTCTCGACCAGCCTGCTGCGCAGGTTGACGAGAGCGCTATCGACTATTACGCCACCAATGCCAAGAGCGTGCAGTTCCTGCCAGATGGCAAGGTGCAGTACGAAATGACTTCGGACAAGGTTGAGCATGTCAAGGCCAGCGAAGTCACCCTGCTGACCAACCCGGACATGAATATCTACCGGGGTACCGAGTTTCCATGGCACGTCACCAGCAAGCGTGGCGAGGTCAACCCGGACGGTACCGAGGTGGAACTGATCGACTCGGTGCGCGTTGCGCGTACCGACGATAAAAAGCGTGAGACCGTGATTACCACCAGTCGAATGACCGTATTCCCGCAGAAGCAATATGCGCAGACCGAGCAAGACGTTAGAATCGACGGCGCTGGCGGTGTATCGACTGGCAAGGGAATGAAAGCGTATTTGAAAGAAAGCAGGATACACCTGCTATCGAACGTAAGAGGACAGTATGAGGCTCGTTAAAACTCTCCCTATTTTGCTCGGTCTGGGCGCAGCACTGGGAAGCGTGAGCGCCTGGGCTCTGCCGAACGATAGCCAGCAACCGATCCACATCTCGGCTGACGACGCGCAGCTCGATGACAAGCAAGGCGTCGCCACCTACACCGGCGGCGTGATCATCACCCAGGGTTCGATGAAGATCACCGGCAACACGGTGACACTGACGCGCACCCAATCGGGCGATATCGACGTGGTGACGTCGGTAGGCAACCTGGCTTACTTCGAACAGAAGCAGTCTGCTACCGATACCGGCCCCATGAAGGGCTACGGCAAGACCATCCAGTACCACGCCCAGCAGAACCGCATTGTCCTGATCGACCAGGCGAAGGTACTCAGCCCCGATGGCAACTCTACGGAAGGTGAGAAAATCACCTATGACACCGTGAAACAGGTTGCCAACGCCGGCCGCGCGACTGGCAGCAAGCTCAGCGCGCCGCGCCCACGCATCGATATGGTTATCCAGCCGAAGAAGAAGGCCGAGTAATGGCAACCCTGAAAGCCCAGCATCTGGCCAAGGCCTATAAAAGCCGTCAGGTCGTGCGCGACGTCAGCCTGTCGATCGACAGCGGCCAGATCGTCGGCTTGCTCGGCCCCAACGGCGCCGGCAAGACCACCTGTTTCTACATGATCGTCGGCCTGGTCCAGGCGGATCAGGGCCGCGTACTGATCGACGATCTGGACGTGAGCCACCAGCCGATGCACGGCCGCGCCCGCGCCGGTATCGGCTATCTCCCGCAGGAGGCGTCCATCTTCCGCAAACTGTCGGTCGCCGATAACATCATGGCCATCCTCGAGACCCGCAAGGAGCTCGACCGAGACGGCCGCCGCAAGGAGCTGGAAAGCCTGCTGCAGGAGTTTCACATCAACCATATCCGCGACAACCTCGGCATGAGCCTGTCCGGTGGTGAGCGTCGCCGTGTGGAAATCGCCCGCGCCCTGGCCACTGCGCCCAAGTTCATCCTGCTGGACGAACCGTTTGCCGGCGTCGACCCGATCTCGGTGGGCGACATCAAGCAGATCATCCATCACCTCAAGGCCAAGGGCATTGGCGTGCTGATCACTGACCACAACGTCCGTGAGACCCTCGATATCTGCGAGACCGCTTATATCGTCAACGATGGCCAGCTAATCGCCGAAGGTGATTCCGCCACGATCCTGGCCAACGAACTGGTCAAGGAAGTGTACCTGGGTCACGAGTTCCGCCTGTAAACACCGTGGTGTCACGGCCGTTCGCCAAGGTGCGCGGGAGTCAATGAAAACCTCCGGATTTTTATTGTTACCGCGCTCTAGGCAAAGCCCCCGACATCAGGCATATAATTTGCTTATGTTTGGCGCTCACGCGCCCTGTCGTGGATGGCGCATTGCGCCGGCGAATAAGGTGTTAAGCCCCTGCCATGAAACCATCGCTAGTCCTGAGAATGGGCCAGCAGCTGACGATGACACCGCAGCTGCAACAGGCCATCCGCCTGCTCCAATTGTCGACCCTGGACCTGCAACAGGAAATCCAGGAGGCCCTGGAGTCCAATCCGATGCTCGAACGCCAGGAAGAAGGCGACGACTTCGATAACGCAGACCCGCTGGCCGATAACATCGAGCAAAAACCCAATTCCGACGTGCAGGAACCCTCCTACCAGGAATCCGCCCCTACGGTGGACAACCTCGAGGAAGGCGAATGGAACGAACGCATCCCCAACGAGCTTCCGGTCGACACCGCCTGGGAAGACGTCTACCAGACCAGCGCCAGCAGCCTGCCCAGCAGTGACGATGACGAGTGGGACTTCACCACCCGCACCTCCGCCGGCGAGAGCTTGCAGAGCCACCTGCTGTGGCAACTGAACCTTGCGCCGATGTCGGACACCGATCGCCTGATCGCCGTGACCCTGATCGACTGCATCAATAACCAGGGTTATCTAGACGAGACGCTTGAAGAGATTCTTGAAGCCTTCGACCCTGAACTGGATATCGAGCTGGACGAGATCGAAGCCGTCCTGCACCGCATCCAGCAGTTCGAACCTGCCGGTATCGGCGCGCGCTCCCTCAGCGAATGCCTGCTGCTGCAATTGCGCCAACTGCCAGCCAAGACCCCTTGGCTCGCCGAGGCCCAGCGCCTGGTCACCGATTACATCGACCTGTTGGGCAGCCGCGACTACAGCCAGTTGATGCGCCGCATGAAGCTCAAGGAAGACGACCTGCGCCAGGTCATCGAGCTGGTGCAGAGCCTCAACCCGCGTCCCGGCTCACAAATCGAGTCCAGCGAAGCCGAATACGTGGTTCCGGATGTGATCGTACGCAAGGACAACGAGCGCTGGCTGGTAGAGCTGAACCAGGAATCGGTGCCGCGCCTGCGGGTCAACCCGCAATACGCCGGCTTTGTGCGTCGCGCCGACACCAGCGCCGATAACACCTTCATGCGCAACCAATTGCAGGAAGCCCGCTGGTTCATCAAGAGCCTGCAAAGCCGCAACGAAACCCTGATGAAAGTGGCCACCCAGATCGTCGAGCACCAGCGCGGCTTCCTGGAGTACGGCGACGAAGCGATGAAGCCGCTGGTACTGCATGACATCGCCGAAGCGGTAGGCATGCATGAGTCGACCATTTCGCGGGTGACCACGCAGAAATTCATGCATACCCCACGGGGCATTTATGAACTGAAATACTTTTTCTCCAGCCATGTCAGCACCTCAGAAGGCGGTGAATGCTCGTCCACGGCGATCCGCGCGATCATCAAAAAACTGGTTGCCGCGGAAAATCAGAAAAAGCCATTGAGTGACAGTAAGATCGCTGGTTTACTGGAGGCACAAGGCATTCAGGTCGCCCGTCGAACCGTCGCCAAGTACCGCGAGTCCCTCGGGATCGCGCCTTCCAGCGAGCGTAAGCGTTTGATGTGACGGGCGGGCCACAGCGTTCCAGTGGCAGGTATTCCTACCTGCCGCTTTATGCACTGGCAACGAAGGAGAAGCTGTATGCAAGTCAACATCAGTGGACACCATGTAGAAGTCACCCCTCCACTACGCGACTATGTCGAGCTGAAGCTGAGGAAGCTTGAGGGACATTTCGACAAGATCACCAACGTGCAGGTCATCATGAAGGTCGACAAGCTTCAGCAGAAAATTGAAGCGACCCTCCAGATACCCGGTGGTGAAGTGGTCGCCAATGCCGAACATGAAGACATGTATGCATCAATCGACTTGCTCACAGACAAGCTTGACCGCCAACTTAAAAAGCATAAGGAAAAGAATCTGAGCCTGCTTCAGGGCACAGGTCGTTAACTCTCCCCCCATGATCCGACTTGAAACCATCCTGACCCCCGGCCGTTCCCTCGTGAACGCGCCGGGCGGCAGCAAGAAGAAAGCCCTTGAGCAAATTGCCAACCTGATCAGCCGCGAAGTGCCTGAACTGGAAATGCAAGATGTCTACGAGGCTCTGATTGCCCGTGAAAAACTCGGTTCCACCGGTTTTGGCAACGGCATCGCCATTCCCCACTGCCGCCTCAAAGGCTGCGAGACCCCAGTCAGCGCCCTGCTTCACCTGGACGCTCCCATCGATTTCGACGCTATCGACGGTGCCCCGGTCGACCTGCTGTTTGTACTGCTGGTCCCGCAGGCTGCCACCGATGCGCACCTGGAACTGCTTCGGCAGATCGCCAGCATGCTCGACCGCAAGGAAGTACGCGACAAACTGCGCAGTGCCAACAGCAACGAGGCGCTGTACCAGGTTGTCCTGGATGAACAGAACGGGCAGTAATCATGCGTTTGATCATCGTCAGCGGCCGCTCCGGCTCGGGTAAAAGCACCGCCCTCAACGTTCTTGAGGACAGCGGTTTCTATTGCATTGATAACCTGCCCGCCGGCCTGCTGCCGGAATTGGCGGAACGCGCGTTGATCCACACTGAACTGGCGCAACCCCTGGTCGCCGTATCGATTGATGCCCGCAACTTGCCCAGCCACCTTGAGCGATTCCCGCAATTGCTAGAGGAAGTGCGGGCCAAGCACATCCATTGCGACGTGCTGTACCTGGATGCCGACGAGGAGACGCTGCTCAAGCGTTTCTCCGAAACCCGCCGGCGCCACCCCCTCAGCAGCCCTCACCGCTCCCTGGCCGAAGCCATCGAGGACGAGACCACGCTGCTGGGGCCGATCATTGACCTCGCCGACCTCAAGATCAACACCACCAGCCTCAACCTGTATCAATTGCGCGACGCCATCAAGCTGCGCCTGCTGAACCAGCCGGAGCCAGGCACGGCGTTTCTCGTGGAGTCGTTTGGCTTCAAGCGGGGCATGCCGGTCGATGCCGACCTGGTGTTTGACGTGCGCTGCCTGCCCAACCCGTATTGGAAGCCGGAACTGCGCGATCAGTCCGGGCTGGATCAGCCCGTGGCCGATTACCTGGCTGCGCAACCGGATGTCGAGGAAATGTTCCAGGACATTTCCAGCTACTTGCTCAAATGGTTGCCACGCTTTGCTGCAAGCAACCGGGCCTATGTGACCATTGCCATCGGCTGCACCGGCGGTCACCACCGCTCCGTCTACCTGACCGAGCGCCTGGGCCAGGTGCTGCAACAAACCCTCAAGAATGTCCAGGTCCGCCACCGCGACCTTAGCTGAAAGGAACACCTCCGCGATGCCCGCTCTGGAAATTGAAATCATCAACAAGTTGGGCTTGCACGCCCGGGCATCTGCCAAATTCGTTGGCGTTGCCGGGCAGTTCCCTTGCCAGATCCGCGCCGGGCGCACACCAGAATCGATGGTCGACGGCAAAAGCATCATGGCCATGATGATGCTGGCCGCCGGCAAGGGCACCAAGATTCACTTGAAGACCGAAGGTGAGCAAGAGCAGGAAGCGATGGATGCCCTGGTGGCGTTGATCAACAACTACTTCGACGAAGGTGAATAACCCCCTTTAGGAGCCCGGCTCGCCGGCAGTGGCGTCGCCAAGTCCGCAAGTCTCGGGATTGAACGCCGGCGAGCCGACTCCTACAAGGGAGCGGCTGTTACCCCAGGGCCGTGTCCATCACCATCATTAAGCAGAACCCGATGCACAACCCCAGGCTGGCGAGCTTTTCGTGACCATTGCGCCGCGATTCGGGGATGACCTCGTGGGTCACCACTAAAAGCATCGCGCCCGCCGCCAGGGCCAGCCCCAGAGGCAAGAACACCTCGGCCAGGCTGACCAACCAGGCACAAAGCACAGCAAACACGGGCTCGACCAGACCTGATGCCGCTCCGATCAGGAACGCCTTGATTCGCGACATCCCCGCCCCGGCCAATACCAAGGCAATCACCAAGCCTTCGGGCACGTCTTGCAAGGCAATGCCCATCGCTAGGCTGTCGGCATCCGGCATACCGCCGCCGGCCGAGACACCCACCGCCATGCCTTCAGGGATGTTGTGGGCGATAATGGCAAACACGAACAGCCAGATGCGTGGCGGAATCACCGGTTTGTCCGGGGTGCCCACCAGCATTTCCGGGCTCGCGCCGGAGACCTTGCGGTCAACCAGATACAGTCCGAACGCCCCCAGCATAATGCCAAAGCTGATCAGGCCACTGGCGCCCCAGGGCGAAAGCCCCAGGCCTTCAGCCGCGGCAATGCCCGGGACGATCAGCGAAAACGCCGTCGCCGCCAGCATCACCCCGGCACCAAAGCCCAGCAATGTATCGCTCAATGCCACCGGCATGCGGCGGATCACCAGCACAGGCACCGCACCGAGCGCCGTGCCAAGCGCGCAGATAGAGCCACCCTGTAGGGCGCGCAGAATGCGCGGTTCAAGGTTCAGCCAGGCCAGCCCGTGGGCCACCAGCAATGCAGTACCTGCCAATAGCAGCAACGAACCAAGCGCATAACGAAACATTCGCCCGCTGCTGATCGCCAGTGTTTCAGTACCCATAGTCGGCCTTAGATCTTGTTATGAAGGTGATTGTCAGGCCACAGCGGCCTGATAGCGGGCGGCGACTTCTGGCCAGTTAATGACACTGTAGAAGGCATTGATGTATTCCGGGCGGCGGTTCTGGTACAGCAAGTAGTAGGCGTGCTCCCACACGTCGAGGCCGAGGATCGGCGTGTTGCCGTTCATCAGTGGGCTGTCCTGGTTGCCACTGCTTTCCACTACCAAGGTCTTTTGCGGGGTGACACTCAGCCACGCCCAGCCGCTGCCAAAGCGCGTCAACGCGGCTTTGGTGAAGGCCTCCTTGAAACTGTCGAAGCCGCCCAACTGCTCGTCGATGGCCTTGCCCAGCACGCCCTCGGGCTTCCCGCCGCCTTTGGGCGACATCACCGCCCAGAACAGCGAGTGGTTGGCATGCCCGCCGCCCTGGTTGATCACCGCTGCACGCAGTTTTTCCGGCAGCTGCTG
Source organism: Pseudomonas lurida (assembly GCF_002563895.1). NCBI lineage: Bacteria > Pseudomonadati > Pseudomonadota > Gammaproteobacteria > Pseudomonadales > Pseudomonadaceae > Pseudomonas > Pseudomonas lurida. Next base: position 1,038,016 of record NZ_PDJB01000001.1, on the reverse strand, counting down.
CACGCTGGCCACCAGCCTCTCGATCGGCCAACCCGCAAACTCGGTGCCTTCGACCGCAGCGTTGAGGTTGTTGATGTAAGTCTGATGGTGCTTGGTGTAGTGGATCTCCATGGTTTGCGCATCGATATGCGGTTCCAGGGCGTCGTACGCGTAAGGCAGGGCAGGCAAGGTATAAGTCATATCAATGGGCTCCGTATTGAGACGTGGTCGGCTGCGCCGCAGTGCCACCCAGCAAGCGATGGGTTCGAGGGTACTCGCCGTGATCGCTGATGAAATTCAACAGCTCGACGTAGGTTTTGCTGCTCTGGCGCAGGGCCGCTTCCCGCAGCTGCGGGCTCAGGCGTGGGTCCTGCATGGTCTGCAACAGACGTTGGTGAATAGCACAGAGGTATTCCGCACTTTCCTCCGGTTGGTTCAGGCGCAGGTGCAGATCCGCCAGGTTGTGATGGGAAATGACGCAAGCCGCCACTGCTTCGTCGGCATCCGCCCAGCGTTCGAACAAAACTTGAGCCAGGGCAAGGGCTTGCAAATAGGCCTCGCGAGCGTCAACCAATTCGCCCGCCATAAAGCAGCGATTGGCCCGTTCGATCGTGCGTTTCCAGTGCTCCATGGTGAGCCTCCAAAGCAGGGTCGGTGATTACACGCCGCCGGCCGTGAGCTTTTCCGGGTCCAGCAGGATCTCCAGTTGGCTACGCGGCAAGTCGGTATGCTCGAGGGCGACATCGATCACCGGGCGGCCCTGCTGATAGGCCTTTTTGGCGATTTCAGCGGCCTTTTGATAACCGATGATCGGGTTGAGTGCGGTGACCAGGATCGGGTTGCGCGACAGCGCTTCCTTGAGCTTGGCTTCGTTGACCTTGAAACTGGCGACAGCCTTGTCCGCCAGCAATCGGCTGGAATTGGCCAGCAACTCGAGGCTGGCGATCAGGTTCTGCGCGATGATTGGCAGCATTACGTTCAGCTCGAAGTTGCCCGACTGGCCGGCGACGGTGATCACCGTGTCATTGCCGATGACCTGCGCCGCCACCATCGCCGTCGCTTCCGGGATCACCGGATTGACTTTGCCAGGCATGATCGAAGAGCCAGGCTGCAGGCCTTCCAGCTCAATTTCACCCAGGCCGGCGAGCGGACCGGAGTTCATCCAGCGCAGGTCATTGGCGATTTTCATCAGCGACACAGCGGTGGCTTTCAACTGACCGGACACGGCAACGGCGGTGTCCTGGGAGCCAATCAGGGCGAACAGGTTCTTTCCGGGCGTGAATGTCACGCCGGTGAGGCTGCTCAGTTGCCGGCTGAAACGCGCGGCGAACTCAGGGTGTGCGTTGATCCCCGTCCCTACTGCAGTACCGCCCTGAGCCAGCGCCTGCAAACTCGGCAGGAGGTCCTGCAGATGCCCGATATTGGCCTTGAGCTGCTGCGCCCAGCCATTGAGCACCTGGCTCATGCGCACCGGCATGGCGTCCATCAGGTGCGTGCGGCCGGTCTTGATGAACGGGTGAACCTCTTCGGCCTTTTGCTCGATCACCTGCACCAGGTGCAACAGGGCCGGCAGCGTTTGCTCGTGCAGGACCAGCGCAGCGCTGACGTGGATTGTGGTCGGGATGATGTCATTGCTGCTTTGACCGCAGTTCACGTGGTCGTTGGGGTTGACCGCCTCGCCCAGTAAACGGCTCGCGAGGGTGGCGATCACTTCGTTGGCGTTCATATTGGAACTGGTGCCGGAGCCGGTCTGGAAGATATCCACCGGGAAGTGCCGCATGAAATCGCCTTCCAGCAAACCTTGGGCAGCGTCGACGATCGCCTTGCCCTGCCCTTCGCTGATTTGCTTGAGGTCAACGTTGACCTTGGCCGCCGCAACCTTGGCCAATATCAAGGCGCGAATGAATTGCGCCGGCATGCGCTGGTTGCTGATCGGGAAGTTATTCACCGCGCGCTGGGTTTGTGCGCCGTACAAGGCCTCGGCGGGGACTTGCAGTTCGCCCATGCTGTCGCGTTCGATACGGGTGTTACTCATCGTTAGATCCTTGCACCAGGTCGGAGTGAGAAATGGAAGGCAGCAATTGGCAGGTCGCCAGTTGCCAGGCGAACGCCTGCCAGCGCTTGAGGCGGCAGGCACAGTGCGAGAGTTTTTCCAGGTCGCGCAGCGGGCGCCAGGCCTGGTCCAGGCACAGGGAGCGCCAGTGCCAGGGCAGCGCGATATCGCTGGCGGTGTCGAGCAACAGGCGAAATGAGGTTTCAGCGATCGTCCACGGATGGGTCGCGGTGCAGCACGCCAGGTATCGCCCTTCATTGAGGTAGTGTTCGATCAGGCGTGGCTCGTTGGGGTCGAGGCCGCAGCGAATCTGACGACTCATCCAGCGCCAGCTCTCGAGGTAAGGATCCTCATGCAGGACAGAACTCATGATCCACACTCATTCGGTAATGATATTTATTATTAAATGATATTGAGAATCAAAACAAGAGTGGCAAATCAATCACCGCTGACACGCGACCACAAAAAAAGGCGCGCCATCTTTAAGATGGCGCGCCTTTTGGTTGAAGCGTGTCGGAAGGATCAGCTACCGGCGACGGTCATCCGTTCGATCAACACCGAGCCCGTGCGGATGTTGCTGCGCAGTTCCAGGTCATTGCCGACCGCCACAATCTGCTTGAACATATCGCGCATGTTGCCGGCGATAGTCACTTCCTGGACGGCAAACTGAATCTCGCCGTTTTCCACCCAGAAACCCGCCGCGCCACGGGAATAGTCGCCCGTGACCATATTCAGGCCATGCCCCATCAACTCAGTCACCAGCAGGCCGCGGCCCATACGCCGCAACAGCGCCGCCTGGTCTTCGTCGCCGTGGGTCACAAACAGGTTGTGCACGCCGCCGGAGTTGGCGGTACTTGGCAGGCCAAGCTTGCGACCGGCATAAGTGCCAAGCACGTAGGACACCAGCTCACCGTTCTCGACAAACGGCTTGGCGTACGTTGCAAGGCCATCACCGTCAAACGCCGAACTGCCCATGGCGCGCATCAGGTGTGGACGCTCATCGATGGTCAGCCATTCAGGAAACAGCTTTTGGCCAATCGCCCCCTCCAGGAATGAGGACTTGCGGTACAGATTGCCGCCGGAAATCGCTCCCAGGAAACTGCCGAACAGGCCCCCGGCCAATTCCGCCGAAAACAGCACCGGCACCTCACAGGTCGGCACCGGGCGCGCGCCCAATCGGCTCGCCGCACGCTGCGCAGCACGTTGACCGATGCTGACCGGATCTGCCAGCAAATCGCCCTGGCGGTTCACGTCATACCAGTAATCACGCTGCATCTGGCCGTTGGCTTCGGCGATCATCACGCAGCTCAGGCTATGACGCGTGGAGGCATAACCCCCAATAAAACCATGACTGTTGCCATACACACGACAGCCCTGATGGGTGCTCAACGTGGTGCCATCTGCATTCTTGATGCGGGGATCGGCGTCGAACGCGGCGGCTTCACACGTCAGCGCCTGTTCTATGGCCTGCTCAGGCGTGATGTCCCAGGCGTGGAACAGGTCAAAGTCTTTCAAGTCCTTGGCCATCAACGCCTTGTCGGCCAGGCCCGAGCTTTCATCCTCGGAGGTGTGCTTGGCAATCGCCAGCGCCGCTGCCACGGTCTCGCGAATCGCTTCGGGGCCACTGGCCGAGGTACTGGCCGAACCTTTGCGTTGCCCCATATACAAGGTGATACCAAAACCTTGGTCGCGGTTGAACTCTACAGTTTCCACTTCCCGCTGGCGCACCGACGTCGACAGCCCCTGCTCCAGCGACACCGCCACTTCACAGGCACTGGCCCCCTGGCGCTTGGCCTCGGCAAGGATCTGCTCGACTTGTTCCTGCAGTGCCGGTAACGCTTGCGGACCGACGCTTTGGGCTGCACTCATGGTTTTCTCCACTCAAATTCTGCTTTCGGTTAAGGCCATCGAGCGACCGGGCCGGACAAGCGGCCCCCGACTGGTTATCATGGCGGCGTTTCTTTGCGGACTGCCACCATGGTTGATTCTTACGACGACTCCCTCGATGGGGAGAAAAGCAAAACCCAGGTCAAACGTGAGCTGCATGCTCTGGTTGACCTCGGCGAGCGCCTTACAACGCTCAAGAAGGATTTGATTGCAAAACTGCCATTGACCGACGAAATGCGCCGGGCCTTGGCGGATGCGCCCAAGCACACCGCGAATATCGCGCGTAAACGGCACATCATGTTTATCGGCAAACTCATGCGCGATCAGGACACTGACGCCATTCTGGCCTTGCTCGATCAAACCGATGCCTCCACTCGCCAGTACAACGAACGCTTCCATAACCTGGAACGTTGGCGTGACCGCCTGATCTCGGGCGATGACGCCGTGCTGGAAAAATTCGTACTGGACTACCCGGACGCGGACCGCCAGCAACTGCGCTCCCTGATCCGTCAGGCCCAGCACGAGCTGGCGCATAACAAGGCGCCGGCCACCAGCCGTAAAATCTTCAAGTACATCCGTGAGCTGGACGAGACTCAACGCGGCCTGCGCTGATCCTCTTCCCCGGGTGGCGGTCTTCGCCACCCGAAGCTCCCGCGCTTACGACCCCGTGCCACCCACGGTGATCGCATCAATCTTCAGCGTTGGCTGGCCAACACCTACCGGCACCGACTGCCCATCTTTCCCGCACGTGCCCACGCCGCTGTCCAGCGACAGGTCGTTACCGACCATCGACACCTTGCTCATGGCTTCCGGACCGTTACCGATCAACGTCGCACCTTTGACCGGGGCGGTAATCTTGCCGTCTTCGATCAAGTACGCCTCGCTGGTGGAGAACACAAACTTGCCGCTGGTGATATCCACCTGGCCACCACCGAGGTTGGCGCAGTAGATACCGCGCTTCACCGACGCGATGATCTCGGCCGGGTCGCTTTCGCCACCGAGCATGTAGGTATTGGTCATGCGGGGCATTGGCAAGTGCGCGTAGGACTCACGACGGCCGTTACCGGTGCGCGCCACGCCCATCAGGCGAGCGTTGAGCTTGTCTTGCATGTAGCCCTTGAGCACGCCATTTTCGATCAGGGTGGTGCATTCGGTCGGCGTGCCTTCGTCATCGACGCTCAACGAGCCGCGGCGCCCAGCCAGGGTGCCATCATCGACGATGGTGCAGAGCTTGGACGCGACCATCTCGCCCATGCGGCCGCTGTAGGCCGAACTGCCCTTGCGGTTGAAGTCACCTTCCAGGCCGTGGCCAACGGCTTCGTGCAGCAGCACGCCGGACCAACCTGAGCCCAGTACCACCGGCAAAGTACCGGCCGGCGCCGGAATGGCTTCCAGGTTGACCAGTGCCTGGCGCAGCGCTTCACGGGCATATCCCATGGCACGGTCATCGGTGAGGAAATAGCGGTAGTCGGTACGCCCGCCACCACCATGGCCACCGCGTTCGCGACGGCCGTTCTGTTCGACGATCACACTCACGTTGAAACGCACCAGCGGCCGCACATCTGCCGCCAGGCCGCCGTCAGTCGACGCCACCAGGATGCGTTCCCACACACCGGCCATGCTGACGGTAACCTGCTGGATACGCGGGTCCAGGGCGCGGGTAGCGGCGTCGATACGCTTGAGCAGCTCGACTTTTTCCGCGCGACTGATCACTTCCAGGGGGTTATCCGGCGCGTACAACTGCGCGACGTCCTGGGTGCTGAACGCCTGCACCGTGCCATTTTGCCCGGCGCGAGAGATGGAACGTGCGGCGCGTGCGGCCAGGCCCAAGGCCTCCAGGGTGATCGCATTACTGTAGGCAAAACCGGTTTTCTCGCCGGATTGCGCACGTACACCAACCCCTTGATCAAGGTTGAAACTGCCTTCCTTGACGATGCCGTCTTCCAGGGCCCAGGACTCGGAAATCTGCCCCTGGAAATACAGGTCGGCCGCATCGATGCCCGGCCCGGCGAGATCGCCCAGCACGGTTTGCAAGCTTTCGATGGTCACGCCACCGGGTGCCAGGAGGTGTTCACTGACTGAGGACAACAACTCGCTCATAGGTATGGCCTTAAATTCATCGTTCCGAAGCAGGTCGCTGTGCGCCCTGCGAGAAAAAGCGCCGATGGTTGACCACCGGCATGCGCGCCCTTATCGACGCCTGTTCACTGCTATCGCGTTCGGCCAGCAACACCGCCTCGCCTTGATCCTGTTGTGCCAGCACGCGTCCCCAGGGGTCGACGATCGCTGCATGGCCATGCGTTTCCCGTGGTCCCGGATGCACACCACCCTGGGCGGACGCCAGCAGGTAGCACTGGGTCTCGATGGCCCGCGCGCGAATCAGCACGTCCCAGTGTGCAGCACCGGTCACTGCCGTAAACGCCGAAGGCGCCGTAATCAATTCGGCCCCCGCCGCGCGCAATTCGCTATACAGCTCGGGGAAGCGCAGGTCATAACACACCGTCAGGCCCAAACGACCGACGGGCGTGTCCGCTACCACCACATCGCCCCCGAAAGCATAGTCGTCGGATTCGCGATAACGACCGCGAGCATCGGCGACATCCACATCGAACAGGTGCAGCTTGTCGTATCGAGCAACGATTTCGCCCTGATCATTCACCAGCAGCGAGCAGGCGTTAGGCTTGGCGTGCGGTTGGTCCTTGGGTGGCAACGGCAAAGTACCCGCCACTATCCATAAGGTGAGGTCGCGAGCGGTCTGTTTCAACCATGGCAGGATCGGGCCCTTGCCCAGCGCTTCGGCACGGCCGATATCGGCCACGTCACGGCGGCCCATGGCAGCGAAGTTTTCCGGCAGCACCGCCAGCTTCGCACCGCCTGCCGCCGCTTCTTCCAGCAGGCGACGGGCCTGGGCCAGGTTGGCCAGCACGTCACTCTGGCTGACCATTTGAATTACCGCAAAGGACATGGGCCGACACTCCGTAATGGGCATGCGGCCATGCTACTCCACAGGCTCTCAGTTTGGCTTTTCAAATGGCTTGTCGAAGGTGATTTTCGGGTCCTTCCACGGCCCTTCGACCTTGTATTGCACGCTGGCGAAGCGCGCAACACGATCACCGATCAGCTTGTCGATCAGGAACAACGCGCCACCAATGGCCGGCGCCCCGACGATCAGCGCGGCGATCGGCAGGTTGTTGGTGACCGGCAGGGTCACCAGCAGCTTGGCGTCGACACGGTCGGCCACCAGGTCCAGGGTGCCATTAAGCTCCAGATTGGTGGAAGGACCGGTCATGGTGATCGGCTCACGCGTCACGAACACGCCATTACTGGCCGCGAGCAAGCCTTTGACCCGGTCATAACTCAGGCCCTTGCCGAGCAAGTCCGAGAAGTCAAGTCGCAGGCGGCGCCCAATGGAATTGAAGTTGAGCAGCCCGAATACCCGCAGGGCCTGGGCGCCGCCTTCCACTTCCACGAACTGACCGTTGCGGAACGCCGCATCCAGGCTGCCGGAGAAGCGCTTGGGCCCCACATAGGCCGGCGAGCCGGGCCAACGCCCGTCCACATCCAAATGGAAATCCTGGCTCGTGACGGTGGGGGCATAACCCCAGCCCTTGAGTACATCGCCAATATTCTTGCCGTCCAGGCGGCCCTTGTACCAACTGCTGCTGTCACCCGCCGCACCTTCCCATCCACCGGCACCCTTGAGCTGCATGCCTTTGAGACCCAGGTCCAGGTTGTTGAAGGCCAGGCCCTTGGCCGTCGGACGGATTTTCAACGACCACGCGCCTATCAGGTCCGGGCCCTGGAATAGCTGGCCAATGGCAATATCCAGCGCCGGGATATCCTTGGGGTCGATGCTCGCCAACGGGTCCGGCGCGTTTTCGTCAGCCTGAACTGTTGGGTCCACCGCCGGCAGTTTCACGTATTGCAGGTTGATCGCAATCGGCGCGCCCTTGGCGTCTGGCAGGTTCACCGTGCCCTTGGCCTGCTGGCTGTCAAGCTGCAAGCCCCACGCCGCAGGCTTGCGGTCCAGTTGCAAATTGACCTGATCGAACTGAGTGCCAAGACCGGTCAGCTTACCCACCTTGAAATCGGCGCCGCTGAGCAATTGCTTGGCACTGCCGCCCGGATCGTTGCCCGCATAGCGGTCCACCAGTTTCTTCCAGGGATCGATATCAAGTTCCGACAACACCCCACGAATGCGCAACCCCTTGGACCCCGGTAGCACGGCATCGCCATCACCAAGGAACAGTTCACCGCGACCGTCATTGAATTTGTCCGGCGGCGCAGCAAAGGTAAAGTTCGCCAGCTCACCATAATCGAACCAATAGCGGCGCTCGGCGCCCTGCAAGGTCATACGGAAGACACTGTCACGCCCCTGGCTGGCGGGCATGCCAAACGGCGCTGGCAGGTCCACTGCCACACCCTTGAGGTTGGAGCTGACCATCAGTTGGCTGTCGGCGCCGTCCAGGGTCAGTTGCAGCTGGTAAGGAATATCGCCCGACACCGGCAACGGCTGGGTGATTTTCAGCCAATCCGTCAGCCGCTTGACCGTGACCTGGCCCTTGGCAGTCACGCGAGTGCTGATATTGCCCGGCTTGCCGTCGGCAAAGATCTGCGCGCTGATCGGCCGGTCAAACGCCTGGGCCGTGATGTTCTGGCCGCTGAGCCCCTTGGCACTGTCGAACCGGAAATCGCCCTTGAGTTGCGTCAGGTCCAGGGAGGGTTCAGCCAGTTGCAGGCGTGCCTTATCGGTCTTGAAGTCCACCACGATTTTCGGCTCGGTGCCCTTGGCCAGCGGAATGTCCAGGTCCAGACTGCCTTGCAGGTCGCCCTCGCCCTTCCAGCCGGCAAAAGTCGAGGCGGTGCCAATCGGTGCCTCCTGGAGGATTTTCAGACCATCGCCCAAGCCACCGGCAAAACCACCGGTGAGCAGCAGATGGCTGTCCTTGCCTTCAGGGGCGTGGGGAATATTGACGTAGACATCCTTGACCTTGGTGTCGAGCAACTGGCCTTTGCTGGCGAGGATGCGCACGCCGCTCTCCTCGACAAACACTTCGCCATTGACCTTGCTCACATGCGGCCAGCCCGGCTGGAACGCCAGTTCGGCATCATGCACCTTGAAGAACAGGCTGATATTGCGCGAAGCTGGCAATGCGTCGTGGTTCAGCGAACCCTGATACTGGAAGAAACCCTGGTCCACCGCGCCTTTGAGGATCGCGGTGCGCAGCCACTCATCCAGCGCAGGACTCAACACCGCCGGCAGGTACTTGGGTGTGAAGCGCCCATCGCCATCGACCATGCCGACCCGCAGGTCCATGTAGTCTTCCTGGCTGTGGTCGAAATGCAGGCGAATCAGGAAGTCGGCAGCCACTTTGCCCTCTTCGCCCAACACCTTGATGTACGGTGCGATCAGGGTGAAGCCCTCTTTGTCCAACTTCCATGTCAGGCGCGCGTTGGCTTGGATGTACTGCCAGGGCTTGGCAAAGATTGGATCGAGGTGCAGCGAGAAGTCCTTGCTGTCCATGCGCAACTCGCCATGGCCAAGGTCACCGCTGATGCTGCCGGACACATTGCGCGCGGCCGGCGCGCCGAAGTAGGCATCAAAACCGATGCGCTCGAGATTGGCGGCGAAGCTGACTTTTTGATCCGTGGTGTCTTGAGGGCGGAAATCCACCAGCACATTGCGCAGCAGGCCTGTGGCCTTGAGGTGCTGGACAGTCTTGGCCACGCCTTCCGGCAGCGGTGCCAGTGCATTGAGCAGTGGCGTGATCGGGGTCAGGTCCAGGCGGTCGGCCTGGAGCTTCCAGACTTCCTGGCCCTTATCGGTGGCCAGGGCCTGCTGCAATTGCAGGCGAGATTCCCAGCGGGTCTCCCCCAGGTTCATCGCCAGCGAGTCGAACAGCACCTTGAGGCCGGTGTCACTGCGTTGCAGGTAGGCGGTAAGGGCGAGGTTCTCAATATGCACCGGCTTGCGATCGGCGTAGCTGCCCTTCACCTGCGGCGCATTGAGCCGCGCCACTGCGCTTTGTACGGTGCCGTTGGCCCAGGTCAGCCAGAACTCGCCGCCCGCCTTGAATTGGGTGAGTTTCCACTGCTGGGTGAGCTTGGCCGGGATCCACTTGGCCCAGTCGCTCTGCGGCAGGCTCAGGTAAGCCTGGACTTCAGCGTCCTTCCACTGGCTCGCCCGGATACGGGTGCGCAGATTGACGGCCAGCGGCTGCCCGTCAGGCAGCGTCAAGCGTGCGTCCAGACGCTGGCGAGTTGCGCCGGTATGCAGGCTCAGGCCGACATACGTCAGGGTCACCGGCGCATGGTCAAACGGCTGCAATGTCACCTGGCTGTCGAGCAGCGAAACGCGCTTGACCATTTGCATGCGCTTGAGCACTTGCGCTGGGTCCAGCGGCTGCTCGTCCTGGACGGGCAAGCCCTGCAGGGCCCATTTACCGTCCTTGTCTTCCTTGACGCTGAGTTGCAGGCCGCTGACTTGCAGGTGCGCGATTCGGACTTCGCGGGCCATCAGGCTGGCCCAGATGTCCGGCACCACTTCGACCTGGTCCAGGCGCAAGGCACTGCTGCCCTCGCCCACCATCACATCATGGGCCAGCAATACCGGCGCAAAGCCGCTCCAGCGGCCTTCGAGGCTGCCGATGTGCAATGGCATGCCCACCGCAGCCTGCGCCTTGGCCTCGACTTCTGCACGGTACTCGGCCACCAGCGGCGTCAATTCACGACCCAGGCTCACATACACTGCCGCCAATACCAGCAGCAAGGCACAGAGGCCCAGGCCCCAACGGGTCAAAGCGGCAAAAAAGCGTATCAGACGCTCCATGTCAGGCGACCCTCAAGGCGGTAATCGGACGGCAGGTCAAGGCCTGCCTGTCTCATAAAGGGAAAACGATTGGGGATCAGAGCAGCACCACGTCGTATTGTTCCTGGGAATACATGGTTTCGACCTGGAAGCGTATCGTGCGCCCGATAAACCCCTCCAGCTCGGCGACGTTACCGGATTCTTCGTCCAGCAGCCGATCGACCACTTTCTGGTTGGCGAGCACCCTGTAGCCTTCGGCCTGGTAGGCCCGCGCCTCCCGCAGGATTTCGCGGAAAATCTCGTAGCAAACCGTTTCCGGCGTCTTCAATTTACCGCGGCCCTGGCAACTGCTGCACGGCTCGCACAGCACCTGCTCGAGGCTTTCTCGGGTGCGTTTGCGGGTCATCTGCACCAAGCCAAGCTCGGTAATGCCGATGATGTTGGTCTTGGCGTGATCGCGCTCCAGTTGCTTCTCGAGGGTGCGTAGCACCTGGCGCTGATGCTCTTCATCTTCCATGTCGATGAAGTCGATGATGATGATGCCGCCCAGGTTGCGCAGGCGCAGTTGGCGGGCAATCGCGGTGGCCGCTTCGAGGTTGGTCTTGAAGATGGTCTCTTCGAGGTTGCGATGACCGACGAACGCGCCGGTGTTGACGTCGATGGTGGTCATGGCTTCCGCCGGGTCCACCACCAGATAGCCGCCGGACTTGAGCGGCACCTTGCGCTCCAGGGCTTTCTGGATTTCGTCTTCGACGCCATACAGGTCAAAGATCGGCCGCTCGCCGGGGTAGTGTTCCAGGCGGTCGGCAATTTCCGGCATCAACTCGGCAACAAATTGCGTGGTGCGCTGGAAGGTTTCCCGCGAGTCGATGCGAATTTTCTCGATCTTCGGGCTGACCAGGTCGCGCAATGTGCGCAGGGCAAGGCCCAGGTCCTCGTAGATCACGCTCGGCGCGCCAATGGTCTTGATCTGTGCGCCAATCTGGTCCCACAGGCGCCGCAGGTAGCGGATGTCCATGAGGATCTCATCGGCGCCAGCGCCCTCGGCAGCGGTGCGCAGGATAAAGCCGCCGGCTTCCTTGATGCCCTCGGCGGCCACGCAGTCGCTGACCACCTTCTTCAGGCGCTCGCGCTCGGCTTCATCTTCGATCTTCAAGGAAATGCCGACATGCGCGGTACGTGGCATGTACACCAGGTAACGCGACGGGATCGACAGCTGGGTGGTCAGGCGTGCGCCCTTGGAGCCAATGGGGTCCTTGGTGACTTGCACCACCAGGCTCTGCCCTTCATGCACCAGGGCGCTGATGCTTTCTACCGCCGGGCCTTCGCGCAGGGAAATTTCCGAAGCATGGATAAACGCGGCACGGTCGAGGCCGATGTCGACGAATGCAGCCTGCATCCCCGGTAATACGCGCACCACCTTGCCTTTGTAGATATTACCGACGATCCCGCGCTTCTGGGTGCGCTCGACATGCACTTCTTGCAGAACACCGTTCTCTACCACCGCCACGCGCGATTCCATCGGCGTGATATTGATCAGAATCTCTTCGCTCATGGCTGGGTCTCGTTCAGGCGTTTTCACAATAGTGACCGGTCGCTTAAGGCTGGGCGCTGGAATACGACGCTCAGCGCACGGTAAGGTTTTGCCAACAGGGTATGCCGAATTGGTCGAGCAGTTGCGCGGTTTCGCACACCGGCAGGCCTACCACGGCGGAATAACTGCCATTGAGCCCGGCGACGAATACCGAGCCCAGGCCTTGAATAGCATAGCCGCCCGCCTTGTCCTGGGGTTCGCCACTGTGCCAGTAGGTTGTCGCTTCCTCGACAGAAATACCGCGAAAACGTACACGACTGCTTACACATCGGGTTTCGCTGCGCTGACCGTCGGTGAGGGCAATGGCCGTGAGCACTTCATGCTCACGCCCCGCCAAGGCCATCAACATCGCCAGGGCGTCGGCCTGGTCCACGGGCTTGCCGAGGATCTTGCCATCGACGATCACGGCAGTATCGGCCCCCAATACACAGGCGCCCAAGGTTTTCCCGAGCACGGCAAAACCCGCCGCGGCCTTGCCGCGCGCAAGGCGCTCGACGTAGGCAACGGCAGGTTCGTTTGTGAGAGGCGTTTCATCAATGGCGGCACTGACCACGGTGAAGGGCACACCGATCTGGGTCAGCAGTTCACGCCGCCTCGGAGAGCCCGAGGCCAGGTAAAGCGAATTCATTGCAGACTCTCCCTGTAGGGTTCGATAACCAGGCAGAGCCTCGCAATCCATTCAATTGATTTTATAGCGACGGCGCAACCCACGCAGACCGAAGCTGATCCATGGCCACAGCAACGCACTGACCAGGGCTGGCAGCACCAGCGCCAGGGTCGGCTGACGGTTGCCGGTCAACGCGCTGAGCCACAGTTGGACAAGCTGCGCCAGGCCGAAGATCACCAGGATCACCAGGCACTGCTGCCACATCGGGAACATGCGCAGGCGCTGCTGTAAGGACAGCACCAGGAAAGTGATCAGGGTCAGGATCAACGCGTTCTGGCCCAGCAAGGTGCCATAGAGCACATCTTCCGCCAAGCCCAGGAACATCGCCGTGACCATGCCGACTTTGTGCGGCAGGTTCAGCGACCAGAACGCCAGCAGCAGCGCCAGCCAAAGCGGACGCAGGATTTCCATGAACTGGGGCAGCGGCGAAACGCTGAGCAGCAAGCCGATGGCGAAGGTCAGCCAGACGATCCAGCCGTTGCGGGAATGAGTACCGGCCATTATTCCTCCCTCTGCCGCGTGGTTGCCGGGGCGCTGGCCGCTGGGCGTGCGGCCGGGGTAGCAGCAGGCGGTTTGGCCGCCGGAGTGGTGGTGGCCGGCGTCGACGCAGGAGGCTTGGCCGCCGGAGTGGTAGTGGCCGGCGTCGATGCGGGAGGCTTGGTCGCGGCCGGTTTAACCGCGTGCGCGGCGGGCTTCACGGGTGTAGTCATTGGCGCCGCCGTTGCCGGGGCAGCCGCAGGCGTAGCCGGTGTCGCAGCGGCAGGCTTTGGCACCGTGGCAGGAACGATCGGCGTGGTGCCGTTCTTCTTGTCTTCGGCTTCCTGGGCCTGGGCGGCGTCGTTGGCGCGCTCTTCCGGGGTGCGGTTGTCGCTGAACACCAACAGCAGGTAGCGACTGCGGTTCAACGCAGCAGTGGGCACGGCACGCACAATGGCAAACGGCTGGCCGGAGTCGTGGATCACTTCCTTGACCGTGGCCACCGGGTAACCGGCCGGGAAACGCTGACCCAGGCCGGAGCTGACCAACAGGTCGCCTTCCTTGATATCGGCGGTATCGGCCACATGCCGCAACTCAAGGCGCTCGGGGTTACCGGTACCGCTGGCAATCGCGCGCAGCCCGTTGCGGTTCACCTGTACCGGAATACTGTGGGTGGTGTCGGTCAGCAGCAACACCCGCGAGGTATAGGGCATCAGTTCAACCACCTGGCCCATCAGGCCACGGGCGTCAAGCACAGGCTGGCCGAGGACCACGCCGTCGCGCTCACCCTTGTTGATGATGATCCGGTGGGTGAAGGGGTTGGGGTCCATGCCGATCAACTCGGCCACTTCGACCTTTTCGTTGACCAGTGCCGAGGAATTGAGCAACTCGCGCAGCCGAACGTTCTGCTCGGTGAGGGCCGCCAGCTTTTGCATGCGCCCCTGCAACAGCAGGTTTTCCGTCTTGAGTTTTTCGTTCTCGGCGACCAGCTCGGTGCGGCTGCCGAATTGGCTGGCCACGCCCTGATACAGACGTTGCGGCAGGTCGGTGATCCAGTAGGTCTGCATCAACACCAGCGACATCTGGCTACGCACGGGCTTGAGCAGTGCAAAGCGGGCATCGACCACCATCAGCGCGACCGAAAGCACGACCAGCACCAACAGGCGCACGCCCAATGAGGGGCCTTTGGCGAAAAGCGGTTTAATAAGCCGCTCCTCCCAGGCAAATGTTCTCTTTATTCATACGGCATCTAACCGGCCTGGATGCAGATTGAAGAAGATAAACGCCAACAGGCAGCACTGCAAAGTGCTGCCTGCGGGCGAAACATGGGCAAACCAGCAACCACTTATTCGCTGGAGAGCAGGTCCATGGTGTGTTTATCCATCATTTCCAGTGCACGGCCACCACCACGGGCGACGCAGGTCAGCGGGTCTTCGGCGACGATCACCGGCAGGCCGGTTTCCTGGGCCAGCAGCTTGTCGAGGTCGCGCAGCAGGGCGCCACCACCGGTCAGCACCAGGCCACGCTCGGCGATATCGGAAGCCAGTTCCGGCGGCGATTGCTCCAGGGCGCTCTTCACAGCCTGAACGATGGTGGCCAGGGACTCTTGCAGAGCTTCCAGCACTTCATTGGAGTTCAGGGTGAAGGCCCGTGGGACGCCTTCGGCCAGGTTGCGACCGCGCACATCGACTTCGCGCACTTCGCCGCCAGGGTAAGCGGTACCGATTTCCTGCTTGATGCGCTCGGCGGTGGATTCGCCGATCAGGCTGCCGTAGTTACGACGCACATAAGTGATGATCGCTTCGTCGAAGCGGTCGCCGCCGACGCGCACGGATTCGGCATACACCACACCGTTCAGGGAAATCAGGGCGATTTCAGTGGTGCCACCACCGATATCCACCACCATCGAACCACGGGCTTCTTCAACCGGCAGGCCGGCACCGATCGCAGCGGCCATTGGCTCTTCGATCAGGAACACTTCGCGGGCACCGGCACCGAGGGCCGATTCACGGATGGCACGACGCTCAACCTGGGTGGACTTGCAGGGAACGCAGATCAGCACACGAGGGCTGGGCTGCAGGAAACTGTTTTCGTGAACCTTGTTGATGAAGTACTGCAGCATCTTCTCGCAGACACTGAAGTCGGCGATCACGCCGTCTTTCATCGGACGAATGGCGGCAATATTGCCTGGTGTACGGCCGAGCATGCGCTTGGCCTCGGTGCCGACGGCAACGACACTTTTCTGATTACCATGGGTCCGAATGGCCACAACCGATGGCTCATTCAGGACGATACCGCGCTCGCGCACGTAAATAAGGGTGTTGGCAGTGCCCAGGTCAATGGAAAGATCGCTGGAAAACATGCCACGCAGTTTCTTGAACATGGGAAAGGGACCCTAGGCAACGCGTGGGTAAAAAAGTGCGGCAAACTCTAACAACGACAGGGATTTTGGGCAAGGCGCCAATGTGCTAAATTGGCCGACTTTCTGTGCACCAACCCCCACAATCGCGGCCGTAAGACCGTAGAAATGCGGTAGTGTTCCGACAATCTAACACACGGACAGCCTCCGTTCTGTTTTCCACTGGAGATTCCCATGACGCTTGAACGCTCCGACGTGGAAAAAATCGCGCATCTGGCCTCGCTTGGCCTGAATGAAGGCGATCTTCCACAGACCACCGCAGCCCTGAACAGCATTCTCGGGCTGGTCGACCAAATGCAGGCCGTGAATACCGACGGCATCGAGCCCCTGGCTCACCCGCTGGAAGCCAGCCAGCGCCTGCGCGCAGACGTCGTGACCGAGAGTAATAATCGCGAGGCCTACCAGTCCATCGCGCCAGCGGTCGAAAACGGCCTGTACCTGGTTCCGAAAGTCATCGACTAAAGGGAAAGAGCCTGCAATGCATCACATGACTCTGGCCGAGATCGCCCGCGGTCTCGCCGACAAAAAGTTTTCTTCCGAAGAGCTGACCAAGACCCTGCTGGCGCGCATCGCCGAGCACGATCCAAAGGTCAACAGCTTCATCAGCCTCACCGAAGAGCTGGCCTTGAGCCAGGCCAAGGCCGCCGACGCACGTCGCGCCAACGGTGAAAATGGCGCACTGCTGGGCGCACCGATCGCCCACAAGGACCTGTTCTGCACCCAGGGCATTCGCACCAGCTGCGGCTCGAAGATGCTCGACAACTTCAAGGCACCCTACGACGCCACCGTGGTGTCCAAACTGGCCGCAGCCGGGGCCGTGACCCTGGGCAAGACCAACATGGACGAATTCGCCATGGGCTCGGCCAACGAGTCGAGCTACTACGGCGCGGTGAAAAACCCGTGGAACCTGGACCACGTGCCCGGCGGTTCGTCGGGTGGCTCGGCTGCCGCGGTTGCCGCGCGCTTCCTGCCGGCCGCCACCGCCACCGACACCGGGGGTTCGATCCGCCAGCCAGCGGCCTTCACCAACCTCACCGGCCTGAAGCCGACCTACGGTCGCGTTTCCCGCTGGGGCATGATCGCCTACGCCTCCAGCCTTGATCAGGGCGGCCCTCTGGCCCGCACTGCCGAAGACTGCGCGATTTTGTTACAAGGCATGGCAGGCTTCGACAAACAGGACTCCACCAGCATCGATGAGCCCGTGCCGGACTACAGCGCCAGCCTGAATACCTCGATCAAGGGCCTGCGCATCGGCGTGCCGAAGGAATACTTCAGCGCCGGCCTCGACCCACGCATTGCTGAACTGGTGCACAACAGCGTCAAGGCGCTGGAGAAGCTCGGCGCGGTGATCAAGGAAATCAGCCTGCCGAACAACCAGCACGCGATTCCTGCTTACTACGTGATCGCACCGGCAGAGGCTTCCTCCAACCTGTCGCGCTTCGATGGCGTGCGTTTCGGCTACCGCTGCGAAAACCCGAAAGACCTCACCGACCTGTACAAGCGCTCCCGTGGCGAAGGCTTCGGCGCCGAAGTACAACGCCGGATCATGGTCGGTGCCTACGCCCTGTCGGCGGGTTACTACGACGCGTACTACCTCAAGGCGCAGAAAATCCGTCGCCTGGTGAAGAACGACTTCATGGCCGCCTTTGAACAGGTCGACGTGATCCTTGGCCCAACCACGCCGAACCCGGCCTGGAAGCTCGGCGCCAAGAACGGCGACCCGGTGGCAGCGTACCTTGAAGACCTGTACACCATTACCGCCAACCTCGCGGGCCTGCCGGGCTTGTCCATGCCTGCCGGTTTCGTCGATGGCCTGCCGGTCGGCGTGCAATTGCTCGCCCCGTATTTCCAGGAAGGCCGCCTGCTCAATGTGGCGCACCAGTACCAGTTGAACACTGACTGGCACACTCGCACCCCTACCGGCTTCTGAGGAGAACACTATGCAATGGGAAGTCGTGATCGGGCTGGAGATTCATACCCAGCTCGCCACCCAATCGAAGATTTTCTCCGGTAGCGCCACCACGTTCGGCTCCGAGCCCAACACCCAGGCCAGCCTGGTAGACCTGGGCATGCCCGGCGTACTGCCGGTGCTGAACCAGGAAGCGGTGCGCATGGCGGTGATGTTCGGCCTGGCGATTGACGCCGAGATCGGCCAGCACAACGTGTTCGCGCGCAAGAACTACTTCTACCCGGACCTGCCCAAGGGCTACCAGATCAGCCAGATGGAACTGCCGATCGTCGGCAAAGGCCACCTGGACATCCCCCTGGAAGACGGCACCATCAAGCGCGTCGGCGTCACTCGCGCCCACCTGGAAGAAGACGCCGGCAAAAGCCTGCACGAAGAATTCCCGGGCGCTACCGGTATCGACCTGAACCGTGCCGGCACGCCGTTGCTGGAGATCGTCTCCGAGCCGGACATGCGCAGCGCCAAGGAAGCCGTGGCCTACGTCAAGACCATCCACGCACTGGTGCGTTACCTGGGTATCTGCGACGGCAACATGGCCGAAGGCTCGCTGCGCTGCGACTGCAACGTGTCGATTCGCCCAAAAGGCCAAGTCGAGTTCGGTACTCGCTGCGAGATCAAGAACGTCAACTCGTTCCGTTTCATCGAGAAGGCGATCAACAGCGAAGTGCGTCGCCAGATCGAGCTGATCGAAGACGGCGGCAAGGTCATCCAGCAAACCCGCCTGTACGACCCGAACAAAGACGAAACCCGCGCCATGCGCAGCAAAGAGGAAGCCAACGACTACCGTTACTTCCCCGATCCGGACCTGTTGCCGGTCGTGCTTGAGGACTCTTTCCTCAACGACATCCGCGCCACCCTGCCGGAATTGCCGCAGCAGAAGCGCGAGCGCTTCCAGGAGCAGTTCGGCTTGTCGGTCTACGATGCCAGCGTGCTGGCCTCCAGCCGTGAGCAAGCCAACTACTTCGAAAAAGTCGTGAGCATTGCCGGTGACGCCAAGCTGGCGGCCAACTGGGTGATGGTGGAGCTGGGCAGCCTGCTGAACAAGCAAGGCCTGGAAATCGACGAAGCCCCGGTCACTGCCGAGCAATTGGGCGGCATGCTGCTGCGCATCAAGGACAACACCATCTCCGGCAAAATCGCCAAGACCGTGTTCGAAGCCATGGCCAGCGGTGAAGGCAGCGCCGACGAGATCATCGAGAAGCGCGGCCTCAAGCAAGTCACCGACAGCGGCGCGATCTCGGCCGTGCTCGATGAAATGCTCGCGGCCAACGCCGAGCAGGTCGAGCAGTACCGCGCGGCAGACGAAGCCAAGCGCGGCAAGATGTTCGGCTTCTTTGTGGGCCAGGCGATGAAAGCCTCCAAAGGCAAGGCCAACCCGCAACAGGTGAACGAACTGCTGAAAAGCAAGCTCGAAGGCTGACACGTGTAGGACCCGGCTTCTGTGGGAGCCGGGCTTGCCCGCGATGCAGGCGCCTCGGTGCATCAGTTACACCGAGGTGATGCCATCGCAGGCAAGCCAGCTCCCACACAAGCCAACGCCAACATTTGTAATGGGACTCCTTGCATGAAGCGTCTATTCGGCCTGCTGGCCCTGTTCTCCCTGCTGGCCGGTTGTGCCAGCGGTATCATCAACCCCAACGGCTACGACGAAACCGGCACCGCCTCCTATTACGGCGCCAAGCACCATGGCAACAAGACCGCCAGCGGTGAACCCTTCAACCAGAACGCCCTGACCGCCGCCCACCGGCAATTGCCGTTCGGCACCCAGGTCAAGGTCACCAATCTCGACAACGACAAATCCGTGGTTGTCCGCATCAATGATCGCGGCCCGCATACCCGTGGGCGCTTGATTGATCTTTCGCGCAAGGCTGCACAGCAACTGGGTATGATCAGCAGCGGAACCGCACGGGTTCGCGTGCAAGCCTTGAGCAACTGAAGACGGAGCCCTGGCCATTTTCGGATTAACCGCCCTTTCGCCCTGGAGCCTGCTGGAATTGGTCAGCGGCCTGGTGCTGCTGATCATCGGTGCCGAAATCCTGGTACGCGCCGCCGTGCGCCTGGCCGCAAGCCTCAAGGTGCGCCCGCTGATCATTGGCCTGACAATCGTCGCCTTCGGCAGCAGCGCGCCGCAGATGACCGTCAGCCTGCAAGCCACCTTGGCCGGCAACACCGATATCGCCGTGGGCAGCGTGATCGGCAGCAGCATCTTCAACATCCTGGTGACCCTGGGCCTGTCGGCATTGATTATTCCCCTGCGAGTCTCACGCCAGCTGGTGCGCCTGGACATTCCGGTGATGATCCTGGCCGGGCTGCTGGTGTTCACCCTCGCGGCCAATGAAGAACTCACGCCCATCGACGGCCTGGTGCTGCTCGTTGCCCTGCTTGCCTACCTGGGCGTGTTGCATTACCAGACGCGCCATTCCCGCCGCCCACGCACACTGGACACCGTCGCCCGCGCCCCCTGGTTGAGCAGTGTGCTGTTGATATTCGGCGGGTTGTTGGTCTTGGTGCTGGCCGGGCATTTGCTGCTGGGAGCGGCGGTGGATGTGGCTGGCGACCTGGGCCTGTCGGAGCGCGTGATCGGCCTGACCCTGATCGGTGTCGGCACCTCGTTGCCGTGCCTGGCGACGTCACTGATTGCAGCCCTGCGCGGCGAACGTGAAATTGCCGTGGGCAACGTGATCGGCAGCAACCTGTTCAACCTGCTCGGTGTACTGGGCCTGACCGCCCTGCTCGCGCCCTCCCCCCTGTCGGTGTCGCCCAACGCCCTGGATTTCGACCTGCCGGTGATGCTCGGCGTGGTGGTGCTGTGCCTGCCGGTGTTCTACATCGGCTACCGCGTCACCCGCGCCGAAGGCCTGGTGCTGCTGGGCTTGTACCTGGCGTACGGCCTGCATGTGATGGCATTCACCACTGGCATGCCCCTGGCGAACAAGCTTGAACAACTGATGCTGTATTACGTCCTGCCAGTGCTGGTGGCTTTCCTGTTGTTCAGCACGCTGCGAGCCTGGCGCCGCCAACACAAGAGGGAATCGCAATGACCGATCAGAAAAAGCCTGGGGTTGAAATGCGTCGCCAGGTCATGGGCGACGTGTTCGTCGACCGCGCCCTGGGCAACGCCACCGAGTTCAGCCAGCCGCTGCAGGATTTCGTCAACGAACACGCCTGGGGCAGTGTGTGGAACCGCGAAGGGTTACCGCTGAAGACCCGCAGCCTGATCACCCTCGCCGCCCTCACCGCGCTCAAGTGCCCGCAAGAGCTCAAGGGCCACGTGCGCGGCGCGCTGAACAACGGGTGTACGGTGGAAGAGATCCGCGAAGCGCTGTTGCATTGCGCGGTATATGCCGGGGTGCCGGCGGCGATTGATGCGTTTCGGGCGGCGCAGGAAGTGATCGATGCCTACCAGGCCGATAAGCAGTGACGGTTAGCGAGCGATCACAGGCAAGGCAGCTCCCACTGGGTTGATGTTTAGTACGCGTAAATGTGGGAGCTGGCTCGCCTGCGATTGGCCCTCACACACACCGGGAAAATCAGATCCAACCACCCGCCTGCAACACAAAGATCCCGATATTCGTGGTCACCGCCGCCATCAAGGTGGTGATCACGATAATCGCCGCCGCCAGCTCATGATTACCCTCGGCCGCCCGCGCCATGACAAAGCTGGCCGCTGCAGTCGGTGCACCGAAGTACAGGAACAGAATCCCCAGCTCTGGCCCCCGGAACCCCAGCAGCCAGGCGCCCAACGTCGCGACCAGCGGCAGGCCGATCATCTTCACCAGGCTGGCGCTGAGGGCCATGCTCCCGCTTTTGCGCAGAGCCGCCAGTGACAGCGTGCCACCGATGCAGATCAACGCGAGCGGCAAGGTCATGTCCGCCAGGTACTGGCCCGAAGACTCCAGCCAACCCGGCAAGCCAATCTGGAACACCGCGAACGGCGTGGCCGCAATCACGCTGATGATCAGCGGGTTGGCCACCACGCTCTTGCAGATGCTCCACGGGTCGGACTTGATCACCGGGCTGTACACCGCCAGCACGATGGTCGACAGGGTGTTGTAGAACAGAATCACCAGCGCCGCGAGAATCGCGCCGAGGGAAATCCCGTAGTCGCCGTACATGCTGGCGGCCAGCGCCAGCCCGATCACGCCGTTATTGCCGCGAAATGCACCCTGGGTATAAATGCCGCGGTCTTCACGTGGGCAACGCAAGATCGCCCAGCCCCAGGCCAGGGCAAAGCTGAGCAACGTGGCGACGGCAAAATAAATCAGCAAGCCCGGCTTGAGCGCCGAGTGCAGGTCGGCATGCAGGATGCCAAGGAACAACAACGCCGGCATGGTGACGTTGAACACCAAGGACGACGCCGTGTGGATAAAGTTGTCGTTGATCCAGTTGATGCGCTTGAGCAGCACACCCAGGAACAGCATGGCAAACACCGGCGCGGTGATGGTGAGGGTGGTGAGGAAAATTGCCAGCATGCCGGTGAACCTTGGTGAGCGTCGTTAGGTGGCTAATGATAAGCCATGCAGCCCGATTCGTCCGGGCAACGCTGATCAAATGTGGGAGCTGGCTTGCCGGCCCCCACAAGGTCCGCGACGGTCTCAGGTGATGGGCGCCGGGTTGAACAAGGTGATGTCGTTATGCAGTTTATGGTGCTCCGCCCACGTCTGCTTCTTGCCGCTCGCCACATCCAGGTAAAAGTGAAACAACTCCCAGCCGAGCTCCTCGATGGTCGCGCGCCCGGTGGCAATGCGCCCGGCGTCGATATCGATCAGGTCCGGCCAGCGCTGCGCCAGTTCCGTTCGGGTCGAAACCTTCACCACCGGCGCCATTGCCAGCCCGTAAGGCGTGCCGCGCCCGGTGGTGAACACATGCAGGTTCATCCCCGCCGCCAGTTGCAGGGTACCGCACACAAAGTCACTGGC
Organism: Pseudomonas lurida; assembly: GCF_002563895.1. Classification (NCBI taxonomy): domain Bacteria; kingdom Pseudomonadati; phylum Pseudomonadota; class Gammaproteobacteria; order Pseudomonadales; family Pseudomonadaceae; genus Pseudomonas; species Pseudomonas lurida. The sequence goes on along the minus strand of NZ_PDJB01000001.1, from coordinate 1,015,247 downwards.
GGGTGTGGCACAAAAGATCAGGCCCTTGCGCTTGAAGCGCTCGCCAGGCCCCAGCACCCCATTGATCGCACTGCTGCCGGACTTGACGATAGAGCCCAGGGACTTCTCGACGATATTCGACAAGCCACCCTTCTTGTTACCCGGCGTGGTGTTGGCACTGCGGTCCGCTTCACCCTTGGCCAGGTAGCGGTCGTACCAGTCCATTTCCCGGACCAGCTCCTGGGCAACGGCCTCGCTTTCAGCGCGAGACGTCAGCAGGTATATCGCATCGCGAACTTCCGTTACTTCGGAAAACATCACCGTCGCCCCGGCCCGCAGCAACAAATCCGAGGCATACCCCAGCGCGGGGTTGGCGGTGATGCCGGAAAACGCATCACTGCCACCACACTGCATGCCCAGGATCAACTCGGACGCCGGCACGGTTTCGCGTCGGCGCTGGTCGAGCTTCTTCAAGCGCGTCTCGGCCAGCGCCATGATCTGCTCGATCATTTCAGTAAAGCCGTGGCTGGAATCCTGCAACCGATACAGCCACGGCTCACTCAGGTCGACCGAGCTGTCGTTGTCGTGCATCACCTGCCCGGCCTGCAATTTCTCGCAGCCCAGGCTGATCACCAGGGCCTCGCCCCCCAGGTTCGGGTTGCGCGCCAGGTTGCGCACGGTGCGAATCGGGATGTAGGCATCCGTCGCAGTGATCGCCACGCCGCAGCCGTAGCTGTGGGTCAGCGCTACCACGTCGTCGACATGCGGGTACTTGGGCAGCAATTCGTCCTTGATGCGCTTGACCGCGTGGTCGAGCACGCCCGTGACGCACTGCACCGTGGTGGTGATACCGAGGATATTGCGCGTGCCCACGGTGCCGTCGGCGTTGCGATAGCCCTCGAAGGTAAAGCCTTCCAGCGGTGCCTGGGTGTCAGGCACCTCGGTGGACAGCGGCAAGCTGTCCAGCGGCGGCGCGGTGGGCATGCGCAGTTGATCTTCCTGCACCCAACTGCCGCGTGGAATCGGCGCCAGGGCGTAACCGATGGTCTGGCCGTAGCGAATGATCTGACCGCCTTCAGGGATATCTTCCAGGGTCACCTTGTGGCTCTGCGGGATGAAATCCACGGTCACCAGGCCGTCCGGGAACTCGGTCCCGGCCGGTACGCCCTGGTCATTGACCACGATCACCACGTTGTCGCGCTCGTGCAGACGAATCGAGCGCGGTGAGTCGGCATGTTCAATCAACTGCATCACACGGCCCCTCAGGAATGCGCTTCGGTTAGGTTGGTCAACTCAGGTCCCTTGGTGGGCGGCTCTTTGAGTACTACACGTTTGATCGGGCCAACGATGACCAGGTAGCTGAACACCGCCACCAGCGCATTGGCGCCGACGAACACCAAGGCCCACTTGAACGAACCGGTGGTGCTGATGATGTAGCCGATGACGATCGGCGTAGTGATCGATGCGAGGTTACCGAAGGTGTTGAACAAGCCGCCACTGAGGCCGGCGATTTGTTTCGGCGACGTGTCGGACACCACCGCCCACCCCAGTGCGCCAACGCCTTTACCGAAGAAGGCCAGGGCCATGAAGCCCACCACCATCCATTCGATATCCACATAGTTGCAGGCCACGATGCTGCTGGAGATCAACAGGCCACCAATGATCGGCGCCTTGCGTGCAAAGGTCAGGGAGTGGCCCTTGCGCAGCAGGTAATCGGAAATCACCCCGCCGAGCACGCCGCCGATAAACCCGCAGATCGCCGGCAACGACGCAATGAAACCCGCCTTGAGGATGGTCATGCCCCGGTCCTGCACCAGGTACACCGGGAACCAGGTGAGAAAGAAGTAGGTGATGCCATTGATGCAGTACTGGCCCAGGTAAACGCCGAGCATCATGCGGTTGGTCAACAACTGGCGGATGTAGTCCCACTTCGGACCGTCGGTTTTCTTGCCCTTGCCTTTGTCCTGGTCCATATCGACCATCGCACCATTGGCGGCGATATGGTTGAACTCGGCCTCGTTGATCATCGGATGCTGGCGCGGACTGTGGATGACTTTCAACCAGATCAGCGAGAAGAGGATACCGATCACGCCCATCACGATAAACACGTGCTGCCAGCCGAAGCTGTAGACGATCCAGCCCATCAACGGTGCAAACAACACGGTGGCGAAGTATTGCGCCGAGTTGAAGATCGCCGACGCCGTACCGCGTTCTGCGGTCGGGAACCAGGCGGCCACGATCCGTGCGTTACCGGGAAAGGACGGCGCTTCGGCCAGGCCCACCATGAAGCGCAGCATGAACAGCGCAACAACCGCGGTAGAGACGCCAAACTCACCGACGTAGCCTTGCAGCACGGTAAACAGTGACCACGTGAAGATGCTCAGGGCATAGACTTTTTTCGAACCGAACCGGTCCAGCAGCCAGCCGCCGGGAATTTGCCCGGCCACGTAGGCCCAACCGAAAGCAGAGAAGATGTAACCCAGGGTGACCGCGTCGATGCCGAGGTCTTTTTGCAGGCTGGAGCCCGCGATGGCGATGGTGGCCCGGTCGGCGTAGTTGATCGTGGTCACCAGGAACAGCATGAGCAGGATCAAATAGCGGACGTGGGTCGGCTTGGTCGCTTGCATGTAGAAGTACTCCCACTAATTATTTTTTTTGCGGGTAATTGCCTAGTTGTCGATGAGGACCGCTTTTAGGTGGGAGCCGGGCGTGCCCGCGATACAGGCAACTCGGTGTGTCAGGCACACACCGATGATGCTATCGCAGGCACGCCAGCCACCAACAAGCAGGCGCCTCGGGTACTGCGTATTACGAACCGATGTAGCTGGTCTTCACCACGGTGTAGAACTCTTGCGCATAGCGACCTTGCTCGCGTGAACCGTAGGAGGAGCCCTTACGGCCACCGAATGGAACGTGATAGTCCACGCCGGCAGTCGGCAGGTTGACCATCACCATCCCGGCCTGGGAATGGCGCTTGAAGTGGTTGGCGTACTTGAGCGACGTAGTGGCAATGCCCGCCGACAGGCCAAACTCAGTGTCGTTGGCCATCGCCAGCGCCGCCTCGTAGTCCGCCACGCGCACGACGTTGGCGACCGGGCCGAAGATCTCTTCACGGCTGATACGCATGGCGGCTTCGCTGTCGGCAAACAGCGTCGGTGCCAGGTAGTAGCCTTCGGTGTCACAGGTGACCAGGCCGCCACCGCTGACCAGTCGCGCACCTTCGCTCTGGCCGATGTCGATGTACTTGAGGTCCTGGTCCAACTGGGCCTGGGAAACCACCGGGCCGATGTCAGTGCCGCTTTTGAGGGCGTGGCCGACCTTGATCGACTTCATGCGCTCAGCCATCGCCGCAACGAACTGGTCGTGGATACCGGCGGTGACGATCAGGCGGCTGGACGCCGTGCAACGCTGGCCGGTGGAGTAGAACGCGCTCTGTACCGACAGCTCGACGGCCTGCTTGAGGTCCGCGTCGTCGAGGATGATCTGCGGGTTCTTGCCGCCCATTTCCAACTGGACCTTGGCCTGGCGCGACACGCAACTGACGGCGATCTGACGACCGACACCGACAGAGCCGGTAAAACTGATGCCATCGACCTTCGGGCTGTTGACCAGCACATCACCCACGACGCGGCCGCTGCCCATCACCAGGTTGAACACACCGGCAGGGAAACCGGCGCGAGAAATGATTTCGGCCAGGGCCCAGGCACAGCCCGGTACCAACTCGGCAGGCTTGATCACCACGCAGTTACCGTAGGCAAGGGCTGGGGCGATCTTCCAGGCGGGGATGGCGATCGGGAAGTTCCACGGCGTGATCAGGCCAACCACACCCAGGGCTTCACGCGTGACTTCAACGTTAACGCCAGGGCGTACCGACGGCACGTAGTCACCGGACAAGCGCAGGCATTCACCGGCGAAGAACTTGAAGATATTGCCAGCGCGGGTCACTTCGCCAATGGCTTCGGGCAAGGTCTTGCCCTCTTCACGGGCCAGCAAGGTGCCGAGTTCTTCGCGGCGCGCGAGGATTTCGCTGCCGACTTTGTCCAGGGAGTCGTGTCGAGCCTGGATGCCAGAAGTGGACCAGGCCGGAAATGCCGCACGGGCAGCGTCGATGGCGGTGTTGACCTGGGCAACATCAGCCTTGGCGTATTCACCGATGACATCGGACAACTCCGACGGGTTGAGGTTGACGCAGTAATCGGCACCGGCCACCCATTGGCCGTTGATGTAGTTGTCAAAACGTTGGGCTTGGGACACAAATCTTCTCCTGACGCAAAAGGCCGCTGATCACTCAGCGGCCTTGTAGATGGGTTATTGCGCGCCTTGCTTGTCGATCAGCGCGGCCAGTGCTTCATATTCTTCTGGCAGCAGGTCGGTCAGCGGCGTACGCACCGGGCCGGCGTCATAGCCTGCGATTTTTGCACCGGCCTTGACGATGCTCACCGCATAGCCGGCCTTGCGGTTACGGATGTCCAGGTACGGCAGGAAGAAGTCGTCGATGATCTTGGCGACGGTGGCGTGATCGTCCTTGGCAATCGCGTGGTAGAAGTCCATCGCGGTTTTCGGGATGAAGTTGAACACCGCCGAGGAGTACACCGGCACGCCCAGGGCCTTGTAGGCAGCGGCGTAAACCTCTGCAGTCGGCAGGCCGCCGAGGTAGCTGAAACGATCACCCAGGCGACGGCGGATCGAGACCATCAACTCAATGTCACCCAGGCCATCCTTGTAGCCAATCAGGTTCGGGCAGCGCTCGGCCAGGCGTTCCAGCAGCGGCGCGGTCAGGCGGCAGACGTTGCGGTTGTACACCACCACGCCGATCTTGACCGATTTGCACACCGCCTCAACGTGGGCGGCGACGCCGTCCTGGCTGGCTTCGGTGAGGTAGTGCGGCAGCAGCAGCAGGCCCTTGGCACCGAGGCGCTCGGCTTCCTGGGCGTACTCGATGGCCTGGCGGGTCGAACCGCCGACACCGGCAAGGATCGGCACGCTGGTGGCGCAGGTATCAACAGCGGTTTTCACCACCTGGGAGTATTCGCTGGCGGCGAGGGAGAAAAACTCACCGGTACCACCGGCAGCGAACAGGGCAGTGGCGCCGTAAGGGGCGAGCCATTCCAGACGCTTGATGTAGCCCGCCTGGTGGAAGTCACCCTGGGCGTTGAAATCGGTCACCGGAAAAGACAGCAGACCGTGGGAGAGGATGGACTTCAGTTCTTGTGGATTCATTATTCGAACACCCTGGGCGAAGACTTTCTGTCGAAAGGTTGTTGTTGGTTTTGGTGATGTCGTACGTCATCGTACAACCATAAAAAGATTCGTCAACAGCAATTCATCAGACTTCATCCTCCGCCGAGTTGAAGCGTGAGTTCTTGACGTAGGAAGTTTTTCCTCTATGCTCGCATTAACTGTATATACATACAGTTATTACGGAAGATTCCTACGACATAGCAAGGAGCTAACATGTCAGGTCTAGAACTCGCGGCACCCGAAAAGAACCCGCCCACCCTGCGTTTCGAAGGGGGTGAACACACCGCCATTGGCGACGACACGCTGTTGCGTTTCGTCAAGGACGCCCCGGCGATCCCCGCACGCCAAGTCGAACTGCACCTGCCCAACGGACTGGCGCTGACGTATGGCCAAGTGATCGCACTGGGCGGCGACTTCTACGGCATCCCAGGCCAGCCCATCAGCGACGGTGCCTCGCCTGCGGAACGCGTGCAACGCTTTAACGCCGCCTTCAACAGCCTGGCGGTGCTGCCCGCTTCGCGGGAAGAAGCGCACAAGATCCTCGCGGTGATGCAAAAGGAGATCAATGCGGTCAAGCAGGCGATCAAGGACGGCAAGCAAGCCCATGAGGCTTATGACGCGCTGGGCGATTCGTTGTCTGAAGAGTGGAACCGCATCACCGGAGGAGGCAGCGCCGTTTCGGCACTGATTCCATTGGGACGCTACCTGAAATTGGCGGCGGACAATGCCGACCACTTCGGCGAATGGGCACTGTCGGCCTACCTTGCCGGCCATACGGCGGCGTTGCAGCAGGCAGTGGTGGCGCATCAAACAGGTACCGACCAGGCACTGGAACTGGCGTATGCCATGAACAGTTTTGCTGATCACTTCTTGACCGACCTGTTCTCCGCCGGCCACCTGCGCGTACCGCGCAAGCAGTTGGCTGCAGTCGTGACACCCGGCGAATTGGGCTCGCTGATCAGCCGTTTCATGCACGACGAAGACAGCAAGTTCGGGCTCAAGGTACGCAATGCCCACGGAGACCAATGGCATGCCTATGGGGATAAACGCTACTTCGACGCCATCGACGCGGACAACCGGGAGCAGGTCAAACGTGCGGTGCAAGCCTCGGCGGATGAGATCTTCGACACCTTTATCAAGGGTGTTGCCCCCTCCCCGGCCGAATTCCAGGCGCCCCTGTATGTGCCGGATCTGAATGCCGCGCAAAACCCGGCAAATAATTTCTCGCCGCTGTTCAAGATGGAGGGAAACAAAGTGTTGCGCCGCAAGGACGTGAATAACTTGAACGACAAGCAATGGACCAATGATTGGTGGGGATGGAGTACGTATTTGCTGCTCAAGGATTACAAACCGAATACTCCTACGTGAGGAATACCGTTTATCGAAACTGTGATTTCTAACAGTTTCATACAGCGCCGCTGCGGTGGATAAGGTGGCTCAGGAGCCAGGAATCTGAACCCTGGGTTGACCTACCACCGCAATGGCATCGGAGCGCTCATCATGGAAAATCCAGTCCCTGGCCTCACTATCACTGTCACTGGCCCCTTTGACCAAGCGGAGATCAGCCTGTCCACGTTCACAGGCCCTTTGGTGGTCTTCATTCCAGAAGACGCTCGCCTCTTTCCAGAGGGGACGGTGTACGCGATTCTGGGCGCTGATCCGGAAGAGCCTGCCTGGTCGGGGGACAAGATCAGCGCAGGTGAATGTCCGGAGGATGCGCAAGACTATCAACAGCTTCCGAACCTGACAGTGGAGGTTCCCAAATCAGCCTTGGAGCGATTTGCAGACCAGACCACACTGCTGCGCTATCAAACCATCGGTGAATCCAGCGTACCGCTGAGCTCTGCGCCGATTTCGCTGACCATCACCAGATAGCTCACCCGCGCTGCGCTTGCGCCTCTTCATGGGCATGGCGCAGCCGTTCCCGGCTGTTGGTCAAATGCAACCGCATGGCCGCCCGCGCCGCATCCGAATCCTGGCGGGCAATCGCCTCATAGATCTCTTCATGCTCACGACTCAGGCGCCCCATGTAGTGCTGCTGGTCATCATGGGCCAGCCGCGCCGAATTGAGGCGGGTACGCGGGATGATGCTGGTGCCCAGGTGGGTCATGATGTCGGTGAAGTAGCGGTTGCCGGTGGACAGGGCAATTTCCAAGTGGAACGCGAAGTCTGAGGCCACAGCATCGCCGGCATGGGCGGCACTTTCATTCAAGGCATCGAGTGCCGCACGCATGGCGGCCAACTGTTCGTCACTACGACGTAACGCCGCGAGGCCTGCCGACTCCACTTCCAGGCTGATCCGCAGTTCCAGAATCGCCAGTACATCACGCAGGGTCACCACCGTGGCCGGGTCGATGCGAAAGCCACTCGGGCTCGGTGTGTCCAGCACGAAGGTACCGATACCGTGACGGGTTTCGACCTGCCCCGCTGCCTGCAAGCGTGAGATCGCCTCGCGCACCACGGTGCGGCTGACCCCATGGGCGTCCATGATCGCCGACTCGGTGGGCAGTTTGTCGCCACGCTTGAGTTGGCCGTCGCGGATCTGCTCGGACAACACCGTGACCAATTCCTGGGCAAGGCTACGGCGCTTGCGGGGAAGACGAGGGGCGGTGTTGGCGTTTTCCATGATGAATCATCTTTCTCGGTGAGCTTGAGCACGCATCATAGCCCATGGTGGTTGTACGATCACCGTCTGGCCGCGACTTTCATCCTTATCGTGCGCGCAAAAAAATGCCCCGACGCAGGTCGAGGCATTTTTTCAGCTAACCCCAAGGGGACAGCTCGCTACTTCACGACTTTCAGGCTCGGCCGGCCACTCGGGCGCGGTGGCTCGGAATCCGGTGGCGGCAGATCATCGCCCTCTTCGGTCTCGATCGATTCGTCATCCTCGAAAGGTGATTCCAGATCGAACACCATGCCTTGGCCGTTCTCCCGGGCGTAAATGCCGAGGATGGCGCCAATGGGCACGTACAGCGTATGCGGCACACCGCCGAAACGCCCTTCGAAGCTTACCGCTTCATTGTCCATGTGCAGGTGGCGCACGGCGCTGGGTGATACGTTCAGCACAATCTGCCCGTCGCTGGCAAAACCCTGCGGTACCTGAACCGCAGGAAATTCGGAATTGACCAGCATGTGCGGGGTGCAATCGTTGTCCACAATCCACTCATAGAGCGCGCGGACCAGGTAGGGTCGACTGGAGTTCATCAGCGGCTCCTTAAGCCTTAGCGCATATCGCGTTCGACGCCAGACAGACTCGCCTGGAAAGCCTCACGCGCAAACTGGCGCTCCATGTAATCAAGCAGCGGCTTGGCCGGCCGCGGCAGTTCAATACCGAGAATCGGCAAACGCCAGAGTATCGGTAATAGGCAGCAATCCACCAAACTTTGTTCCTCACTGAGGAAAAAAGGTTTATCGGCGAACAACGGCGAAACGCCGGTCAGGCTCTCGCGCAATTCCTTACGCGCCTGTACACGTGCCGCTTCTTTGCTGCGGGTATCCAGAATCACATCCACCAAGCCGCACCAGTCACGCTGGATCCGATGGATCAGCAGCCGGCTGTTGGCACGCGCCACCGGGTACACCGGCAGCAAGGGTGGATGCGGATAACGCTCATCCAGGTATTCCATCACGACGGTCGACTCCCACAACGCCAGGTCACGATCGACCAGGGTGGGCAAGCTGCCGTAAGGGTTCACTTCGATCAGTTTGGGTGGATGACGACCTGCTTCCACACTGATGATCTCGGCGCTGACACCCTTCTCTGCGAGCACGATACGTACTCGGTGGGAATAGTGGTCGGCGGGGTCGGAGTAACAGGCCAACCGGTTGGTCACGCCCATGGCGGTCCTCCTCGCTTGTTGAAATTATCGAAAGCTCAAAAACGAGCGCGCCCAGAGAGCATCCCTGTAACGCCTGGTACAACCAGACCGCTACGTATTCAGAGATGCCGCTGGGCGCGCAAGATTAACAGCAATTGCTTACGGTTGGATCAATGCACATCCTTCCAGTATTCGCGTTTGAGCAGATAGGCGAATACGAAGAAGAAGGCCAGGTACAGCAACACATACGTACCGATGCGCTGATGCTGCAGTTTGACCGGGTTGGCCGAGTAGGCCAGGAAGGTCACCAGGTTCTTGACCTTCTCGTCGAACTGTTCGTCTGTCAACGAACCTGGGGTTTCTATCTTCAGTTGATCGCACGCTTCATGAGTCAAAGGTGTGCCGGTCAACGGATCGTATTGCTTCTTGCCGTCTTCAACGACCTGAATCTGCTTGCATCCTACCACTTGCTTGCCTTGCAGGCCGACCAGAACGTTAGGCATGCCGACGTTCGGGAACACGCGGTTGTTCACGCCGTAAGGGCGCGCCGGGTCTTCGTAGAAGGATTTCAGGTAGCCGTAGAGCCAGTCGGTACCGCGCACACGCGCCACCAGGGTCAGGTCAGGCGGTGCTGCGCCGAACCAGGTCTTGGCGTCTGCAGGCTTCATGCCGATGGTCATGTGATCGCCGATCTTGGCACCGGTGAACACCAGCTTCTCGAGCATCATTTCATGGGGGATACCGAGGTCATCGGCCACGCGCTCGTAACGCTGGAACTTGGCGCTGTGGCAGCCCATGCAGTAGTTGGCGAACGTACGCGCGCCGTCTTGCATGGCCGCCTTGTCAGACACGTCGATATCGACTTTTTCCAGCTCCGGGCCGCCGTGTTCGGCAGCGAAGGACAGGAGCGGCAGGGCCGCAAGCATCAAAGCAACGAATAACTTTTTCATCAGCCAGTCACCCTTTCCGGAACCGGTTTGGTCTTCTCGAGCCGGGTGTAGAACGGCATCAGAATGAAGTAGGCGAAGTACAGGAAGGTGCAGACCTGCGACAGCAACGTACGCTCAGGGGTCGGCGCCAACACGCCCAGTACACCCAGGATCACGAACGCAATGCAGAACACCCATAGCCAGATCTTGCTCAGCCAACCCTTGTAGCGCATGGACCTGACCGGACTGCGGTCGAGCCAAGGCAGCACGAACAGCACCGCGATGGCCGCGCCCATGGCGATCACGCCCATGAGTTTGTCGGGGATCGCGCGCAAGATCGCGTAGAACGGCGTGAAGTACCAGACCGGTGCAATGTGCTCAGGCGTCTTGAAGGCGTTGGCCTGTTCAAAGTTAGGCTTCTCCAGGAAATAACCGCCCATCTCCGGGAAAAAGAACACGATCGAGCAGAACACGAACAGGAACACCACTACGCCGACAATGTCCTTCACGGTGTAGTAAGGGTGGAACGGAATACCATCCAGCGGGATGCCGTTTTCGTCCTTGTGCTTCTTGATGTCCACGCCATCCGGGTTGTTGGAACCGACTTCGTGCAGCGCCAGGATGTGCAACACCACAAGGCCCAGGATCACAATTGGCAAGGCCACCACGTGCAAGGCGAAGAAGCGGTTCAGGGTGATGCCCGAGATCAGGTAGTCACCACGGATCCACTGGGTCAGGTCGTTGCCAATCACTGGGATCGCACCGAACAGCGAGATGATCACCTGGGCGCCCCAGTACGACATCTGGCCCCACGGCAGCAGGTAGCCCATGAAGGCTTCGGCCATCAGCGCCAGGTAGATCAGCATGCCGAAGACCCACACCAGCTCACGGGGCTTCTGGTACGAACCGTAGAGCAGGCCACGGAACATGTGCAGGTAGACGACGATGAAGAACGCCGAAGCGCCGGTAGAGTGCAACAGGCGCAGGATCGAGCCGTACTCGACGTCGCGCATGATGTACTCGACGGAGGCGAATGCCTCTTCCGCCGACGGGGTGTAGCTCATCGTCAGCCAGACGCCGGTGACGATCTGGTTGACCAGCACCAGCAGTGCCAGGGAACCGAAGAAGTAGAAGAAGTTGAAGTTTTTTGGCGCGTAATATTTGCTGAGATGGTCTTCCCACATTTTAGTGGCGGGGAAGCGCGCATCCACCCAATCCATGAACTTGCTCATCACGCGTTCTCCTTATCGAGGCCAATGACAATGAGGTCGTCAGTTTCGTAGGTATGCGGAGGCACGGGCAGGTTCAAGGGCGCAGGCTGGGACTTGTAGACGCGGCCAGCGAGGTCGTAATGGGAGCCGTGGCAGGGGCAGAAATAACCACCGACCCAGTCCTTGCCCAGGTCGACTGGGGCCACTTCCGGGCGGAAGGTTGGCGAGCATCCGAGGTGGGTACAGAGACCGACCAGCAGCAGGATCTCTGGCTTGATCGAACGCACTTCGTTCTTGGCGTAGGCGGGTTGGTCGGAATTCTCGGATTTTGGGTCAGATAACTGGCCTTCGATCTTCTTCAGATTCCCCAGGATTTCCTCGGTACGACGAACAATGAACACCGGCTGGCCGCGCCACTCAGCAATCATCTGCTGTCCTGGCTCGATCTTGCTGATATTCACCTTCACCGGTGCACCTGCGGCTTTCGCCTTGGCACTGGGAAACCATGACCCCACGAACGGGACCGCAGCCCCCACCGCTCCTGCAGCACCCACCACGGATGTGGCTGCTACCAAGAAGCGACGCCGGCCTGCATTCACGCCGTCATTGCTCATTCAGTCCTCTCCCATCAGCTTTTTGGCCTGTTAAATCAGGCGTCTACTAAGTATTAAATCTGAACTTATAAAAATTTTGCCGAATGGTAATGAAAAGCCCCACGTATGACAAGGGAATTGCCCGGGGCTCCGCCTCCAGGCCTTGTAGTATAGGGGGTCTACGGATGTGGCAAGTTGTCACGGCGATTTTTATGCATAAATCGCAGGCAATAAAAAACGCCCAGCTCCGTGAGGAGGCTGGGCGTTTTTGTGGAACGTAAAGCGAATTAACGCTTCGAGTACTGCGGACGCTTACGCGCTTTACGCAGACCGACTTTCTTACGTTCAACTTCACGGGCATCGCGAGTCACGAAGCCAGCTTTGCGCAGAGCGCCACGCAGGGTTTCGTCGTACTGCATCAGAGCGCGAGTGATACCGTGGCGGATTGCGCCAGCTTGACCACTTACACCGCCACCGATAACGGTGACGTAGATGTCGAACTTTTCAACAGTCTCGGTCAGTTCCAGCGGCTGACGAACTACCATGCGGGCAGTTTCGCGGCCGAAGAAGTTGTCCAGGGAGCGGTTGTTGATCGAGATGTTGCCAGTGCCCGGACGCAGGAAAACGCGTGCGGTTGCGGTTTTGCGACGGCCAGTGCCGTAATTTTGAGTCGCCGACATAATGAACTATTCCGTTAAAACTTCAGTTCTTGGGGCTGCTGAGCAGCATGAGGGTGTACAGCGCCCGCATAGACTTTCAGCTTGCGAAACATATCGCGACCCAGTGGGCCCTTAGGCAGCATGCCTTTGACCGCGATTTCGATCGGGGCTTCAGGCTTCTTGGCAATCAGGCCTTCGAAGTTGGAAGACTTGATACCGCCTGGGAAACCGGAGTGACGGTAGTACATTTTGTCGCTTGCTTTGTTGCCGGTTACACGAACCTGCTCAGCGTTGATGATCACGATGTAGTCACCGGTGTCAACGTGAGGGGTGTACTCAGGCTTGTGCTTGCCACGCAGACGGCTGGCGACTTCAGTGGCCAGACGACCCAGGGTCTGACCAGCGGCGTCGACGACAAACCAGTCGCGCTGAACTGTTTCCGGTTTTGCAGTAAAAGTTGTCATTCTTTAATAGCCTCAGGGGCCGCCCTGTAAATTAGACGGCGGATCTTACTGAATAGTGCGTACTTTGACAAGTCAAAGGCAGCCGGATACAGACGCTATCGGGGGCTCGGGTCGGCGCGTCCGTTCAACGGCAAGATTCTTCGGCAGGCGGCGCATCACTTCCACTGCAGAAAGAGGTGGGCAATTATGCAGATTGCGAAAAAAAATTCAACCTGCTTTTATGATTGTTTTCCCCGAAGGAGTACCCGATGGATTATCGACAGCTGGGCCGTACGGATCTGAACGTGAGCGCGATAGCCCTGGGCACCATGACCTGGGGCGAGCAGAACAGCGAGGCAGAGGCCTTCGCACAGATCGAGCGGGCCAAGGCCGCGGGGATCAACTTCCTCGACACGGCCGAAATGTACCCGGTGCCGCCCAAGGCCGACACCTATGCCACCACCGAGCGCTACATCGGTAATTACTTCAAGAGCCGTGGCGACCGCGCCGACTGGATCCTCGCCAGCAAGATCGCCGGCCCCGGCAACACCATCGATTACATCCGCGATGGCCACCTGCGCCACAACCGCAAACACATCGTCGACGCCCTGGACGCCAGCCTCAAGCGCCTGCAGACCGACTGGATCGACCTCTACCAATTGCACTGGCCGGAACGCAGCACCAACTTCTTCGGCCAACTGAGCTACAAGCACAAGGACGAAGACGACCTCACGCCACTGGAAGAAACCCTCGAAGCGCTGGACGAGCAGGTCAAGGCCGGCAAGATCCGCCACATCGGCCTGTCCAACGAAACTCCGTGGGGCACCATGAAATTCCTGGCCCTGGCCGAAGCCCGTGGCTGGACCCGTGCGGTGTCGATCCAGAACCCCTACAACCTGCTCAACCGCAGCTTTGAAGTGGGCCTGGCGGAAGTCGCGATTCGCGAACAGTGCGGCCTGCTGGCCTATTCGCCCCTGGCGTTCGGCATGCTCAGCGGCAAGTATGAAAACGGTGCGCGCCCGGCCAAGGCCCGCCTGACGGAATACAGCCGCTTCAGCCGCTATTTCAACCCGCAGTCGGAAGCGGCGTGCAGCCGTTACGTCGCATTGGCACGGGAGCATGGCCTGGACCCGGCGCAGATGGCGCTGGCGTTTGTGACGCAACAACCGTTCGTGACCAGCAACATCATTGGCGCCACCAGCCTGGAGCAACTGGACAGCAACATTGCCAGCGCCGACCTGACACTGTCGAAGGACGTATTGGAAGGGATTGAGGCAATTCAGAAGGATCATCCGAACCCAGCGCCTTGATTGATCCTTAAGCCGCCTTCGCGGGCAAGCCCGCTTCCACACTTTGACTTGTGAATACATTCAAATGTGGGAGCGGGCTTACCCGCGAAGAGGCCTTCAGCAACACCAAAGGTCAAAGCGCCCGCGCAATGATCTCCTTCATGATCTCGTTGGTCCCCGCATAGATCCGCTGCACCCGCGCATCCGCCCACGCCCGTGCGATCGGGTACTCCCACATGAAGCCGTAGCCACCGTGCAACTGCACGCACTCATCGAGCACCTTGCATTGCAGGTCCGTGGCCCAGTACTTGGCCATCGCCGCCGTGGGCACATCCAGCTTGCCCTCCAGGTGCAACGCCAGGCACTTGTCGACGAACACACGGCCGATCTGAATCTCGGTGGCCATCTCAGCCAGTTTGAAGCGCGTGTTCTGGAAGTCGGCAATCGCCTTGCCGAACGCCTTGCGCTCGCGGGTGTATTCCAGGGTCCATTGCAACGCCGCCTCGGCTGACGACAGCGCGCCGATCGCCACCGTCAGGCGCTCCTGAGGCAACTCCTGCATCAAGTAGGCGAAGCCCATGCCTGCCTGGCCCAGCAGGTTTTCCTTGGGCACCCGCACATCCTGGAAGAACAGCTCAGAGGTGTCCTGGGCCTTCATGCCCACCTTCTCCAGGCGCTTGCCCTTGTCGAAGCCCGGCGTATCGGCTTCCACCAGGAACAGGCTGGTGCCTTTGGCGCCGGCCTTGGGATCGGTCTTGGCGACGACGATCACCAGTTCGGCAAGGTAGCCATTGGTGATAAAGGTCTTGGAGCCGTTGATCACGTAGTCATCGCCGTCCAGCACGGCGGTGGTCTTGACGCCTTGCAGGTCGGAACCGGCACCCGGCTCGGTCATGGCAATGGCCGTGACCATTTCGCCGGAGATCAATTTGGGCAGGTATTTGTGCTTCAGCGCCTCACTGCCGTAATGCAGGATGTACGGCGCAACAATGTCCGAGTGCAGGGAAAACCCGATGCCGGTCAGGCCCATCCGGCCGATCTCTTCGATCACTACCGCGCTGTATAGAAAGTCCGCGCCCAGCCCGCCATATTCCTCCGGCAGGTGGGAGCACAGCATGCCCGCCTCCCCTGCCTTGCTCCACACACTGCGGTCGATGTAGCCCTGTTTCTCCCATTGCCCATGGAACGGCGCCGCATGTTTTTCGAGGAAGGTGCGCACGCTCTCACGGAAGAGTTCGTGTTCCGGGCTGAACAAGGTTCTGGGAATCATGGGTCACCTGCGTGGATTGTCGGACAAAGACGGACCCACAGAGACTATGCCGCGAAGGCATCACGGGACACTGGACACATGCGACAAAAAATAAGACGATCCAGCCGTCTGGTGACCACTTTCCCCTATAAGAATAAATGAAATTATGTCTAACCAAATCTCCACGCCGTTGCGGCGCGTCAGCATTTTGGCCATTGATCGGGTATTCGCTTCAACCCTCATGCAAGCCAAGGATTTCTTCCACCTCGCCAGCCTGCGTTACGGCAAACAGCAAGGCCTGGGCCTGACCCCCGCGTTTGAAACGCGCCTGGTCAGCCCCGACGGGCAATCGGTACGCAGCTTCAGTGATGTGATCATGCCAGTGGACGGCGGCCTGGAAGACGCCGACATCATCGTGCTGCCGGCCTTCTGGGATGACTTCGACGCCCTGTGCACACGCTACCCGCAGGTGCTGCCATGGTTGCGCGAACAACACGCACGCGGTGCGGTGCTGTGCGGTGAAGCCACCGGGGTGTTCTGGCTGGCCGAAGCCGGCCTGCTCGATGGCAAGGAGGCGACCACCTACTGGCGCTTCTTCAACGCGTTCAGCGAACGCTTCCCCAAGGTTCAGCTCAACCAGGACAAGCACCTCACCGACGCCGACAACCTGTATTGCGCGGGCGGCACCACCTCGGCGTGCGACCTGTACATCTACCTGATCGAGCGCTTCTGCGGCGCCAATATCGCCCAGGCCGTGGCCCGCGACATCCTCTACGAAGTGCAGCGCAGCTATTCGCCGGGCCGCATTGGGTTTGGCGGGCAAAAACTGCATCAGGACGTGATCATCCTGCAGATCCAGCACTGGCTCGAAGAACACTTCGCCGACAAATTCCGCTTCGAAGACGTCGCCCGGGAACACGGCATGAGCATCCGCAACTTCATGCGCCGCTTCCAGACCGCCACCGGTGACAAGCCGCTGCATTACCTGCAGCGGCTGCGTATCGAGACCGCCAAGGGCCTGCTCTCGGGCAGCCGCAAGAGCATCAAGACCATCAGTTACGAGGTGGGTTACGACGATGCGAGTTTCTTTGCGCGACTGTTCAGGCAGCACACCGAGTTGTCGCCGAACCAGTATCGCCAGCAGTTCCAGCAGGCCGCATGACCCCGGTTGAACACGGCCCACTGTTGGCGCTGGCTTGCCTGCGATAGCGGTGTATCAGCGAATACATCGGCTGTTGACCCACCGCCATCGCGGGCAAGCCCGGCTCCCACATTGATCTTCAGTGCTGTGGAATCCATCGATAAAAAAAGGCCCGCATCACTGCGGGCCTTTTCATTTCAAGTACATCACTTCAAGGCTTGTGCCCGCGCGACAGGAACTCGTGGGACTGCATTTCCAGCAAGCGGCTCAGGGTGCGCTGGAATTCGAAGTTCAGGCGACCGCCGGTATACAGGTCCTTGAGCTCGACTTCCGCCGAGATGATCAGCTTGACGTTACGGTCGTAGAACTCGTCGACCATGTTGATGAAACGTCGCGCGATGTCGTCGGTGGTGACGCTCATCTGCTCCACGCCGCTCAGGATCACCGCGTGGAAGATCTTGCCCAGTTCGATGTAGTCGTTCTGGCTACGCGGGCCATCGCACAGCTGGCGGAACTCGAACCAGGCCACGTCATCGCAGGTACGCAGCGCGATGATTTCGCGGTTCTCGATCATCAGCTTGTCGTTTTCCACTGCCTGGGTGCATTCCGGCGTGAGCGCGCGGAAGCTCTTTTTCAGGCTCTCGTGGGCCGCTTCGTTCAGCGGGAAGTGGAACAGCTCCGCTTGCTCCAGGTGACGCAGGCGGTAGTCGACGCCGCTGTCGACGTTGACGATCTCGGTGTTCTGCTTGATCAGCGCGATGGCCGGCAGGAAGCGCGCGCGTTGCAGGCCGTCCTTGTACAAGCCGTCGGGCACGATGTTCGAGGTGGCAACCAGGGTCACGCCGTTCTTGAACAGCTCTTCCATCAGGGTGCCGAGGATCATGGCATCGGTGATGTCGGAGACGAAGAACTCATCGAAGCAGATCACCCGCGCTTCTTCGGAGAAGCGCTTGGCAATGATGGTCAGCGGGTTTTTCTCGCCCGGCAGGGTCTTCATCTCTTCGTGCACGCGCTTCATGAAGCGGTGGAAGTGCGTCCGTACCTTCTCCTTGAACGGCAGCGCCTCGAAGAACGTGTCGACCAGGTAGGTCTTGCCACGGCCTACGCCGCCCCAGAAGTACAGGCCTTTGACCGGCGTGTGGTCCTTTTTGCCAAACAGCTTGCTGAACATCCCTGGCTTGTTCTGCGAGGCCGCGATCAGGTCGTCGTACAGGCGCTGCAAATGACGCACCGCATTTTCCTGGGCCGCGTCATGGAAGAATTCAGGGCGTTTCAGATCAGCTTGATATCGTTCTAGGGGCGTCATAATTTCGTTAGCAAGGCAACAAAAACGGGCCGTCACTGTAACGACGGCCCTGGATAATGGCAATCAACCCTTGGTCGGGTTAATCCTCGATGGGGGTCAACGCGACGCGCAGAGCGGCGATGGCAGCATCACGGGACGCTTCGTCGGCGAACTCGGCACTGTCAGCGACAGCGGCGCCGTCCAGCCAAACGCTGAAGCCCAGGGCCTCGGTGCGCAGGTCCAGCGCGTCGCCGTTTTGCAGTTGCTTGGTCACCGCGCCCGCCGCCTTGCCATCGGCAAAGTTGCGCGACAACAGCAGTTGCTCGCCATCGGCCGCCAGCAGGCGGAAGCGGAAGCTGCCGTCGTCTTCGCGGAAACTGACGAAGCGCGCGGCTTTCGCGGCTTTCTTCTTGGTCGCCACCGGCGCTGCAGCCTGGTTGACGAACGAACGCAGGCCCACCGCCTCACGCAGCTCAGCCAGGAACGGCGCCGCCACGGCACGGGCCTTCTTGGCACCGATCAGCAGCAGGTCTTCCATGTCGGAAGGGCGCGACATCAATTGGTGGTAGCGCTCACGGGCTTCGCCCAGTTGGCCATCCAGCAGTTGGAACAGACGGTTCTTCGCCTCGCCCCAGCCCAGCCCTTGCAGCAGCTCGGCACGGAATTCTGCTTCCTGGTCCTTGGTGGCAAACGCCTGGTACAGGGTGAACAGGTGCGAATTGTCCGGGTCCTTGGCCTCGCCGGGCGCGCGGGAGTCGGTGACGATCCGCGAGATCGCGTCCTTCATGTCCTTGGCGCTGGTGAACAGCGGGATGGTGTTGTCGTAGCTCTTCGACATCTTGCGGCCATCCAGGCCCGGCAAGGTGGCGACGCTTTCTTCGATCAACGCCTCGGGCATGGTGAAGAATTCTTTACCGTTGCCAAACAGATGGTTGAAGCGCTGGCCAATGTCGCGGGCCATTTCCACGTGCTGGATCTGGTCGCGGCCCACCGGCACCTTGTGCGCGTTGAACATCAGGATGTCCGCCGCCATCAGCACCGGGTAGCTGTACAGGCCCATGCTGATGCCCGCATCCGGGTCTTCGCCGGCTTCCACGTTCTTGTCCACCGACGCCTTGTAGGCATGGGCGCGGTTGAGCAGGCCCTTGGCGGCAACGCAGGTCAGCAGCCAGGTCAGCTCGGGGATTTCCGGGATGTCCGACTGGCGATAGAACGTCACCCGGTTCACATCCAGGCCACCGGCCAGCCAGGTCGCGGCGATTTCCATGCGCGAGCGCTGGATGCGCTGCGGGTCATCGCATTTGATCAGGGCGTGGTAGTCGGCCAGGAAGTAGAAGGAATCGGCATTGGCGTCCTGGCTGGCGATGATCGCCGGGCGGATCGCACCGGCGTAGTTGCCCAGGTGCGGCGTGCCGGTGGTGGTGATGCCGGTGAGGATACGGGTACGAGTCGTCATGGGTAATCGCTTATCAGACTGCTATCAATTCGAGAGGCGCGGCAGTACCAGATCCTTGAGATCGGTCAGCTTGCCGTGAAAAAAGTGTCCGCATTCTGCCACTTTCAGCAGCTCATGGGGGCGTTTCAGGGCGGCGGACCAGTCATAGACCACTTGCGGGTCGACCACTTCGTCGGTTTCCGGCTGGATCAGGGTCAGCGGGCAGCCGTGTGGCAACGTGTCGGTATCGCGCAGGCGCATCACCGCAGCGGCGACCATGAACAGATGCGAGAGTTTTTCCCCCTTGGCTTCCAGGCGGCCGCCGAGGCTGGCGGCCACGTAGCCGCCGAAGGAAAAGCCGAGCAAGGTGATCGGCAGCCCGGGGTGTTTTTCCCGCAGCCAGGTGGCGGCCGCTTCGGCATCGTCCACTTCACCGGTGGCCATGTCATGGGTGCCGGCGCTGGCACCGACGCCGCGGTAATTGAAACGTAAAGTAATCAAACCGGCATCACGGGCGGTGCGTTGCAGGGTCGACACAACTTTATTGAGCATGGTCCCACCCTGCACCGGGTTGGGGTGGCAGATCAGCGCCAGGCCACGTGGCTCGGGGTGATCCAGGTACAGGGCTTCCAATTGGCCTACCGGGCCATCGATCAAAACGGGGGTTTCACGCATGAGCAAGGAATGAACTCCGTGACCTCTCAAAGGGTCGACTCGTCTAGCTAAAAGTCTGTGCATGGCATCATTGCGAGCTTAATCGCGGTATACAGCGCAGGTCCGAGCCGTTAACGTAAAGCAAAGCCGTTTATAGAGGAAGGACTCGTGGAACACTCGCTCTTAGTTTGGTTGTTGCCGACTCTTGCCCTGGTTGCCGGTGTCGCCATTGGTTTCCTGGTTGCTCGCTTGCTGCCGAATGCCGCGCCTAACCGCACGCAGCGTCAGCTGGATGACATTCAGGAACGTTTTGACAGTTATCAGAACGAGGTTGTTACCCACTTCAACAGCACCGCGACCCTGGTCAAGAAGCTCACCCAGAGCTACCAGGAAGTACAGGATCACCTCGCCGATGGCGCCAATCGCCTGGCCCTCGACGACATCACCCGTCAGCGCCTGCTGGCCGCGCTGCATTCCGATGCACCGCAAACCCCACGGGAACGCCTGACCCCGCCCCGGGAAAACCAGGAACCACCACGGGACTACGCGCCAAAAACGCCGAACGCCCCAGGCATGCTGGATGAGCATTACGGTTTGAAGAAGTAAGTCCTCTTCAAGCAATCAAAAAGCCCGGCTGATCGATGATCAGCCGGGCTTTTTGTTGGGCGCTCAATCCATCACGCAACGCTGATCACCTGTTGGAGCAGGCAAGCCAGCGCCCACAGTGACCGAGTATCGCTTCAAGCAGGTTGTTGTTCTTGCAACCGCCCCCCCTCGATACGCACATGCCGCCCATGGAAACGCTTGAGGCTGCTGCGGTGGCCGACACTGACGATACTCAGCCCCGGCAACTCATCGATCAACGCCTGATACAACGTCGCCTCATCCTCTTCATCCATGGCCGAGGTCGCTTCGTCCATGTACAGCCATTGCGGTGCGAACAGCAACGCACGGGCGAACGCCAAGCGTTGCTGTTCACCGGGTGAGAGCATGCGCTGCCAGTGATTGGCCTCATCCAGCCGTCCAACCAGGTGCGGCAGGCGGCAAGTATCAAGGACCTGTGCATAACGCTCTGCCGAATACACGCTGTCGTCCTGTGGATAACTCAACACCGCCTTCAACGTGCCAATCGGCAAGTAGGGCTTCTGCGGCAGGAACAGATAACGCTTGGCCGGCAGGCGAATGCTGCCGTGACCGGCAGGCCAGAGATGACCCATCGCGCGCAACAAGGTACTTTTGCCGCTGCCGGAACGGCCGCTGAGCATCACGCGCTGACCCGGCTCAACGACCATGTCGGCGTCGGCCAGCAGGTGGCGACCATCGCCCAGGTCCATGCCCAGCCCTTGCACCACAAGGCGTTCGCCCTCGGCGCTCACATCGATGGCCGCGGGACGCTGCTCGTTGTCACGCATGGCCTGCTGGAAGCTCAATAGACGGTCGCTGGTCGCACGCCAGGTCGCCAGGTCGGCGTACGCGCTGATAAACCAGCTGAAGTTGCCTTGCACGTTGCCGAACGCCGAGTTGATTTGCATCAGTTCGCCCAGCTCGATCTTGCCCGCGAAGTAGCGCGGAGCGGCCACGATAAACGCAAACACCATAGCGATCTGTTCGTAGCCGGCGGTGAAGAACGTCAGGCGCTTGGACACCTTCATGATGTCCCAGTAGTTATGCCAGACCTTCCCGAAGCGCGCGCTCAAGCGTTGATTCTCGTTGGGCTCGCCGTTGTACAGGGCGATGCTCTCGGCATTCTCCCGCACCCGCACCATGGAAAAACGCAGGTCCGCTTCGAAACGTTGTTGCTGGTTGCTCAAACCGATCAAACGGCGACCGATCAGGTGGGTCAACCAACTGCCGACGACGGCGTACACCAATGCACACCAGAACATGTAGCCAGGGACCGTGATACCGAAGACCTCGATGCTGCCCGACACGCCCCACAGGATGATCGAGAACGACACCAGGCTGACCACGTTGCGCAGCAGGCCCAGGCCGAGGCTCAAGGTGTTCGAGGTAAAGCTGTTGAGGTCTTCGGAAATCCGCTGGTCCGGGTTATCGGTGTAGCCGCCCTGCTCCAGCTGGTAGTAGTTCTTGTGGCCAAGCCAGCGCGCAAAATGCTTTTCAGTGAGCCACGCCCGCCAGCGGATCGTCAGCATCTGGGTCAAGTAGAGGCGGTATACCGCGCCGAGAATGGCCACCGTGGCGATGCCGCAGAAATAGCCGATCTGTTGCCAGAAGGCGGCGGTGTCCTTGTTCTCCAGGGCGTTGTAGAAGTCCTTGTACCAGTGGTTGAGCCACACGGAAATCGCCACGCTGAACAGCGACAGGCCGATCACCACCGCCAGCAACAACCAGGCCTTGCCCTTCTCTTCACTGCGCCAATAGGGCGTGATCATCGCCCAGGTGCGGCGAAAGAATTGCCCACGCACCGCGTCGTTGACCGCGGAGTACTCAGCGTTCTGATTCATCGTTCAGGCTCGGTAGGGAAAAGGTGACAGGCATTCGAACCGATCATAGTTGATCGGTTCGCAGCTCCGTGCGGCCTGAAGCAGATTGTTCAGCCGGCGTTCAGCGACGTACCGGGCGCTTCTGCAGCTTGCGCTGCAAGGTGCGGCGGTGCATGCCCAGGGCGCGGGCCGTGGCGGAGATGTTGCCTTCATGCTCGGTGAGCACGCGCTGGATGTGCTCCCACTGCAGGCGGTCCACCGACATCGGGTTTTCCGGCACCAGGGTGTCCAGGTCAGCGTGCTCGGACAGCAACGCTGCCAGCACATCATCAGCATCCGCGGGCTTGCACAGGTAGTTGCAGGCACCGCGCTTGATCGCCTCGACGGCGGTGGCAATGCTGGAATAACCGGTGAGGATCACCACGCGCATTTCCGGGTCGAGTTCCAGCAGCTTGGGCAACAGCACCAGGCCGGAGTCGCCATCCATTTTCAGGTCGAGCGCGGCGTAGTCCGGCAGGTCGGCCTGGGCGATGGTCAGGCCTTCCTCGGCAGACCCGGCGGTGCTGACCCGGAAACCGCGACGGCTCATGGCGCGCGCCATCACGCGGGTAAAGGTGGCGTCGTCATCTACCAGCAGCAAGTGCGGCAGTTCTTCGCCTTCGACTTGGATCTCGTCACTCATCGATATCTCCTCGTGCGACACGGGGCAGGCGCAGCTCGGTAAGCGTGCCGCCTTCCTCATGACTATAGAGCTTCACTGAGCCGCCCGCGCGGGTCACGCTGGCCTTGCTCAAGAATAGGCCCAGGCCGAAGCCCTTGCCCTTGGTGGTAAAGAAAGGTTTGCCGATCTGCTCGGCAATGGCCAGCGGCACGCCCGCGCCGTGGTCACGAATACTGATGGTGACGTTTTCCGCGTCCCAGTCCAGCTGCACGCCCAGGCCTTCGGGGCAGGCGTCGGCGGCATTGTTCAACAGGTTGAGCAGCGCCTGGGTCAAATCCGGAGGCGGTGCCATGCGTGGCACGGTGCCCTGCCCTAACAGATGAAAACGGTAACTCGCTTCAGGACGCATCAGGTGCCAGCGGTTCAAGGCTTCGTCGAGCCACTGGGTCACGTCCTGCATCTCCACCGCCAGTCGGCGATTGGCTTCGGCGGCGCGCACCAGTTGTTGCAAGGTCTGCTTGCACTGCTTGACCTGCTCCTGCAGCACACTCAGGTCATCCTGCAGCGCCGGGTCGTGATGGTCCTGGGTCATTTCCTTGAGCAACACGCTCATGGTGGCCAACGGCGTACCCAACTCATGGGCCGCCCCCGCTGCCTGGGTGGCAACGGCCAGCAGTTGCTGATCGCGCAAACCTTCTTCACGGCGAATGGCGCGCAGTTCTTCCTGGCGCCGCAGTTCTTCGGCCATGCGTGCGGCGAAAAAGGTGATGACCGCGGCGGACAGGGCAAAACTCAGCCACATCCCGTAGATCTGCAGGTTTTCCCGGGCGATGGGAAAGGTCTGCAGCGGGTAGAAGCGCGCCAGCAGCAGGGTATACAGGGTCAGGGCGATGCCCGACAGCACCACCGAATAGCGCCACGGCAGGGTCACGGCGGCGATGGTCAGTGGCACCAGGTAGTACGAAACGAACGGGTTGGTGGAGCCACCGGAGAAATACAGCAACACACTGTGGATAAACAGGTCGCAGGCCAATTGCAGGGCGTATTCCAGCTCGGTCACCGGCCAGGTTGTGCGCAACCGGATGGCGGTGAACACACAGAGCACCGTGGAGAAACCCAGGGTCACGGCCAGTTGCAGCCACGGCAGCGGCAACAGGTCGAACCAATAGGCGAGCCCGACGGAGCCGGCCTGTGCGGCCAGGACCAGGGTACGGATGAACGTCAGCCGCCAGAGGTTCTGGCGGGTGGCGGAAGTCAGTTTTACGGCGGCGAGCATGAGCTCTCCCGGTGAGCGCTGCAGGCGGATCGGCAGGAGTATAAACGAAGCAGGCGCGCTGGCACGGCGCGTGTGGCTCTTTGCCGCAGGCCGGGCAAATGACCGTTCGTCGGCATCCCCCTCACTTGTAGGTAATGTGTAAACCCGAAGAACCCAGTGCCAGCGTCTACAGTCATACCGAACACGAACACCCCAAGGAGCTTCCATGTCTCGTTTCATTCGCAGTGCCGCCCTCATCACCCTCAGCGCGAGCGCCCTGGCCAGCCTGCCGGCTACGGCCGCCGACGCACTGAACTACAACCAGATTTCCTTGCGCGCCGAGGTCAGCCAGGAGGTGGCCCGGGACAAGATGATCGTTACCCTCTACACCGAATCCCAGAACAGCGACCCGGCCAAACTGGCTGCCGAAATCACGACCACCCTGAACACGGCCCTGGGCCAGGCCCGCGAAGTCAAAGGCGTGACCCTGCGCCAGGGCAGCCGCAACAGCTACCCGATCTACGACAACAAGAACCAGAAGATCACCGGCTGGCGCGAGCGCGCTGAACTGCGCCTGGAAAGCGCAGACTTCCCGGCGCTGTCCAAACTCACCGGCGAGCTGTTGAACACGCTGAAAATGGAGAACATGGACTTCGCCATCGCCGACGCCACGCGCAAGTCCAGCGAAGACGCGTTGCTCAAGGACGCGGTCGCCGCGTTCAAAGCACGCGCGCAACTGGCCACCGATGCGCTGGGCGGCAAGGGCTACAAGATCGTCAACCTGAACTTCAACACCAACGGCTACCCAATGCCGTATGCCCGTGGCGGCATGATGATGAAGGCAGCCATGGCGGATTCGGCGCCAACGCCTGAAGTGGAAGCGGGCACCAGCCAAGTATCCATGTCGGCAGATGGCGTGATTGAAGTCATCCAGTAAGGCCTGCCCCCATCCTGAAACGGCACGGCCTAAAAAACCGTGCCGTTTTTTTGCGTAAAGCAATCCCAATACGACACGCGTCGCGTCAGCCTTTTCGTAACATTCCGCCATCAATCAGCACTGTCGTTGTGGAATTGGTCATCCGGTTCTGGACACTCACCTACACCCTCCCAGACTAGCAAGGAGAGCACGGCGGGCAGGTATCCAAACCACAGCGAGAACTGAATTAATGACCATCACAGCACCCCGTTCGTCCGTCCTTGCGCCTCACAGCCCAGCGCTCGCCATTCAGCAAGACTCCACCGCCCCAAGTGTGATTAATGTACCGCCCAGCAGCCGCGCCGAGGGCGACCGCCAATTGGCACAAAACCTGGTCGGCGCACTGCAAAAGACGAAGGATGATGGGCAGGCACCTGTTCAGGTTCCCCCCTCTTCTACGCTGGGTCAGTGGCGAACCCAATTGGTGATCGCACTGAGGAACCCTGAGTTTCAAAACTGGATAAAGGCCAAGGGGATCAGGCCTGAAAGCATTGTGATTTTTCCAGACTCCGGCGCCATCATGGTCACGATCAACCATCAGCGCAGCACGTTCACCCTCAACGACAACTCCGGATGGTCCACCGTAGCCGGCCCTATTGTGTCGGCAAGCAAAGTGATAGGGAGCGGCAGTGGTGACTCCATTCACTATCCTGAGGTTTTTCGCGACACCGCTGAACTGAAAAACGTGGCGTCATTCTATGGGGTGCCAGCCCTGGAAGATGCGACGGTCAAAGAAATCGAGCGCACTCGCGCGTTCCCTCCGATTGAACCGACAGATGCGCAAAGGTCGCCGTCAGTACGCGGAGACAACGCATTGGGTGAACAACAGCAGGTCCTGGCTGCCATTTATCAGCGCAACAGCGCCAGCCTTGCCCCGCCCGGCGATGCGCAGTTGGTGCAGCGCTTCACCGGCGAATGGCAAAAAAAGATGGAGGGTGGCACCGCTGGCCTGGTCACCGTCCCGGCTCAAACCACATTAGGCCAATGGCTGGCACTCTATGGCGCCCTGCTGGAAACGCCAGTGGTAAAAAACTGGATGCGCGATCAGAACATCGATCCAGGCACCCTGAAAATCGTTCCATCCACCGGCGCCATGTCGGCGACGGTCGCCGGTAACACCAAAAACTTCTCACTGACCGACGATTCGGGCTGGCGGCAAATTGCGGGGCCGTTGCTGGAAGCAGGCAAGGTGATCGCCCCCTCTGCGAAACAGTCCTTGAGCGTATCCTTTGACCAAGGCGTCGCAGCCGTTTCCCTGAAAGTGGTTGCCAAGTTCTATGGAGAATCTACCCCTGCCAACGTGGCTGCGTGCATGCCGCGTATAGAACAGTTGAATAGGCAGAAAAGCTTTGACGCCGTGCCAGATGAACGGCAATCGGCATACGCCCTTGAGGCACTCAGGCGCAATGCCGCCAAAGCTTACGCAGTGGCGCCTGCCAAGCTCGCCTACACACGCCTGGCAACCGGCGTGGCAAAGGCTGTTCCCGAACCGCGTGCGCAAGCGAAACAATTGGCGGAAAAAATACTCCGGGAAAACCTGTCGACAGAGCAACTGGCCAAGCTTGAACCGCTGGATGCAGACAAGCTGTACCTGAACCGTTTTCAGGGAGGTGTTGCACCGTCGACGGCACGATCCGGGTGGGACCATCCGGGCGAGGAGCCTAAACGCTCACTCACTCTGACCGAGGCGGTGCTGAGTAACTTTACCGAACACGATTGGCTTCCGGGAGAGCTCGACAATAACGCCGGCATTTATGTGGATGGCCCAGGGCAAAGTAAAAAGCAGGGCTACGGGGCCCACAACGAAGTGGCTATCGACCCTTCAACCTTTATGCGCGCCGTCTGGAAAGCCGACTTCCAGGGCGAGATGACCCAAAAAATAGACGCGTTCTGGGCCGAGCACGGTACTGACTACCGCACGGCTTCAAAGGGGGAGTTCGTCAATCAAGCGCGCCAGCAGCTCAAGGCGCAAGACGCAAAAAGCGCCTCTGAACGTGCGTCACAGGCAGGCGAACACCAATTTACCCGGTCTGACTACCAACTGGTGATGAAGGCCGTTTCCAACGTCCCTGCGGACCCAAAAGCCCCTGCCACGCTTGAGCAGTTGCAGGCTGAAGCGCCAACAGAAGGCAAAGTGCGCGCGCATGTCTTCGATATCAACGGTTGGCCCAGCAATATCATCCGTTTTGCTGACGCGGATGACGGCCAGTACAACTACGAAAATAACCGTCGAGACGGCCGACAAATCCTCTATCTGCCTGGCGCTACACCTGCGTTCTTGCGGTTTGATTCGCTCAAGAAAATGGACGATTGGGTGGTCGAGCAGGCCAAGGACCCGAAAAAACGCGAAGCCCTGGCCTCGCACTTTTCTCTGTACAACCGCCAGGACGGTGGGAGTTTTGGCAAGTATGGCGTCGATTCGGCACTCGCCCACCTGGCCACTGGCGACTGGGAGAACTGGGAGGGAAAAACCATCGACCGTCGAGATATTAAAATCGCGGGTGATGTCTTCACGCACCTGCGTGACAACGCCAGGGAGCGCATGACGAGTGACGCCGATACCGTGATCAAGTCCAACAGCGAGGTCACCCGGGACACTTGGCTCAATGATATTTCCGCGGGCGCAGGCCTCTTGGCCAAACTGGCCCCCCTGGGTTTGCCTGTCGCCCTGGCAGGGATTGGCACCGGCCTCACCCAAATGGCGCTGGGAACGGAGAAATCCTATTCGGGCGACGCACAGGCCGAGCGCAAAGAAGGCGCCTGGAAGATTTTCGATGGCGCCCTCAATACCTTGTTTTCGGCACTCCCCGGTGCAGAGAAAGCAAATGATCCGTTCGATTTATCGGAAGAAGAGCTTTCATCATCTCCCGTTTCAAACATTGATGACACACCAAGATCCACTCCCGACGGTTCAGATGACATACCGCTGCGCAAGGGTGCGCGCAGCGCAACGCCACCACGCCAATCCTCAAGCAGCCTCATTAAAATGAGCGCGCACGCAGTGTCCGATGGAGAGGCATCAATCAAAAATGTCACGCCTGATGCGTTGGGTGTTTATAGGGTCCAGGATGCCGACGGCCTGTACCGCGCGTTCGTTCGTTTTACCGATGAAACAGGCAGCAGCAAGGTATTTGAACTCAAGGGGCATTACAAAACAGGCGATATGTTTGCGTCGATCATCAACCCCAAAACCGGCAAGGCCGTGATGAGGGTTAACCCCGGCCGCAATCGTGAGTGGGCGCGGGCGCCCGCAGATGGCGGGGTAAAATGGCCATGGGAGCGCACGCCATCACCTACGCTGAGTGACGACATGAAGTCCACCTCCACCTTCTCCAACCAATTCCGCGATCTCGACGGCAAGAAATTGTCCGCCGGTAAACGAGCGGATGAATTCTTGAAATTCAGCGAAGGAAGCCATTACGAATTCGCCAGCAACAACTACGAGGACAATGGCGTCATCAAGGCAAACGCCAGGGTGTCCTGGAACCTCGACGAAACCGGATTCGCCGTGGAGGCTGGCGAAAAAGCACAAATCACAGAGCACAGTTCCAGTGAGTACTCCCCCAACTTTGTCTTGGATATAAACCGTAACCCCTACACCGTCACCACGACAGAAAACAGGCTGCTAAATACTCAGCGACTGAATGCCGAGGCAGACTCGGCCGAGGGCATCCGGCAAGCACGATTGAAGCAGTTTGAGCAAGCCGTCCCCGATGCCGATTTGCGCGCCCGTATCTCCGAAGTGGCGCATCAGGGCTCCATTGCACCCGCGACCATCGATTTGAACGGGGGCTCGGTGCTGCAGGACGGCTACTACTTCGGCGCTGACGATACCCAGTTTCATATCGAGCATGTCCCTGCCAAGGACGTGACCACGGTACGGATCACATCCAGAGGGCACCTCTCCAATCCGGAGCAGGATATCAACCATGTTCCTGGCGTGGAGGTCACCATCACCAGGACATTTACGATACGCGCGAGCAACGAACTGGACGCGCCCTATGTGATCGATAAAAACGCGCCAACCAATATCGAGGTGTCCGTCGCACCCGGTCCGTAAGGCGGGTCAATAACTGCCCTCTTACCTGATCCCCCTGAACGGCGTTACCCTCGGTAGCGCCGTTTTCGTTTGAGCAGCTCATATATGCCTGCCACTTCAGGGGTCTCCATGGAAAGAATCACCTTAAAACCGCTGCTCCTCGCCGCCGGCCTGTTGGCTTTTATGCCGATGGCCCATGCGGCCACCACCCTGGTCTACTGCTCCGAAGCCAGCCCCGCCGGATTCGACCCCAGCCAGTACACCAGCGGCACCGATTTTGATGCTTCCGCTGAAACCGTGTTCAACCGCCTGACCCAGTTCAAGCGCGGCGGCACCGAAGTGGAGCCCGGCCTGGCGACGAGCTGGGAGGTCTCCAAAGACGGCCTGACCTACACCTTCCACCTGCGCGATGGCGTCAAGTTCCACACCACCGATTTCTTCACCCCTACCCGCGATTTCAACGCGGATGATGTGCTGTTCACCTTCAATCGGCTGCTGGATGCACAGAGCCCCTTCCGCCAGGCCTACCCCTCCGAATCGCCGTACTTCACCGACATGGGTTTGAACACCACGATCAAGAGCGTCGACAAACTTGACGAACACACCGTGCGCTTCAACCTGAATAACGTCGATGCATCATTTGTGCAGAACCTGGCCATGAGCTTCGCCTCGGTGCAGTCCGCCGAGTACGCTGCCCAACTGTTGAAACAAGGCACAGCCTCGGACATTAACCAGAAGCCCGTGGGCACCGGGCCGTTTGTGTTCAAGCGCTATCAGAAGGACTCGCAGATCCGCTACGTGGCCAACAAACAGTATTGGAAGCCCGAGGACGTGAAGCTCGACAACCTGGTGTTCGCGATCACCCCGGATGCTGCATCGCGCCTGCAAAAGCTCAAGGCTGGCGAATGCCAGGTCAGTGGTTACCCACGCCCTGCCGACATTGAAGTGATGAAGCAGGACCCGAACCTGCGCGTGCTGCAACAGGCCGGGTTCAACCTGGGCTTCCTGGCCTACAACGTGACCCACCCGCCGTTGGACCAGCTCAAGGTGCGCCAGGCGCTGGACATGGCCATCGACAAGCCGGCGATTATCAAGGCCGTGTACCAGAGCGCCGGGCAATTGGCGCAGAACGCGCTGCCGCCTGCGCAGTGGTCTTATGACCCCAGCATCAAGGATGCACCCCACGACCCGACCAAAGCCCGTGCGCTACTAAAAGAAGCAGGGGTTGCACCTGGTACCACCATCAACCTCTGGGCAATGACCGTACAACGTGCGTCCAACCCCAACGCGCGCATGTCGGCACAAATGATCCAACAGGATTGGGAGAAAATTGGCATCAAGGCCAATATCGTCAGCTATGAGTGGGGCGAGTACATCAAGCGCGCTAAAAACGGTGAGCATGACGCGATGATCTACGGCTGGACTGGCGACAATGGCGACCCGGATAACTGGTTGGGCGTGCTCTACAGTTGTGCCGCAGTCAAGGGCAGCAACTACGCCAAATGGTGTAACCCGGCCTACGATAAACTCGTGCAACAAGCCAAGGTCAGCAACGACCGCGAGCAGCGCATCAAGTGGTATCAACAGGCACAGAAAATCCTTAAGGAACAAGTACCTATAACGCCCATTGCAAACTCGACGGTTTTCCAACCACTGCGCAAGGAAGTGAAGGACTTCAAGATCAGCCCCTTTGGACTGACCCCGTTCTATGGCGTGAGTCTAGATAAGTAACAGCGACGCCCCAACCGAGTGCGCTAGACGCCTCGGTTGGTCATTTTTGGTGCGTCTGCTGCACCGAAAAAACCCTCAAAATATGCGCAAATATGTACAAACTTTCATAATTGCGACATTCCTGTACGTTCGTACCACTGTTTCACCCTCGTAACGGTTCAGCATCTTGCATTGGGTATGGCGCCTGCATAAGTATCCGCAGGCCGACTCACGAGGTCGCCCTCACCACCAAAAATGACAACAAATCATGAGGCCAACATGCTTAAACACGCAGTCATTCCGTTAATTGTTAGCGCTGGCCTTATGGCCGCAGCTCCTTTCGCCCAAGCGGCGACTAACCTGGTGTTCTGCTCCGAAGGGAGCCCGGCCGGTTTTGACCCAGGCCAGTACACCACCGGAACAGACTTCGATGCCTCGGCCGAAACCATGTTCAACCGCCTGACCCAGTTCGAACGCGGCGGCACCGCTGTGATTCCTGGCCTGGCTACCAGCTGGGACGTTTCCCCGGATGGCTTGACCTACACCTTCCACCTGCGCGACGGCGTCAAGTTCCACACCACCTCGTACTTCAAGCCGACCCGTACCTTCAATGCCGATGACGTGCTGTTCACGTTCAACCGCATGATCAACAAGGACGATCCGTTCCGCAAAGCCTACCCCACCGAGTTCCCGTACTTCACGGACATGGGGATGGACACCAACATCAAGAACATCGAGAAGGTCGATGAACACACCGTCAAGTTCACCCTTGGCACCGTGGACGCCGCCTTCATCCAGAACCTGGCAATGAGCTTCGCTTCGATCCAGTCGGCTGAATACGCCGCCCAACTGCTGAAAGAAGGCAAGGCCGCGGACATCAACCAGAAGCCAATCGGCACTGGCCCGTTCGTGTTCAAGAGCTACCAGAAAGACTCGAACATCCGCTACACCGGCAACAAGGACTACTGGAAACCTGAAGACGTGAAGATCGACAACCTGATCTTCGCCATCACCACTGACCCGTCGGTGCGTATCCAGAAGCTCAAGAAAAACGAATGCCAGATCACCTTGTTCCCACGTCCGGCCGACCTCAAGGCGCTGGAAGCTGACAAGGACCTGAAACTGCCGAACCAGGCTGGTTTCAACCTGGGCTACATCGCCTACAACGTCATGGACAAGGTCAAGGGCAGCGACCAGCCGAACCCGCTGGCTGACCTGCGCGTACGCCAGGCGCTGGACATGTCGGTGAACAAGCAGCAGATCATCGACTCCGTGTACCAGGGCGCCGGCCAATTGGCCGTCAACGCCATGCCGCCGACCCAATGGTCGTATGACACCACCATCAAGGACGCCAAGTACGATCCGGAGAAAGCCAAGTCGCTGCTCAAGGAAGCCGGCGTCAAGGAAGGGACTGAAATCGTCCTGTGGGCCATGCCGGTTCAGCGTCCGTACAACCCGAACGCCAAGCTGATGGCGGAAATGCTGCAAAACGACTGGAAGAAGATCGGTCTCAACGTGAAGATCACCAGCTACGAGTGGGGCGAGTACATCAAGCGCTCCAAAGGTGGCGAGAACCAGGCCATGATCATTGGCTGGAGCGGTGACAATGGTGACCCGGACAACTGGCTGAACGTGCTGTTCGGCTGCGACTCGCTGTCCGGTAACAACTTCTCCAAATGGTGCGACAAGAAATTCGATGGCATCGTGAAAGAAGCCAAGGCCACATCGGATGTCGCCAAACGCACCGAGCTGTACAAGCAGGCGCAACATATCCTCAAAGATGCAGTCCCGATGACACCTATCGCGCACTCGACGGTGTATCAACCCATGCGCAACACCGTGCAGGACTTCAAGATCAGCCCGTTTGGCTTGAACTCCTTCTACGGCGTGAGCGTAAGCGGCAAGTAAGGAGCCTTGACGGCGACGTTTCATAACGTCGCCGTTATTGCATCCGCCAGGCCCGTAGGAAACAAACCACGCTCGCAGTCGTTGCGTCCTACAGCAATGAACTGCGATGCGCGGCGCCGTTGCCTACAAGGTCAATCCGATTTGGCGCATTTACTGTGAAGTCCGCGACCCATAACGTCGTAGGACGGCAGAAGCTCCATATTCGGAAAGGCACTTGCTGAGTGTGGGATCAGTGATGTTTCCCTGGCCGTACGCCAGGGTGATTGTTCACTGATGACAATTACAAACAAGGATCGGGATCGTCATGCGCCATACCACCGTTCTATCCGCAATTTTTGGCACCAGCCTGCTGGCTGTGGCCACGATGGGCCAGGCCGCCGACAAGAAGAGCCTGGTGTTCTGCTCGGAAGGCAGCCCGGCTGGCTTTGACACCGCGCAATACACCACCGCCACCGATAACGATGCGGCCGAGCCGCTGTACAACCGTCTGGTTGAGTTTGAAAAGGGCGAGACAGGTGTCGTACCCGCGCTGGCTACCAAGTGGGATATTTCGCCAGATGGCCTGACCTACACCTTTCACCTGCGTGAAGGGGTGAAATTCCACAGCAACAAGGAATTCAAGCCGACGCGGGACTTCAATGCCGACGACGTGCTGTTCACCTTCAATCGCATGCTTGACCCCGACCACCCGTTCCGCAAGGCCTACCCCACCGAGTTTCCGTACTTCAACGGGATGAGCCTGAACAAGAATATTGCCAAGGTCGAGAAAACCGACCTGCACACGGTGGTGATCACCCTGAACACGGTTGACGCCGCGTTCATCCAGAACATCGCCATGAGCTTCGCCGCTATCCTGTCGGCTGAATACGCCGAGCAATTGCTCAAGGCCGGCAAACCCAGCGACATCAACCAGAAGCCGATCGGCACTGGCCCCTTCGCGTTCCAGCGCTATCAGAAAGATTCGCAGATCCGTTATGTGGCCAACAAACAGTACTGGGACCCGAGCAAGGTCAAGCTGGACCAGTTGATTTTCGCCATCAACACCGACCCGTCGGTGCGGGTGCAAAAACTCAAGGCCGGCGAATGTCAGGTGACCCTGCATCCACGCCCGGCTGACGTCGACGCCCTCAAGGCGGACCCCAAGCTGCAACTGCTGACCAAACCAGGGTTCAACCTCGGCTACATCGCCTACAACGTGCGCCATAAGCCGTTCGACCAGCTTGAAGTGCGCCAGGCGCTGGACATGGCGGTGAACAAGCAGAGCATCCTGAATGCGGTGTACCAGGGCGCAGGGCAACTGGCGGTCAACGCCATGCCGCCGACGCAATGGTCCTACGACGACAGCATCAAGGACGCCGCCTACAACCCGGAAAAAGCCAAGGAACTGCTCAAGGCTGCCGGCGTGAAGGAAGGCACCGAAATCACCCTGTGGGCGATGCCCGTACAACGCCCCTACAACCCCAACGCCAAGCTGATGGCCGAGATGCTGCAAAGCGACTGGGCCAAGATCGGCCTCAAGGTCAAGATCGTCAGCTATGAGTGGGGCGAGTACATCAAGCGCACCAAGAACGGTGAGCACGATGTGAGCCTGATCGGCTGGACCGGCGACAATGGTGACCCGGACAACTGGCTGGGCACCCTCTACAGCTGCGACGCCATCGGCGGGAACAACTACTCCATGTGGTGTGACCCGGCGTACGACAAGCTGATCAAGCAAGCCAAGGTCGTGACCGACCGCGAACAAAGGACTGTTCTCTACAAACAGGCGCAGCAACTGCTCAAGCAGCAGGTGCCGATCACGCCAGTCGCCCACTCGACGGTCAACCAGCCGTTAAGCGCCAACGTCGAAGGGTTCAAAGTCAGCCCCTTCGGCCGCAACGTGTTCTCGGGCGTCAGTATCACCCCATAAGAAAATAACCGGATTGCGCAGGGCGAAACCCGCCTTGCTGCAAACGCGCGGCCTTTTGTTGGGATTTTTCCTACGCCAAACGTTTGCCATGGCTTGAACGAGTTACACACCCAATAGCCGGATCACCAAAAAAGACCGGCATTAAAAAGAGAACCAAAGGAGCTTCATCAATGAAACTGAGCAGCAAAGCGCTTCTGGCCCTGGCCATCAGCAGCATCACGGCCACCGCCTACGCTGAATCCACCAGCCAGGACTTCGTTCCCACCACATTGGCCGGCACCAGCGCCCAAAGCGAAGCCAAGGGCTTTATCGAAGACTTCAGCCTGGGTGGCACCACGCGTAACTGGTACTCCCACGAGAGCAAGTACCGTGGCGGCAACTTCGAATACCAGAAGCACGGTCAAACCCGTACCGACCGTAACCGTACCAACTGGGTACAGGGCACCATCATCAACGCCAGCTCGGGTTTCACCCAAGGCACCGTAGGCGTCAAGACCGAATTGGCGGTCTACAACGCGTTGGTCCTGGACCGCAGCAAGCGTGACATCAAGGGCGGTTCCAACCGTACACTGGCTGACTCCGACGGTGATGCAGTAGGCCAGTGGAGCAAACTGGGCCTGGCCAACGTGCAGTTCCGCGTATCGAACACCACCTTGACCGCCGGTCGTCAGAACTTCAGCAGCGGCATCGTCGACACCATCGGCAACCGTGCACTGCCATCGAGCTTCGAAGGTGTGAGCTTCAACAGCGAAGAGTTCAGCAACCTGTCGTTCCAGGGCGGCGTGTTTGACCGCGTTTCGCCACGTACCGAACAGAGCCTGTCGAAATTCCGTAGCGAATACGGCAATGGCGCGGAGACCGACAAGGTGTCCACCCTGGGCCTGAACTACCAGCCGCTGAAAAGCCTGAAAGTCAGCGTCTTCGGCGCTAACGTGAAGGACTTCTGGAACCAGTACTACTTCGGCGCTACCCACGAGTTGGGTGATGCCCAGCAACTGGCGCTGACCACCGGTTTCAACTACTACAAAACGGTCGATGAAGGCAAAAAAGAGATGGGGGAAATCGACAACGATACCTTCTCCCTGTCCCTGGGCCTGGCGCACCAGGCTCACAGCCTGACGTTCTCCTACCAGCAAGTGAACGGTAACGAGTACTTCGACTACCTGCACGAAACCAACGGCATCTACCTGGCCAACTCCCTGACCTCTGACTTCAACGGTCCGAACGAGAAATCCTTCCAGATCGCCTACGGCATCAACATGGCCGAATACGGCGTGCCAGGCCTGAAGTTCAACGCCTACTCGGCGCGCGGCTGGGACATCGACGGTACTCACTACACCGGCAACAACGGCCGGGCCAAGTTCGCCTACGACGGCATCCAGAAACAAGACGGCGAAAAACACCAGGAATACGGTGTAGGCGCCTCTTACGCCATCCAGAGCGGCGCGCTCAAGGCCACCACCGTGCGTGCAACCTACGTTGAGCACCGCGGTAGCGAGTTCCAATCCGACGGCAGCATCAAAGAGTTCCGTCTGGTGACCACCATCCCGTTCAACATTCTTTAATTAGCGCCAGGTAGACGGCGGGCTCAGGACGAGCCCGCCGTCTACGCTTGTCTGGTCCCATCGATTGCAGAGGGCTATGAATGAAAATGCTTCCGCTACAAGCCACCATGGCCGCCGCGCTGTTGAGCGTGGCGATCGGCGTTTCGGCCAAACCACTGGTTGTCTGCACCGAAGCCAGCCCGGAAGGTTTCGACCCGGTCCTGTACACCACGGCCGTGACCGCAGACGCCGCCGCTGAAACCATGTTCAACCGTCTGGTGGACTTCAAGCCAGGCACCACTGAAATCGTTCCCGCGCTCGCCAAGACCTGGGAAATCAGTGATGACGGCCTGACCTATACGTTCCACCTGCGTGATGACGTCAAGTTCCACACCACCGACTACTTCAAGCCCACGCGCAACTTGAATGCCGATGACGTGCTCTGGAGCTTCCAACGCCAGTTGGACCCGAAACACCCTTGGCATAACAAATCCGCCACAGGTTTCCCCTATTTCGAAAGCATGGGCTTCAAGGAACTGCTCAAAAGCGTCGAGAAGACTGATGACCACACGGTGGTCTTCACCCTGACGCGCCCTGAAGCACCGTTCCTGGCCGATGTCGCGATGCCGTTTACCGCCATCCACTCCGCTGAATACGCCGACAAACTGCTCGCCGCCGGTAAGACCGATGAGCTCAATAGCAAGCCGATCGGCACCGGCCCGTTCATCTTCATCCGCTATCAGAAAGATGCTCAGGTACGCTTCAAGGCCAACCCGGAATACTTCCGTGGCAAGCCGCCGGCCGACCCGTTGATCCTGGCCATTGCCGTCGACAACAACGTGCGCCTGCAGAAGCTCAAGGCCAACGAATGCCAGGTCGCGCTATATCCCAAGCCCGATGACCTGCCCAGCATCAAGAAAGACCCGAACCTGAAGGTCGATGAACTGGCGGCGATGACCACCGCCTACACCGCACTGAACACCACCCACAAGTACATGAGCGACGCGCGGGTGCGTCATGCGATCAACATCGCGTTCGACAAAAAAGGCTACAACGAATCGCTGTACGGCAAAGGCAACGCTGTCGATGCCACCGGCCCGTTTCCACCCACGCTGCTGGGATTCAACGACAAGCTGAAAAACCCACCGCGCGACCTCGATAAGGCCCGCGCCCTGCTCAAGGAAGCCGGCGTGCCGGAAGGCACCGAGTTCACCCTGTTCACCCGTAACGGCGGCGGCCCGACCAACCCTAACCCGATGCTCGGCGCACAGCGCATGCAGGCGGATCTGGCGCAGATTGGCCTGAAGGTGAATATCAAAGTCATGGAATGGGGCGAAATGCTCAAGCGTGCTAAAAACGGCGAGCACGACATGGTGTCCGCCGGTTGGGCGGGGGATAACGGCGACCCGGATAACTTCCTCACGCCGAACCTGAGTTGCGATGCAGCGAAAAACGGCGAAAACTACGCGCGCTGGTGTAACAAGGAGTTTCAAGACTTGATCGACAAGGCGCGCGCTATCGCTGAACCCGCACAACGCGCTGCACTCTATGAACAAGCAATGGACGTTTTCGACAAGGACCAACCGTGGATTCCCATG
Source organism: Pseudomonas lurida (assembly GCF_002563895.1). Taxonomy (NCBI): domain Bacteria; kingdom Pseudomonadati; phylum Pseudomonadota; class Gammaproteobacteria; order Pseudomonadales; family Pseudomonadaceae; genus Pseudomonas; species Pseudomonas lurida. The sequence goes on along the minus strand of NZ_PDJB01000001.1, from coordinate 977,277 downwards.
GCTTACCCGAAAATGTTCACCGCCATGCGCAAGAACGTCGAGGGATATACCCAAAGCCCTCTGACGAACAATAACTTCGCCACTACCCAGGTGAAGTAAATAAGAAAAACGCTCGGCACCGTCGACACTGACGGTGCCGGACCTGCCTAACCGGCTGATTGAGGTAAACGACAAGATGTTTAGTTTTATTGCCCGCCGACTGGGGTTATTGATCCCCACGTTTTTCGGCATAACGTTGCTCACGTTTGCGTTGATTCGCATGATCCCTGGCGACCCCGTTGAAGTCATGATGGGCGAGCGGCGCGTCGACCCCGAGATGCACGCACAGGCAATGGAACGCCTTGGCCTTAACAAGCCGTTGTATGCGCAATACCTGGATTACGTCGGCAAGCTCGCCCAGGGCGACCTTGGCGAATCGCTGCGCACCCGCACCAGCGTGTGGACCGAATTCACCGCGCTCTTCCCGGCGACCCTGGAACTGTCCATGGCTGCCCTGTTGTTCGCCGGTATCCTGGGCCTGTTGGCCGGGGTGATCGCGGCGCTGAAGCGAGGATCCCTGTTCGACCATGGGGTAATGGGCATCTCCCTGGCGGGATATTCGATGCCGATCTTCTGGTGGGGCCTGATCCTGATCATGTTCTTCTCGGTAAGCCTGGGCTGGACCCCGGTTTCCGGGCGTATCGACCTGCTCTACGACATCGAGCCGCGCACCGGCTTCATGCTGATCGACACCCTGCTGGCTGACGAGCCGGACGCCTTCTTCGACGCCCTGCACCACCTGATCCTGCCGGCCATCGTGCTCGGCACCATCCCGCTGGCGGTGATCGCGCGGATGACCCGTTCGTCGATGCTCGAAGTCCTGCGTGAAGACTACATTCGCACCGCCAAGGCCAAGGGCCTGTCGCCGGCACGCGTGGTGTTCGTGCACGGACTGCGCAACGCACTGATCCCGGTGCTGACCGTGGTCGGCCTGCAAGTCGGCACGCTGCTGGCCGGTGCGGTCCTGACCGAAACCATCTTCTCCTGGCCCGGCATCGGCAAATGGCTGATCGAAGCCATTGGCGCGCGGGACTACCCGGTGGTGCAGAACGGCATCCTGCTGATCGCCTGCCTGGTGATCCTGGTGAACTTCGTAGTGGATGTCCTCTACGGCTTCGCCAACCCACGCATCCGTCACCAGCGCTGAGATCATGACCATGACCACACCTACTCAAGTGTCAGCAGTCGATCAAAGCCTGCTGTACCCGTCCCCGTACAAAGAATTCTGGCAAGCCTTCTCCAAGAACAAAGGCGCGGTTGCCGGCCTGCTGTTCATGTTGCTGATCGTGTTCTGCGCGATTTTCGCCCCATGGGTTGCACCGCATAACCCGAGCGAGCAATACCGCGACTTCCTGCTGACCCCACCGGCCTGGCTGGAAGGCGGGCAGATGCAGTTCCTGCTCGGCACCGACGAACTGGGCCGTGACTTGCTCTCGCGCCTGATCCAGGGCTCGCGCCTGTCCTTGCTGATCGGTTTGTCGTCGGTGGTGATGTCGCTGATCCCGGGCATCCTGCTGGGCCTGTTCGCCGGCTTCTTCCCGCGCCTGCTCGGCCCGACCATCATGCGCCTGATGGACATCATGCTGGCCCTGCCGTCGCTGCTGCTGGCCGTTGCCATTGTCGCGATCCTCGGCCCTGGCCTGATCAACACCGTGATTGCGATCGCTATCGTGTCGCTGCCGTCCTACGTCCGCCTGACCCGCGCTGCGGTCATGGGCGAACTGAACCGCGACTACGTGACCGCCGCCCGCCTCGCCGGCGCAGGCCTGCCGCGCCTGATGTTCATCACCGTGCTGCCTAACTGCATGGCGCCGCTGATCGTCCAGGCCACCCTGAGTTTCTCCTCGGCGATCCTCGATGCCGCGGCCCTGGGCTTCCTTGGTCTTGGCGTACAACCGCCAACCCCCGAGTGGGGCACCATGCTGGCTTCGGCCCGTGACTACATCGAACGCGCCTGGTGGGTCGTGAGCCTGCCTGGTTTGACCATTTTGCTCAGCGTGCTGGCAATCAACTTGATGGGTGACGGCCTGCGCGACGCGCTGGACCCGAAACTCAAGAACGCCGCCTGAGGAGATTCCCATGTCACTGTTAGAAATCAAGAATCTCAACGTCCGCTTCGGCGACAAGACCGCCGTACCGGTGGTCGATGGCCTCGACATTTCCGTCGACAAAGGCGAAGTACTGGCGATCGTTGGCGAGTCGGGGTCGGGTAAATCCGTGACCATGATGGCGCTGATGGGCCTGATCGAGCATCCCGGCATCGTCACCGCCGACGCGCTGAACTTTGACGGCAAGGACATGCTCAAGTTGAGCAACCGCCAGCGCCGCCAGATCGTCGGCAAAGACCTGGCGATGGTGTTCCAGGACCCGATGACCGCCCTGAACCCCAGCTACACCGTGGGGTTCCAGATTGAAGAAGTGCTGCGCCTGCACCTGAAAATGTCCGGCAAGCAAGCGCGCAAGCGTGCCATCGAGCTGTTGGAAAAGGTTGAAATCCCGGGCGCTGCCAGCCGTATGGATGCATACCCGCACCAACTCTCCGGTGGCATGAGCCAGCGGGTGGCAATCGCCATGGCGATTGCTGGCGAGCCAAAACTGCTGATCGCCGACGAACCGACCACCGCTCTGGACGTCACCATTCAAGCGCAGATCATGGACCTGCTACTGGCCCTGCAGAAAGAGCAGAACATGGGCCTGGTGCTGATCACCCACGACCTCGCGGTCGTGGCGGAAACCGCCCAGCGCGTGTGCGTGATGTACGCAGGGCAAGCAGTCGAGGTCGGCCAGGTGCCGCAACTGTTCGATATCCCAGCGCACCCGTACAGCGAAGCCCTGCTCAAGGCGATCCCCGAGCATAGCCTCGGCGCCACGCGTCTGGCCACGCTGCCGGGTATCGTGCCCGGTCGTTATGACCGTCCGCAGGGTTGCCTGCTGTCGCCGCGTTGCCCGTACGTGCAGGAAAACTGCCGCACCCAGCGTCCCGGCCTTGACCCGAAAAGCAACAGCCTCGCGCGCTGCTTCTACCCCTTGAACCAGGAGGTGGCGTAATGGCCGTCGTTCTTACCGCCCGCGACCTGACCCGTCACTACGAAGTGTCCCGTGGCCTGTTCAAGGGCCATGCCACTGTGCGTGCCCTCAATGGCGTGTCCTTCGAGCTGGAAGCCGGCAAGACCCTCGCCGTTGTGGGCGAGTCGGGTTGCGGCAAATCCACCCTGGCCCGTGCACTGACGCTGATTGAAGAACCGTCCTCGGGCTCGTTGAAAATCGCCGGCCAGGAAGTCGCCGGCGCCGACAAGGCTCAGCGCAAGCAATTGCGCAAAGACGTGCAGATGGTGTTCCAGAGCCCGTACGCCTCGCTGAACCCTCGGCAGAAAGTCGGTGATCAACTGGGTGAGCCGCTGTTGATCAACACCAACCTGTCCGCCGCCGAACGCCGCGAGAAAGTGCAGGCGATGATGAAGCAAGTGGGCCTGCGCCCTGAGCATTATCAGCGTTACCCGCACATGTTCTCCGGTGGTCAACGCCAGCGGATCGCCCTCGCCCGCGCCATGATGCTGCAACCGAAAGTGCTGGTTGCCGATGAGCCAACCTCCGCACTGGACGTATCGATCCAGGCCCAGGTGCTCAACCTGTTCATGGACCTGCAGCAGGAGTTCAACACAGCCTACGTGTTCATCTCCCACAACCTCGCGGTGGTGCAACACGTTGCCGACGACGTGATGGTGATGTACCTCGGCCGCCCGGTTGAAGTGGGCCCCAAGGAAGACATCTACGCCCGCCCGCTGCACCCGTATACCCAGGCACTGCTGTCGGCCACCCCGACCATCCACCCGGACCCGAACAAGCCGAAGATCAAGATCGTCGGCGAGCTGCCCAACCCGCTGAACCCGCCACCTGGCTGCGCGTTCCACAAGCGTTGCCCGTATGCGACAGCGCGTTGCAGCAGTGAGGAGCCGTTGTTGCGGCCGCTGGACAACCGCCAGGTGGCTTGCCACTACGCGGAGCAGTTCGTGGCCTGAGCCTGCGTGCAACAAAAATGCCCTGGCGATAAAGCCAGGGCATGACAGGTGTTCTACAAGCCCTTTCCATCAGGTTGCGCATCAGCCTGTTGGGAGGGGCTTTTTTTTGATCAGCGCCTACGTTTGGCTGTCGCCATCATCGTCGTCTGGGTCGTCACTGTCCGGCTCGTTAGTGGTGGAGTCATCATCGTCCTTGCTGCCACCCTGGTCTTGGTCCCCAGGCTCGGCTTCGGACTTGGCCAGTTGCAGGCCCTTGTCATGCGACGCCGACACGCTCGCCTGACCGCTCTGCACCGGGTTATGTGCCCAGGCCGTCGACATCCCCAACGACAACAGCACCAGCACTTTTATCAACAGCACCACACGTTGAAAAATACTCATGGTCGATTTCCATCCAGTCAGTAGATGAATCTGCACGACAGCGGTTTACCCTCATCAGCTTAGACGCTAGTTCCAATGCCGGGTTTACGCCAGGCGTCAGGTGTCGCCATCGTCGTAGGTCTCGCTGTCCTCGCCTTCGTTGTAAGGGTTTTCTGCATCCTCCTTGGGCGCAGGCTGGGCCTGGGGCTGCCAACTGCCGGAGTTGACCTCCTGCTGCTTTTTCTTGGTAACCGGGCCGGTGTCTTTCCACTGCGGCGCCCCTGCGCCCGCCAGGGCTGGAAGGGCCGTCAGCCCTAGGGCGGCCAGCAACACCAGGGGGATGGCGCGTTGAGTATTTCGCACGATTGTCTCCTTTACAGTCGGTGGGTAAACGCTAGACCCGATGCAGGGTTATCGCCAATCCCACGCTTGATGGAGACAAAAAAATGTGGGAGGGGGCAAGCCCCCTCCCACATTTTGTTTTGCAGCGCTCAGGAATTAGTGGTGCTCGCGGGTCGCGCGGAATTTCACATCCGGCCAGCGCTCTTCCATCAACGCCAAGTTCACCCGGGTCGGAGCCAGGTAGGTCAGGTGACCACCGCCGTCCACCGCCAGGTTTTCCACAGCCTTGTTGGAGAACTCTTCCAGCTTCTTCATATCGCTGCAATCGATCCAGCGCGCGGAGTACACGGTGATTGGCTCGTAGGAGCATTCGACCTTGTATTCCTCTTTCAGGCGGCTGGCGACCACGTCGAACTGCAGCACGCCGACGGCGCCGAGGATGATGTCGTTGCTGCGCTCGGGGAAGAACACCTGGGTGGCGCCCTCTTCCGCCAATTGCTGCAGGCCCTGGCGCAGTTGCTTGGATTTCAGCGGGTCACGCAGGCGTACGCGGCGGAACAGTTCCGGGGCGAAGTGCGGGATGCCGGTAAAGCCCAGCGCTTCGCCTTCGGTGAAGGTGTCGCCGATCTGGATGGTGCCATGGTTGTGCAGGCCGATGATGTCGCCGGCGTAGGCTTCTTCGAGCTGTTCACGCTCGGAGGAGAAGAACGTCAGGGCATCGCCGATGCGCACGTCCTTGCCGGTGCGCACGTGGCGCATCTTCATGCCTTTTTCGTATTTGCCGGAGCAGATGCGCATGAAGGCGATACGGTCGCGGTGCTTGGGGTCCATGTTCGCCTGGATCTTGAACACGAAGCCCGAGAACTTCTCTTCCACCGGCTCCACGGTGCGCTCGTTGGCCACGCGTGCCAGTGGGCGCGGCGCCCAGTCGACGACAGCATCGAGTACGTGGTCGACACCGAAGTTGCCCAGGGCGGTCCCGAAGAACACCGGGGTCAGTTGGCCGTCGAGGAACTCCTGCTGGTTGAACTCATGACAGGCGCCCTGCACCAGTTCCAACTGGTCGACAAAGCGGTCGTACTCGTCACCCAGGTGGGCGCGGGCTTCGTCCGAGTCGAGTTTCTCGATGATCTTGGTTTCGGTGCGCTCGTGACCATGGCCGGCGGTGTAGACAATGATGTAGTCGTCGGCCAGGTGGTACACGCCCTTGAAGTCGCGGTAGCAACCGATCGGCCAGGTAATCGGCGCGGCCTTGATCTTCAGGACGGCTTCGATTTCATCGAGCAACTCGATCGGGTCGCGGATATCGCGGTCGAGTTTGTTGATGAAGCTGACGATCGGCGTGTCACGCAGACGGCACACGTCCATCAGCGCGATGGTACGTGGCTCTACGCCCTTACCGCCGTCGAGGACCATCAACGCCGAGTCCACTGCAGTCAGGGTGCGGTAGGTGTCTTCGGAGAAGTCTTCGTGGCCCGGGGTGTCGAGCAGGTTGACCATGTGGTCGCGATACGGGAACTGCATGACCGACGTGGTAATGGAGATACCCCGTTGTTTTTCCATTTCCATCCAGTCGGAGGTGGCATGGCGGTCGGATTTGCGGGATTTCACCGTGCCGGCCACTGCGATTGCCTTGCCCATCAGCAAGAGCTTCTCGGTGATGGTGGTTTTACCGGCATCGGGGTGGGAAATAATGGCGAAAGTGCGGCGTTTCGCGACTTCGGCGGCCTGGTGGGTCATGGGAAATCGCCTGGCAGGTGAGTCAAAAAAGGGCTGCGAGTATAGCGCAAACCCCGGGTGCCGGACCACCGTTCACCCGATTGGGGGTGGCTAAATGCTGCCAAGTGTGGAACCTTTTAAAAGGTAGAGACGTCCACTCCCCTGCTGCCGCACTCGGAACAGGGGCTGATAAATCAGCAAGTTAGCCTGACGAGGCTGCGCTCATGGCTCGATCGCATACCGCGTTGCCGGTATCGGCGAGCTGCATTTCGCGACCACATTCGCCGACAGCCAGGAATGGCATTGCCGCTAGGAAATGTGTTCGCCGACAAAAGAAAAAAGGAGTCCGCCTGTGGCTATTCGCTATGGCAAAGGGCTGATAGGAGGAGCGGTTGTCGTCGCTCTCCTGGCCCTGCTGGTCCACTGGATCGGCATCAACACGATCGAACTGTACCGCGACGATTTGTTGTTTTACCTGCAAGCACACCTGATCCTCGTTCTTGTCTCCATGCTGGCAGCCATCGTTGTAGGGATCCCCGCCGGTATCCTGCTCAGCCGACCGAACATGGTCGGGCGCGCAGAACGCTTCATGCAGATCTTCAACATCGGCAACACCGTCCCTCCCCTGGCCGTACTGGCCATCGCCCTCGGCGTCCTCGGCATCGGCAGTGGCCCGGCCATCTTCGCGTTGTTCCTCGCCTCGTTGCTGCCCATTGTGCGCAACACCTACGAAGGCCTCAAAAACGTTCAAGGCTCGCTCAAAGAAGCCGCCACCGGCATCGGCATGACGCCGCGCCAGGTGCTGTTTCGCGTGGAGTTGCCCAACGCCGTGCCAATCATCATCGGTGGTGTGCGCGTGGCCCTGGCGATCAACGTGGGTACCGCACCGCTGGCGTTCCTGATTGGCGCTAACAGCCTGGGCAGCCTGATCTTCCCTGGCATCGCCCTGAACAATCAGCCGCAATTGCTGCTCGGCGCCGCATGCACCGCGTTGCTGGCATTGCTGCTTGACGGTCTGGTGACCATGGCCAGCCGCCTCTGGCTGGAACGCGGGTTGCGTCCGTCTTAAGGCTTGGCAAAGGAAATCACATGAAAAGACTGACCCTGATATTGAGCTGCGTCCTGCTGTTTGCAGGTATTGCGCAAGCCGCCGAAAAACCTGTGATCCGCATCGGCGCCCGGGTGTTCACCGAACAGACCCTGCTCGCCGAAATCACGTCCCAGTACCTGCGCACCAAGGGCTATGACGCCCGTGTAACCGGTGGCCTGGGCAGCAACCTGGCACGCAGTGCCCAGGAGAGTGGGCAACTGGACCTGATCTGGGAATACACCGGCGTGTCGCTGGTGGCCTACAACCATGTCGACGAGAAACTCGACAGCGAACAGTCCTACGCAAGAGTGAAAGAACTCGACGCGAAAAAAGGCCTGGTCTGGCTCTCGCCGTCGCGCTTCAGCAACACTTACGCCCTGGCCCTGCCCGAGAACGTGGCCAAGGAATTCCCGCAGATCAACAGCATCAGCGACCTCACCCAAGCCCTGGCGGAAAAAACCAAAGGCACACGCCTGGTCGCGCTGGACACCGAGTTCGCCAACCGTTCCGACGGCATGGGCGGCATGGTCAAGCTGTATGACATGAACCTCACGCGCAAAAACACCCGGCAGATGGACGCCGGCCTGGTCTACACCGCCCTGCGTAACGGCCAGGTGTTTGCCGGCCTGGTCTACACCACCGACGGCCGCCTTAATGCCTTCAAGTTGAAGCTGCTGGAAGACGACAAGCACTACTTCCCCGACTACACCGCCGCGCCGGTGATCCGCCAGGAATACCTCGACCAGCACCCGACGCTCGCCGCTGAACTCAAACCACTGGCCGACCTGTTCGACGACGCAACCATGCGCCAGCTGAACGCGCGGGTCGACGTCGACCATGAAAGCCCTTCCGCTGTCGCCGCAGATTTCCTGCGCCAACATCCAATCAACTAAAAGAGGAGAAGACATGGAATTTTTAAACGCCTTTTCCCATCTTGATTGGGCCCAGGTCCTGCACCTGACCTGGCAGCACATTACCCTGGTCGGCATCGCCGTGATCCTCGCGATCCTGATCGGCGTGCCCCTGGGCATCCTGATGACGCGCTTCCCGACCCTGGCCGGCCCATTGCAAGCCAGCGCCACGGTGCTGCTGACGGTGCCGTCCATCGCCCTGTTCGGCCTGCTGCTGCCGTTCTACTCCAAGTTCGGCCAGGGCCTGGGGCCGATGCCGGCGATCACTGCCGTGTTCCTCTACTCCCTGCTGCCGATCATGCGTAACACCTACCTCGCCCTGACTGGCGTGGAGCCAGGCATCCGCGAAGCCGCCAAAGGCATCGGCATGACCTTCGGCCAGCGCCTGCGCATGGTCGAATTGCCCATCGCCGTGCCGGTGATCCTCGCCGGGGTGCGCACCGCCGTCGTGATGAACATTGGTGTGATGACCATCGCCGCCACCATCGGCGCCGGTGGCCTGGGTGTACTTATTCTGGCTTCCATCAGCCGCAGCGACATGTCGATGCTGATCGTTGGCGCCGTGCTGGTCAGTCTCCTGGCCATCTTCGCCGACCTGCTTCTGCAATGGCTGCAACGCTCGCTGACCCCAAAAGGACTGCTCAAATGATCGAACTTCAAAACCTGACCAAGACTTTTCAAAGCAACGGCAAGACTGTTTCTGCCGTCAACGACGTGAGCCTGACCGTCAACGAAGGCGAGATTTGCGTATTCCTCGGCCCCTCGGGTTGCGGCAAGAGCACCACGCTGAAGATGATCAACCGCCTGATCAAGCCCACCTCGGGCAAGATCCTGATCAACGGCGAAGACACCACCGACCTCGATGAAGTGACCCTGCGTCGCAACATCGGCTACGTGATCCAGCAGATCGGCTTGTTCCCGAACATGACCATCGAGGAGAACATCGTGGTGGTGCCCAAGCTGCTCGGTTGGGACAAGCAGAAATGCCACGACCGCGCCCGCGAGTTGATGAGCATGATCAAGCTGGAGCCCAAGCAGTACCTGCATCGCTACCCGCGCGAGTTGTCGGGCGGCCAGCAGCAGCGTATCGGCGTGATCCGCGCACTGGCGGCCGACGCGCCGCTGCTGCTGATGGATGAACCGTTCGGCGCGGTCGACCCGATCAACCGCGAGATGATCCAGAACGAGTTCTTCGAGATGCAGCGCGCGCTGAACAAGACCGTGATCATGGTCAGCCACGACATCGATGAAGCCATCAAGCTGGGCGACAAGATCGCCATCTTCCGCGCCGGCAAGCTGCTGCAGATCGACCATCCGGACACGCTGCTGGCGCACCCGGCCGACGAGTTCGTCAGCAACTTCGTGGGCCAGGACAGCACCCTCAAGCGCCTGCTGCTGGTGAAAGCCGAAGACGCGGCGGACAACGCCCCGTCGGTGAGCCCAGAAACCCCGGTGGCGGACGCCTTGGAACTGATGGACGAACACGACCGTCGCTACATGGTGGTCACCTGTGCCGAGAACAAGGCACTGGGGTATGTGCGCCGGCGCGACCTGCACCGTCAGACGGGCACCTGCGGCCAGTACCTGCGCGAGTTCAACGCCACGGCGGCGTATGACGAGCATTTGCGCATCCTGCTGTCGCGTATGTACGAGTTCAACCGTTCGTGGTTGCCGGTGTTGGATGCCGAGCGAGTGTTCCTGGGAGAAGTGACCCAGGAGTCGATTGCCGAGTACCTGAGCTCCGGTAAGTCCCGAGGGGGCAAGACCAGTATTGTTTCGCCTGCCGAGACTGCGCTGGCCTAACCTGACACCACTCGGTCAAAACTGTGGGAGCGGGCTTGCTCGCGAAGGCAGCGTGTCAGTCACTGAATAGGGTGCTGAAGCACCGCCTTTGCGAGCAAGCCCGCTCCCACATTTGAATCTCGGTGGGCCGTGATATCCCGTCAAATTGTCCCTTGTGGGGAACATCATTCCGTCACACGGGTCGGTTACATAAGTAGCTGCACGCTATCGCGCGACGAACGCGTGCAAAAACGCGACATTTTTAGTTGATCTATGGCCCCTCACGCCCTAAAGTTCGCGCCGAACGTCCATGCTGGAAACGATCCATCCGGCTCAAGTACTGACGACGAGACAGCAAGGCCAAGGGCAGCGGTAGATCCCATGGCCTTTTTGCTTTCGGCGACATGCCTTGGGAAGTAGGCGAACCAAAGTGGGGATACGGAGGACGTTCATTTGCACCCATTGATCAATACAGTTTGCCCTTAGGAGTTCCCAGCATGTCGATCAACGTCGAAGATTATTTCGCGCGCGCCACGTTTGACAAAATGAAGGCGTTCGCCGACAAGCAAGAAACCCCGTTCGTGGTGATCGACACCGCGATGATCAGCCAGGCCTACGATGACCTGCGCGCCGGTTTCGAATTCGCCAAGGTCTATTACGCAGTCAAGGCCAACCCGGCTGTCGAGATCATCGACCTGTTGAAAGACAAGGGCTCGAGCTTCGATATCGCCTCGATCTACGAGCTGGACAAAGTCATGGACCGCGGCGTCAGCCCCGACCGTATCAGCTACGGCAACACCATCAAGAAATCCAAGGACATCCGCTACTTCTACGAGAAAGGCGTGCGCCTGTTCTCCACCGACTCCGAAGCCGACCTGCGCAACATTGCCAAGGCAGCCCCGGGTTCTAAAGTGTATGTGCGTATCCTTACCGAAGGCTCGACCACGGCTGACTGGCCTTTGTCGCGCAAATTCGGCTGCCAGACCGACATGGCCATGGACCTGCTGATCCTCGCCCGCGACCTGGGCCTGGTGCCGTACGGCATCTCGTTCCACGTGGGTTCGCAACAGCGCGACATCAGCGTATGGGACGCAGCGATCGCCAAGGTCAAAGTGATCTTCGAACGCCTGAAGGAAGAAGACGGCATCCACCTCAAGCTGATCAACATGGGCGGCGGCTTCCCGGCCAACTACATCACCCGTACCAACAGCCTGGAAACCTACGCCGAAGAAATCATCCGCTTCCTCAAGGAAGATTTCGGCGACGACCTGCCGGAAATCATCCTCGAGCCAGGCCGTTCGTTGATCGCCAACGCCGGCATCCTGGTCAGCGAAGTGGTACTGGTTGCGCGTAAATCGCGCACCGCCGTCGAGCGTTGGGTATACACCGACGTGGGCAAGTTCTCCGGCCTGATCGAAACCATGGACGAAGCCATCAAGTTCCCGATCTGGACCGAGAAGAAAGGCGAGATGGAAGAAGTGGTCATCGCCGGCCCTACCTGCGACAGCGCCGACATCATGTACGAGAACTACAAGTACGGCCTGCCGCTGAACCTGGCGATTGGTGACCGTTTGTACTGGCTGTCGACCGGTGCTTACACCACCAGCTACAGCGCGGTTGAGTTCAATGGCTTTCCGCCGTTGAAATCGTTCTATGTGTAAGAGCAGCGGTTAGTTTTTAGCTGCACGCTGCAAGCGAAAGCCCATGATCTGTCATGGGCTTTTTTGTGGGGGCTGCGTCGTCTCGACTTGCTATTGGGCTAGCTGCATAGCTCGTTGATGATAATCCAAAGCCATCTGCCGCACCTGCGGATCATCCGCTGATGCCAATGCCTGGTACGCCGTCCGCAGAAATTTCAGATTCCCCGCCGCCAGCGCCTTGCGCAACCACTCCAACGCCACGTCAACCTGGCCTCTGTCCGCCAGCACCGCTGCATAACTGAACTGCCCGCGAAAATCGCCGCCTTCGGCTGAACGACGGTACCAGTCTACGGCTGCGTCCAAATCTCTTGGGCACACTTGACCGTCTTCCAGATATCGCCCCAACAGGTTCATCGACTTGGCATGGCCCTGTTCCGCTGCCTGGCGGTATAGGCTCAGCGCTTGTTGCGGGTCTTCGGCAACACCGCGCCCGGTGGCCAACAGATTGGCGTAATTGTATTGCGCCCAATCCAAACCGGCCTCGGCGGCCAGACGGTACTCTCGCGCCGCTGCCGCTTCATCAGCCGCACACCCCCAACCCTGCTCCAAACAGCGCCCGGCCATATTACGCGCCATCAAGTGTCCGCCCTTCGCCGCAATCTGGAACCAGCGCAACGCCAGCGCTTCATCACGGGCAATGCCACGGCCTTCCAGCAGGATCTGCCCGAGCAGGGCCTGGGCCTCCACCACACCCGCCTTCGCCGCCACCAGGATCGCCTGGGCTGCGCGCACGGGCGAGTCATCGAGCATGCTTTGCAGTTGTTCGACGTTGAGCACTTCTTCACGGCGCAATAAAAAGCCCATATCAGACGTCGACCCAGCGGCGCAGCAGGTTGTGGTAGGTGCCGGTGAGTTGGATCAGCGCCGGGTGGTCGGGGACGTCGCGGGTCAGTTGCTGGATCGCGCCATCCATCTCGAACAGCAGGGTGCGCTGGCTGTCTTCGCGCACCAGGCTCTGGGTCCAGAAGAACGAGGCATAGCGCGCGCCACGGGTCACGGCGTTGACTTTGTGCAGGCTGGAGCCGGGGTACAACACCATGTCGCCGGCCGGCAACTTCACGCGCTGCAGGCCGAAGGTGTCCTGGATCTCCAGTTCGCCGCCGTCGTACTCGTCCGGGTCGCTGAAGAACAGCGTGGATGACAGGTCGGTGCGCACTCGCTCATGGCTGCCCCTGGCCTGGCGCACGGCATTGTCGATATGGAAATCGAAACTGCCACCGGCCGTGTAGCAATTGAGCAGCGGCGGAAAGACTTTGTGCGGTAACGCCGCTGACATAAATAGCGGGTTGTTCCATAACCGCTCGAGCATCGCCCCGCCGATTTCCTTGGCCAGCGGGTGGCCCTCGGGTAATTGCAGGTTGTGCTTGGCCTTGGCGGACTGGTGCCCGGCGGTGATTTTACCGTCGGCCCAGTCGGTGTTTTCCAGGGCATGGCGAATGCGCTGCACTTCCTCAGGAGAGAACAGGCCGGGGATATGCAGCAGCATGGGGCAACACCTGAAATCAGAGAGGCGCCAATGGTATTGATTCTTATCCGCCGTGTAAAACGCCCTAGACGAACGAGTTCGTAAAAACCGTAAGCAAAAAGTGTAAAGAATGTAAATTCAATGCAATTAGCAATGTATCGCAATTGATAGAAAGTCTTGTTCACCCTATATTCCGCGGCTTCACATCCTTGGGGAAAGGACACGTCATGTCGCGCACCACTACAAAAATACCTGCCAGTTCACCACGTATGCTGGCATCGGCCATCGGCGTTGCCCTCAGCGCCAGCTCTGTCGCCCACCTGGCGCAGGCGGCCGAAGACACTGAACAACAAGGCCAGCGCAACAGCATCTCCCTGGGCGCCACCAGCATCACCGGGGAAGAGCAGGACACCACCTCCTACCAGGTCGAAAAGGCCTCGTCGCAAAAGTACACCGCGCCGCTGGTCGACACGCCGCGCTCGGTCACCGTGGTGCCCCAGCAAGTGCTCAAGGACACCGCCGCCACTTCGTTGCAGGATGCGTTGCGCACCGTACCGGGCATTACGTTCGGCGCCGGCGAAGGCGGCAACCCCCAGGGCGATCGCCCGTTCATCCGTGGCTTTGATGCCCAGGGCGATACCTACCTGGACGGCGTGCGTGACACCGGCGGCCAAAGCCGCGAGATCTTTGATATCGAGTCGATCGAAGTCAGCAAAGGCCCGAACTCCTCGTTCGGCGGTCGCGGCTCGGCCGGCGGTAGCCTCAACCTGGTGAGCAAGACCCCACAAGCGCGGGACTTCACCAACGGCGGCTTTACCTACGGTTCCGACCAGACCCGCCGCTACGTACTCGACGTGAACCGCCAATTCCTCGACGACAGCGCCGCGTTCCGCTTGAACCTGATGAGCCACGAACAGAACGTGGCCGGCCGCGACGCGATCAATTACGACCGTTGGGGCGTGGCACCGTCGCTGACCTTTGGCCTGGGCACCCCGACCCGCGTCAACCTCAGCTACTACCACATGGAAAGCAACGACCTGCCGGACTCGGGCATTCCCTACGGCTACGGTTCGTCGACAGCCACCGCCCACGTGCATGACAAACCCAACGACGGCGGCGACAGCAACAACTTCTATGGCCTCAAGGACCGTGACTTCCGCAAGACCCGCGCCGATATCAGCACGTTCTCCATCGAGCACGACCTGAACGACAGCATGACGCTGAAAAACACCCTGCGCCACGGCAGCACAGGCCAGGATTACATTCTGACGCAGCCGGACGACAGCAAGCTCAACGTCAACCGGTTCGGCACCGTGTGGCGCCGCGCCAACAGTCGAGTCTCGACCACAACCACCACCACCAACCAAACGGATGTGTTCGGCAGCTTCCAGGCGCTGGGGTTCAAGCACAGCTACTCCACCGGGCTGGAGTTCACCGGCGAAGAAACCCGCGTGAGCAGCTACACCATCAGCCCCAATGCCAACCCGATCTGTACCGTGGCCAAGGGCAACCTGGGCGGCCAGTGCACCTCCCTGAGCAACCCGAACCCGGATGACGCCTGGTCCGGCAGCATCGCGCGCAACTATTACGGCACCGCCACCAAGGCCACCAGCCGTGGCGCGTATGTGTTCGACACCATCGAGCTGGACCCGAAATGGTTGCTGAACGTCGGCCTGCGCTACGACACCTTCGACACCGTTGCCAACACCGATTCCGCGACCGGCCGCAGCAAAATCAAAGAAGACAGCCAGTTCTTCAACTGGCAAGCCGGCCTTGTCTGGAAACCCGTGGAAAACGCCAGCCTCTATGCCTCCTACGCCACGTCGGCGACGCCTGCCGGTGGCCTGGTGGGTGAAGGGTCGGACGGCAACCCACTCTCGGCCGGTGCCGCCACCAGCGACCTGCAGCCGGAAGAAACCGTCAACTACGAACTGGGCACCAAATGGGACCTGTTCCACGATCGCCTGTCCCTGACCGCCGCGGTGTTCCGTACCGAGAAGAAAAACACCCGCATCCTGGTCGACGCCCTGACCTACCAGAACGCGGGTGAATCCCAAGTCGACGGCGTGGAGTTGTCCGCCAGCGGCAAGATCACCGACCAGTGGCAGGTGTTCGCGGGCTACAGCTACCTCGACAGCGAACTGGTCAAATCCGGCCTGAATGGTCGCAATGGCGTGGTCAGTTCGGGTTCAAGCAAAGGCAATCAAATGCCCAACACGCCGAAGAATACCTTCAGCCTGTGGACCACTTACGACCTCACCCCCAAGCTCACCATCGGTGGTGGCGCGTTCTACGTCGATCAGGTTTACGGCGATGCTGGCAATACCGTTTACGTACCGTCCTACACCCGCTACGACGCCATGGCCAGCTACAAACTGAGCAAGAACGTCGACCTGCAATTGAACGTGCAAAACCTGACCGACAAGACCTATTACGACAAGGCTTTCTCGACACACTTCGCCAACCAGGCGGCCGGTCGTACGGCCCTGTTGTCTACCAACTTCCACTTCTAGGCAGCGACGCCACGCAACAACAAGCCCCATGCATCGGATGCGTGGGGCTTTTGCGTGTTAAACAGAAAGTTTCTCGACAAGCCACGGCATAATGCGCGCCGTGCCCTACATATTCAGATAGACGAGGCGGTCAGACGTGTTGAAGAAAACCCTGTTCCAGTTGCACTGGTTCTTCGGCATTACAGCCGGACTGGTGCTGGCCTTGATGGGGATCACCGGGGCTGCGGTCTCGTTTCAGGATGAAATTCTGCGGGCGCTCAACCCCAACGTATTGACCGTGGAAAAACGCGAAGCCGGCGTACTGCCGCCCGCCGAGTTGGTGCGCAAGCTGGAGGCCACCGAAGGCCAGACCGTGGCCATGCTGTTCGTCGAACGCGAAAGCGGCAACGCTGCCCGCGTGTTCTTCACCCCGCCGCCCGGCGAGCGCCGTGGCCAGTTGCGCTATTTCGACCCTTACACCGGCGACTATAGGGGTGACGTGGTCGGCCAGGACGTCTTTGGCTTCCTGCTGCAATTCCACCGCTTCCTGGTGATGGGCGATACCGGGCGAAACATCACCGGTGCTTGCACGCTGGTCCTGGTGTTCTTCTGCCTCTCCGGGCTGTACTTGCGCTGGCCGCGCCAGGTGGCGAGCTGGCGGGCGTGGCTGACGTTGGACTGGCGCAAAAAGGGCCGTGCCTTCAACTGGGACCTGCACTCGGTATTCGGCACCTGGTGCCTGCTGGCCTATCTGCTGTCGGCACTGACCGGCTTGTATTGGTCCTACGACTGGTACAGCCAGGGCCTGACCAAACTGCTGTCCGACGCCCCGCAAAATGAACGCATGCGCAAGCGCGGCCCTGCGCCCGACGGTGCGGCGCCCGTGGCCAACTACGACGCGATCTGGAGCAGCATCTACAGCAACGCCGGCCCTGGCTTGAGCGCCTACAACATCCGCATGCCTGCCGTCGCGGGGCAACCGGCCATCGTCTACTACCTGCTGGACAACTCACCCCATGACCGCGCGCTGAACCAGATCAACCTGGACCCGGCCACCGGTGAGGTCAAATCCCACGACCGGTACGCCAGCAAGCGCCTCGGTTCCAGACTGCTGACCAGCGTCTACGCACTGCACACCGGCAGTTACTTCGGCCTGGCGGGGCGGATTATCCTCACCGTCAGTTCGGTGCTGATGCCGTTGTTCTTCATCACCGGTTGGCTGCTGTACCTGGACCGTCGGCGTAAAAAGCGCCAGGTACGTGATGCGCGCAAAGGCCTCACGGCCAACCACAGCGATGCGCCAGCATGGCTGATCGGCTTTGCCAGCCAGAGTGGTTTTGCCGAACAACTGGCCTGGCAGACCGCCGGCCAATTGCAGGCGGCCGGCCTGCCGGTGAAGGTGCAACCCCTGGGTAGCGTCAGCCAGGATGACCTGCGCCAGTCGCAAAACGCGCTGTTTGTGGTCAGCACCTTCGGCGACGGCGAAGCCCCCGACAGCGCCCGTGGTTTCGAACGCAGCGTGCTCGGCCAGAACCTGCCGCTCAAGGGCCTGAACTACTCGGTGCTGGCCCTGGGTGATCGTCAGTACGAACACTTCTGCGGCTTCGCACGGCGCCTGCATTTCTGGCTGACCAACCAGGGCGGCAACGCATTGTTCGCCCCGGTCGAGGTGGACAGCGGCGACACCACCGCCCTGCTGCATTGGCAACAACAGCTTGGTCAGCTCACTGGCCACGCCCCGGCATCCGCCTGGCCGACCGCCCAGTACGAAAACTGGACGCTCAGCCAACGCACCCTGCTCAACCGCGACAGCAGCGGCTCGGAGGTCTATTTGCTGGGCCTCACCTCCCCGTCGCCCCAACGCTGGGAAGCCGGCGACCTGGTGGAAGTGCTGCCGCGCAATTGCCCCTGGGCCATCGAACACTTCCTCGAAGGCTTGGGCCTGGCCGGCAGCGACGGCGTATTGATCGAAGGCTTGGCGCAATCCCTCAACCAAGCCCTGGCCACCCGCCAACTGCCAGACAACCGCGCGCACTTGGTGGGCCTTCACGCCCAGGCGCTGGTGAACGCGCTGGTGCCTTTGGGCATGCGCGAATACTCCATCGCTTCGATTGCCAGCGATGGCGTGCTGGAGTTGATCGTGCGCCAGGAGCGCCACCCCGACGGCAGCCTGGGCCTGGCAAGTGGTTGGCTCACGGAACACGCCGCGATCGGCTCCAGCGTCAGCCTGCGCCTGCGTCGCAACAGTGGCTTCCACCTGCCGCAAGCCCCGGTGCCCCTGATCCTGGTGGGCAACGGCACCGGCCTGGCCGGCCTGCGCAGTTTGCTCAAGGCGCGTATTGCCGACGGCCAACAGCGCAACTGGTTGCTGTTCGGAGAACGCAGTATCAAGCATGACTTCCTGTGCCAGGACGAGCTGCAAGGCTGGTTGGCCAGTGGCGACCTGGCGCTGCTGGACCTGGCGTTTTCCCGCGATCAGGAGGAAAAAATCTACGTGCAGGATCGCCTGCGTGAATCGGCCGAGGTGCTGCGTAAGTGGCTATCGGAAGGCGCGGCGATTTATGTGTGCGGGAGCCTGCAGGGGATGGCGGCCGGGGTGGATCAGGCGCTGGTGGACATTCTCGGCAGTGACGCCGTGGAACGGCTGATCGAGCAAGGCCGTTATCGCCGCGACGTCTACTGACCTCCCCCTGGCGCTGACGACCAAGAGTGGGAGCTGGCTTGCCTGCCCCACCCTTGGTCGCATTCAGTCACGCCGGTTGTAACTTTTGTTCGAATACCGAGATGCCATCCAGGTCGCGCAGGATGACCGTCAACTCCGCCGTCTGCCCATCGATCTGCACCTCGCCAAAAAACTGGAAACCCGCGAATGGCGACGTGTTCTGCGCCGGCGGTGCTTTCTCGAAGACCACCTCGGGGCCAAAGGTCTTGTCCAGCGGGTTGGGCCCAAAACTCCCCGCATTCAAAGGCCCGGCGACAAACTCCCAGAACGGCTCGAAATCCTGGAACGCGGCTCGATCCGGGTGGTAGTGATGCGCTGCGCAGTAGTGCACATCCGCCGTCAGCCATACATGGTTACGTACCTTGTGCGCCCTTAAGAAGCCCAGCAGCTCAGCGATTTCCAGCTCGCGACCTTGCGGCGCGCCTGGGTCGTTGTTGGCGATGGCTTCCCAACGTGCCACACCAGGGCTGACCTCTCCGTCAGGCACGCCGAGGCCGATGGGCATATCGGCGGCGATGACCTTCCACTGTGCCTGCGACGCCTTGAGTTCACGCTTGAGCCAGTCCAATTGCTCGCGGCCGAGGAAGGGCTTTTCAGCGCCCAGGTTGTCATCGTTGGGCCCGCGATAGCTGCGCATATCCAGCACGAACACATCCAGCAGCGGCCCATAACTGAGCTTGCGATAAATCCGCCCACCGCCATCGGCGCTTTGCCGGCGCATGGGGGAATACTCCAGCCAGGCCTGGCGCGCACGGCCCACCAGGGCGTTGATGTCCTTGGTCTGGTAACGCTCATCCAATTGCTTGCTCGGCGACCAGTTGTTCACCACTTCGTGGTCGTCCCACTGCCAGATCTGCGGCACCTCGGCATTGAAGCGGCGTACGTTTTCATCCATCAGGTTGTAGCGGTAATTGCCGCGATACTCATCCAGGGTTTCAGCGACTTTGCTCTTGGCTTCGGTGGTGATATTGCGCCAGATGCGTCCGCTTTCGGTGGTCAGTTGCGCCGGCACCGGGCCGTCGGCATAGATGGTATCGCCGCTGTGGATAAAGAAGTCCGGAAGGCGCAGGCGCATGGCTTCGTAGATGCGCATGCCGCCGATGTCCGGATTGATGCCGAAGCCCTGGCCGACGGTGTCGCCGCTCCACACAAAACGGATGTCGCGGCGTTGTTGCGGCACACTGCGCAGATGACCGAACCACGGCTCGCTGGCGACGCCGGTCTGGGCGTCTTCGAAGTGCACGCGATAGAAAATCGCCTGGTCGGCGGGCAGCCCGGTCAGTTCGACGCGCGCGGTGAAGTCGGTGCGGTTGTCGGCCAGGGGCGAGATGAATCGGCGCGGGTTGCTGAATACGCTGCGGGTGTCCCACTCCACCACCATGCGGGCCGGGCGGTCGCTGCGGCTCCAGATCATGGCGCGATCGCCGAGCAGGTCGCCGGACTGCACGCCGTCGGTGAGTTGCGGTCGGTCCTTCACGGAGGCGATCACTGCCGGGGCCAGGCCCGGCAGCAGCAGGCCGGCGCCGACGGCTTGCATCACGCGGCGACGGCCGAGATCGAAGTGGCTCATGCAGGTGCCCTCTTGAGTATCAAAAGGCAGACTTAACCACGACAGGATGAAGCGGGTGTGACACGGGCCCACAGAACGACAGAAGCCACATGTGGGAGCGGGCTTGCCTGCGAATGCATCACCCCGGCATCACGGATGCACCGAGGTGCCTGCATCGCAGGCAAGCCAGCCCCACATTTTCGTATCAGGCCTTGGCGGGGACGACGGCCAGCTCTACCGTTTCCGGACGTTTGATCAGCGCATACACCAGGCCGGTCAGCAGGCTACCGGCGACAATCGCCAGCAGGTACAGCAGCGCATGGTTCATCGCATTCGGAATCACCAGCACAAACAGGCCGCCGTGGGGCGCGGCCAGTTTGCAGCCGAAGTACATCGACAGTGCACCGGTCAAGGCGCCACCGGCAATGCTGGCCGGGATGACACGCAACGGGTCTTTGGCGGCAAATGGAATCGCCCCTTCGGAGATAAAGCACATGCCGAGAATCATCGCGGCTTTGCCGGCCTCGCGCTCGGTCTGGGCAAACTTGCGGCGTGCCAGGAACGTAGCGATGCCCATGCCAATCGGCGGCACCATGCCGGCCGCCATGGTGGCCGCCATCGGCGCCCCACTGGACGCCGCCAGCAGGCCGACCGAAAACGCATACGCGGCTTTGTTGATGGGCCCGCCCAGGTCGACACACATCATGCCGCCCAACAGGATGCCCAACAGCACCGCATTGGTGGTGCCCATGGTGCTGAGGAAGTCGGTAAGCGCGGTGAGCAAACGCGCCACCGGTGGGCCAACCAGGTAGATCATCGCCAGGCCGGTAAACAGGCTCGCCAGCAACGGAATGATCAAGATTGGCTTGAGCGCCTCCAGGCTCTGCGGCAACTTCACCGCACGGGTGATCAGCTTGACGCAGTAGCCGGCGAGGAAACCGGCGAAGATGCCGCCGATAAACCCCGCCCCCAGGGTACCGGCCAACAGCCCGCCGATCATGCCGGGCGCGATGCCGGGACGGTCGGCAATCGAGTAGGCGATGTAACCCGCCAGCAAAGGCACCATCAACATGAAGGCGCGGTCACCCACGGTTTTGAGTGCAGCCGCCAGCGTGCCTTCCTGCTCAAAGGCGTGGATGCCGAACACGAATGACAAGGCGATCAGCAACCCGCCCGCCACCACCATCGGCAACATGAACGACACCCCGGTCAGCAGGTGTTTATAAACGCCGGTTTTTTCTTTCTTGGCCACAGCACCGCTGGCCGCATTTTCCACCGCACCTTCAGCGAGGGCCTTGTTGAGGGTCGCTTCGGACTGCTTGAGGGCAATGCCGGTGCCGCAACGGTAGATCTTCTTGCCGGCAAAGCGCTCGGTGGCGACTTCGATGTCGGCGGCCAGCAACACCACGTCCGCCTCGGCGATAGCCTGCGGGCTCAAGGGTGTGCGGGCACCGACCGAGCCTTGGGTCTCGACCTGCAAGTCATAGCCCAGACGCTTGGCCGTCTGCTGCAAGGCTTCGGCCGCCATGAAGGTGTGGGCGACGCCAGTGGGACAGGCGGTGATCGCCACAATGCGCGGCGCCTGCTGGGCCACAGACTCGGCAGCAACATACACCTGGGCCTCTTCGGCACCGCGACGCAACACCGCGTCGACATCTGCCAGCGCCTGGGCGGGCGTGCTCTGGAACACGCGCTTGCCGACAAACCGCTGCATATCCACCGCCGTGCTGCTGACCAGCAACACCCACTCGGCGTCGTCGAGGGTGGCTTGGGACAACTGGCGTTCCGGACGCTGCATGTCCACCACTTCCACGCTGGTGCTCCAGCCTTGGCGCTGCGCGGCGGCGTCCAACAAGCGGGCACACAGCACACTGGTGACCATGCCGTTCGGGCAGGCGGTAACAATGGCTAACTTCATCACAAACCCTCTTATTGTTCTGTCAGCGTACGCACGTGGACGTCGCTTTCGAGGCGCGCCAACTGCGCGTCATCGCTGATGCCAAACCCGATCTGGGTCACCGCCAGCGCGGCGATCGCCGTGGCGCGGCGCAGGGTCTGCTCCGGCGTATCGCCGCTGAGCAAACCGTGCAGCATCCCGGCCAGCAGCGAATCGCCGGCGCCGACGGTACTGGCCACCGTGACCCTGGGTGGCGTGGCGTGCAGTGCCGCACCCGGGCTGTACCAGCTCACGCCCGCCGCACCGTCGGAGACCACCACATGTTCCACACCTTGCTGATGCAGGTGGCTGATTGCATCCGTGGCATGGCCCAGGGCTTCAGCCAGCTCTTCGGTATTGGGTTTTACCAGCCACGGGCCGGCCTGCAAACCTGCACGCAGCGCTTCACCACTGGTGTCCAGGGCGACTTTTACTCCAACGCGTTTCAACTGTTCCAGCAGCCCTTGAAACCACTGTGGGCTGACGCCGCGCGGCAAGCTGCCGGCCACCACCACCGCATCGAAGCCGGGAGCAATCTGCGCCAGTTTTTCCAGCAAGGCGCTCTGCGCCTGCTCCGTCACCTGTGGCCCCGGCGCGTTGATGTCAGTGACCCGGCCATCCTGCTCGGCAATCTTGATATTGCTGCGGGTTTCGCCGGGCACGCGGATAAACGCGTCGGTAAACCCACGCTGCGCGATCAGCGCTTCGAAGGCCTGGGGGTTGCCCTCACCAAGGAAGCCGCCCACGGTCAGCTCATGGCCCAGGTCGGCCAACACCTGCGCCACATTCACGCCCTTGCCGGCAGCGTGGGTCAGCAGGGTTTCGCTACGGTTGACTTCACCCGGCTCCAGGCGCGCCAGGCGTACCGTCAGGTCCAACGCCGGGTTCAGCGTCAGGGTTAGAATCCTTGCCATCTACACGGCCTCCACTAGGGCACGCACTTCGGCGGGCGAGCCCACCGCCAGTGCTTTTTGCGCCAGGCCCTGGGCCTCGCTCAGACTGAATTCGCGCACGCGCGCCTTCACTTCAGGAATGCTGCGGGCCGAGACACTCAACTCATCCACCCCCAGCCCGATCAGCACCGGTACCGCCAACGGGTCCGCCGCCAGTTCACCGCACACCCCGACCCATTTGCCATGGGCATGGGCGGCACGCACGGTGATGTCGATCAGTTGCAACACGGCCGGATGCAGGCCATCGGCCTGGGCGGACAGCGTCGGATGGCCACGGTCAATGGCCAGGGTGTACTGGGTCAGGTCGTTGGTGCCGACGCTGAAAAAGTCGACTTCCTTGGCCAGCACCGGCGCGAGCAATGCCGCCGACGGCACTTCGATCATGATGCCCAGCTGCAGGTCCGCCACCGGGATTTCCAAGCGCAGGCGTTCGGTCATGTCGCGGGCCGCGCGCCACTCATCAACGCTACCGACCATGGGGAACATGATGCGCAGCGGGCGGCTGTCCGCAGAACGCAGTAGCGCACGCAATTGCGCTTCCATGATCTGCGGGCGCTGCAAGGTGAGACGAATGCCGCGCACGCCGAGAAAAGGGTTTTCTTCCTGGGCGATCGGCCAATACGGCAGCGGTTTGTCGCCGCCCACATCGAGGGTGCGCACCACCAACGGGCGGCCCGCGAGACCGTCGAGGACGCGACGGTATTCGGCTTCCTGGGTGGCTTCGTCCGGCGCCTGCGGGTGGGCCATGAAAATCAGCTCGGTGCGCAGCAGACCAATGCCTTCGGCGCCCTGCTCCACCGCGCTGGCCACACCGGCGCTTTCGCCGATATTGGCAAACACCTCCACGGCGTGGCCGTCGCGGGTCAGCGCCGGTTCATGGCGTTGCGCCGAAGCGGCTTGCAGGCGTTGTTCGCGGGTGTCGCGCTCGACCGTGGCGCGTTGCAGGGTGGCGGTGTCGGCGTCCACATGCAGGCGGCCGCGCTGGCCATCGAGCAACAGCGGCGTACCGCAAGCCAGCAGCAACACGGCCGGGCCAGCGCCGACCAACGCAGGGATGCCGAGGGCGCGGGCGACGATGGCACTGTGCGCCGTCGCGCCACCACGCGCAGTAAGGATGCCGGCGACGCGCGCCGGATCAAGCCGTGCAACATCGGACGGGCCGACTTCGTCCATCACCAGAATGTAGGGTTCACTCGGCTCCTGGGCGGTTTCAACACCGCACAGTTGCGCCAGCACACGACGGCCGATATCACGCAGGTCGGCGGCACGCTCGGCGAGCAGCGCGTCCTGCAGCGACTCCTGCTGCTTGGCAGCGGCTTCGATCACACTCATCCACGCTGCCTCAGCGCTTTCGCCTTGCTTGAGGCGGGTGTCGACTTCGTCGGTGAGCTCCGGGTCGTCGAGCATTTCCTGGTGGGTGACGAAAATCTCGCGGATCGCCTTGGATGGGCTGCGTTCGATCAGGCCCTGGATATCACCGCGCACCTCGGCCAGGGCGCTGTGCAAACGCTGGCGCTCGACGGCGCAGGATTCGCCGCGCAGTGGGTAATCGAACGTTTGCTGCACCTGGATATGCGCCGGGCCGATGGCGATGCCCGGTGCGGCGGCGATGGCCTGGATTTGGCTGCCGGACAAGGGCGCGCTGATCAACGGTTCAATATCGAGGGTTTCTGGCTGGGCGCTCAGGGTCGGCAGTGGCTCGACGTCTTCGCCGAGGCCTTCTTCTACCGCTGCCAGCAGCGCCGGCAGTGCATCGCCCGCAATCGTGGGTTCGGCGACAAACTCCAGCACCTGGCCACGCCGCGCGCCGAGGCTCAACAGTTTGCTCAGGCTTTTCACCGACACGGCGCCCACCGGGCCATCGATGATGCGCACGCGGATGTCGCCGTCAAAACTTTTCGCCAACTGCGCGAGGATCTTCGCCGGGCGCGCGTGCAAACCGTGGGCGTTGGCCAGGGTAATGCGTACGCTGGGCCAATCGGGGGGCAGCTCCCCACCGAGCACTTCGAGCACCGCGCGGCTGCTGGTGGCGCGGCCAAGTTCCTGGCCGCGCCCCTCGATCAGCAGGGCGCACAAGCGTTCGAGCAAAGCCTGGTGGGCTTCACCGAGGCTGGCCAGGCAGAACAGGCCATTGAGTGGCTGGCCAAGGTAGCGCATGGGTTTGTCCGGGGTGACAAACGCCAGGCCCGGGCGCTTGACGGTCTGCTCGCTGTGCAACCACCACAGGCCATCGCCCAGGGGCAGCGCATCCACCTGCTGCAAGACCGCGGCGAAGCCATTGCTCACACAATCGGCCTGACGCAACAGGCGTGCGCCGCGCCATACCAGCTCTTCGAAGTCGTCGGCGGACACGCCCAGGCTGATCATCTGCGCGTCCAGCGCCAGTTCCTGCGGCGCGCCTTGCAGCAGTTTCAGCAGGGCGTCAGCGCTGCCGGCACGGCGCAGCGCCTGGCCCAGGTCAGTTTCACCGAGGGCGCGGGTGAGCAGTTGCAACAGCCGCAGGTGTTCGTCGGATTTGGCCGCAATGCCGATGGCCAGGTACACGATCTGGCCGTCACCCCAGTCCACACCTTCGGGGAACTGCAGCAAACGCACGCCGGTGGAAAACACCTGGTCGCGGGTTTCGGGGGTGCCATGGGGGATGGCAATACCTTGGCCGAGAAAGGTCGAGCCTTGGGCTTCACGGGCTTGCAAACCGCTGAGATAACCCTCGGCGACCAGGCCGTCGGCCACCAGTTTTTCAGCGAGCAGGTGCAAGGCAGCAGATTTATCCACAGCCACCTGGCCCATGGAAATCTGCTCTACAGTGAGCTCAAGCATGCCGTTCTCCTAGTTAGTGCAGAGGCGCACTAGGTATTGTTTTAAACAAACAGTGTAATGGTGTTCATGATTAACTGACTGAGCAGTCAATTGGCAGTAGCCACTCAGTCGCGAACGTCGTAAAAATACGCTGGCTGAAACGTTTAATCTAGATCTTATGGAAGACTACGCGTTAATTGCGCATCCTTGAAGAACCACTCGGCACTTGAGCTGAGACATTGGTCGGGTGCTGGAATCGGTTACGATTGGACAAAATGTCGGGGCAAGCTCCAGAAAACAAGGAAATCCCGGTTTGAAACTCAGTGATATCGCACGTCTCGCCGGTGTGTCCGTGACCACCGCCAGCTACGTCATCAATGGCAAGGCCGAACAGCAACGCATCAGCAACGCCACCGTCGAACGGGTGCGTGCTGTGGTGCAAGCCCATGGCTTTACCCCAAACCCACAGGCCGCCGGGCTGCGCAGTCGGCACACCCGCACCTTGGGCTTTATCCTGCCCGACCTGGAAAACCCCAGTTACGCACGCATCGCCAAGCTCCTCGAGCAAGGCGCGCGGGCGCGTGGCTATCAATTGCTGATCGCCAGCTCCGACGACGACGCCGACAGCGAGCGCCAATTACTGCAACTGTTCCGCGCCCGGCGTTGTGATGCGTTGTTTGTCGCCAGTTGCCTGCCGGCCAGCGACGACAGTTACCGCGAGCTGCAGGCCAAGGGTTTGCCGGTGATTGCCATCGACCGGGTGATGGGCTCGGATCAATTCTGCTCGGTGGTCAGCGACGACCGCCAGGCTTGCCAGCAATTAACCAGCAGCCTGCTGCAACCGTTGCCCAAACAGATCGTGCTGATCGGCGCACGGCCCGAACTGAGCATCAGCCAGGAGCGTGCCGCCGGTTTCCGTGAAGCCCTCGAAGGTTTCACCGGCGAGGTGATCATCGAACACGCTGAAGCCTTTAGCCGCGACTGTGGCCGACAGCTGATGGAGCAACTTCTGCAACGACTGGGGCATTTGCCTGACGCACTGGTGACCACCTCCTACGTGTTGCTGCAAGGCGTGTTCGACGCCCTGCATGACTTCCCGCTCAAGTCACGCCCGCTACGACTGGGCACCTTTGGCGATACCCAATTGCTGGACTTCCTGCCGCTGCCGGTCAACGCCATGGCCCAGCAACATCAGTCGATCGCCGAGACCGCCCTGCGCCTGGCCCTGGCGGCTATCGAAGAGGAACAGTACCAACCTGGCGTGCACGCCATCGGCCGAACCTTCAAGCAGCGCATTCACGAGGCTTGAGCGTGGAGCTGATCGACACCCACACGCACCTGGACTTCCCGGATTTCGACAGCGATCGCCGCGACGTCCTCGCCCACAGCCGAACAGTGGGCGTGCGGCGCATGGTGGTGTTGGGGGTGTATCAGCAGAATTGGCAACGCGTGTGGGACCTGGTGCACGCGGACGAAGGCTTGTTCGCCGCCTTTGGCTTGCATCCGGTGTATCTCGATGAGCATCGCCCCGCTGACCTCTCGGCATTGGGCGACTGGTTGTCTCGCCTGCAAGGCCACCGGCAACTGTGCGCGGTGGGCGAAATCGGCCTGGACTACTTTCTCGAACACCTGGACCGCGACCGCCAACAAAGCCTGTTTGAAGCCCAGCTCAAGCTGGCGGTCGACTTCCAATTGCCAGCCTTGCTGCATGTCCGTCGCAGCCACGCAGCGGTGATCGCTACCCTCAAGCGCATTCGCCTGCCCCGCGGCGGCATCATCCATGCGTTTGCGGGGAGCCGTGAAGAAGCCCGCGAGTACATCAAGCTCGGCTTCAAGCTGGGTCTGGGCGGCGCCGCCACCTGGCCTCAGGCCCTGAGGATGCACAAGGTGTTGGCGCAACTGCCGCTGGATGCAGTGGTACTGGAAACCGACTCACCCGACATGGCACCTGCCATGTTCCCTGGCCAACGCAATAGCCCCGAGCATCTGCCGGCCATCTGCACTGCCCTGGCCGAGCGCATGGGCACCGATGCTCTATTGCTGGCTGAGGCGAGCACACGCAATGCGTGCGAGCTGTTCAATTGGTAGAGCCGGCGTGACCACCTGCAAGTCCAGGGTCATGCGCTGCCGGTAACGGGCATAACGCAACGCCAGGAAGTGCATCAGCAGCACCGCCAGCGAGACATTGAACTGACCGATCACACTGAGCAGCCCCACCCACTCCGCCACCAGCGCCACGATCAGCACCATGCAGGTGAACACCACCATGCTCGGTTGAACCAGCGCCCAGTGGTCAAGCGCCTTGAACTGGCGCAATTGATGGGGGCAGCTCAACTGCACGACCCGATGGCAGTAAGGGCAATCGAACGGTTCTTCGATGGCAATGGCATTCAGTTGCCAAGGTTTGAGCTCAAAGGTGATGTCGCAATGGGCGCAGCGCCCCTTGATGCCGATTGCAGCGCTCATCGCTGTGCCTCCCCTGGACGTGGAATCGAGTGAAACAATTTTCACCCATTCAGGGGTCGAGAAAAGAGACGCCAAGAAATCAGGACAAGCACCACGTCAACAGGCGACCGTTCCTACGCCCATTACTTACACACGAAACGCACCGATCAATTGCTTCAACGCGATCACCTGCATGGATAACTGCCGGCTCGCGGCCTCGGTCTGATGTGCGCCTTCAGCGGCATGTTCGCCGGCACGATTGATTGCAACGATGTTCTGGTCGATATCGTGGGCGACGGCGGTCTGTTGCTCTACGGCAGCGGCGATCTGCTGGTTCTGATCAACGATCATGCCCACGGCACCGAGGATATTTTCTAGGGCCTGCTGGACCTTTTCCGACTGGCCCACGGTGCCATTCGCCATTTCATGACTGCTGCCCATGGCCTTGACTGCCGCCGCCACACCGCCCTGCAAGCGACTGATCATCTGTTCGATTTCTTCTGTGGAATGCTGTGTGCGTCGCGCCAGGGTGCGTACCTCGTCGGCCACCACCGCAAAACCACGGCCCTGTTCACCGGCCCGCGCTGCTTCGATGGCGGCATTGAGGGCCAGCAGGTTGGTTTGCTCGGCGATACTCTTGATCACTTCCAATACGCTGCTGATGGACTGGCTGTCAGTCGCCAGTTGGTTGATCACCCGCACCGACTGGTCGATCTCCGACGCCAGCCGCGCGATGCTGCCCTGCTGGGACTGCACCAGGCCGCGCCCGCTGACGGTTTCATCGTTGACGCTGTGGGCACTGTTGACCGCTGCCGCCGCGCTGCGCGCGACTTCCTGGGCGGTGGACGACATCTGGTTCATGGCCGTCGCCACCTGCTCGATCTGGCTACGTTGGCCCGACACCGCCTGGTTGCTCCGGGCCGAGACCGTTTCCACCTGGCCGGCCTGGAGTTCAACCTGGCTGACGGTATGCCCGACGCGCTCGATCAGGTCATGGATCTTCGCCACGGTACCGTTGAACACCTGGCCGAGGTCACCCAACTCGTCGCGGCTATGTGCAACAAAAGTGACCGTCATGTCACCGGCCGCCACCTTGTCCATCGTCGCCCCCAGGCGTCGCAGTGTGGTGCGCGTGGACGCGTAGAAACCTGCGTACAGATAGAAGATCAGCAGGAACACCGCCGTCAGGGCCGAGACCAGTACCACCATGTGCGTGCGGTTCTGTGCCAGGCGTTGCTCCAACTGCTGGCCGAGGAACGCGAGGGTGGCTTCATCAAGCTGGTAGGTCCGGGCCATCAACTGGCTGACGCTGTCGTAGAACCCCTGCCAGGGCGCGTCGAGGGTTTCGGCCACCACCACTTGCTCTTCAAACAACTCGCTGCCTTGCTTGAGGCTGGCATTGCTGGCCTTGGCCAGGCTATCGAGTGCGGTGTGGGCGGCGTTGCTGGCGCCCAGGGCATCCTGCAACTTCAGGCCATATTCGGCCTGGAGTTTTTCCAACTGCTGCAGCAGCTCGTCAAAACGCGTACTGGATGACGAATTGAGAAAACCTTGGCCCAGGGAATACGCGCCCATTGCCCGCCCTTCGCCAAGGGCCTGGGTGATTTGCGGAGTCACGCTGGTGACCAGCTCGCTGAGCTGGCGCAGGTCGCTCTGGGGATCACGGCTCAAGCCGGATTGGCTGGCAATGATCTGGCTGAGCATCTGCGCCTTGTTGAGCAACTTGCCGATCAGTGCACTCTTGCTCAGCAATGATGTTTCCTGTTGCTGGGCCTTGAAAGCCGCAATCAACTCATCACGCTTACTGTCAAAAGCGGCGATTTGCTCAGGCTCGGTGGTCATGGCATTGAGGCTTTGCAGACGGCCCAGCACGCTTTGCTCCAAGGTGCCGATCTTGCCCTCAAGGTCACCGGCCTTGCCGGACTGGCCAAGGGTGGCGTTGATCTGCACTTGGTTGTTAAGGGTTTCCAGGTCGCGGCGCAGGGCCAGGCTGCTGCCGAGCAAGTCGAGGCTTTGCAGTTCCACACGGGTGCCCTGGAATTCACGCCACGAATCACGCACCAGGTAATAGTTGGTCGCCAGCATGGGCAGCAGGAACAACACGCTGATCAAGCTGAACTTCATGCCAAAACTCAGGCGATTCATCAGCGCGACAGCCGGATAGAGCAAGCTCTTCACAGGTGAACTCCCTTTCTTTTATTTTTATTGAGGCGCAGGGCGGCAGTTAGC
Source organism: Pseudomonas lurida (assembly GCF_002563895.1). Classification (NCBI taxonomy): domain Bacteria; kingdom Pseudomonadati; phylum Pseudomonadota; class Gammaproteobacteria; order Pseudomonadales; family Pseudomonadaceae; genus Pseudomonas; species Pseudomonas lurida. The sequence continues at coordinate 946,725 of NZ_PDJB01000001.1, read as the reverse complement.
CAGCATCTGTATAGCTCAATTTGAAAGGGAGTTTTGTAACTTAAGGTTAACGACAGGAAAGACACGGCAAAAACAATTGTGGGAGCAAGCCGCTCCCACATTTCCTGACCGTGCTCGCCGTCAGGGCAACACGGTCCAGATGGCGAAGCCGGCATACCACAGCACCGCCGCACGTAGCAGCAGTTCCCAAATCCGGTCCAGGCTGTTGATGCCGTCGGGGCCTACCGCCGGCTGCGGGATTTCGGCGGCGACCAAGCCGACCTTTTCCACCAGTTGGGCAGCGCTGATGTCCCAGTTCAGCAGTTCGTGCAGCATCACGCGCCCCACCGCGACGAAGTTGCCCACCAACGCAAAACTGGCCGCCAGCAGGCGTACCGGCAACCAGTCGAAGGCGTGGCGCAGTTGCCCGGCACGTTCGGCCACCAGGGGGTTGTTGCTGTGCTCACTCGCCAGCGCCAGCAGGCGATAGGCCAGGGCGGCAACCGGGCCCAGCAGGAAGTACCAGAAAATCACCGCGAAAAAGCTCTGGTAGGCCTGCCACAACAGATGGCCTTGGACACGCTCGAGCAATTGTTCGCCACTGTCGGCGCTCAGGCTCAGGTCGCGCTCGGCCACATGTTCGGCAGCCTGCAGGTCGCCACGCCGCCAGGCATCGCGAAACGGACCGAGCCCGGCGAGCAGATCACCGCGACCCAGGCTGTAGATGACGATCAGCAGGTGCACCGGCAGCGCCAACAGTCCGTAGGCCACGGGTTCCAGCACCAGCAACAACAACGCCAGCAAGGCCACCGGCAATAACACCAGCAACGTCAGAACCAGCCAAGGCTGCTTACCCATGCGTGGGCTCGATTCCAGCTTGGCCAGTTCACGCAGCCAACCGCCGTCACGCTGCAACCGCTGGCGCAAGGCCGAGAACTTCTCGATCCAAACCGCCAGCACCAACACCAGGAAACTCATCGTGCGTGTCCTCCATCCTGCAAGGCGCTGCGAAAGCGCGCCCAATCAAAAGCGGGGCCGGGATCAGTCTTGCGTCCCGGAGCGATATCGCTGTGACCACAAATGCGCTGGGCAGTGATGCCTGGGTAAGCTGCCAGCAACTGGCGGGTCAGGTCGATCAGCGAGGCGTATTGGGCATCGGTGAACGCTTGATCATCGGTCCCTTCCAGCTCCACCCCCAGGGAAAAGTCATTGCAGGTGTCCCGCCCCTCGAACTGCGAGACCCCGGCGTGCCAGGCCCGGTCGAGGCAGGACACAAACTGCGTCACCGCGCCATCACGCTCAATCAGAAAATGCGCAGACACTCGTAGGTCAGCTATCCCCTCAAAGTAGGGATGTTCCGTGACATCCAGGCGATTCTGGAAAAACTCCTGCACTTTGCCCGTACCGAACTGCGCCGGTGGCAGGCTGATGTTATGCACCACCAACAGTGAGATTTCGCCTGCGGGGCGCTCGTTGAAGTTGGGCGAAGGGCAATGACGAATGCCCTGGCACCAACCGCTGGTGGGGTCCAACTGCATACAGGTTCCTTGAACGAGACAACGTGTGACCAGTATGCCGCGTTCGACCCTCCGGTTGCGATCACTTGCCGTGATTGAGTTGACGCAGCTTGCCCACGACGGCGGCCAGCGCGCGCTCGAACAAAGGGCCATCATCCAGGGTATGCAGCGCGCCACGCTTGAATGCCAAGGCCAGTTGGCCGGCGCTCTTCTCCAGCACCTTGAGCCCCGTGCGACTGATGAAGACATAGGTGTTGGCCGGTGCCATGATCGCCGTCAACTTGCATCTCAGCGTCCTGGCTTCGTCTTCCTGGAACACCATCCAGCTGCCGACCTTGAGTTGGCGAGCCTTGAGCAGGTCGGGGTCGTTGTCCGGCAGGTCGGTGACGGGGTCGGGTAACGCACTCAACACAAACGGCTCACGCACTTCGATCAACTCATCGACGCCTCCCGGTGCCTGGACATGCAGGGCCTGCAGACGCACAAAGAATTCGCGCGTACTGAAGGGGTCGAACGCGGCGCTGGTCAAGCCGTCGCGCAGGGCCTTGAGCAAGCCCGGCAGTTGCTCCAGCAAATGGCGCCCGGCTTCGGTGTCTTGCTGCAGGCCGACGCTCCAGATCAACTCGTCCATGGTGCGCAGCCCCGCTTGCCACTGTACGGATTGTTCGCCGTGCTTGAGGCTGGCCAGCAACAGCACCTGGCTCCACGCCTGCTGCAGGAACTGCACGACCGGACGTGGCAGGACCTTGCCCAACAGCCGTTTATTCAGAACATCGGCCACGTGCTGGCGGGCGGCTTCGGTGCGCACGCGCCCGGCTTCGGCGTCACGGGTGTGTTGTTCAAGCAAGTCACTGCGTCGGCGCTCATCGGCGGTAAAGGCACTGAACTCGGCAAGCAACTGGGAAAAAATCGACGCATCTTCGACAAACTCGTTGAGCAGGCGCTGCACGACCTGCTCGATGCGCAGGTAGAGGTGATCGCGCGCGTAGTCCTCACAGGGGCTGTTGCCCAAGGCTGCGGCTGCGATTTCATTGAGCAGGCGCCGCGCCGGGTGGCTGGCACGGCTGAAAAAGCTCTTGTCCAGCAACGCTACTTTCAGCATCGGGATCTGCAAGCGACCGATCAAGGCCTTGAAGGCATCAGGCACGGCGCGGTCGTTGAGGATGAACTCGAACATCAGCGCGACCAGATTGATCACGTCTTCGTCCGCCTCTTCCACCACCCGTGACTTGCCACTCTTGACGCTGACACGGGTCAGCAACTGTCCTAGCTGGCTACGCAGGTCGAAATCATCTTCTACCTCCGGCTCCGGCACGTACTGCTGCAAATGGGAGAGCAGGCGCAGCAGATCTCGGGTGGAAATGGGCAGCGGCTCGGCGCTGGCCTCAAGTGTCGGCGCCACGCTGCCACGCACCCCTGTGAGCAACGGCTGCAGCGCGGCGAAAGCTTCCTGGCCATTTTCGTCGGCGGGCTGGTCGGCGGCCGGCGAACTGTCTTCTTGTGGATGTTCACGGTCCGCACGCCCATCAGGGCGGCGCGACGGTATGGCCTTGAGCTCAGGTAATACACCCGTTGCGACCAACAGCTGGTTGGCTTCGCCGTAGAGTTGGTCGGCATCGCTGAGCACGTATTTTTCAAACAGTTTGAGCATGATCAGTTTGACGCGGATCTCCACGCCCAGGCTGCGTCCCGCCCGCAAGAAAAACTCACACAGCAGCGCAGGCCCTAGGGGGTTCTCACGATCATCCAGGCGGTTGCCGAGCAAAACGCTCAAACGCGCCGTGAGCTGCCCCAGCGCCAGACCGTCACGGTGCCGCACCCGCTCCAGCATGGCCTCGAGCGCGACGGCTTTTTCCAGATTATCCCTGGAGGAACCCGGCACCGCGTCATAGGAGACCACCGGTACCAGTTGCAACTCTCCTCGCCCTGCCTGGCCCAGGCCGGCAAAGGCTTCGAAAAGACGCTCCATGAACACGCGTTCGAAATTCTTGCGCTTGAGGCGCAGGTCGCGCATGGCTTCGAAGAAAATATGGTGATCGCGGTTATTGCGCGCCTTGTCGGCCATCTCGAACAATGTGTCGTCGGCGTTATCGAACAGGTCCTGAAGACCTTGTTGCAACTGTTGCGCCGCCTTGTCGCGGACCTGCAGCAACACCACCGGCAGTCGGGCGAGCGGCGATGGCGTAGCGTGTGCCTTGTTGATTGGCACCACCTTTCCGTCATTGTGCATCCTGGCCTCCTGAAACGGCGGTATTGGGTGGGGAAAGATCGGGTAAGGGTCCCGTCGGGAACCAGGGATAACCGGTTATCACCAGAACGTCAAAGCTATGACGCCAATTGCAAGGCGCCAGATTATCTTGCATATGAGGGGGGTTGCGCCAGCAAACTCTGCCAATGCGCGGTAAATGAGTGGTGAGCCTGGGTTCGAACGCACACTGCCCCTATAATCGAGGCACTTTGTATGTGGAGCCTGTTATGCCGAATCTCCGTCTTGCCGACCTCACCGCCGAAATCGAAGCCAACGTGCGCCGCGCACTGCTGGAAGACATTGGCAGCGGCGACATCACTGCGCAGTTGATCCCGGCCGAGCGGCTGGCGACGGCCACGATCATTACCCGCGACGCGGCGGTTATCGCCGGTACAGCCTGGGTGGATGCGGTGTTTCGCCAGCTAGACCCGAGGGTTGCCGTGCATTGGCAGGTGGCCGATGGTGAGCGTGTCAGCCCCAACCAGGTACTGTTCCACCTCGAAGGCCCGGCACGTTCGCTGCTCAGCGGCGAACGCTGTGCACTGAACTTCCTGCAATTGCTCTCCGGGGTCGCCACCCGCGCCCAATTTTTGGCGGACTTTGTCGCCAGCACCCAGGTCAAGCTGCTGGATACCCGCAAGACCCTGCCGGGCCTGCGCCTGGCACAAAAGTACGCAGTCACCTGCGGCGGCTGCCACAACCACCGTATCGGTTTGTATGACGCGTTCCTGATCAAGGAAAACCATATCGCCGCCTGCGGTGGCATTGCCGAGGCGATCACCGCTGCCCACAAGATCGCGCCCGGCAAGCCGGTGGAAATCGAGGTGGAAAGCCTGGAGGAGCTGCGCGCAGCCCTGGCGGCAGGCGCCGACATCATCATGCTCGATGAGTTGAGCCTGGAGGATATGCGTGAAGCCGTGCGCCTCAACGGCGGCAAGGCCAAGCTGGAGGCCAGCGGCGGGATCAATGAAAGCACCCTGCTGCCCATTGCCGAGACGGGTGTGGATTACATCTCCATTGGCGCGATGACCAAGGATGTGAAGGCGGTAGACTTGTCGATGCGCCTTAGTATCTAAGGCATTGCAAGCGGTAAGCTTCAAGCTGCAAGAAGGCTGGATAACAGCTTGCAGCTTGAAACTTGCGGCTGCTTTTAAACGACCAAGTCATTCATCTCGCAATACTCTTCCCATTCGACACCCAGCACCTCGGCCGCCTCTTTGTGCAAGGCCAGCCGTGCCGCTTCGAATTCTTCCGGTGTCGAGGTGTATTTGAGGGTCAGCTCCCAGGGCTGGTAGCCCTGGCTCTCGGCCTCGTCCTCGAATGCCCACTGAATCTGATCGCGCTGATCATCGGCGCTCAGGTCCTTGATCTCTTCTCTAAGCTGCGGCGATTCCTCGAGGTATTTTTCGAGGGCTGCTTGGTGCCGAACTTCCTGGGTCATTTCAGTCGTGGTCATGTTGTTCTCTTAGATCGAGGAATGGGGATGCATCTGGGTCATCAAGGTTGCGCAGATACAAAAGAGCAGGCTCGAATGCCGGCTCGTCTGGCCTTCAGAACCATTCTGGGATCATCTGAAAACAGTGCCTTTAAAACGGTGACGCCTTTGTTGCCTTTGTGCCCGAGACAGGAATCGAACCTGCGACCTTCGCGTTACGAGTGCGCTGCTCTACCGGCTGAGCTACACGGGCGGTGGGCTAAAGCTAGCACCGCATCGAGCGTCCAGCAACTTGCCGGCGTCAGCGAGCAATGACGCCCTGCGCCCAGAAGCGTGGCTGCAGCCAGCCGCCATGGCTGTCCAGGTACTGCTGCTGGGCTTGCTTGATGTGAGGCACATCGCGCGCGGCGATCACGATCAGCAGACCAACGGCCAGCACACTCAAGATTTTCCAGGCCCGCCAGGCCAACGGCAGCTCGGCGGCCAATGGGGCTCGCCACACATGCAATGCCATCAACCAGCCGACCACCAGCGCCAACCAGACTTGAGAGTTGGGCATCACTATCACGCCATCGACCATCGACTGCACCAACGCACCGACCAACGCCGCAAACAGGCAGAGCCGCATCAGGTCGGCACGCTCGGCGCACTGCCCACGTTTACGCAGTAAGCCGAAGGTGGCCCACCCGCCTCGCCATGCCAGAACCGCAACGCACAACGCCGAGGGCACACCCCATTCACTGGCCCATTGCAGGATGGCCTGGTGCGGGTGTGCGGCAATTTCATTGGCGATATCGGCAAAATGCATAGGCCCGAAACCCAGCCACGGTCGCTCGACAAGCATATGCCACGCCTGCCACCAGATCGGACCGCGCCCCGACAGGCTCGTGGTGAGGCGATCACGGGCGTCATTGAGGATCTGGATCCCCAGGTAATCCGCCAGCACCGTAAACAACAGCCAATACAGCAACAGGCCACCCAGCACTGCGGCCAGCTGCCAACCCAGCCAGCGCCGGCCCCACGGCCCCAGCACCGACACCACGACGCCCGCCGCGCCCATGCCCAGCCAGGTGCCACGCGTGCCGCCTCCAATTGCGATCATCCACCACACGCACAACAACACAAACACGGCACCCTTTAATGAGCGGGAGAGTGCCGGGATCAATAAGGGAAGCGCCAGCAGCGGCAGGGTGAACGTCTGGAACTGGCCATAGAAACGCTTGTTGGAAAAGCCAGACAGCAGCACGTCAGGGTCCAGTGTCCGTGCGGCACTGGTAAACGCGAGCGCGCCCGCATGCAGGTATTGAATCGACTTGATCAGGCATAGCAGCACCACCACCAGTATCAAGGCGCGATCCAGCGGCTCGCCCCCCTGACGACGCAGCAAGGCAAACGCCATGGCGATCGCCCCACAGCTGACGAACACGGCCACTTCGACAAGCGCCCAGAGCGGCTGGCGGGCCAGCATTGACGACACCAGGCCCAGCGCAACGACCAACGCCAGGCCAAGTGCGGTGGGCCGGTCTACCAGCTGTTCAGCACGGCTGAATGACAGCCCATACAACACCGCACAGACCCCGATGGTGACCTGCATGACCCGCTGTAAATCATGCCCACCGAACGGTGCACATATCCCGATGATCAGCAGGCATACCACTGCTACCAGAAAAATACTGCCGCGTTGCTCTAAAGATATCGCCATCGGCCACCTCAACTTCCCTGTGGATGGTTTAGCCCTTATGCGCCGTCGGCGCCGCAGCCTTTGGCGACATAGTTGGCCTCAGCGGTGGTGGTGCATTTCCAACCGGTGGTGGCGCTGCGCGTCAGGCTGATGGTCTTGCCCAGCACCGGTGCCGGTGCGTCGAGCAGTTCGCAACGGATAGCGCCCGTGCCCGTGGCAACATCCCCCGTCACCTCGATCTTGCAGTTGGCTGTCGGGCTGGTACCGCCAATCAATGCAAGGGTGGGCACGGTGCCCTGGTTGAGGGTGTCCTCGTACCCGGCCTTCAAGGCGGAGATCTCTGCCAGGCCGGCGGTGAACTTGGCCTTGGCCTGGTGGGTGGTGTACATGGGCAGGCCAATGGTGGCCAAAATGCCGATGATTGCCACGACGATCAACAGCTCGATCAGGGTAAAACCTTTTTGACGTATCACATTCACTCTCCAGGATAGAACTCATGACAAGGCGCATCCTGCGCCCCGCGTTGTGCAGCGGCGCCAGTGTACTCATCCGCAAGCGGTCAATCGCGCACAAGACGCACATTCTGACATTTTATCCGGCACTGCCGGCCAGTCCGGATCCGTCACCTGACTAAGCTATAAATCTTCGACGACCTCTGTGCGGAACCGTGACATGGACAACGCTTCAACGCTCTACGCCTGGGAAGGCATCAACCGCAAAGGACGCAGGGTGTCCGGGCAGACCACCGGGCACAGCGTTGCAAGGGTCAAGGTTCAGTTACGCCAACAGGGCATCAGCCCTGGGCATGTGCGCAAGAAATCCCCAGTGCTGCCGAGCTTCGTACCCTCGATCAAGCCGGCGGACATCACCCTGTTCACGCGCCAACTGGCTACGCTGCTCAAGGCCGGGATTCCTCTCCTGCAAGCCTTCGACGTCATCGGTGAAGGTTTCGACAACCGGCCCATGCGTAAGCTGGTGCAAGGGTTGAAACAGGCGATTGCCGCCGGCACCAGCCTTGCCGAGGCGCTGCGCAAGCAACCTCATTATTTCGACGCGCTGTACTGCAACCTGGTAGCCGCCGGCGAACAGGCCGGAGCCCTTGAAACCTTGCTGGAACGCGTGGCAATCCACCGAGAGAAGAGCGAACAGCTAAAGGCCAGGATCAAAAAAGCCATGACCTATCCGATCACCGTGCTGGTGGTCGCCAGTCTCGTCACCGGCGTGCTGCTGGTCCACGTCGTGCCACAGTTCCAGACGCTGTTCGCCGGCGTCGACGGCAAGCTGCCTGGCTTCACATTGCAGGTGATCGCCCTTTCCGAATTCATGCAGAAAGCCTGGTGGATCATCGCGCTGGGCATTCTTGCGGCAGGCTTGGGGTTGCGCCACGCCTACCGTACCTTCGCCGATGTTCGTGCCTGGCTGGACAGCTGTTTGTTGAAAACGCCCCTGGCAGGCAAACTGCTGAGCAAATCCGCCGTGGCCCGCTACGCCCGCACGCTTTCCACCACGTTTGCCGCCGGCGTTCCGTTGGTGCAGGCGCTGGACTCGGTGGCCGGGGCCGCCGGTTCAGGGCCGTTCAGACAGGCAATCGAACATATGCGACGCGACGTAGCGACGGGCATGCAATTGAATCAATCCATGGTCGCCAGCGGCCTGTTTCCCCGCATGGCGATCCAGATGACAGCCATCGGCGAAGAATCAGGCACGCTGGACAGCATGCTGGAAAAGGTCGCCAGCCATTACGAGGCCGATGTGGATAACGTGGTCGATAACCTCACCAACCTTATGGAGCCGCTGATTATGGTGGTACTGGGAGGGATCGTCGGCGCACTGGTGGTCGCGATGTATTTACCGGTATTCCAGTTGGGGAGCGCATTTTGAGCCTGCTGCTGGCTGGCCACCCCTGGGCATTTATTGCGCTGGCGTCAGTGCTGGGACTGATCGTCGGCAGTTTTCTCAACGTACTGGTGTGGCGCCTGCCAAAGATGCTCGAACGGGAATGGCGTGCGCAGGCCCACGAAGTACTCGGCTTGCCCGCTGAACCTGCCGGCCCGACCTACAACCTGATGCACCCCAACTCCTGCTGCCCGCAGTGCAACCATCCGATACGCCCGAGGGAAAACATCCCACTGCTCAGCTACCTGTTTCTGCGAGGCCGCTGCGCCCAATGCCAAAAGGCAATCAGCGTCCGTTATCCGCTCACTGAACTGGCGTGCGGGTTGATCTCGGCCTGGGTTGCCTGGCATTTCGGCTTTGGCTGGCCAGCGGGCGCGGTGCTGGTACTGAGTTGGGGGTTGTTGGCGATGAGCCTGATCGATGCCGATCACCAACTGTTGCCGGATGTGCTGGTGATGCCGCTGCTGTGGCTGGGGCTGATCGTCAACGGGTTCGGACTGCTGACGACACTGCCCGATGCCCTGTGGGGCGCGGTGATCGGGTACATGAGCCTGTGGAGCGTGTTCTGGCTGTTCAAGCTGGTTACCGGCAAGGACGGCATGGGCCATGGTGACTTCAAGCTGCTGGCGCTGCTCGGTGCCTGGGGCGGCTGGCAGATCCTGCCGATGACGCTGTTGATGTCGTCGCTGGTAGGTGTGTTCGTGGGCTTGATCCTGATGCGCCTGCGCAAGGCCCAGGCATCGGCACCGATGCCATTTGGTCCGTATCTGGCGATTGCCGGCTGGATTGCATTGCTCTGGGGTGGTCAAATAACCGACTTCTATTTGCAGTCTGTCGGTTTCAGATGACCACTTCTGTTGCAACACCCTGGATTCTTGGCCTCACCGGCGGCATCGGCAGCGGTAAAAGCGCGGCGGCCCAGCACTTCATCGACCTGGGTATCGACCTGGTGGACGCCGACCACGCCGCCCGCTGGGTGGTCGAGCCTGGTCGGCCGGCACTGGCGAGTATTGCCGAGCACTTTGGTGCCAGCGTGCTGCAGCCTGACGGCCAGCTGGACCGCGGCGCATTGCGCAAGCTGATCTTTGAAGTGCCCGAAGAGCGCCGCTGGCTCGAAGCCTTGCTGCACCCACTGATTGGCGAAGAAATTCGCAGCCACCTGGCGCGCGCGAAGTCACCCTACGCGATATTGGTGTCGCCGCTGCTGATCGAATCAGGCCAGTACAGCATGACCCAGCGCATCCTGGTGATCGACGTGCCGCAATCGCTGCAGATTCAGCGTACCCTGCAGCGCGATGGCATCAACGAACAGCAGGTACACGCGATTCTCAAGGCCCAGTCCAGCCGGGAAGATCGCCTGAACCATGCCGATGACGTGCTGGTCAACGACCGGGACCTCGCCTGGCTGCACAGCGAGGTCGAACGACTGCATCACTTTTACCTTACTTTGCGTGGAGGCCGATCATGAGCCAACCCTTGACCGTCGATTGCCCAACCTGCGGTGCCCCCGTGGAATGGAAAGCGACCAACCTCAACCGGCCGTTCTGCTCGGACCGCTGCAAACTCATCGACCTGGGCGCCTGGGCCGCTGAAGAACACAAGATTCCCGTGGCCCCGGACGCAGAAGACGAGCTGTTTTCCGAAGACCTGCCGCAGCGCCACTAAGGGCGCATAAAGGCGTATTCCTGCTGGTCGTCGAGGTTCTCTGCAAGGTATTGCAACTCGTCGGCCAGGTCTTCGAAGCTGCGCACACCCTTGCTCTGCTGCACCACCGCGCTGAGCATGGCGCGCAGGGTCAGGCCGGGGTCGAAACCGATTTCCTGTGCTGCGTCCTGGCTTCTGCGCAACTCCTGCCGTGCCCACTCATACACACTCATGATCCGTGCTCCCGACTTGCCTGGAAAAATTTCGCAGAGCATGGGCCTGCTTGGCCGGGTGGGATTTGATCTGGGTCAACGCTGTGAATCGTCGTCCTTCCAGGGGGCCGACAAGTAGCGAGTACGGTTGAAGGTCTCCAGCCATTCTGGGCAAAACACCACCAGCGCGCTGATCACCATGCCGTTGATGAACGCTTCGGGAAAGATGATCAGCCACAGGTAGCCGACGAAATCCTCCAGCCATTCCGGCATGGCGAAACGGCCGTCGAACCACAGAAGCCCCAGCCCGGCCAACAGACAGAGCAAGGCCGACAGCGCCGCCGCGAAAAATCCGGAGCAGAAGATATACACGAAGGGATTGCGCGGTTGCGCGCGTTCGACCAGCAACGCGCAGGCTTCGGTGACCAGCACCGGCAGCACGATCAGCAGCAGGCCGTTGATACCCAGGGCCGCGAGGTCCTGGCGCCCCAACAGCATCAAGCCCACCTGGGCGGCAAAGCCGCCGACCATTGCGAGTGGCCAATCCAGCAGCAGGGTCACGGCGGTCATGCCAATGAAGTGGTAGGACACCCCCGTATCAAAATCCCGCCGCACGAGCCACAGCATGAACAACGCAAACACGGTGCCGAACAGTAAGTGCTGGCGCCGCCGGTCGGCGAATAGCTCGACCCAGGGTGAACGCAGGAGGGCCCACACCACTACAGGTGCATAGAGCAGCCAGCCGATGCCGAGGGTTGCCGGCGCCAACACGGCCGCACTGATCACGGCTTCACCTGCTCCAGGGCCTGGCGCAGATCTGCAGCCGAGCTGTATTCGTGCTGGGCGACCAGCTTGCCGTTATCCAGTTGCAGCCACAGCACTTTATCCACAGCCCCCGGATAACGCGGCGCGATGCGTGCATCACGGTCCAGCATGACCCGGTAGCTGTAGGACTGCATGGCCGGCACGGCAAACAGCTTGGCGATCAGGCGCGGCATGCGCTGGATATCAGCGACAAACACGGCGTGTCGCGCCTCGAGATAGCCTTTGGGTTGGCCCTGCAGCGCCGCATCCACCTGCTTGGCGGCGTCCATGCTGCGCGCAACCAGCAAGACCTGCGCCTGGTTATCCAAGGTGTAAGCCTGGTCAAATTGATCCAACAAGGTCCAAGGGGCCAGGCGTTCGCCCACTTCAATGGCCTGGGCCCACACGGGCAACAGCCCCAATAAAACCACGGCTAGAAACTTCACTGCACACTCCTCTCACCCGGTTGGACGCTCGAGTGTCCAGTCTACACCGACCTTTTGCAGCGGGACTTCCTGCGGTCATCATTTGGGCGCTAAGCTGCTAGCTATGGATGACTCAGATTACTTGCGCCTGCTCACCGTAGCGGCCGAACAAGCCAACGCATTCTTGTCCAATGCCCGCAAATGGGAGCGTGAGCGTTGGGTCTGCCAGCGCCTGCTGCAAGGCTTGAACGTGCCCTACCGTGCCGAAGAATTCCACGCCGCCGGTCAAGAGCCGCCGGACGTGCTGTTTCGCGATGCCAGCTTCGAGGTGTTTTTCGTGCTGGACGAGGGTCGCCGCCTGAATGACGAGTGGCGCGACGAGTTGCTGCGCCGACGCAGCGCCTTCTCCCTGAGCCAACTGGTACGGCGCGAGGCCAAGCCGCGACGCATCCCGGCCCATGAGTTTTTACTGCGCCTGGCGCCCACGCTGCGCAAGAAGGCCCATAACTACAAGGAACGCGGGATGGACCTGGGGGAGCTGGATATCGTCGCCTTCACCAGCCTCAAGCGTGAAGTGCTCGACCTCAATAGCCACTTCCCGCCGCCGACGGAATACCTGCGCCAGGGCTGGCGCTCGTTGTCACTGGTGGGGCCGACCTTTGCACGGGTGTTGTTCGCCCACCCGGACGCCCCGGATTTCTTGCGCAACAACCTGGGCCGCAGCATAGTGTTCGACGTGGGCATCAGCCTCTGAGCCCCCGGACTGTAACGTGGCGCCCTTTTGCAACGTCTACCTGACGAGGCCTTTATGACCAGCCGCCTGAACCCCGATGACCAACAGCATGTCGAAGAGTACCTGCAACTCTCCCAGAACCGAGTCGAGCGCAAGCCTTTCCGGCCGTGGCTGCTCCTTGGTGTGGTGCTGGTAGTGGTGATCGGCCTTGGCTTGCTGAGCCGACTTTTGAGTTACCTGACGCTATGAGCTGCCTGGCGCTCGCGGGGGTGACTGCTCCGATTTCTTTTAGCCTTGCGAGATATCCCCATGACCCATCGTATTATTATCGTCGGCGGCGGCGCCGGCGGCCTGGAGTTGGCTACCCGCCTGGGTAAGACTCTGGGCAAGCGCGGCACCGCCAGCATCACTCTGGTGGACGCGAACCTGACCCATATCTGGAAGCCCTTGCTGCACGAAGTGGCGGCCGGTTCGCTGAACTCTTCGGAAGACGAACTCAATTATGTCGCCCAGGCCAAATGGAACCACTTCGAGTTCCAACTGGGGCGCATGAGTGGGCTTGACCGTGAACAGAAGAAAATCCAGCTGGCCGCCACCCTCGACGAAGAAGGTCGCGAGCTGGTGCCCGCGCGCGTGCTGGGCTATGACAGCCTGGTGATCGCGGTCGGCAGTACCACCAACGATTTCGGCACCGAGGGTGCCGCGCAGCACTGCCTGTTCCTCGACACCCGCAAGCAGGCCGAGCGCTTCCACCAGCAGTTGCTCAACCACTACCTGCGCGCCCACGCCGGGCAGACCGATGTGGTGGAAAAAATCAGCGTCGCCATCGTCGGCGCGGGGGCCACAGGGGTCGAGTTGGCGGCCGAGCTGCATAACGCTGCCCACGAACTGGCCGCCTATGGCCTGGACCGCATCAAGCCGGAAAACATGCACATCACCCTGATCGAGGCCGGCCCACGGGTACTGCCTGCCCTGCCCGAGCGTATTGGCGTACCTGTGCATAAAACCCTGGAGAAGCTTGGGGTGACGGTACTGACCAACTCGGCAGTGAGCGAAGTGACTGCCGATGCGCTGATCACCAGCAGCGGCCAGGTTATCCCGGCCAGCCTCAAGGTCTGGGCGGCCGGCATTCGGGCACCTGGCTTCCTCAAGGACATCGATGGCCTGGAAACCAACCGCATCAATCAACTGCAGGTGCTGCCGACCCTGCAAACCACCCGCGACGAGAATATCTTCGCCTTTGGTGACTGCGCCGCCTGCCCGCAACCGGGCACCGACCGCAACGTCCCCCCACGGGCCCAGGCAGCCCACCAGCAAGCATCGTTGCTGGCCAAGTCGCTGAAACTGCGCATCGAGGGCAAGGACCTGCCGAGCTACAAGTACACCGACTACGGCTCGCTGATTTCGCTGTCACGGTTCTCGGCGGTGGGTAACTTGATGGGCAACCTCACCGGTAGCGTGATGCTGGAAGGCTGGCTGGCGCGCATGTTCTATGTGTCGCTGTACCGCATGCACCAGATGGCGCTGTATGGGTTCTTCCGCACGGCGATGCTGATGCTGGGGAGCAAGATTGGCCGTGGGACCGAGCCGCGCCTGAAATTGCATTAATAACGCAAACCCTTGTGGGAGCGGGCTTGCCCGCGATAGCGGTGGCTCAGCAATACGTGTATTGACTGAGGCCCAGCTATCGCAGGCAAGCCCGCTCCCACATTTTTTTGCGCCGCACCTGATCTTTTCAGCAGGCAAAAAAAATCCCCGTATCTTTCGATACGAGGATTTTTAATATGGTCGGGGTAAGGGGATTCGAACTCCTGACATCCTGCTCCCAAAGCAGGCGCGCTACCGGACTGCGCTATACCCCGGTAAAAAAAAGGCGACCTATCAGTCGCCTTCTTCGATCAGTGCTTTTGGCCTCTGATCTTAAGATTCGATTCCAGCGTTAACTGGTCTCAAAAATGGTGGGTCGTGTGGGATTCGAACCTACGACCAATTGGTTAAAAGCCAACTGCTCTACCAACTGAGCTAACGACCCAAATATGGTCGGGGTAGGGGGATTCGAACTCCCGACATCCTGCTCCCAAAGCAGGCGCGCTACCGGACTGCGCTATACCCCGGTTTGAAATTGGCTCCGTGACCAGGACTCGAACCTGGGACCCAATGATTAACAGTCATTTGCTCTACCGACTGAGCTATCACGGAACTGCATATTTCAAAGTACAACTTTTACTGCGTGTTACCTTCTCTTCAACCTGTCCGTATCGCTACGTTCATGTGTCTGAGGCGCGCTATTCTACAATCTTAAAAACCCCTGTCAACCCTTTAAATTGCTTTTAAGACAATGATTTGCGCTTCTTTCTGATTTCTTCTTGGGGAGAAGAAACCCGTGGGCTGACGTTGCTGCGGGGCGCACTTTACAAGCCTTTGCCTTACAGTTCAACGCCCTATCGAAAAAAAAGGCCCCGCAGTGCGGGGCCTTCTCTCATGAGCCAACAGGCTGGGCTCAGTGGAAGACGATTTCGTCGTTTTCCACAGTCGCCGTGACGCTGGTGCCTGGCATAAAGCTGCCCGACAGGATCAACTGGGCCAGCGGGTTCTCGATCCAGCGCTGGATCGCACGCTTCAACGGCCGTGCGCCATAGACGGGGTCGTAACCCACCGCGATCAGCTTGTCCAACGCCTCGCTGCTCAGCTCCAGATCCAGCTCACGCTCAGCCAGACGACTGCGCAGGCGGCCCAACTGGATCTCGGTGATACCCGCGATCTGATCCCGCGCCAGAGGCTCGAAGATCACCACTTCATCGACCCGGTTGATGAATTCCGGGCGGAAGTGCGAGGTCAACGCATCCATCACCGCAGCACGCTGGGCCTCACGATCACCTACCAGCTCCTGGATCTGCGCCGAGCCCAGGTTGGAGGTCATCACGATGACCGTGTTGCGAAAGTCCACGGTACGTCCGTGACTGTCGGTCAGACGGCCGTCCTCGAGGACCTGCAGCAAGATGTTGAACACATCCGGGTGCGCCTTCTCGACCTCGTCCAGCAGGATCACCGAATAAGGCTTACGCCGTACGGCTTCGGTCAGGTAACCGCCCTCCTCGTAGCCCACGTAGCCTGGTGGCGCGCCGATCAAGCGAGCCACAGAGTGCTTCTCCATGAACTCGGACATATCGATGCGCACCATGGCCTCTTCAGTATCGAAGAGGAACTCGGCCAAGGCCTTGCACAGCTCGGTCTTACCCACGCCGGTCGGGCCGAGGAACATGAACGAGCCACTCGGACGGTTCGGGTCGGACAAACCGGCCCGCGAACGCCGCACCGCATTGGACACCGCCACCACGGCCTCTTCCTGGCCAATCACACGCTGGTGCAGCAAGTGCTCCATCTTCAGCAGCTTGTCGCGCTCGCCTTCGAGCATTTTCGACACGGGGATACCGGTCCACTTCGAGACGACTTCGGCAATTTCTTCCTCGGTCACCTTACTGCGCAGCAGTTGGTTCTCAGGCTTGCCGTGCTGGTCGACCATCTGCAGGCTGCGCTCCAGGTCCGGGATCACCCCATACTGCAACTCGGCCATGCGGTTCAGGTCGCCTTTACGGCGTGCAGCTTCCAGTTCCTGGCGCGACTGCTCGATCTTCTGCTGGATCTGTGCCGATCCCTGCACTTCGGCTTTTTCCGACGTCCAGATTTCTTCCAGGTCCGAATACTCGCGCTCCAGACGGACGATTTCTTCCTGGAGTTTTTCCAGGCGTTTCTTCGCCGCGTCGTCTTCTTCTTTCTTCAGGGCCTGGGACTCAACTTTCAGTTGAATCAGGCGTCGATCGAGACGGTCGAGCACTTCCGGCTTGGAGTCGATTTCCATGCGGATACGGCTGGCCGCTTCGTCGATCAGGTCAATGGCCTTGTCGGGCAACTGACGGTCAGTGATATAGCGATGGCTCAATTTGGCCGCCGCGATGATCGCGCCGTCGGTGATCGCCACTTTATGGTGGACCTCGTAGCGCTCTTTCAAGCCACGCAGGATCGCAATGGTGTCTTCTTCGCTCGGCTCTTCTACCAGCACTTTCTGGAAGCGACGTTCAAGGGCCGCGTCCTTCTCAATGTACTGGCGGTACTCGTTGAGCGTTGTAGCACCGACGCAGTGCAACTCACCCCGCGCCAAAGCGGGCTTGAGCATATTGCCAGCGTCCATGGAACCCTCGCCTTTACCGGCGCCCACCATGGTGTGCAGTTCGTCGATGAACAGAATGATCTGCCCTTCCTGCTTCGACAGCTCGTTGAGCAGGGATTTCAGGCGTTCTTCGAACTCACCGCGGAACTTGGCACCGGCGATCAGGGAGCCCATGTCCAGGGACAGCAGGCGCTTGCCCTTGAGGCCGTCCGGCACTTCACCATTGATGATGCGCTGGGCCAGGCCTTCGGCGATCGCGGTCTTACCCACGCCAGGCTCACCGATCAGCACCGGGTTGTTCTTGGTACGACGCTGCAGCACCTGGATGGTGCGACGGATTTCATCGTCACGCCCGATCACCGGGTCAAGCTTGCCCTCTTCGGCGCGCTTGGTCAGGTCGACGGTGTATTTATCCAGGGCCTGGCGCGACTCCTCATGATTGGGGTCATTCACCGCGTCGCCGCCACGCAGGTTGTTGATGGCGTTTTCCAGGGCTTTCTTGCTTACGCCCTGGCCCAGCAACAACTTGCCGAGCTTGCTGTTCTCGTCCATGGCGGCGAGCAGCACCAGCTCACTGGAGATGAACTGGTCACCCTTCTGCTGGGCCAGACGGTCTGCCTGGTTAAGCAGGCGCGCCAGATCCTGCGACATGTTCACGTCGCCGGTCGGGTTTTGGATTTTCGGCAATTGGTCGAGCTCTTTGCTCAACTCCTTGCGCAGGCTGTTGACGTCGAACCCCACCTGCATCAGCAAGGGCTTGATAGAACCACCTTGCTGTTCCAGGAGCGCCTGCATCAAGTGCGCAGGCTCGATGGCCGGGTGGTCGAGGCCCACCGCCAAGGATTGCGAGTCAGACAGTGCCAACTGTAATTTGCTGGTTAAACGATCAATACGCATTAGTCACCTTCCTTTTGAGCAGGCCGGAGCTATGTGCGAGCGAGTGTGCTCGCGATAAACACATCCTGAATGAAGAAACCTGCCAGATACCCTTATAGATGGGGTGGATTCTGGAAGATTCAAGCGACAGAAGGTTGATGTGAACCCATGTTGACCCAGATCAACTGAGTCTAGCGGTCAAGCCAGATAAGGGAGGCAAAACGCCCGGTGCGGGGGCTGCGCCGGTAGGAAAAGAAGCGCGGGTCGGTCACCGTGCAGAACCCACCGCCATAGACAGCCGTGACGCCACGCGCAGCGAGGCGAAGACGAGCCAGCTTATAGATGTCGGCCATGAACTTGCCCGGGTTGCGGCTGGGCACAAAGGCATTGGCAGTGCTCGGCAGTTGCTGCATGAAGGCTTCACGCACTTCCGGGCCGACTTCAAAGGCTTGCGGCCCGATCGCAGGGCCGAGCCAGACCAGCACCTGGTCAGGCGCGGCATCGAGGCTTTCGAAAGCGGCCTCCAGCACGCCTGCCGCCAGGCCACGCCAACCGGCGTGAGCCGCCGCCACGCGAGTGCCCGCGCGGTTGCAGAACAGTGCCGGCAGGCAATCGGCTGTCATGGAGGTGCAGGCGACGCCAGGGGTACTGGTCCAGCTACCATCGGCTTCGACGGTACGAGCAGGGTCGGCTTCGACCACCTTCACGCCATGCACCTGGCGCAGCCAGGCAGGCTGGATATCAAAGGCATCCGTAAGACGACGGCGGTTTTCAAGGACGGCCTCAAGGCTATCCTCGACGTGATCGCCCAGGTTGAGGCTGTCGAACGGCGCCAGGCTGACACCGCCCGCACGGGTGGTGACGCAGGCCTTTACCTGAGCCGGCGCGGGCCAGTCAGGCAGCAGCCAGTCATTCACCCGACAAACGCCTCGCGATCCTGCTTGAGCAGCGACAACAACCAGACCAGATCGTCTGGCAGAGGCGATTCCCAGCTCATCCGCTTACCGCTCGTCGGATGGTCCAGCTCCAGGAAGCGTGCATGCAGTGCCTGGCGCGGGAAGTTTTTCAGCGAATCAACCATGGTTGCACTGGCCGCCGGCGGAATACGGAAGCGACCGCCGTAGGCTGGATCACCGACCAACGGGAAGTTGATGTGCGCCATGTGCACGCGAATCTGGTGGGTACGCCCGGTTTCCAGCTTGACCCGCACGTGGGTGTGGGAACGGAAACGCTCGAGCACACGGTAGTGGCTGACGGCCTGCTTGCCGCCTTCCATCACCGCCATGCGCTGGCGCTGCTGGCCGTGACGACCGATCGGTGCATTGATCTTGCCACCTGCCACGACCACGCCGATCACGATGCACTCGTAGATGCGGCTGACACTGCGGCTTTGCAATTGTGTGACCAGCTGCGTCTGTGCCTGAATGGTCTTGGCCACCACCATCAAGCCGGTGGTGTCCTTGTCCAGGCGGTGCACGATGCCGCAGCGCGGGACATTGATGATGTCCGGCACGTGGTGCAACAGGGCATTGAGCAAGGTGCCATCAGCGTGCCCGGCTGCCGGGTGAACCACCAGGCCTGCGGGTTTGTTGATGACCAGGATGTCGTCGTCTTCATAGACGATATCCAGCTCGATGTCCTGGGCGACCCATTCTCCCTGGGCTTCCTGCTCGGCAGTCAGCTCAAGAATCGCACCGCCATGCACTATGTCTCGCGGGCGGATAACCGCTCCATCCACAGTCAGGCGGCCGTCTTTGATCCAGGCGGAAAGGCGCGAGCGCGAGTGCTCAGCGAATAATTGTGCGGCGACTTGATCGAGGCGTTGGCCGCCCAATTCGGACGGCACCTCTGCGCGAAGTTCAATTTTATCGGACATGCTCAGACTAGGCGTGGCACAGCCTTTGGTTTCGGCTGCGCGCTTGTGGTTAAATACGGCGTCTTTTGCCCCGAGGCTTTCAACGGGGCGCTCATCATAACAGGACGGCCCCGCCCAAGACAGCGGCCGTCATAGGGACGCAAGCCGCCATGCAAGTGAAACACCTGCTGCTGATCGCCATCCTCGCCATGACTGCTGCTTGCTCGTCAACAAAGGAAGTCGTCGACGAAAACCTGAGCGAAGTCGAGTTGTACCAACTGGCTCAGAAAGACCTGGACAATAATAGCTACACCAGCGCCACAGCGAAGCTGAAGGCACTGGAGTCACGCTATCCGTTCGGGCGCTATGCCGACCAGGCCCAGCTCGAGCTGATCTACGCCAACTACAAGAACGCCGAGCCGGAAGCAGCCAAGTCCGCCGCCGAGCGTTTCATCCGCCTGCATCCGCAGCACCCGAACGTCGACTACGCCTACTACATGAAGGGCCTGACCTCGTTCGACCAGGACGTCGGCCTGTTGGCGCGCTTCCTGCCGCTGGACATGACCAAGCGTGACCCGGGCGCTGCGCGCGACTCCTACAACGAGTTCGCCCAGCTGACCAGCCGCTTCCCCAACAGCCGCTACGCGCCGGACGCCAAGCAGCGCATGATCTACCTGCGCAACCTGCTGGCCTCCTATGAGATCCACGTCGCCCACTACTACCTGACCCGCCAGGCCTATGTAGCGGCCGCCAACCGTGGTCGTTATGTGGTGGAAAACTTCCAGGAAACCCCATCCGTGGGTGACGGCCTGGCCGTGATGACCGAGGCTTACCAGCGCCTGCACCTGGACGAGCTGGCCAGCACCAGCCTGGAAACCCTCAAGCTCAACTACCCTGACCATCCAAGCCTGCAAGACGGCCAGTTCGTGCCTCAAGTAGCCGAAGCGGACAACCGCTCGTGGCTGAGCAAGTACACCCTGGGCCTGATCGAGTCCCGTCCACCGCTGCCGCCGGGCGAAACCCGCGCCAACCAGGACGTGATCAAGCAGTACCAGGACGCCAAGGAAGCCATTCCTTCGGAGCTCAAGCCCCACGACGAGAACGGCGACGTGATCGAAGAGGAAGAGCCGCAAGCCCTGGGTAACAACCAGGACCGCTCGTGGTTCAGCTACATGACGTTCGGCGTGTTCGACTGATTGCACCCCGCGCCATCAAGAAGGAGCCTTTCGAGGCTCCTTTTTTGTGGGCGGTATTATTGCGCTGTGCGCCTGGCACGTCCTTGGCTAAACTGGCGCATTACTCGTCGAGAATCTGCCCATCATGCTTCGTCTACTGTTCTGGATTGCCGTCATTGCCGCCGCGGTATGGTTCTGGCGTAAATTCAAAAGCCCGGCCGCCAAACAGCAACGCGCCAACGAGCCCGGTGCAGCCCTGATGGTGCGCTGCGCTCACTGCGGCGTGCATCTGCCGCAGGATCGCGCCTTGAGCTCCCGTCAAGAGTGGTATTGCACCCAGGCGCACCTGGAACAAGGGCCGAAGTCTATCCAGCGCTGATCCGACCTTCAGGCGCATAAGGCGTCGGGTCAATGATCGGCGCACGCGCCAGCAGCAAGTCGGCAAACAGCTGGCAGGATGCCGGCGCGAGCACCAGGCCGTTGCGGTAATGCCCGCAGTTGAGCCACAACCCTTTGAAGCCCGGCACCTGGCCGATGTAGGGAATGCCCTCTGGCGAGCCGGGACGCAACCCGGCCCAATGCCCGACCACCTCGGCGTCCGCCAAGGCAGGAATCAACTCCACCGCCGACGCCTTGAGGCTTTCCAGCGCCGTTTCGGTCGGGGTCTTGTCGAAGCCTTCATGCTCCAGGGTACTGCCGATCAGGATGTGTCCGTCACGCCGAGGAATCGCATAGCGCCCCTTGGCCAGGACCATGCTCGACAGGAAGTCTGAAGCGCACTTGTACAGAATCATCTGGCCCTTGACCGGCTCCACCGGTAGCGACAAGCCTAACGTAGCGAGCAACTCGCCGCTCCAGGCCCCCGCCGCAAGTACGACGTGATCGCCGAAGATCGGCCCATTAGCGGTGTCCACGCCCTCCACATTGCCGGCGTTCTGGACAAACCCCGTCACTTGGCATTGCTCATGAACGGTCACGCCGGGCAACGCCAACAACGCAGCCTTGAGGGATTTGACCAGGCGTGGGTTGCGCACATTGGCGACGTTGGCCATGTAGATCGCCTGGGAATAACCGCCACCCAGCACCGGAACGGCGTCATGGGCGGCCGACACGTCGACTTTGCTCAATGGGCGACCTTCACGCGCAGCCCAGGCCAGGGCTTCGGCTTCGTCATCCAGGTCCAGCCAGTACAAACCGGTGGTGTGCACCTCGGGGTCAACCCCCGTCGCCGCAAACAAGCACTCCGCCAGCTGTGGATAAAAATCCTGGGACCAATGGGCCAGCGCCGTGACCGCCGGGCTGTAGCGCCATGGATACAGCGGCGAGACAATGCCGCCGCCCGCCCAAGAGGATTCCTGCCCTACCCCCGCGCGCTCCAACAGCACCACCGCCTGCCCTTGGGACGCCAGGTTGAACGCCGTCAACAAACCGATGACTCCGCCACCGACAATCACTACCTGCTGTTGCTCTGCCATCATTTGATCCAGCCGATAAATAGGAACAAGCGCACCCCGCGCCCAGTCATCCAGCACCTTCATCATTGCCCCCAGCACAGCTTGCGCGACATGTCAGGTGCCGCGCCCGGGTTGGTTCGCTTACCGGTGCTGGTCAGGCTGAAGTCGCCGCAAGGGTCGCCGGTCATCACCGAGCCGACGACGGGCGTAGCCACCAGTTGGAAATCCTGAGGGTTCAATGCAGCGGTGATTCTATAGCGATCATTGCCCGCACTGACGTCGCTTGCATCAATAAAAGTGCCGTTCCTCGCATAAAAGCGCTCCAGATGCTGAGCCTGGTCGGTCAACAACACGACGATCTCGGCGCGATACGCCCTTTTAATGTGGCCGGTGTACCCAGGGTATGCGATCCCGGCCACAACCGCGGTTATGGCCACGGCAATCAGTAGCTCGACCAGGGTAAAGCCTTGGCTGTCCGTGCCCATTCCATTGCTCCTCATTGAAGTTGCCGCCATGCCACTCGCCGAAAACGCGAATCGCCCTGCTCTTCTACCCGCGCGTAGATGCTCTCCAGCACCGTGCGCAAGGGACCGCTCAGCCCGACTGCCGTCACCCGATACACTGCGGCCGGGGTTTGCGGCGGTAAATGCGCCAGCCCTATCGCTGGCCCAAGGAATTGAACGCCGTACAAACCGTTCTTGAGCGCCATCCAAGTGACGCCCGAAACAGGGTCTGTTCCGGGTCTGAGTATCGAAAATGCTGCATCTGGCGGTGCACACGCCACAATCGAGCGACATAACGGCAGCGTCGAAAATGACCGCTGTACGGCCGCCTCCCCGCGCCTCAGGCCACTCTCGGCACTTTGCAGCGACTGCTGACGCAACCAGACGCTGGCGGCGACCTTTTGCTGGGCGACCGCGCCCTGCATCGATGACAACCCGATCAGCGACAACAGCAGCAAAAACACCAGGCTGATCAGCAACACCATGCCGGCCTGCTGTACACGACTCCCCCCAGTAAGCGACATGAACGCGTTACCCCAGACGATTGCGCAGTGCTGCCACGACGCTGTAGGTTTGATTTTTTACGCGGCCGCTGGGGTCTTGCAGCGTCATCAAGATACGCACGCTGCGTATCAACGACGTGTCGAGCGGAGCAGCGTCATAGCGCACCACGTTTAACGACCCGGGGTTGGCGGCCACACCAAAACTGATATCGAACGCCTTGACGTTATCTACCAGTACCGCCTTGGCGGGCGATGCGGGCGTGCTGACCTTCAATTGACCCGCTTCGAAGGTGTAGGTGAGTTGGCGTACGGCAAAACGGATCTGCCCAGGTGCGGGAGCCGGGGCGTTTCCGGGATAGGCCTGGGCGGTCCCCGTGCAATCGGACAATACCGTCCAGTCCGGCTTGCCACTGCCCTCGCCGACATCCGTGGTCACCAGCGTCAGCGAGCGTGTACCCGACCCGACACTCCAGCTGACAGGGCGATCAAACGCCAGAGGCGCATTGTCGATGGCGCCGGTGGCTAGGCAGCCAACCATGCCCGCCTGGCGGATATCCTGGATCATCTTGCCCAGCACGAACCGAGCATCCTCCTGCAGCAACATGGCAGCCTGCTGGCTCGCGTGGGTGATTCTGGAGTTGATCACCAGTTGGCTGCCCCCCAATACCAGCAAAATCCCCAGGGCCAAGGCCAACAGCAACTCCACCAGGCTGAAACCTTGCGCATGACACTTCACTGCGCCACCTCCTGCTCATCAACGATGCGGCTGGTCAGGGTGAAGGTTTCCCGGGCGCCCGACGTGTTGGCGCCTCGACTGTCATCCCAACTGATGCTGACCGTCACCTCGCCTCCACTGATCGACACCGAGCCTGTGGCGCTCTCCCCGGCAAAGCCGAGGATATTGGCTTCGAAATCGTGCAGGTCCAGGTCGCGCACGTTGGCGGTAGCGCGGTTGGGCGCAGCACGCTCGGCTTGGCCCCAGGCGTAGTCAGCGCCAGCATTGGCGCGAATCCGATCAAGCATGTCATAGGCGATGAAACTGGCCTGGCTGGTCATCCTGGAACTGTCGGTGTACTTGAGCGCATTCAGCTGGATCATCGCTGCGCCCAACAGGCCAATGGCGAGAATCAGCGTCGCGACCAGTACCTCGATCAGCGTCATGCCGGCTTGGTGCCGGTTCGGGGTATAGGGCGAACAGGTGTTCGTGCAGGCAAGCATTACCGTCGTCATCCGTGTCGAGGTCCAAGAAAGAGCAGGCAACACCTGCTGTGCGACCCAAGACTAGCGCCGGTTTTTCGCCTGTGCTGCGACGGGAACAAAGGGAAATACTTTGGACATAAAGGCCACCATTCGGCGCGACAGCCTTGGCGCTATACCTAGGACTGCACCCACATCCACGGAGGGATGGCACATGAAACAACGCGGTTTTACCCTGATCGAACTGTTGCTCGGGCTGATCGTGAGCGGCCTCCTGGCCAGCCTGGCAGTGCCCAGCTTCACGAGCCTGCTGGGCTCACAGCAGCGACTGGGTGCAGCTCAATCACTGGCGCAAGGGCTGCGCTACGCACGCGCAGAGGCCATCGCACGCAACCGGGCGGTGGTGATCCACGCATTGGGCGATGATTGGAGCCTGGGCTGGCGAGTGATCGTGGACATAAGCGGACGCGGCCACCCGGACGATGACAACCCGGTGCTGCTGGAGCACCAGGACAGTGGGCGGGTTCCAATCGTAGGCAATGGGCCACTTAAGAGCCAGGTTCGCTTCAGCGGGTTGGGCGAGCCGATATTTGCAGGCGGAGGGTTTCGTGCGGGCACTGTGCATGTGTGTGCCCCGGACCAGGCGCAAAGCCTGCATCAGATCGTACTGGCACCCAGCGGGCGCATCAGCCTGCGCAGCGACAGTGCCGAGCAGGCGTTGTGCCGGGGCCGGCCCGGCACGCGGGCACTCACAGCAGTGAGCGAACCCGCAGTTCCTTGGGCATGGAAAAAGTGATGTTCTCTTCACGCCCCGCCAGCTCATCGGCACCGGTGGCGCCCCAGGCATGCAACTGCTGGATAACGCCGCGCACCAGCACTTCCGGGGCCGAAGCGCCTGCCGTGATACCGATACGCTCAACGCCATCGAACCAACTGCGCTGCATATCTTCGGCGCCATCGATCAGGTACGCCGGTGTTGCCATGCGTTCAGCCAACTCTCGCAGGCGGTTGGAGTTGGAGCTGTTAGGGCTGCCGACTACCAGGACAACGTCGCATTCGTCGGCCAGTTGCTTGACCGCATCCTGCCGGTTCTGGGTGGCGTAGCAGATGTCGTCCTTGCGTGGCCCACCGATGGCCGGGAAGCGCGTACGCAGCGCGTCGATCACGCGGCTGGTGTCGTCCATGGACAAGGTGGTCTGGGTCACGAATGCCAGGCGATCGGGATTGTGCACCTGCAGGTTGGCGACGTCTTTTTCGTCTTCCACCAGGTAAATGGCCCCGCCGTTGCTGGCGTCGTACTGACCCATGGTGCCTTCGACTTCCGGGTGACCCGCATGGCCGATCAGGATGCACTCGCGACCGTCACGGCTGTAGCGCGCGACCTCGATATGCACCTTGGTGACCAGTGGGCAAGTGGCGTCGAAGACTTTCAGGCCACGGCCTGCCGCTTCGGTACGCACCGCCTGGGAAACACCGTGGGCGCTGAAGATGACGATGACGTCGTCCGGCACCTGGTCCAGCTCTTCGACAAAGATGGCGCCGCGTGCGCGCAGGTCTTCGACCACGAATTTATTGTGGACGACTTCATGGCGCACATAAATCGGCGGCCCGAAGACTTCCAGGGCGCGGTTGACGATTTCGATCGCCCGGTCCACACCGGCGCAGAAGCCACGGGGGTTGGCGAGTTTGATTTGCATGCTGTGCCTCGTGTCTTGCTCGGCAAGAAATTGGATCTTGTGGGGGCTGGTTTGCCTGCGATGCAGACACCTCGGTGTATCAGGTACACCGGGATGACGCTATTGCAGGCAAGCCCGTTCCCGCACACGCCAGCTCCCACAGGAACCGGTTTTGTCAGTCAGATCGCTTTAACGTCGATGATTTCAACGTCGAACGTCAAGGTTTTACCGGCCAACGGGTGGTTGAAGTCGATGGTCACTTGCGTGTCATCGAAGGTTTTCACCACACCTGGCAGCTCGGTATTTGCCGCATCGTTGAAGATCACCAGCAGGCCTTCCGACAGGTCCATGTCCTGGAACTGCGACCGCGGGATAATCTGCACGTTTTGCGGGTTGGGTTGGCCAAAGGCGTTTTCCGGCAGGATCTGCAGGGTACGCTTGTCGCCAGCCTTGAAGCCGAACAAAGCCGCCTCGAAACCTGGCAGCAGGTTGCCATCACCGACCTTGAAGGTGGCCGGCGCCTTGTCGAACGTGCTGTCGACCGTGTCGCCATTCTCCAGGCGCAATGCGAAATGCAAAGTGACTTCCGTGTTCTGGCCGATGCGTTGCTCAGCCAATACCTGATCAGTCATTGACGGTCTCTCCGGTTTTCTTGCTCTTGAACATATCCAACGCCAGCATGATTGCACCGACGGTGATGGCGCTGTCGGCAAAGTTGAACGCCGGGAAGTAATGGCGGTTCTGCCAATGCACCAGGATGAAGTCGATCACATGGCCCAGGGCAATGCGGTCGTACAGGTTGCCCAGCGCGCCGCCCAACACCAGGGCCAAGGCGATAGCCAGCCAGGTATCATCGCGGCCAAGACGCTTGAGCCACACCACCAGCACCGCACTGACCACGACGGCGATCACGGCAAACAGCCAGCGCTGCCAGCCACCACCGTCGGCGAGGAAGCTGAACGCCGCGCCGGTGTTGTAGGCCAGGGTCCAGCTGAAGTAATCCGGGATCACCACGATCTGCTGGAACATTTCCAGGGAGCCTTCGAAATGAGCCTTGCTGACCTGGTCGATGACCAGGACCAGCAAACTCAAGACGAGCCAGCCCAGACGTCCGAAACGACTGGCTGAATTAGGCATAGTGACGAACCTCGCCTTCACCGCTGATGTTGTCGACGCAACGACCACAGATTTCCGGATGCTCAGGGTTCACGCCAACGTCTTCACGGCAGTGCCAGCAACGGGCGCATTTCGGGAAGGCCGACTTGACCACTTTGAGCTTGAGGCCCGGTACTTCGGTGGCGACCGCATCCGCCGGGGCCTGGGCAAATGGGGCCAGGCTCGCCGTGGAGGTGATCAGTACGAAGCGCAGCTCGTTGCTCAGCTTGGCCAGGTCGGCGGTCAGGCCTTCCTCGGCAAACAGGGTGACTTCGGCCTGGAGGTTGCCACCGACGGCCTTGGCCGCACGTTGCACTTCCAGCTCTTTGTTCACCGCAACCTTCACGGCCATCACGCCTTCCCAGTACTCGCGACCCAGTTCGAAGTCGGCCGGCAGTTCGGTCAGGCCTTCGTACCAGGTGTTGAGCATCACGGACTCGTTACGCTCGCCCGGCAGGTATGCCCACAGTTCGTCAGCAGTGAAGGCCAGGATCGGAGCGATCCAGCGTACCAGCGCTTCGCAGATGTGGTACAGCGCGGTCTGTGCCGAGCGGCGTGCCTTGCTGTTGGCGCCAGTGGTGTACTGGCGGTCCTTGATGATGTCGAGGTAGAAACCACCCAGCTCCTGCACGCAGAAGTTGTGGATCTTCGAGTAGACGTTCCAGAAACGGTATTCGCCGTAGTGCTCCTGCAACTCGCGCTGCAGCAGCAGGGTACGGTCCACGGCCCAGCGATCCAGGGCGAGCATGTCCTCGGCGGCCAGCAGGTCGGTGGCCGGGTTGAAACCGGTCAGGTTCGACAGCAGGAAGCGTGCGGTATTACGGATTCGGCGGTAGGCGTCGGCACTGCGCTGCAGGATCTGGTCCGACACGGCGATTTCGCCCGAGTAATCGGTCGACGCGACCCAAAGACGCATGATGTCGGCGCCCAGGGTCTCGTTGATCTTTTTCGGCTCGATCACGTTCTTCAGCGACTTGGACATCTTGCGGCCCGTCTCGTCGACGGTGAAGCCGTGGGTCAGCAGTTCGCGGTACGGCGCGTGGTTGTCGATGGCGCAACCGGTCAGCAGCGACGAGTGGAACCAGCCACGGTGTTGGTCCGAACCTTCCAGGTACAGGTCGGCACGCGGGCCGGTCTCGTGACCCATCGGGTGCGAGCCGCGCAGCACGTGCCAATGAGTGGTGCCCGAGTCAAACCACACGTCGAGGGTGTCGCTGATCTTGTCGTACTGCGGCGCTTCATCGCCCAGCAGCTCGGCAGCGTCCAGCTTGAACCAGGCTTCGATGCCCTCCTGTTCAACGCGCTGGGCCACGGCTTCCATCAGTTCGACGGTACGAGGGTGCAGTTCGCCGCTTTCCTTGTTGAGGAAGAACGGGATCGGCACGCCCCAGTTACGCTGGCGGGAGATGCACCAGTCCGGGCGGTTGGCGATCATCGAGTGCAGGCGCGCCTGGCCCCAGGCCGGCACGAACTGAGTGTCTTCGATGGCTTTGAGCGAGCGTACACGCAGGGTGTCGCCGCTGGTAGGCTCTTTGTCCATGCCGATGAACCACTGCGCGGTGGCGCGGTAGATCAGGGGCGTCTTGTGGCGCCAGCAGTGCATGTAGCTGTGCTGGATGGTGGCGGTTTGCATCAGCGCACCGACTTCGCGCAGCTTTTCGATGATCGGCTGGTCGGCCTTGAAGATGAACTGGCCGCCGAAGAACTCGAGCGAAGGCACGTAGACGCCATTGCTTTGCACGGGGTTGATGATGTCGTCGTTGACCAGGCCGTACTTCTTGCAGATGACGAAGTCGTCCACGCCATAGGCCGGCGAACAGTGAACAATGCCAGTACCCGAACCCAGTTCGACGTAGTCAGCCAGGTACACCGGCGACAGGCGGTCATAGAACGGATGGCGGAAATTGATCAGTTCCAGCGCGGAGCCGGTAGTGGTCGCGATCACCGAACCTTGCAGCTCGTAACGGGCCAGGCAAGCCTCGACCATTTCCTCGGCCAAGACCAGCAGGCGATCACCGACATCCACCAGGGCGTAGGTGAACTCAGGGTGCACGTTCAGCGCCTGGTTGGCCGGGATGGTCCACGGGGTGGTGGTCCAGATCACGATGGCCGCCGGCTTGCCCAGGCTTGCCAGGCCGAAGGCCTCGGCCAGCTTGGCGTCGTCGGCGATCGGGAAGGCCACGTCGATGGTCGAGGACTTCTTGTCTTCGTACTCGACTTCCGCTTCGGCCAGGGCCGACCCACAGTCGAAGCACCAGTTCACGGGCTTGAGGCCCTTGAACACGAAACCGCCCTTGACGATCTCGGCCAAGGCGCGGATTTCACCGGCCTCGTTCTTGAAGTTCATGGTCTTGTACGGGTTGTCCCATTCGCCGAGCACGCCCAGGCGGATGAATTCGGACTTCTGCCCTTCGATCTGCTCGGTGGCGTAGGCACGGCACAGTTCGCGGGTTTTATCCGCGCCCAGGTTCTTGCCGTAGGTCACTTCGACTTTGTGTTCGATCGGCAGGCCGTGGCAGTCCCAACCCGGGACATACGGCGCGTCGAAGCCCGACAGGGTTTTCGAGCGCAGGATCATGTCCTTGAGAATCTTGTTCAGCGCATGACCGATGTGAATCGTGCCATTGGCATAAGGAGGGCCGTCGTGCAGGACGAATTTCGGACGATCCTTGCCAATCTCGCGCAACTTTCCGTACAGGCCAATACTGTCCCAGCGCTGCAGGATCTGCGGTTCGCGCTGTGGCAGGCCGGCCTTCATTGGGAAGGCGGTGTCCGGAAGGTTTAGCGTGGCTTTATAGTCGGTCATTTAAGGCTCTTCGGTTAGCGATGGGCGCTAGGTGCGGCTAGTGCACGGGCGGCGGCGACATCCGCATTGATCGCCGTTTTCAACGCCTCAAGGGAGGCGAAACGCTGCTCTTCACGCAGCTTCTGGTGGAAAACCACCGTCAAACGCCGGTCATACAGATCACCGGCAAAATCCAACAGATGAACTTCCAGGTGGGCCTTGCCATCACCTGCAACCGTGGGCCTGACGCCTATGTTGGCGACTCCCGGCCACGATTGGCCGTCGATGTCGACACTCACCAGGTAAACCCCGGTCAGTGGCACACGACGACGCTTGAGTTGCACGTTGGCGGTTGGCGTGCCCAATTGGCGCGCCAGCTTCTGGCCGTGCAGGACCCGTCCGGCAATGCGGAACGGACGGCCGAGCAAACGCTCGGCCAAGGCGAAGTCGGCAGCGGCCAGGGCGTTACGCACCTGGGTGCTGCTCACGCGCAGGCCGTCCAGTTCGACGGTTTGCGCGGCTTCGACGGTAAACCCCTGGTTGACGCCGGCCTGTTGCAGGAAATCGAAATCCCCGACGCGGTCGCAACCGAAACGGAAGTCGTCACCGACCTCCAAATGCTGCACGCCCAGGCCATCGACCAGGATGCGGTCGACAAACTCGGCGGCGCTCAGGCTTTGCAAACGCTGGTTGAAGGCCAGGCAGAGGACGCGGTCCACACCCTCTTCAGCCAGCAGTTGCAGCTTGTCACGCAGGCGAGCCAGGCGCGCCGGCGCGGTCTCGGGCGTGAAGTATTCCCGCGGCTGTGGTTCAAAAATCACCACGCAGCTGGGCACGCCCAACTCGACCGCACGCTCGCGCAGCCGGGCCAGGATAGCCTGGTGGCCACGGTGAACACCGTCAAAGTTGCCAATAGTGGCGACGCAGCCCCGATGCTCGGGGCGCAGGTTGTGGAGACCTCGAACCAGCTGCATAACGCGCTTCTTGCTCATAAAGTGGTCGATTATAACCACACCCGGCCCCGGACGACAGGCAACAGCACAGGCCAAATGGATCGAATCGATAAAACAACCGTTTTATCCCGGAAAACTCTCTAGCTCAGCGACTTGCGATTGAAATCCCGCAGCCGGAAACCTTGCAGCAGCAACATCCCGAAGTACACCACCACGCCGGCGACAACCAGTCCACCAAGGCGCATGAAGCGCTCCAGCATATGGCCCTCGTCCCAGGCGGGCATGAAGTGCATCAAGCCAAGTAGCACTGCCGACATCGCTCCCACCGCGACCAGCAATTTGAGAGCGAACAGCCCCCAACCTGGCTGCGGCTGGAACATCTGCTGTTTGCGCAATTGGTAAAACAACAGCCCGGCATTGATGCACGCACCTGCACTGATGGCCAGGGCCAGGCCGGCATGGGCCAGCGGGCCGATAAACACCAGGTTGAGCAATTGCGTGACGATCAGCGTGAAAATCGCGATTTTGACCGGTGTACGGATGTTTTGCTGTGCATAGAAGCCCGGAGCCAGCACTTTGATCACGATAATGCCGAGCAGACCGACGGAGTAAGCGACCAGCGCATGCTGCGTCATCAACGCGTCATGAGCATCGAATTGGCCGTACTGGAACAGCGACACGGTCAACGGCTCGGCCAGGATCCCCAGGGCCAGGGCGCACGGCAGCACCAACACAAAGCACAGCCGCAGCCCCCAATCGAGGATGCGTGAATACTCCTGGCGGTCCTTGCTCGCATAGGTACGCGCCAGCGTTGGCAGCAGAATAGTGCCCAGGGCCACGCCCAGCACCCCGGACGGCAACTCCATCAGGCGGTCGGCGTAGTACATCCACGACACCGAGCCAGACACCAGCAGCGAAGCGAACGCCGTATTGATAATCAGCGAAATCTGGCTGACCGACACCCCCAGGATGGCCGGCAGCATATTGCGCATCACGCGCCATACGCCGGTGTCCTTGAGGTTCAAGCGCGGCAGTACGAGCATGCCGATCTTCTTCAGGTGGGGCAGCTGGTAGAGCAACTGCGCCAGGCCACCCGCCAGTACGGCCCAACCCAGGGCCATGACGGGCGGATCGAAGTACGGCGTAAGAAACAGCGCGAAGATGATCATGCTGACGTTCAGCAAGGTCGGCACGAAAGCCGGCACCGAGAAGCGGTTCCAGGTATTGAGGATCGCGCCGGCCAGTGATGAAAGGGAAATCAGCAATATATAAGGAAAGGTCACCCGCAGCAGATCAGTGGTCAGCGCGAATTTTTCCGGCGTGTTGGCAAACCCGGGGGCCGTGGCCCAGATCACCCAAGGCGCGGCGAGCATGCCGAGCACGGTCACCAGCATCAGCACCAGGGTCAGCAGGCCCGAGACATAGGCAATAAAGGTGCGGGTGGCTTCCTCGCCCTGCTGGGTCTTGTATTCCGCCAGGATCGGCACGAATGCCTGGGAAAACGCGCCTTCGGCGAAGATCCGTCGCAGCAGGTTGGGCAATTTAAACGCAATAAAGAAGGCATCCGTGGCCATGCTGGCGCCAAAAATGCGCGCCAGCAGGGTGTCACGCACAAACCCCAGAACCCGGGAGATCATCGTGATAGAGCTGACGGCGGCCAACGATTTGAGCAGATTCATTGAAAGAGTTTGCGCCTATAGGTAAACAGCAGGCGAACAAAGCGCCCACTTATGCGATACTGCGCGCCTGCAACAGCACAGAGCCAAAGCTCGCGAGTTTACAGGTCAAGCGCCGGAAATAAATCACCCGCCTCTTCAGATCGACCACTCAGCAGTTCGCATCAGCCGCCCTTGACAACCCATCAAGTCATCGGCATGATTCGCGGCCTATTTTGTTTGCTATTTCCTAAAAAGTCTTTCGAGGAGCTCGACGGTGGCCAACACACCTTCCGCCAAAAAACGTGCAAAACAGGCTGAGAAGCGTCGCAGCCACAACGCCAGCCTGCGTTCCATGGTTCGTACCTACATCAAGAATGTAGTTAAAGCCATCGACACCAAAGACGCTGAAAAAGCCCAAGCTGCTTACGTTCTGGCTGTGCCAGTTATCGACCGTATGGCCGATAAAGGCATCATCCACAAGAACAAGGCCGCTCGCCATAAGAGCCGCCTGAATGGCCACATCAAGGCTCTGAGCGTTGCTGCTGCAGCCTAAGTGGTAACAACTGCAACGCAACCCCGGTTGCGAAACAGTTAAGAAATGCCCCGTACCGAAAGGTCCGGGGCATTTTTGTTTGTGCCTTATATCCGGAGTTTGCAGACCAACATGTGCGGGCTTGCCCGCGATGAGCCCAGGTATCTACACAGTTTTTGCTGCAACCTACCCTAACCACGATGCGAAGCGAGTCGCTCTTGATCTTGATCTTGATCGTGCTTTTGATCTCAGGCGCCCCATCAAACACGCTGGCCGGAATTCGACAGGGATTTGGGGGGTAAACCGGCAGGGATGCCGGTTTAGCCGCCCCGCGCCATGGAGGGCGCGTGGCGGCGGCCACCCAAATCACTGTCGGATTACGGGCACACCGAGCGTGAGCGAGGTGCCGAGTGTTGGGGCAAGAGCCTTTTGGTTACTTTGGGGCTCTTTTCCAAAGTGACCCGCTGTAAGAGCGGAACCAATATCAGCCGTAACCTAAATAACGGATATGTACCCGGCCTGATCCAACATCCAGGTCGGCTGTCGGGGCGCCTTCGCGAGCAAGCCCGCTCCCACGTTTTTGAACTGCGTGCATTTTCAGGGCACAAAAAAAAACGCCCCGAACCAGTCGGGGCGTTTTTGCTACCTATTGATCAAACCGCAATCAATGGTGATGACCGCCTTCACCGTGGACGTGGCCGTGAGCCACTTCTTCTTGGGAAGCGTCGCGGATGGCAACGATCTTCACTTGGAAATTCAGGCGCTGGCCAGCCAGTGGGTGGTTGCCGTCAACGGTCACGTCGTCGCCGTCCAGATCACGGATGGTGACGATCTGCATTTGGCCGTCCGGCGCGGAAGCGTGGAACTGCATGCCCACTTCCAGCTCGTCAACACCTTCGAACATGCTGCGGCTCAGGGTGCTGACCAGTTCGGCCGAGTACTCGCCGTAGGCATCTTCAGGTTCTACGGCAACGGTCAGCTCATCACCGACGCTCTTGCCTTCCAGCGCCTTTTCCAGGCCTGGGATGATGTTACCTGCGCCTTGCAGGTAGACCAGCGGCGCGCCGCCGGCGGAGCTGTCGATGACCTCACCAGCGTCGTTGGTCAGGGTATAGTCGATGGAGACAGCCTTGTTAGCGGCGATCGTCATGGGGCGAGACCTTTTGCATAAGAATGAAGAACGGACAAGTCTAAACAAGGATTTGCCCGAAAGCGAACAGAACCCGGACGGACGGGACCGATCAACGGCATCCTTCATCATCGGGTTCCACCAGGATGAGGACCAGCACTGGGTGGCCGAGCTGTCCTGCGGCCACACTCAGCACCTGCGCCACCAGCCACCCTGGCAGTCGCGCGCCTGGGTGCTTGATCCCGCGCAACGCCTTGAAAAAATAGGCCAGCCCTTTGCCTGCGGCTGGTGTACGCAGGAGCGCGAATAACGATAACCTTGGCGCCTGATTCGCGGTAGACGCTCAGCCATAGAGCGCCACCCAAGCCATGCACCTCCAGAGAATTCGCATGCAAACTTTTTTTATCGCGCCCACCGATTTTGGTGTGGGTCTGACCTCCATCAGCCTTGGGCTGGTGCGTACCCTTGAGCGGGCCGGGCTGAAAGTCGGCTTTTTCAAACCGATTGCCCAGCCGCACCCAGGCGACACCGGACCCGAGCGTTCCACCGAGCTGGTGGCGCGCACCCACGGCCTGAAGCCGCCACAGCCGTTGGGCCTGGCCCACGTCGAGCGCATGCTCGGCGACGGCCAGCTCGATGAGCTGCTGGAAGAAATCATCACCCTGTATCAGCAGGCCGCCGTGGGCAAGGATGTGCTGATTGTCGAAGGCATGGTGCCGACCCGCAGCGCCAGCTATGCGGCGCGGGTCAACCTGCACCTGGCCAAGAGCCTGGATGCGGAAGTGATCCTGGTGTCCGCCCCGGAAAACGAAGTGCTCACCGAACTCTCGGGCCGCGTGGAATTACAGGCGCAACTGTTTGGCGGCCCAAAAGACCCCAAGGTACTCGGCGTGATCCTTAACAAGGTGCGCACCGACGAAAGCATGGAAGCCTTCGCGGCACGCCTCAAAGAACATTCGCCGCTGTTGCGCAGTGGCGATTTCCGTTTGCTCGGCTGCATCCCCTACCAGCCGGAACTCAATGCGCCGCGCACCCGCGACGTCGCCGACCTGATGGGCGCGCAGATCCTCAACGCCGGTGACTACGAAACACGGCGCATGACCAAGATCATCATCTGCGCCCGCACCATGCGCAACACCGTGGAGCTGCTCAAGCCCGGCGTGCTGGTGGTGACGCCCGGCGACCGCGACGACATCATTCTTGCGGTCAGCCTGGCGTCGATCAACGGCGTCCCCCTGGCCGGCCTGTTGCTGACCAGTGACACCCTGCCCGACCCACGCATCATGGATTTGTGCCGCGGTGCGTTCCAGGCCGGGCTACCGGTGCTGTCGGTGAGCACCGGCTCCTACGACACCGCCAACCAGCTCAATAGCCTCAATAAAGAAATCCCCATTGATGACCGCGAACGTGCAGAGATCATTACCGACTTCGTCGCCA
This sequence comes from Pseudomonas lurida, assembly GCF_002563895.1. Lineage (NCBI taxonomy): Bacteria > Pseudomonadati > Pseudomonadota > Gammaproteobacteria > Pseudomonadales > Pseudomonadaceae > Pseudomonas > Pseudomonas lurida. The sequence continues at coordinate 911,095 of NZ_PDJB01000001.1, read as the reverse complement.
GTCACCTCGATGCGCGCTGGCTGCACCAACGCTGTGGCACGCCACGGGAAATGCGCCTGTCACCCGCGGTGTTCCGCTATCAACTGATCCAGCGCGCCCAGGCGGCCAACAAGCGCATCGTGCTGCCCGAAGGCAGCGAGCCATTGACCGTGCAAGCCGCCGCCATCTGCCAAGCACGGGGGATTGCCCGTTGCGTGCTGCTGGCCAAGCCGGCGGACGTGGAAGCGGTCGCGCGTGCCCAGGGCATCGAACTGCCCGAAGGCCTGGAGATTCTCGACCCCGACCTGATTCGCCAACGCTATGTCGAACCGATGGTCGCGCTGCGCAAGAGCAAGAGCCTCAACGCGCCAATGGCCGAGCAACAACTGGAAGACACCGTGGTGATCGCCACCATGATGCTTGCGCTGGATGAAGTGGACGGCCTGGTTTCCGGCGTCATTCACTCCACCGCCAATACCATCCGCCCTGCCCTGCAGCTGATCAAGACCGCGCCGGGCTGCACCCTGGTGTCGTCGGTGTTCTTCATGCTGTTCCCCGAGCAGGTGCTGGTGTACGGCGACTGCGTGATGAACCCGCACCCGAGCGCCGCCGAGCTGGCGGAAATTGCCCTGCAGAGCGCCGACTCGGCGGCCGCGTTCGGCATCACCCCGCGCGTGGCGATGATCAGCTATTCCAGCGGCGAATCGGCCAGCGGTGAGGAAGTGGAAAAAGTCCGCGAAGCCACCCTGCTCGCCCACGAACAGCAAAGCTCGCTGCTGATCGACGGGCCGCTGCAATACGACGCCGCAGCCAACGAAAACGTGGCCCGGCAGTTGGCGCCCAACAGCCAGGTCGCTGGCAAGGCCACGGTGTTTGTGTTCCCCGACCTCAATACCGGCAACACTACGCACAAGGCTGTGCAGCGCAGCGCCGATTGCGTCAGCCTGGGGCCGATGCTCCAGGGCCTGCGCAAACCGGTCAACGACCTGCCGCGCGGCGCCCAGGTGGATGACATCGTGTACACCATCGCGCTCACTGCGATCCAAGCCGCCAACCGACCCATGGATATCTAAATGCTGGATTTTCTACCTGCCGCCCTACGCGGTGTGATCGCTTCACTGCTGTTGGCGCTGAACACGATCCTGCTGTGCTCGTTCCTGTTTATCGTGGCGTTGTTCAAGGCGCTGCCGTTTGCCAAGCGTTTCAGCGAATGGCTGATGAACCACACCCACGAAGCCTGGGTAACCAACAACAAGGGCTGGATGAACCTGGTACGCCGCACCCGCTGGCACCTGACCGGGCTCGAAGGGTTGGACTATCAGCACTCGTACCTGGTGACCAGCAACCACCAGAGCTGGGTCGACATCATGGTGTTGCAATACGTGCTGAACCGGCGGATTCGCCCACTGAAGTTCTTCCTCAAGCAAGAGTTGATCTGGGTGCCCGTGATTGGCCTGGCGTGGTGGGCGCTGGGCTTCCCGTTCATGAAGCGCTACACCAAGGCCTACCTTGAAAAACACCCGGAGAAGAAAGGCAAAGACCTGGAAACCACCCGCAAGACATGTGCAAAGTTTCGCGACAACCCGGTGGGCATTTTCAACTTTGCCGAGGGCACACGGTTCACACCGGGCAAGCACGCCCAGCAGAACTCGCCGTTTCGCTACCTGCTCAAGCCCAAGGCCGGCGGTATCGCGTTTGTGCTGGATGCCATGGGTGAGCAATTGAAGTCGCTGGTAAACGTGACCATCCACTACCCTGGCGGGCGCCCCGGGTATTGGGACTTGCTGTGCGGGAAGGTGAAGGACGTGGTGGTGCACTTTGAAGAGGTGCAGATCCCGGCCGAGTTCATTGGCAAGAATTATGAGCAGGATGGGGCGTATCGGTTGGCGTTTCAGGGCTGGATCAACCAGCTGTGGGAAGACAAGGATGCGCTGCTGGACAAACTGCACACAGACTTCCCGGATAATAAGTGATCAACATGTGGGAGCGGGCTTGCTCGCGAATACGGTGGGTCAGCCACACATGTATTGACCGACACTCCGCTTTCGCGAGCAGGCCCGCTCCCACAGTTGACCGAGTTGTTTTCAAGACGCCATGAAAAAGCCCGCCACCGAGTCATCGGTGGCGGGCTTTTTTGTGGCCGCGAGGGTTAGATCGCGCCGCGCTGACGCAACAGTTCCAGCACTTGCTTGACGCTCTCTTCCACCGACAGGGCCTGGGTGTCGATCACCAGATCGGCATTCAATGGCACGTCGTAGGGGAAGGACTCGCCAGGGATGTTATCCCCACCAGCGGCGTACAAGCCTTGCGGATCACGCTCGGCGCACACCAACGGCGACGCTTGCACGTAGACGGTCAGCAGACGGTCGCCGCCGATCAGCGCCTTGGCCTGCTCACGGCCTTCGGCATCCGGTGCCACAAACGCGGCCAGGGTCAGCAGGCCGGCTTCGTTGAACTGGCGCGCCACGTGAGCGGCACGGCGCCAGTTCTCGGTACGACCGGCGCGGTCCTGCGGCAAGCCCTTGTTCAGGTCGTGACGCAGGTTCTGGCCATCGAGTACAAACACCGCACGGCCCATGTCGAACAGCTTGCGCTCGACCGCGTAGGCCAAGGTGCTCTTGCCAGCGCCGGACAGGCCGCTGAACAACACGGTGGCCGGTTGCTGGCCGAAGCGCAGGGCGCGCTCTTCGGTGGCGACATGAGCGAGGCTGCCGTGCTGCGCAGCACCACCATGGCTGACCGGCGGCGCGATGATCATGCCCGCAGCCACCGTGCCGTTGGTCAAACGGTCGATGACGATAAACGCGCCCGTGGTGCGGTTGCTGTCATAGCCGTCCAGGGCGATGGCAGCATCGAGGCTGACCTTGACGCGGCCGATCTCGTTCAACTGCAGCGAACTCGCCGGGCCTTCGGCGAGGGTGTTCACATCCACGCGATGCACGATGCTGGTGATGGAACCCGGCACGTAGCTGGTGGCGCGCTTGATGTCGTATTTCTTGCCCGGCAGCATCGGCTCTTCGGCCATCCACACCAGCATGGCGTCGAAGGCGTCAGTCACTTGCGGCACGTTGTCGGCATGTACCAGCAAGTCGCCACGGGAGATGTCGATCTCGTCTTCCATGGTCAGGGTCACGGCCTGGCCTGGGCCTGCGTGCTCCAGCTCACCTTCAAAGGTGACGATGGATTTGACGCGGCTGCTCTTGCCCGACGGCAGCACCACGACCTCGTCGCCCTTGTGCACGATGCCGCTGGCCAGGGTGCCGGCAAAACCACGGAAGTTCAGGTTCGGACGGTTGACGTACTGCACCGGGAAACGCAGGTCGGTGTAGTTGCGGTCGTTGGCGATCTCGACGGTCTCGAGAATCTCCATCAGCGATTGCCCGGTGTACCAAGGCGAACGCTCGCTCTTGTTCACCACGTTGTCACCCTTGAGCGCCGACATCGGCACGAAGGCCAGTGTGCTCGGCTTGAAGGCGATACCGTCGGCGAACTTCAGGTAATCGGCCTTGATCTGCTCGAATACGCTTTGGTCGAAGCCGTTGATGTCCATCTTGTTGACGGCCACCACGATGTGCTTGATGCCCAGCAACGAGGCGATGAAGCTGTGGCGACGGGTCTGGGTCTGCACGCCGTAGCGGGCGTCGATCAGGATGATCGCCAGGTCACAGGTGGAAGCACCGGTGGCCATGTTGCGGGTGTACTGCTCATGGCCAGGGGTGTCGGCGATGATGAATTTGCGCTTGGCGGTAGAGAAGTAGCGGTAGGCAACATCGATGGTGATGCCCTGCTCACGCTCGGCCTGCAGGCCGTCGACCAGCAACGCCAGGTCGATGTCGTCACCGGTGGTGCCGGACTTCTTCGAATCGCGGGTGATGGCTTCCAGGTGATCTTCGTAGATCATCTTGGAGTCGTGCAGCAGGCGCCCGATCAGGGTGCTCTTGCCGTCGTCGACGTTGCCACAGGTCAGGAAGCGCAACATTTCCTTGCGCTCGTGCTGGCCCAGGTAGGCGAGGATGTCCTCGCTGATCAAATCAGATTGATGCGACATGACAACCCCTTAGAAATAGCCTTGACGTTTTTTATCTTCCATCGAGCCTGCACCATCGTGGTCGATGACACGGCCCTGGCGCTCGGAAGTTCGCGTCAGGAGCATTTCCTGAATGATGTCCGTCAGCGTCTCGGCTTCGGACTCCACCGCGCCCGTCAACGGGTAGCAGCCAAGGGTACGGAAACGTACTTTCTTTTTGACGATTCGGGCTTTGTCTTCGTCGGAGAGGTGCTCGAGGATGCGGTCGTCGTCGATCATGATCAACGTGCCGTTCTTCTCGATCACTTCGCGTTCGGCGGCGAAGTACAGCGGCACGATCGGGATGCCTTCCAGGTAGATGTACTGCCAGATGTCCAGCTCGGTCCAGTTGGACAGCGGGAACACACGGATGGACTCGCCCTTGTTGACGTTGCCGTTGTAGACGTTCCACAGCTCGGGGCGCTGGTTCTTCGGGTCCCAGCGGTGCTTGCTGTCGCGGAACGAGTACACGCGCTCTTTGGCGCGGGATTTCTCTTCATCGCGACGGGCACCGCCGAAGGCTGCATCGAAACCATGCTTGTCCAGCGCCTGCTTGAGGCCCTCGGTCTTCATGATGTCGGTGTGCTTGGCGCTGCCGTGGGTGAACGGGTTGATGCCCTGCGCCACGCCGTCCGGGTTGACGTGGGTGATCAGGTCCAGACCCAGTTCCTCGACCATCTTGTCGCGGAACTTGTACATCTCCTGGAATTTCCATCGGGTGTCGACGTGCATCACCGGGAACGGCAGCTTGCCCGGGAAAAAGGCCTTGCGTGCCAGGTGCAGCATCACGGCGGAGTCTTTACCGATCGAGTAGAGCATCACCGGGTTGTCGAACTCGGCGGCGACCTCGCGGATGATGTGGATGCTTTCCGCCTCCAGCTGTTTCAGATGCGTCAGTTTGTCGACCATGGTTACTCACGGAAAAACGATCTTATGGACGGCCAGCGGGCCGTGTTCGAGCGGGGCATGCTAGCACAGCACCTGCTTCTATTCAGGACGCGGGCTAGATCGAAACGGTATATGAATATGCCCCGAGGTTTGGGGGTGAAACGCGTTCATGAGTGGGAGCTGGCTTGCCTGCGGTGCAGACAACTCGGTACGTCAGCCACACCGAGTTGGAGCCGTCGCAGGCAAGCCAGCGCCCACATTGGTTCAGCTGTCTGGCTTAGATCGGGTTGGGGCAATCGATAAACAGATGCTCCAGGGCGAAGCGCCGTGCCAGGTACTCCCCCAACGCCTGTACGCCGTAACGCTCGGTGGCATGGTGGCCGGCCGCGATGAAGCTGACGTCGTTTTCACGGGCGCTGTGAAAGGTCTGCTCGGAGGCCTCACCGCTCAGGTACAGGTCGACGCCCGCGGCAATCGCCTGGTCGATATAGCCTTGGCCACCGCCTGTGCACCAGCCGACGCGGCGGATCATCTCGCTGCCTTCGATCAGCAGGGGTTCGCGGCCCATGACTTCCTGCACTCGGCGCGCAAAATCACGGGGCGAGAGGGGCTCGGCGAGGGAGCCGACCAGGCCGACGATTTTCGGGTTGCTCGGGTCCAGCGGGCCTTCGACGGTGATGTCCAGTTGACGGGCCAACTGCACGTTGTTGCCGACGTCGGGGTGCAGGTCCAGGGGCAGGTGGTAGGCCAGCAGACTGATGTCGTGCTTGAGCAACGTTTTCAGGCGGCGCTGCTTCATGCCGGTGACGCAGGGGTTTTCGCCCTTCCAGAAATAGCCATGGTGCACCAGGATCAGGTCGGCCTGGGCCTCGACGGCTGCATCGAGCAGGGCTTGGCTTGCGGTCACGCCGCTGACGATACGCATCACCTGGGGGCGCCCCTCGACCTGCAGGCCATTGGGGCAATAGTCGGCAATTTTTGCGCTGCCGAGGTAGCGGTCCGCTTCCTCGACGAGGGTGGTAAGGGGGACTGCCATAAAAGACTCCTAAATATCCCGTTCGAAGGCGCTCGCAGCCTCGTATAATGCGCGACATTATGGGCGCTCTCCCGCCCCCTGCAACCTGTCAGGACTTACTTGATGCTCAAGGCGCTGCGTTTTTTTGGATGGCCATTGTTGGCTGGCGTGCTGATCGCGATGTTGATTATTCAGCGTTTCCCCGAGCTGGTGGGGCTTCCCAGCCTTGATGTCAACCTGCAGCAGGCACCGCAGAGCAACGCGGTGGTGCAAGGCCCGGTGACCTATGCCGACGCGGTCACCATTGCCGCCCCGGCGGTCGTCAACCTGTATACCACCAAGGTCATCAACAAACCGGCCCATCCGCTGTTTGAGGACCCACAGTTTCGCCGCTACTTCGGTGACAACGGCCCCAAGCAGCGCCGCATGGAGTCCAGCCTCGGATCCGGGGTGATCATGAGCCCAGAAGGCTACATCCTCACCAACAACCACGTGACCACCGGTGCCGACCAGATCGTGGTGGCCCTGCGTGACGGCCGCGAAACCCTGGCTCGCGTGGTGGGTAGCGACCCGGAGACCGACCTCGCGGTCCTTAAGATCGACCTCAAGAGCCTGCCTTCGATCACCCTCGGCCGCTCCGACGGTTTGCGCGTGGGCGACGTGGCATTGGCCATCGGCAACCCGTTCGGCGTAGGGCAGACCGTGACCATGGGCATCATCAGCGCCACCGGGCGTAACCAGTTGGGCCTCAACAGCTACGAGGATTTCATCCAGACCGATGCGGCGATCAACCCGGGCAACTCCGGCGGTGCGCTGGTGGATGCCAATGGCAACCTGACCGGTATCAACACGGCGATTTTCTCCAAGTCCGGCGGCTCCCAGGGTATTGGTTTTGCCATCCCGGTGAAGCTGGCGATGGAAGTGATGAAGTCGATCATCGAGCACGGCCAGGTGATTCGCGGCTGGCTGGGGATCGAAGTGCAACCGTTGACCAAGGAGCTGGCCGAGTCCTTTGGCTTGACCGGTCGGCCTGGCATCGTGGTCGCCGGGATCTTCCGCGACGGCCCGGCACAGAAAGCCGGCCTGCAACTGGGGGATGTGATCCTCAGCATCAACGGCGAACCGGCCGGAGATGGCCGCAAGTCGATGAACCAGGTGGCGCGGATCAAACCGACCGACAAGGTCGCGATCCAGGTCATGCGCAACGGTAAAGAGATCAAGCTGCTGGCGGAAATCGGACTACGCCCTCCGCCTGCGCCGGTCAAGGAAGAGGAATAAGCGCTTGATCGAGGTGCCCGTACGCGGGCACCTGTAACCCAATATTTCAAAGCAATCCATTCTCATTAGTCATGTTATATTGTTTCAATATCGATATTGGAACGCTCTATCATGCCGTCTCGAAGAACCGCCCCCTTGGCTGGCCTGGCCTTGGGCTTGCTGCTTGATCCCGCCTTCGCCGAAGAAAACACCCTGGAGCTCGACACCATCAGCGTCACCACCGACGCCTATGAGTCCGCCACCAGCCCGGTCATGGGCTACCGCGCCACGCGTTCCGCCAGTGCGACCAAAACCGACACCGCCCTGCGCGATATCCCACAGTCCATCAGCGTGATTCCCGCTACGGTGCTCAAGGACCTGGGCAGCACCAACGTGGAACGCGCCCTCGAGTTTGCTGGCGGTGTGTCCAGGCAGAACAATTTTGGTGGCCTCACCCTCTACGAATACAGCGTGCGCGGCTTCACCACGTCGGAGCTCTATCAGGATGGCTTCAGCGCCAACCGTGGTTACCCGAGCACACCGGACACGGCGAACATCGAACGCATCGAAGTGCTCAAGGGCCCCGCCGCCAGCCTGTACGGCCGTGGCGATCCCGGCGGCACGGTGAATATCGTCACCAAGAAGCCCCAGCCAGAAGCCTTTGCCACCCTGCAAACCAGCGCGGGCCGCTGGGATCGCTACCGCACTGCCCTTGACCTCAACACCCCGCTGGACAGTGATGGCAACGTGCTGTCGCGGGTCAACCTGGCGGTGGAAGACAACCACAGCTTCCGCGATCACGTGCAGAGCAAGCGAGTATTAGTCGCGCCCTCGTTCAGCTGGCAACTGGACCCGGACACCACCCTGTTGGTGGAAAGCGAATTTGTGCGCCACAGCTCCACCTTCGACCGCGGCATCGTCGACGCCAGCGGCGTATCACGCTCCACCTTCCTCGGGGAACCCAACGACGGTGATATCGACAACCATAACAACCGTATCCAGGCCACCCTTGAGCATCACCTCAACGATGCCTGGAAACTGCGCCTGGCCAGCCACTACAAGCAAGGCAGCCTGTGGGGCGACGCCTCGGAAAACCGTGCACTGAATGCCAACGGCCACACCCTCAACCGCCGCTATCGTGAACGTTCCACAGGTTGGCACGACAGCATCACCCAGCTGGAGCTCCGGGGGCTGCTCGACAGTGGCCGCTGGCAGCATGAACTGCTGGTGGGCACCGAGTACGAGGACTACCGCAAGAAGGAACGCGTGACCGCTGTCGCTGGCAGCCCCTATGCCATCGACATCTACAACCCGGTCTACGGCCAGCCAAAGCCCAACGGCGAACGCTCCGGCACCGACGTCTTCGAACAGACCAAAAGCCATGCGCTGAACCTGCAGGACCAGATCATCTTCACCGACCGCCTGCGCGGTATGGTCGGTGCGCGCTTCGAGCATTTCGAGCAGAGCACCGATGACTTCACACGCAACCACGCCAAGAGCCGGCAAACCCACGACGCCTTTACCCAGCGTGCCGGCCTGCTCTATCAGCTCACGCCGCAAGTCGGGGTGTTCGCCAACGCCTCTACTTCGTTCAAGCCCAACAGTGGCCTGGATGCCGACGGCAAATCCTTCAAGCCCGAAGACGGTGTGGGCTATGAAGTGGGGATCAAGAGCGAGCTGTTTGACGACCGCCTCAGCGCCACCCTCGCCGCGTTCCATATCGAAAAGGAAAACGTGCTTGCGCTGGACCCGGCCACCAATACCAACCGCGCCATGGGCAAGGCACGTAGCCAGGGCCTGGACCTGCAAGTGAGCGGGCAAGTCAGCGATGCCGTGAGGGTGATTGGCGCGTTTGCCTACATCGACGCCGAAGTGACCAAGGGCGATAAAACCATTCCCACCGGCAGCCGGATTCTCGGCGTCGCCAAGCGCAGCGGCAGTCTGTTGGGGGTGTATGAATTCCAGGACGGCGCGTTACGCGGCTCGGACCTGGGTGCAGCGTTCACCTATGTCGGTGATCGCTCCGGTGAAGCCGGCACGGGTTTCGAGTTGCCGGCATACCACACGGTCGATCTGCTGGCCCATTACAAGGCCACGGAGAACGTCACCGTGGGGCTGAACCTCAACAACCTGTTTGATGAGCGGTACTACGAGCGCTCCTACAGCAACTATTGGATCACCCCCGGTGAGCCGCGCAACCTTACGGTCAGCCTGACCCTCAACCTGTAACGCGGTAAAAACGGTGGGAGCAGGCTTGCCTGCTCCCACCGTTCGATCTTCACTCGGGTCCAATTACAGCGCCATTGGCGCTCTTTCACATAAGGTATTAAGCGCCTTCGCCCATTGCGGGTCATCATTCAGGCACGGCACCAGCACCAACTCCTCGCCGCCCGCCTCGCGGAACTGCTCCAGGCCGCGATCGCCAATTTCTTCCAACGTCTCGATGCAATCGGCGACAAACGCCGGGCACATCACGAGCAGCTTCTTCACGCCTTGCTGGGCCAACGCCTCCAGGCGCGCCTCGGTGTAGGGTTCGATCCACTTCGCGCGGCCCAGACGCGACTGGAAGGCCACCGACCACTTGCCCTCCGGCAAGCCCATGCGCGCGGCGAAGTCACGGGCGACACTGAAGCATTGCGCGCGATAGCAGGTCTTGAGCACCTCGGCGGACGCGTTCTTGCAACAGTCGGCATCCTTGAAGCAATGCTGGCCGGTGGGATCGAGCTTGGTCAGGTGGCGCTCAGGCAAACCGTGGAAGCTCAGCAGCAAGTGGTCGTAATCCTGCTCCACGTAAGGCCGCGCGCTTGCTACCAGAGCATCGAGGTATTCTGGCTGGTCGTAGAACGGTTGCAGGATGGAGAACTGCACATCGAGCTTTTTGTCGCGCACCACACGCTTTGCCTCCTCAATCACCGTGGTCACGGTGCTGTCGGCGAACTGCGGGTACAGCGGCGCCAAGGTGACTTTACGGATGCCCTGGGCGGCAAGGCGGGTCAGCACCGTTTCAATGGACGGCTCACCGTAGCGCATCGCCAACTCCACCGGGCCTTGAGTCCACTGCGCGGTCATCTGCTGTTGCAGGCGGCGACTGAGCACCACCAGCGGCGAACCCTCGTCCCACCAGATGGAGGCGTAGGCATGGGCCGACTGCTCGGGACGCTTGATCAGGATCAGCGACACCAGCAAGCGTCGCACCGGCCACGGCAGGTCGATCACATAGGGGTCCATCAGGAACTGATTGAGGTAGCTGCGCACATCGGCCACCGAAGTGGACGCCGGTGAGCCCAGGTTGACCAGTAACAACGCGTGATCCGTCATGCAACATCCTATCTCTAGAGGCGGCTGGACAAGTCGTCCAGGGCCGCACGCAACTCAGTGAACTGGAAAGTGAAACCAGCGGCCAGCAACCGTTCGGGCACCGCCTTCTGCCCACCCAGCAGCAGGCCGGACAACTCGCCCAGGCCGACCTTCAACGCAAAGGCCGGCATCGGCATGAACGCCGGGCGGTGCAGCACCTGGCCCAGGGTTTTCGCAAACTCGCGATTGCGTACCGGGTGTGGCGCACACGCATTATAAGGACCGCTGGCGTCAGGCTTGTGCAGAAGAAAATCAATCAGGGCGATTTGATCCTTGATATGCACCCACGGCATCCACTGCCGACCATTGCCGATCGGCCCGCCCAGCGCCAGCTTGAACGGCAGCAGCAGGCGCGACAAAAAGCCGCCCTGCGCCGCCAGCACCAGCCCGGTACGCACCAGCACCACGCGAATGCCCAGGGCTTCGGCGCGCTGGGCGGTTTCTTCCCAGGCGATGCACAGCTGGCTGGGGAAATCGTCTTGCACCGGGCCGCTGGCTTCGGTCAACTCACGCTCGCCACCGTCGCCGTACCACCCGACCGCCGAACCTGAAATGAGCACCGCTGGTTTTTGCGCAAGGGTTTCAAGCCATGCCAGCAGGGTTTCGGTCAGGCTGATGCGGCTGCTCCACAACAATGCCTTGCGCTTGTGGGTCCACGGACGGTCGGCAATCGGCGCGCCGGCGAGGTTAATGACCGCGTCGACGGGGCCGATAACCTCTTGCAGGCTGGCAACACCTGCCACCTGCTCGCCGCATCGCCGGGCAACCTGGTCTGGATGTCGACTCCACACCGTCAGGCGATGGCCCTGGGCGAGCCAGTGCTGGCAGAGTTGACGGCCGATCAGGCCAGTACCGCCGGTCAGCAAAATGTGCATGGGATCTTCCTCATGTAACGTTCGCCGCCCATCACTGGTCTATTTTATAAGCAGGGATCAATTTGAACGGGCGTGACGTTGGATTAAGCCTCTGCTCTAACCATAGGTCACGCCGTAAGAACAGGTCAGCCAAAACTTATACCAAAAAACAATATTGTACAGCTATTGGTGTCGGCGTAGTCTGTACCCAACGGTAAAACGAGGCCTCCCATGACTGTTCCCATCGCGATCATCGGCACCGGCATCGCCGGTCTCTCCGCCGCCCGAGCGTTACGAGACGCGGGGCACGTCGTGCAACTCTTCGATAAAAGCCGCGGCAGTGGTGGCCGCATGTCCAGCAAGCGCAGCGATGCCGGCTCCCTGGACATGGGCGCACAATACTTCACCGCCCGCGACCGGCGCTTCGTCAACGAAGTGCAGCGCTGGCAAACCAATGGCTGGGCCGAGCAGTGGAAGCCCCAGCTCTACAACTTCAAGTCCGGCCAGCTCACGCAGTCTCCCGATGAACAGATCCGCTGGGTGGGCACGCCGCGCATGAGCGCAATCACCCGCGCCCTGCTCGATGACCTGCCGGTGGAATTCGGTTGCCGCATCACCGAAGTGTTCCAGGGCAAGCAACACTGGAACCTGTTGGATGCCGACGGCGAAAACCACGGCCCTTTCAGCCATGTGATCATCGCCACCCCGGCGCCCCAGGCCACTGCGCTACTGGCTGCAGCGCCCAAGCTGGCGAGTGCCGCCGCCGGGGTAAAAATGGACCCGACCTGGGCGATCGCCCTGGCCTTTGACAAACCCCTGGATACGCCCATGGAAGGCTGCTTTGTACAAGACAGCCCTCTCGACTGGCTGGCACGCAACCGCAGCAAACCGGGGCGCGACACCACCCTCGACACCTGGGTGCTGCATGCCACGAGCGCTTGGAGCAAGGCGCACCTGGACCTGCCCAAGGAGGCGGTGATCGAGCACCTGCACGGCGCATTCGCCGAACTGCTGCACAGCGCTATGCCCGCCCCATCGTTCAGCCTTGCACATCGCTGGCTGTATGCGCGACCGTCCAGCAGCCACGAATTCGGCGTGCTGGCCGACGCCGACCTGGGCCTGTACGTGTGTGGTGACTGGTGCCTGTCGGGCCGCGTGGAAGGTGCTTGGCTCAGCGGCCAGGAAGCCGCACGACGCTTGATGGAACACCTGCAATGAACCGTATCAACCCCGCCAAATTGCTGCTGTCAAAGTGGACAGCAGCACACCCCCGCAACAAGGAAAAGCACTTCCTGGTCACCGAGCTGTTTGTTGACGATGAAGGCACCGTGCTGGAAATCGAACTGCAAGCCGTGATGACCCGCCGCAGCGAACGCCTGCCGTGGCAAACCCTGCAAAATATCGACGCCTGGAAAATCGGCTGGAAATAACCCGCTCGCAAAACTTGTACAAATAATTTGACTTGTACAGCATCGAACCTATGATGAGGTTAAGTTGTACAAGATTAGAGCCTTGTACAGGAATCTTGCGAGGGTTCGTGTATGTCCAGCACCACCAAACCGAAGATCGCCATCAGCGCCTGCCTGCTGGGCGAGAATGTGCGCTTCAACGGCGGCCATAAACAATCCCTGCTGTGCAGCCAGACCCTTGCCGATTATTTCGACTTTGTGCCGCTGTGTCCCGAAGTTGCTATCGGCCTGGGCATCCCCCGCGAGCCGATTCGCCTCGTGGGTGACCCTGCCCACCCGCAAGCCGTCGGTACCGTGCACCGCGAATTGAACGTCACCCAGCCATTGGACGACTACGGCCAGCAGATGGCGGCGGAACACACCGACCTGTGCGGCTACATCTTCATGCAGAAGTCACCGTCCTGTGGCCTGGAGCGGGTCAAGGTGTACCGCGAAAACGGCACCCCGGTGGACGGTGGCGGACGCGGCATTTATGCCAAGGCATTTTGTGCACGCCACCCCAACTTGCCGGTGGAAGAAGACGGCAGGCTGAACGACCCTGTGCTGCGTGAAAACTTCCTGACCCGCGTCTTCGTGTATGCCAGCTGGCAGCAACTGTTGGCTGACGGCCTGACCCGTCACCGCCTGCTGGCCTTTCATTCGCGCTACAAATACTTGTTGATGGCTCACAGCCCTGCGCACTACAAAAGTCTCGGCCACCTGCTTGGCAGCATGACCAAGGGCGTCAACCTGGAAGAATTGGCCAGCGGCTATTTCAGCGAACTGATGACCGGGCTGACCAAGTGCGCCACCCGGGGCACCCACACCAATGTGCTGCAGCACATCAGCGGCTACCTCAAGCAGGCCATCAGCGCCGACGACAAGCAGGAAATGCAAACCGTCATCGGCCAGTACCGCCACGGCATCGTGCCGTTGGTGGTGCCGATGACCCTGCTCAAGCACCACTTTCGCCAACACCCGGACCGCTACATCGCGCAGCAGGCGTACCTGCAACCGCACCCGGAAAACCTCAGCCTGCGAAATGCGATCTAAACCATGACAGCTGTTTTGCTAGACGAACCCGGCGAAGACATCGGCCAAGCCCTCGAAGACGGCTGGTTGCCGATTCGCGAAGTGGCACGCCAGACCGGTGTCAACGCTGTGACCCTGCGCGCCTGGGAGCGGCGTTACGGCCTGATCGTGCCCCACCGCACGCCCAAGGGCCATCGGCTGTTCAGCGACGAGCACGTCCAACGTATCCACACCATCCTCACCTGGCTCAATCGTGGCGTACCGGTCAGCCAGGTCAAAGGCCTGATCGACTCCGCCCAGTCCGTTCCCGATGCCGTCGAAAATGAATGGCACATCCTGCGCCAGAACCTGGTGCAGGCCATCAGCGAATTGAACGAGCGCCGGGTCGACGATGCCTTCAACCAGGCCATGGCGCTGTACCCGCCGCGCACCCTGTGCGAGCAACTGCTGCTGCCACTGCTGCAGGAGCTGGAACAACGCTGGCAGGGCCAATTCGGCGCACAGATGGAGCGGGTGTTTTTCCTGTCCTGGCTGCGCAGCAAATTCGGTGCGCGCATCTACCACAACAACCGCCAGTTGCACGGCGCGCCGTTGTTGCTGGTGAATCAATCCGACCTGCCGCTGGAGCCGCACTTATGGCTCAGCGCCTGGCTGGCCAGCAGTGCCGACTGCCCGGTAGAAGTCTTCGACTGGCCACTGCCCGCTGGTGAACTGGCCCTTGCAGTGGAACACCTGCAACCGCGCGCCGTGCTGCTGTATTCGAGCAAGGCCCTGCACCTGTCGACCTTCGCCAAACTTCTGAGCGGCATCCATTGCCCAAAGTTGATCGTCGGACCAACGGTATGCATCCACCAGGCCGAGTTGGCCGTATTAACCCGTGAAATCCCTGAATTGTTCAGCGCTGAAGAGCCGTTGTCGGCCCAACAGCTACTGATCCAGCGTGGACTTGTTTAAATGCATCTGATCTGGCTGCGCACCGACCTGCGCCTACACGACAACACCGCCCTGGCCGCCGCGAGCCAGCGAGGCCCGATCGCGGCCGTGTACCTGATCACGCCCGAGCAGTGGCTGGCACACGACGACGCCCCGTGCAAAGTGGATTTCTGGCTGCGCAACTTGCACGTGCTGAGCACAACGCTGGGCGAGCTGAACATTCCCCTGCTGATCCGCACTGCCGCCACTTGGGACCAGGCGCCTGGCGTATTGAGCCAACTGTGCCGCGAGCTGTCGGTGGAGTCGGTGCACGTCAATGAGGAATACGGTCTTCACGAAAGCCGTCGCGATGCAGCCGTGTCCAAGGCATTGGAGGCGCAAGGCGTGAGCTTCCACAGCTACCTGGATCAGCTGTTCTTCCAGCCCGGCAGCGTACTGACCAAGACCGGCACTTATTTCCAGGTGTTCAGCCAGTTTCGCAAGGTCTGCTACACCCGGTTGCACAGCGCCCTGCCACGCCTGGTCGCCACGCCCAAGGCTCAGGCCGCGCTCGCGCTGAAAAGTGACGCCATCCCCACCACCGTCGACGGCTTCGAACCACCCACCGACGCCCTGCGAGCCCTGTGGCCGGCAGGTGAGGAGGAAGCCCGCCGCCGCCTGGATGCCTTTGCCGACCAGCAAATCAGCTATTACAAGGACGAGCGCGACTTCCCCGCCAAGCCGGGCACCAGCCAACTCTCCGCCTACCTCGCGGCGGGTGTGATTTCGCCGCGCCAATGCCTGCATGCCGCACTGCAAACCAACGGCGGCGAGTTTGAGAGTGGCGACATGGGCGCCATCACCTGGATCAACGAATTGCTGTGGCGCGAGTTCTACAAGCACATTCTGGTGGGCTACCCACGGGTCTCCCGGCATCGCGCGTTCCGTCCAGAGACTGAAGCAGTCGCCTGGCGCAACGCGCCCAAGGACCTCGCGGCCTGGCAGGAAGCGCGTACCGGCCTGCCGATTATCGACGCCGCCATGCGTCAACTGCTGGAAACCGGCTGGATGCATAACCGCCTGCGCATGGTCGTGGCGATGTTCCTGACCAAAAACCTGCTGATCGACTGGCGCGAAGGCGAGCGCTTCTTCATGCGCCACCTGATCGACGGCGACCTGGCGGCCAACAACGGCGGCTGGCAGTGGAGTTCGTCCACCGGCACCGACTCGGCGCCGTACTTCCGGATATTCAGCCCGTTGAGCCAGTCGGAGAAGTTCGACAGCGATGGCATCTTTATCAAGCAATGGCTGCCGGAACTGGCTGCGTTGAACAAGAAGGAAGTGCACAACCCCGAAGCCGCCGGGGGCCTGTTCGGCGTGGCCGACTACCCGCGCTCGATTGTCGACCTGAAGAAATCCCGCGAACGGGCCTTGGCCGCTTTCCGCAGCCTGCCCTCGCGCCAGGCTGCCGGGGGTGAATATGAGTGACTTCCTGCGTCGCTTCGCCCAGGCCTTTGCCACGCTGGACAAGCACAACCTGCACCTGCTCGACAGCCTGTACAGCAAGGACATCGCCTTCGCCGACCCGCTGCACGAAGTCCATGGCTTGCCCGCCATGCACCGCTACTTCGCCGAGTTGTACAGCAACGTCAGCCAGCTGCGCTTTGACTTCCATGGGTTCGATCAGGTGGCCGAAGGCGAAGGTTACCTGCGCTGGAAAATGAGTTTCTGCCACCCGCGCCTGGCCAACGGCAAGGTGATCCGGGTGGAAGGCTGTTCGCACTTGATGTGGCGCGACAAGGTGTACCGCCACCGCGACTATTTCGATGCCGGCGCCCTGCTGTACGAACACTTGCCTGTGCTGGGCAGGGTCATTAGCTGGCTGAAAAGGAGAATGGGATGAGCCTGACACCGCCCCGCCGTTATTGGTTGACTGGCGCCAGCAGTGGTATCGGCGCCGCACTGGCCCTGGAGCTGCTCAACAGTGGCGCACAGGTGGCCCTGAGTTCGCGCACCCAAGGGCCTTTGGAAGCACTCGCCCAACGTTTTCCCGGCCAGGTGTTAGTGGTGGCGGGCGACCTGACCAACAGCCAGACCGTGCGTGAGATCGGCGAGCATATCGCCACGGTCTGGGGTTCGCTGGACACGGTGATCCTGAATGCCGGCACCTGTGAATATGTGGACGCCCGGCAGTTCGATTCCTCGATCATCGAGCACGTGGTACGCACCAACCTGCTCGCCAGCAGTTACTGCATCGAAGCCGCGCTGCCGCTGTTGCGCGCCGGGGTGAGGCCGCACCTGGTGGGCGTCGCCAGTGCCGTGACCTACCTGCCCATGCCGCGCGCCGAAGCCTATGGCGCCTCCAAGGCAGGCTTGCGTTACCTGTTCGAATCCCTGCGCATCGGCTTGTCACCGGAAAATATCGACGTGACGGTGATCAGCCCGGGCTTCGTCGACACACCGCTGACCGAACGCAATGACTTCCCCATGCCGCTCAGCTGGCCCGCCGACAAAGCCGCGCGCCATATCTTCGCCAAGCTGGAAAAGCGCCCGCTGGAAATTGCCTTTCCCGCGCTGTTTATCGCCACCCTCTGGCCGCTGTCGAAACTGCCTAACCGCGCACAACTGATCATCGGCAAGCGCATGCTGCGCAGCCCACCGCCGAAGAAGGACGAACTGTGAAGATCGCCATCATCGGTAGCGGCATCGCGGGCCTGACCAGTGCTTACCTGCTCAGTCGCCGCCATGACATCACGCTGTTCGAAGCGGGCGACCGCATCGGCGGGCATACCCACACGGTCAACGTGACGGTCGAGGGTAAAAGCTACGCGGTAGACACCGGGTTTATCGTGTTCAACGACTGGACCTACCCGCATTTCATCCGCCTGCTGGGGCAGATAGGGGTGAAGTTCAAACCCACTGAAATGAGCTTTTCGGTGTGCGACGAGAACACCCGGTTCGAGTACAACGGCAACAACCTCAACAGCCTGTTCGCCCAGCGGCGCAACATCCTCTCGCCCGGGTTCTGGGGCATGCTGCGCGACATCCTGCGCTTCAATCGCCAGGCACCGCTGGACCTGCAAGAGCAACGCATCAGCGCCGAGATGACCCTGGGTGACTACCTTGAGGCCGGTGGTTATGGCCCGCGGTTTATCCTGCACTACATCGTGCCGATGGGGGCCGCGATCTGGTCGATGTCGTTGGTGGACATGCTGAAGTTTCCGCTGCAATTCTTTGTGCGTTTTTTCAAGAACCACGGGTTGCTCTCGGTGAACAACCGGCCGCAATGGTGTGTGATCGAAGGCGGATCAAGCAGCTATATCGAACCCCTGACGCGCAGCTTTCGCGAACGCATCCGCCTCGATTGCCCTGTGCATCTGGTCGAGCGCGACGCAGAAGGCGTGGTTGTCCACAGTGCCGCCGGCACCGAAGCCTTCGACAAAGTGGTGTTTGCCTGCCACAGCGACCAGGCGTTGGCATTGCTCGGTGACCCCAGCCACGCCGAGCAGGAAATATTGGGTGCACTGCCCTACGCCGACAATGATGTGGTGCTGCACACCGACACTCGCCTGTTACCCGAGCGCAAACTGGCCTGGGCCAGCTGGAACTACCGGCTGACCGCCAACCGGCAGACGCAGGCGGCGGTGACCTATGACATGAACATCCTGCAAGGCATCGACAGCGCCACCACGTTCTGCGTCAGCCTCAACCAGACGCAGATGATCAACCCCCTGAAGATCCTTGCCCGCTACACCTATGCCCACCCGCAGTACAGCCTGGCTGCGGTAGCGGCGCAGGCCCGTCGCGACGAGATATCTGGCGTGCGCAATACTTATTATTGCGGCGCCTACTGGGCCAACGGCTTTCACGAAGACGGCGTGGTCAGTGCCCTGCACGTGGCCCAGGCATTTGGGGAAACCCTGTGAACAGCGCCCTGTACAGCGGCTGGATTGCGCATCGCCGGTTTGCGCCCAAGGCCCACGCCTTTCGCTACCGCATCGGCTTGCTGTACCTGGACCTGAGCGAAGAGCAGGAGGTGCTTGGGCTGTCCCCCCTGGCTGGACGCAGCCGCCTGGCCCCCTTCGGTTTTCGCCAGCAGGATTACCTGCGTCAATTGACGCGCACCGGCATGAGCTTGAGCGATGCCGTGCGCCAGGAAGTCGGCAAGGCGCTGGGGCGTACACCCCAGGGCGTTATCTGCCTACTGACCCAGGCCCGCAGTTGGGGCCTGGCTTTTAACCCCGTGAGTTTCTTCTACTGCTTCGAGTCTGACGGACGTCTGGCTGCGATCCTGTGTGAAGTGACCAACACCCCATGGCGCGAGCGCTATCACTATGTGCTGCCGGCTCAGGCCTTGGGCACGGACGAGCATCAGCACTTCGCCGTGGCCAAGGCCTTCCATGTGTCGCCGTTTCTACCCCGCGACCTGGAATACCGCATGAGCTTCAGCCCGCCCGCCGCCAGGCTCGGCGTGCACATGGCTGACTGGCAGGGCGCGCAAAAAGTCTTCGACGCGACCCTCAGCCTGCAAAAAGAAACGCTTAACCGCGCCAGCCTGCACCGTTACCTGTGGCGCTTTCCGTGGATGACCGCCAAGACCTGCCTCGCAATCTACTGGCAGGCCATGCGCCTCTTGCTTAAACGCACACCGATTTTCTCCCACCAGGCCGCCGAAGGCGCCTCTCGCACCGCAGTCGGGTATACCAAGGATCGCCGCCATGAAATCCCCTAGCTTATCGGTCAAGGGCAACCGCCTGAACGTCAACGGCATGACTGCCGCGCTGTTGCGCAAGGCCGTACTGCGTCAACTCAGTCAGCTGCGCCATGGCCAGTTGGTGGTGATGGAGGAGGGCGAGCGGCAAGTATTCGGCGCGCGGGAAGCGCACCTGCTCGGAGAGATCCAGATCCTCGACTCTGCCGTGTGGGGCCTGGTGGCGGCCAACGGCTCCATCGGCGCCGGCGAGGCATTTATCCACGGCTACTGGACCAGCCCGGACCTGACTGCCGTCGTGCGCGTGATGGTCAGCAACCTGGACGTGCTCGACGCGATGGAGGGTGGCCTGGCGCGCTTGGCGCGGCCATTCACCCAAGGCCTGCACTGGCTCAATCGCAACACGCGCAAGGGTTCGCAGAAGAACATCGCCGCTCACTACGACCTTGGCAATGACCTGTTCGAGGAATTCCTCGACCCGACCATGATGTATTCGGCGGCGCAATTCCTGTCCCCCGACGACACCCTGGAACAGGCACAGTTGAACAAGCTGGAGCGTATCTGCCAGAAACTTGCCCTCAAGCCCACCGACCACCTGCTGGAAATCGGCACCGGCTGGGGCAGCATGGCGCTGTATGCGGCGCAGCATTACGGTTGCAAGGTCACCACCACGACCTTGTCCAAGGAACAGTTCGCCTACACCGAGAAACGCATCGCGGCCCTCGGGCTGCAAGACCAGGTAACGCTGTTGCTTCAGGACTACCGCGACCTTACCGGCCAGTACGACAAGCTGGTGTCGATCGAGATGATCGAGGCAGTGGGCCATCGCTTCCTGCCCACCTACTTCAAGCAATGTGCGCACTTGCTCAAGAGCGACGGCCTGATGCTGCTGCAAGCCATCACCATTCGTGAGCAACGTTTTGAACAGGCAAAGCGCAGCGTGGATTTTATCCAGCGCTATATCTTCCCCGGCGGCGCCCTGCCCTGCGTGCAGAACATGCTGCACATCGTCAGCCGCGATACCGATATGAACCTGCTGCACATGGAGGATTTCGGTCTGCACTACGCGCGAACCCTGCGCCTGTGGCATGAGAATTTTCGCCGTGCCCACGGCCGCCTCGCAGAATTGGGCTACGACGAATATTTCCTGCGCCTGTGGGAGTTCTACCTGTGCTACTGCGAAGGCGGGTTTATGGAGCGCACGATCGGCACGGCGCAACTGCTGCTGGCCAAACCGTCGGCGATCAACCCGCCGCTGCTCGGGCGCTTCAGTGCTTAAGTCCCTGGCTAATGCCGCGCTCTTTCAGTGCGGCTGGTTTGCCTGCGTGCTTGGCGGTGACAGCCTATGGTTGCTGGTCGGGCTGGCGGTGCTTGCCATTCACCTGCTGTGGATAAGTTCGTGGGCCGAAGACGGGAAGCTCATCCTCAGCGTGACCGTCGTGGGCACGCTGTTGGATACCGTGTTGCGCGCACTGGGAGTATTCGAGTTCGCTGAACCAGGCCCGTTGATTCCTTTCTGGTTGATCCTGCTATGGGCATTGCTGGCGACCACATTGCGCCATTGCCTGGCCTGGAGCGCCCGCCCATGGTGGCGTGCAGCCGTGCTGGGCGCCCTGGGCGGCCCGCTTTCCTACTATGCCGGCAGCCAATTGGCGGGGGTGCAGTTTGGTTTCGGCTTCGCCCCCACAATGATCGCGTTGGCGCTGCTGTGGGCCGTGGTGTTCGTGGGATTGCACCGCCTTGCACGCTGACGTCTGTCAGTCGTTTTACACGGGCGTCCTTCGCTTGCCTTACACTGCGTGCCTATGACAAACATCCCCCACACCCAAATCGCCGAACCCACCGTCACCTGCTCGACGTGCGCGGCCTGCTGCTGCCAGCTGGAAGTCATGCTGATCACCGACACGGGCGTGCCGGAGCGTTATATCGACACCGATGACTGGGGCGGCGAAGTCATGCTGCGCCTGGACGATGGCTGGTGCGCGGCGCTGGATCGGGACACGATGATGTGCACTATCTACGAGCGACGGCCGCTGATCTGTCGGGAATTCGAGATGGGAGCGCCGGAGTGCTTGACCGAGCGCGAAGGCATTGCAACAGCGTATCGCTGATCGTAAATACGGCGAAAATCAAATGTGGGCGTTGGCTTGCCTGCGATGCAGGCGCCTGGGTGTGTCAGTCACACCGAGGTGATGCTATCGCAGGCAAGCCAGCTCCCACAGTGTTTTGCAGTGTTCTTGAGCGTTACAGCGGCAAGGTGTAGTGCAACGAGTAGCTCTCTACCCCATCGTTGTTGCTGCTGATGCCCGCATTGGAGTAATGCGTGGCACGAATACCCACTTCATGCCCGCCGGCGAAGCGCAGGCCGAAGCCCAGGCGGTCTTCGAACTGGAAAGCCTGGCCGATGTTGTTGTCTTCCAGTTTGGTGCGGGAGAACACCGCTACCCCGATCCCGGCTTCGATGTAAGGCTTCACCGATTCCCCGGCGAATTCATACACAAATACCGGCGAGAACGACAGGCTGCTGGCGCTGGCGCGCTTATCACCGTCCCAATAGGTATAGGCACCGCTCCAGTAACCGGTCAGTCGACCGGTATTGCTTTGCAGCCAGCTTTTATCCCAGTCCGATGTCAGCCCCAGCCGATAGGTCATGGTCGAATCGCTCGTGCCCCCGACACCCAATTCCAGGCCCGCGGCCTGTGCCGAAACAGAGTGCCCCACTACAGCGGCCGCAATCGCAGCCAAACAGAACAAGCGCTTCATAAGAAACATCCTTTCCAAACGAAGTTATAGGGTTGTAAACAGGCTATCTCGCTATAGAAGCTGGCGTGTAGTCAGAAGTTCCAGTCAATAACCCCGGATTTTCACGAAATTTTCACGCACCGAAGCTTCGCACAACGCCGGAATATTTCCATAGTGTTGGTAGGATATTTCTTAGGTGATACACATCGCCGCTGGTCCAGAACTGTGCAGGTTCGGGATTACCGACGGCCAGCAGGTCTCGCTCACCCAGCAAACGCTTGAGCTGGCGGGCCACGGCGGCGCCGGTGTCGATGAGCACGATGCTCGAAGGAAGCATCTGCGCCAGAAGCGGCTTGAGGAAGGGATAGTGGGTACAGCCCAGGATGATGGTGTCGCAACCCGCGCTGAGCAGTGGTTCGATGTACCCCTGTAGCAACTGACGCAGGGCTGGACTGCTCAGGTCACCGCTTTCAATCAGCTCCACCAGGCCTGGGCAGGGTTGGGTGATCACTCGCACATCGGTGGCGAAACGGTCGAGCAAGGCGGCGAACTTGGCGCTTTGCAGCGTACCGGTGGTGGCAAGCACCCCCACGACCCCACTGCGAGTGGCCGCAGCGGCAGGTTTGACGGCGGGCTCCATGCCCACCAGGGGCCAATCGGGAAAATCCTCGCGCAGGTCGGCGACTGCGGCGACGGTGGCCGTGTTACAGGCAATCACGAAGGCCTTGGCGCCCTGCTCCCGGAAAAACGCCGCGACTCGCCGCGAACGCTCAAGGATAAACGCCGGGCTTTTCTCGCCGTAGGGGATGTGCCCGCAATCGGCCACGTACAGCAGCGATTCGTGGGGCAACAGCTGTTGGATTTCATCCAGCACGGTCAACCCGCCGATTCCGGAATCGAACACACCGATCGGCGCACTCTTAACCATGTTGTGTCCCGCACACGCTGCAACCGGGGTCTCGCTTGACACGCAGTTCGCGAAAACGCGTGGTCAAGGCATCAATGAGCAACAGGCGACCCACCAGGGGCTCACCAAAACCCGCCAGCAGTTTCAGGGCTTCCAGGGCTTGCAGGCTGCCGACCAGCCCCACCAGCGGACCGATCACGCCGGCTTCGCTGCAGGTGAGTTCGGTGTCGCTGCCGTGCCCGTATAAACAGTGGTAGCACGGGCTGTCGGTACGCCGCGGGTCGAAGACCGACAATTGCCCTTCCAGGCGGATCGCCGCACCGCTGATCAATGGCTTGCCGGCGGCGACGCAGGCGGCATTCACCGCTTCACGGGTGGAGAAGTTGTCGCTGCAATCGAGTACCACGTCCACCGCTGCCACCGCGGCGGCCAGGGAGTCGGCGTCCAGCGCGGTACGGTGGGCAACCAGTGTGATTTCGGGGTTGATGGCGGTCAGCCGGCGCTGGGCCGAGTCGACCTTGGTCTGCCCGACACTGTCCGTGTCGTGGATGATCTGGCGCTGCAGGTTGGTCAGGTCGACCGTGTCGAAGTCCGCCAGATGCAACGCACCCACACCGGCAGCCGCCAGGTACATCGCGACGGGCGCGCCCAGGCCGCCAAGACCGACGATCAACGCACGGCTGTTTTTCAGGCGCAATTGGCCTTCGATGTCGACATGCTGCAACAGAATCTGTCGGCTATAGCGCAACAGCTCCTGATCGGTCAGCACGGCCGACGCCCCAGGGTAATGCGCTCGTGACCGCCGAGGTCGATACGGCTGTGAACCTCGTCAAAGCCCTCACTCAGCAGCAGGTCGCGCACGGCCGGGGCCTGGTCGTAACCATGCTCCAGCAGCAGTCGCCCACCCGCATTGAGGTGAGCGGGGGCTGCTTTGATGATCAGGCGCAAGTCGTCCAACCCATCATGCCCGGACACCAGGGCGCTGGCAGGCTCAAAGCGCACGTCACCCGCCACCAGGTGCGGATCGTTATCGGCGATATACGGCGGGTTGCTGATGATCAGGTCATAGCGATGACCTTGCAGCGCGCTGAACCAGTGGCTGTTCAGCACCGTGGCGTTATTGAGGTGCAGGCGCTGGCGATTGCGTTCGGCCAGGGCCACGGCTTCGAGCACACGGTCGACTGCAGTCACCTGCCAGGCCGGGCGCTCGCTGGCCAGGGCCAGGGCAATGGCGCCACTGCCGGTGCCCAGGTCGAGGACCTTGGCCGGCGTGGCAGGCAACAATTGCAGGGCGGCTTCTACCAGCAATTCAGTGTCCGGACGCGGGATCAAGGTATGGGGCGCAACCTCCAGGTCCAGCTTCCAGAAACCTTGCTGACCGAGGATATAAGCCACCGGCTCACCGCCGCGACGGCGCTGCAGGTAGCCGGCAAAGGTCAGCGCGTCTTCGCTGCTGACGATTTTTTCCGGCCAGGTGTGCAGGTAGCTGCGGGATTTACCCAGGGCAGCGGCCAGCAACAACTCGGCATCCAGGCGTGCGGTGGGCGAGTCGGGAAGGTCGGCGGCGCGCAGCAGGCTGGCGATGATGGTCATTTATTCCCCTATCGCCGCCAGTTGATCGGCCTGGTACTCGGCGAGCAACGGTTCGATCACGGCGTCAACACCACCGGCGAGAATTTCGTCCAGCGAGTAAAGCGTGAGGTTCACCCGATGGTCGGTGACCCGGCCCTGGGCAAAATTATAGGTACGGATACGCTCGGAACGGTCGCCCGAACCCACCAGCAACTTGCGCTCGCTGGCAATCGCATTGGCGGCAGCGCTGGTCTGCTGGTCATTGAGCTTCGCCGACAGCCAGGACATGGCCCGCGCACGGTTCTTGTGCTGGGAACGCTCTTCCTGGCACTCCACCACAATGCCCGAGGGCAAGTGGGTGATACGGATCGCCGAGTCGGTCTTGTTGACGTGTTGACCACCAGCGCCCGACGAGCGGTAGGTGTCGACGCGCAAGTCGGCCGGGTTGATCTCGATGGCTTCCTGTTCATCCGGCTCCGGCAACACCGCGACCGTACACGCCGAGGTGTGGATACGGCCCTGGGATTCGGTTGCGGGCACGCGCTGTACGCGGTGTGCGCCGGACTCGAACTTGAGCTTGCCATAGACGTTGTCGCCTTCAACCCGCGCGATGACTTCTTTATAGCCGCCGTGCTCGCCTTCGTTCTCGGACAAGATCTCGACACGCCAGCCGCGACGTTCGGCATAGCGCGAATACATGCGGAACAGGTCGCCGGAGAAGATCGCCGCCTCGTCACCGCCAGTGCCCGCACGAATTTCCAGGAACACATTGCGACCGTCATTGGGGTCCTTGGGCAGCAACATGCGCTGCAGGTCGCCCTCCAGTTCGGCCAGTTTTTCCTTGGCCTCGCGGACCTCTTCCACGGCCATTTCGCGCATGTCCGGGTCGCTGTCCTTGAGCAGCGCCTGGGCGCCTTCAAGGTCGGCCTGCACCTTGGTCAGGTTTTTGTAGGTGGCCACAATCGGCTCAACTTCGGCGTATTCCTTGGAATAGGCACGGAATTTGGCCTGATCGGAGATGACCTCGCCATCGCCGAGCAAGGCGGTCAGTTCTTCGAAACGGTCCTGGAGCACGTCCAGTTTATTGAGCAGTGACGCTTTCATTGCGGTTTTTTATCCGAAGAGCTATCTGACGCGCCCTCACCGAGGGCAAAGAGTTCCTGGGCCATGGCCAGCGCATCAAGGCGGCCTTCGGCGGTAAGCTTTTTCAATTGTACGCTGGGTGCGTGGAGCAACTTGTTGGTGAGGCCACGCGCCAGTTGCATCAGCACTTCTTCGGCGCTGCTGCCGTTGGCCAGTAAGCGCTGGGCCTTGATCAGTTCCTCGTCGCGCAGGCGTTCGCCTTGCTGACGATACGCCTTGAGCACGTCCACCGCTGCCAACTCACGCAGGCGCACCATGAAATCTTCGGCGCCGGTGCTGACCATTTCCTCGGCGGCCTGGGCAGCGCCCTGGCGGCTCTTGAGGTTCTCGGCCACCACTTCGTGCAGATCGTCGACGCTATAGAGGTAAACGTCGTCCAACTCGCCGACTTCGGGCTCGATATCCCGTGGAACGGCGATGTCCACCATAAAGATGGGTTTGTGCTTGCGCAGCTTCAATGCGCTCTCGACCGCGCCCTTGCCCAGGATCGGCAACTGGCTGGCGGTGGAGCTGATGACGATATCGCTGCGCACCAGTTCGGCAGGGATGTCCGACAGCAGCACAGCATGCGCGCCAAACTGCTCGGCGAGGATGCTCGCGCGCTCCAGGGTACGGTTGGCCACCACGATGCGCTTGACCCCCAGGTCATGCAGGTGGCGGGCGACCAGGGTGATGGTCTCGCCTGCGCCGATCAGCAAGGCCTGGCTGCGTTGCAAGTCACTGAAAATCTGTTTGGCCAGGCTGACCGCGGCAAACGCCACGGACACCGGGTTTTCGCCGATGGCGGTGTCGGTGCGGACCTGCTTGGCGGAATTGAACGTGGCCTGGAACAGGCGACCCAGCAGCGGACCGACGGTGCCGGCCTCACGCGCCACGGCGTAGGCGGACTTCATCTGGCCGAGGATCTGCGGTTCGCCCAACACCAGCGAATCGAGGCCCGCCGCCACGCGCATCATGTGACGAACTGCCGCATCCTCTTCGTGCACATAAGCGCTCGCGCGCAGGTCGTCGAGGTTCAAATGGTGGTAATCGGCCAGCCAGCGCAGCACGACATCCGCCGAAAGATGTTCCTGCTCTATATAAAGCTCGCTGCGATTGCAGGTCGAAAGGATCGCAGCTTCGCGACTGTCGGTAAGCCGGCAGAGCTGCTGCAGGGCCTCAACCAACTGCTCTGGCGTAAACGCCACGCGCTCGCGCACGTCTACGGAGGCAGTCTTGTGGTTAATACCGAGTGCGAGGAAGGCCATTCAATATCGCTGATGATGTCGGGAAGCCGACAATTGTCCTACTTCGAAAGATTCAGAACAACCACCGTCGTCTATTGTCCTAATGCCTTGTGTCTATAAAGGCACCCATTGAGACTCGGTTATGTTTGGCCGAAGGCTTGTGTCATGATGATCCGACCGCAGGTTAGTCGTCCTCTTCCTATATGAATAGATCTTCCGCGTTGCTCCTTGCTTTAGTCTTCCTCAGCGGCTGCCAGGCCATGGCACCCGTGTCGCCGGACGGTACCCCGCCGGTGGAAGACAGCACCCCAGCCCCTGAAAAGCCCAAGGTTTACTCCTCGTTCACGGAAGAAACGGTGTACAGCCTGCTGACCGCAGAGCTGGCCGGCCAACGCAATCGCTTCGATATTGCGCTGGATAACTACGTGACCCAGGCGATCAACACCCAGGATCCAGGGATTTCCGAGCGAGCCTTTCGCATCGCCGAGTACCTGGGCGCTGACCAGGCTGCGCTGGACACGTCGCTGATCTGGGCAAAAAACGCCCCGGACGATCTGGAAGCACAACGGGCGGCGGCCATTCAACTGGCACGGGCCGG
This sequence comes from Pseudomonas lurida, assembly GCF_002563895.1. Classification (NCBI taxonomy): domain Bacteria; kingdom Pseudomonadati; phylum Pseudomonadota; class Gammaproteobacteria; order Pseudomonadales; family Pseudomonadaceae; genus Pseudomonas; species Pseudomonas lurida. The sequence continues at coordinate 883,388 of NZ_PDJB01000001.1, read as the reverse complement.
GCGCTATGACGACTCCATGGTCTATATGGAGAAAGTCCTGCAGGGCAAGGGCGATACCCACTTCGACTTCCTCGCACTGTCGGCTGCCGACACCGACCAGGACACCCGCAATGGGCTGATGAACAGTTTCGACCGCCTGCTGCAAAAGCACCCGAAGAACAGTCAGCTGATTTTCGGCAAGGCATTGTTGCTGCAACAGGACGACGAAGCCGACGCGGCGCTGAAGCTGCTGGAGCAGAACCCGCCAGAAGAAGGCGAAATCGCCCCGATCCTGCTGCGCGCACGCCTGCTGCAGAACCTCAATCGCGGCAAGGAAGCCATTCCTCTGCTGGAAAAAAGCATCAAGAAGTACCCGGATGACAAGCGCCTGCGCCTGACCTACGCACGCATGCTGGTCGAACAGGACCGCATGGAAGACGCCAAGGTGCAGTTCGCCAACCTGGTGCAGCAATACCCGGACGACGACGAGCTGCGCTACTCCCTGGCGCTGGTGTGCCTGGAAGCCAAGGCCTGGGACGAGGCCAAGGGGTATCTCGAAGAGCTGATCCAGCGTGAAAGCCATGTGGACTCGGCACACCTGAACCTCGGTCGCATCGCCGAAGAACGCAACGACCCGCAAGCTGCCCTGCTCGAATACGCACAGGTGGGCCCCGGCAATGACTACCTGCCGGCCCAGTTGCGCCAGGCCGATATCCTGATGAGCAACGGCCGTACCGACGAGGCGGAAAAACGCCTGGCCGCTGCGCGGGATGCCGAACCAGACTATGCGATTCAGCTGTACCTGATCCAGGCCGAGACCTTGTCGGCCAACAATCAGGGCGAGCGAGCCTGGAAACTGCTGCAACAGGCCCTGCTGCAATTCCCCGACGATTTGAACCTGCTGTATACCCGCGCCATGCAGGCGGAAAAACGCAATGACCTGGCGCAGATGGAAAAAGACCTGCGCTTGATCATCAAGCGCGACCCTGACAACGCCATGGCCCTCAACGCCCTGGGCTACACCTTGTCCGACCGCACGACGCGCTACGACGAAGCCAAGGTGCTGATCGAGCAAGCCCACAAGCTCAATCCGGAAGACCCGGCCGTCCTCGACAGCCTGGGCTGGGTGAATTATCGCCTGGGCAACCTGGACGAGGCTGAACGCTTGCTGCGCCAGGCACTGGAGCGCTTCCCCGACCAGGAAGTCGCCGCCCACCTGGGCGAAGTGCTGTGGGCCAATGGCAAGCAGCGCGAAGCACGCCAGATCTGGGAAAAATTCCTCAAGGAACAACCCGAAAGCCCCATTTTGCGCGGCACCATCAAACGCCTGACCGGCTCCGAGACCCTTTAAGCTTATGTTCTTGCGCCACCTCGTTGTTTTCAGTTTCATCGCCCTGCTCGCCGGTTGCGCGGGCATAGGCAGCCGCGAATCCGTTGAAGGCCAGGGCAACCCGGCCCAATGGAAGCAACACAAGGATCAGCTCAGCAGCATCGACGGCTGGCAGATCGAAGGCAAAGTCGGTGTTCGCGCACCGAAAGACTCGGGTAGCGGCACCTTGTTCTGGCTGCAACGCCAGGACTACTACGATATTCGCCTGTCTGGCCCACTGGGCCGTGGCGCAGCCCGCCTGACCGGTCGCCCAGGGCAAGTGAGCCTTGAAGTGGCCAACCAGGGCCGCTATGAAGCGACCTCGCCAGAGGCCCTGCTGGAAGAGCAGATTGGCTGGAAACTGCCGGTGTCCCATCTGGTCTGGTGGGTGCGCGGCCTGCCCGCGCCTGACAGCAAGAGCCGCCTGGGCCTGAACGGCGATAGCCGCCTGGCGACCCTGGAGCAGGACGGCTGGCAGGTTGAGTATTTGAGCTACGTGGAACAAAGCGGTTACTGGCTGCCGGAACGCATCAAGCTGCATGGCCCCGACCTTGACGTCACGCTGGTGATCAAGGACTGGCAACCGCGCAAGCTGGGGCAATAACGTGTCCACACCAACATTGACCCTGCCCTCCCCGGCCAAACTCAATCTGATGCTGCACATTCTGGGGCGTCGTGAAGACGGCTATCACGAGTTGCAGACACTGTTTCAATTTCTCGACTACGGCGATGAACTGACCTTCGCCGTGCGCGACGATGGCGTGATCAAGCTGCATACCGAATTCGAAGGCGTCCCTCACGACAGCAACCTGATCGTGAAGGCGGCGAGAAAACTTCAGGAGCACTCCGGTTGCTCGCTCGGCATCGATATCTGGATCGATAAAATCCTGCCCATGGGCGGCGGTATCGGTGGCGGCAGCTCGAATGCCGCCACGACTTTGCTGGGCTTGAACCACTTGTGGCACCTGGGCTGGGACCACGATCGCCTGGCTGCGCTGGGCCTGACGCTGGGTGCGGACGTGCCGGTTTTCGTGCGTGGGCACGCGGCTTTCGCCGAGGGCGTGGGCGAAAAACTCACCCCGGAATACCCCGAAGAGCCGTGGTATGTCGTGCTTGTTCCGCAAGTATCTGTAAGTACAGCAGAAATTTTTTCAGATCCACTGTTGACACGTAACTCTCCTCCCATTAAAGTGCGCCCCGTTCCCAAGGGAAACAGTCGAAATGACTGCTTACCGGTTGTAGCAAGGCGTTATCCAGAGGTACGTAACGCTTTGAATTTGTTAGGTAAATTTACCGAAGCAAAATTAACCGGAACTGGAAGTTGTGTGTTTGGGGGCTTCCCAAGCAAAGCTGAAGCTGATAAAGTCTCGGCCCTTCTTACAGAGACCCTTACAGGGTTTGTAGCAAAAGGAAGCAACGTTTCGATGTTGCATCGCAAGCTGCAAAGTCTGCTCTAAAGGAACCGAGTGTTAGGCACTCGTTGCAACAGATACAGGGGCGTCGCCAAGCGGTAAGGCAGCAGGTTTTGATCCTGCCATGCGTTGGTTCGAATCCAGCCGCCCCTGCCATTTTCCTATACTCATCCAGGTTACCCTCAGCCTCTAGGTACTGCGCGTGTCCAAGATGATGGTCTTTACGGGGAACGCTAACCCCGATCTGGCTCGACGTGTCGTACGTCAGCTGCATATCCCTCTCGGTGACATCTCTGTCGGTAAGTTCTCCGACGGCGAAATTACAGCCGAGATCAATGAAAACGTCCGCGGTAAAGACGTCTTCATTATTCAGCCGACTTGCGCTCCGACCAACGATAACCTGATGGAACTCGTCGTGATGGCTGATGCCTTCCGCCGCTCCTCAGCGACTCGAATCACAGCTGTAATCCCTTACTTTGGTTATGCCCGTCAGGATCGCCGTCCGCGTTCTGCACGTGTGGCTATCAGCGCGAAAGTCGTTGCTGACATGCTGACCGTGGTAGGTATCGATCGTGTTCTCACGGTTGACCTGCACGCTGATCAAATCCAGGGGTTCTTCGATATTCCAGTAGATAACATCTACGGCTCCCCTGTACTGGTGGATGACATCGAAGATCAGCGCTTTGAAAACCTGATGATCGTGTCCCCGGACATTGGCGGCGTCGTGCGTGCACGTGCTGTTGCCAAATCCCTGGGCGTGGACCTCGGGATCATCGACAAACGCCGTGAGAAAGCCAATCACTCTGAAGTGATGCATATCATCGGTGATGTCGAAGGGCGTACCTGTATTCTGGTTGATGACATGGTCGACACCGCCGGCACCCTGTGCCATGCGGCGAAAGCCTTGAAAGAGCACGGTGCCGCTAAAGTCTTCGCCTACTGCACACACCCTGTGCTGTCTGGCCGAGCGATCGAGAACATCGAGAATTCCATGCTGGACGAACTGGTGGTGACCAACACCATCCCGTTGTCCGCTGCTGCTCAAGCCTGTTCGCGTATCCGTCAACTGGATATCGCACCGGTTGTTGCCGAGGCGGTTCGCCGTATCAGCAATGAAGAATCGATCAGCGCGATGTTCCGTTAAGGGTCAAACCTTCGGTCCATCCCACTGACGAAAAGCGCCCCGCCCCGACATTCTGTTGGGGCGGGGCTTTTTTGCCCATGTCGAGTCTGGCGCTGGTCGCAAACGCCGCTCGATGATGGCTATTTTGGAGATACAACATGAACGACTTTACTCTGAACGCCCAAGCGCGTACTGACCTGGGGAAAGGTGCGAGCCGCCGCCTGCGTCACGCCGCCAACATCCCAGCCGTTGTATACGGTGGTAACAAGCCTGCTGAATCCGTGACCATCCTGGCCAAGGAAATCGCCAAGCTGTTCGAAAACGAAGCTGCCTACAGCCACGTTATCGAGCTGAACGTCGACGGCGCCAAGCAGAACGTCATCGTTAAAGCGATGCAGCGTCACCCTTCCAAGCAGTTCATCATGCACGCTGACTTCGTTCGCGTTGTAGCTGGCCAGAAACTGACCGCTATCGTGCCTGTGCACTTTGTGGGTGAAGAAGCTCCGGTCAAGAAAGGCGGCGAGATCTCGCACGTCCTGAACGAAATCGAAGTGACCTGCCTGCCGAAAGACCTGCCTGAGTTCATCGAAGTCGACCTGTCGGCTCTGGAAATCGGCGCGATCGTTCACCTGTCCGACCTCAAAGCCCCTAAAGGCGTTGAATTTGTCGCACTGGCTCACGGTGATGACAAAGCTGTTGCCAACGTTCACGCTCCACGCGTTGCTCCAGAAGCTGAAGAAGAAGGCGCTGCAGAGTAATCCACTCTGTATTGCCGGAGCTTGAGGAAACATCGCGGACCGAAACGTAGCGAGAAAGCGGGCGATAACGCGACGTTTACTCTTGAGTAAATGATGTAGTGTTGTCCACTTTCGCCGCACTCAGGTCTGGCGATGTTATCCACAACTCCAAAGGAAGGGCCCCTGTCGTGACTGCCATTAAACTGATCGTTGGCCTGGGAAATCCAGGCGCCGAATACGAACAGACCCGGCATAACGCGGGGGCCCTTTTTGTTGAGCGCATCGCCCACGCCCAAGGTGTGAACCTGGTGGCCGATCGCAAATATTTTGGCCTGACCGGGCGCTTCTCGCACCAGGGTCAGGATGTTCGTCTGCTGATTCCCACCACCTACATGAACCGCAGCGGCCAGGCTGTCGCGGCGCTTGCGGGCTTCTTCCGGATCAAACCCGAGGAAATCCTGGTGGCCCATGACGAACTGGACCTGCCACCCGGTGTTGCCAAGCTCAAGCTGGGCGGCGGGCATGGCGGGCACAACGGCCTGCGCGACATTATCGCGCAGTTGGGTAATCAGAATAATTTCTACCGCCTGCGGCTCGGCATTGGCCACCCAGGCGTTGCCAGTATGGTTTCAAATTTCGTCCTGGGTCGTGCGCCACGCGCCGAACAGGAAAAACTCGATGCCAGCATCGACTTTGCCCTCGGCGTGCTGCCGGATATCTTCGCCGGTGAATGGAACCGCGCGATGAAAAACCTGCACAGCCAGAAGGCCTGACTCTTACCGAGGGGAAACACCATGGGATTCAATTGCGGCATCGTCGGCCTGCCCAACGTCGGCAAATCCACCCTGTTCAACGCCCTGACCAAGTCCGGTATTGCAGCGGAGAACTTCCCCTTCTGCACCATCGAGCCCAACAGCGGTATCGTGCCTATGCCCGACCCGCGCCTGGAGGCTCTGGCGGCCATCGTCAACCCCAAGCGCATCCTGCCGACCACTATGGAATTCGTCGACATCGCAGGCCTGGTAGCCGGCGCGTCGAAAGGTGAAGGCCTGGGCAACAAGTTCCTGGCCAACATCCGCGAGACCGACGCCATCGCCCACGTGGTCCGCTGCTTTGAAGACGAGAACGTGATCCATGTCTCCAACAGCGTTGACCCTAAGCGCGACATCGAGATCATCGACCTGGAACTGATCTTCGCCGACCTCGACAGCTGCGAGAAGCAACTGCAGAAAGTTGCACGTAACGCCAAGGGCGGCGACAAGGATGCCGTGGTCCAGAAAGGCCTGCTGGAGCAACTGATCGCTCACTTCACCGAAGGCAAGCCTGCGCGCAGCCTGATGAAGAACATGGGCGCTGACGAGAAGGCCGTGATCAAAGGCTTCCACCTGCTGACCACCAAGCCTGTGATGTACATCGCCAACGTTGCTGAAGACGGTTTCGAGAACAACCCGCTGCTGGACGTGGTCAAGGCCATCGCTGACGAAGAAGGCGCCATCGTTGTTCCGGTGTGCAACAAGATCGAAGCGGAAATCGCCGAACTCGATGACGGCGAGGAAAAGGACATGTTCCTCGAGGCCCTTGGCCTGACAGAACCTGGCCTGAACCGCGTAATCCGCGCCGGCTACGAGATGCTCAACCTGCAGACCTACTTCACCGCTGGTGTTGAAGAAGTCCGCGCCTGGACCGTCAAGGTCGGTGCCACCGCACCACAGGCCGCCGGTGTGATCCACACTGACTTCGAAAAAGGCTTTATCCGCGCCGAAGTGATCGCCTACAACGACTTTATCCAGTACAAGGGCGAGGCCGGTGCCAAGGAAGCGGGCAAATGGCGCCTGGAAGGCAAGGAATACATCGTTAAAGATGGCGATGTGATGCACTTCCGTTTCAACGTGTAATCGCCACCCGCGGTTTACGCCGAATATAAAAAGCCGATGCACTGCATCGGCTTTTTTGTGGGCGACGACTTTACGAATACTCTGACACAACAGATCAGTCTAAATATCAACGGTTTTCAGACTCCGCCTACTCTCCCCTGCACCGCTCTACTTAATACAATCAGCACCCGAAAACTATCAAACTTATCCCACATGACTTCGGCAACTAATCACCCTGAGGACCGGTGATAACTGTTATAAAATTCGCTCTATTGTGCAGAGCCTGCACGTTGTCTTTTCGACAGTGAAGCAAGAGCGAGTATGGAGTAATCATCCGATGTCGGCGCTTGACCACATGGAAAACGAAACAAGCACCTCACTCATTGAAGACGCTGACATTGAACATGTCTTGAGCAGCACTGCCCCCCTCAACGTTGACATCCTGTTGCTGGGAGAAACCGGCACCGGCAAAGATACCTTGGCACAACGCATTCATCGGCTATCAGGACGACGGGGCAACCTGGTCGCTGTCAATTGCGCAGCCATTCCAGAGACCCTGGCGGAGAGTCAACTGTTTGGAGTCAACAGCGGCGCATACACCGGCGCCGTGCAATCTCGGGCAGGCTTCATCGAAGCCGCGCACCTGGGCACCTTGTACCTGGATGAAATCGACAGCTTGCCGCTCTCGCTCCAGGCCAAGCTGCTGCGAGTACTGGAGGCCCGTGGCGTCGAGCGCTTGGGTTCGACCCGCTTCATCCCGGTAGATATGCGCGTTATAGCGTCTGCCCAGCAGCTGCTGCACAAAATGGTCGAGCGAGGAACGTTCAGGCGCGATCTTTATTTCCGCCTGAATGTGGTCACCATCCAGCTCGCGCCCCTGCGTGAGCGCCGTGAACGCATTATCCCTTTATTCTTGAGCATGCTCAGGCAGGAGGCCGAGCGTTTCAAACGCCCACCACCGTCACCGCCCTGCACGCTGCTGCTGCAGCTGCTTGGCTATTCCTGGCTGGGTAACGTGCGTGAATTGCGCTCGGCCGCCAAGCGCTGCGTACTGGGACTGCCACCGCTGTGTGGGCCGGCCATGCCGGATGAAGGGGTCGAGATAGGCCTCAAGGGCCGCCTTCAACAGATTGAAAAGACGCTGATTGAAGAGTCTCTGCAGCGGCACGAACACAATGTGGACAGTGTGGCCGTCGAGTTAGGCGTGGCCAAACGCACACTTTACTACCGAATGAAACACCTTCATATTTCGTTGGATTAAACCCCAGGCCACCAACTAATAATTCGAAACATTTGCACGGAAAACTTCAGGAACGCCATCCACACCAATGGCCACATAGTTAGTGCCAGCAGCGATTCAAACATTATGAATCAAACTGGTAAACCCACTATCTTTATTGCAGGCATCCCTGGAGAACACCCAATGACGATACCCTCTAACACTGGCTTTAACCCTTATCCGGTTGGCAATGGTTATGGCTCAGGCGCACCGAGTTTGGAAGAAACCACCGAAGGGTCTAAAGAAGACAACAAAAAGATCGCAGAGTTGGGTCGAGAAGCCAGGTGGCAAACCGGCTTGAAGAGTGTTGCTGACACCTACCGTTAAGAATGGCCAGCTTCCCCGAGGCAATCAGTCGGGGAAGTTTTCTACACCGGCGACGCTTACCCAGCGTCGCCCTCCTGAGCCCTTGATGCAAAAGGTCTGGCATGCAAATCAAAACCGTTTTTTCCGCAGAGCATGACGACACTGGCAGCGCACACAGATCAGTTGAATATTCACCCTCACCGTCTGCCGATATCCATCACTTCACCTCAGCCCTGGCACAGCCAACCGCCCCGGCTGCCACCACGCACCGGGCTGAACGGACCAGCCTGCTGGCAGACGCATCAGACGCGCTCGCTCACTCAACAGAGCGCATGGGCAAAAGTTTGCGCGCCCTCAGTAAAAAAAATAACGAGCGTGCGATGCGGGACTACCCCAGCCACCTTTCCAACACCTTGCTGCTGACCCACATCCTGGTCAAGGGTGTCGGTAAAACCGCCCAAGGCCTCGATAAAATCAGCAATCTGCAGTAGATGGGCATGAAGTCCCTCCTCCCCGCTCTGCTGCTTTTATGGCTCGCCTTCTTGCTGAACGGTTGCAGTGAGCGCGTCGAACTCCACCGCCAACTATCCGAACAAGAAGCCAACGAGGTCATTGCCGAATTGGCTGACAAGCATATCCGCGCACAAAAAGTGCCTGCTAAAGACGGTGTTGTCGTGGTCGTCAATGCCGTCGACATCGGTCGTGCCGTGCGGACGCTGGAGGCGGTCGGGTTGCCCAAGGTCGCACGTACCACACTGGGCGATACGTTTCGCAAGGACGGCGTCATTTCAACACCGCTGGAGGAGCGGGCTCGGTACATCTATGCCCTGTCCCAGGAACTTGAGGCGACCTTGTCGAACATTGACGGTGTCATCGTCGCCCGGGTGCATGTGGTGCTTCCAGAGCGCATCGCGCCGGGAGAACCGGTGCAACCGGCCTCTGCTTCGGTGTTCATCAAGCATGATCCGCGGCTGGACCCCGACAATATCCGTTCTCGGGTTCGCCGAATGGTTGCCAGCAGCATCCCGGGAATGTCCACGGCGGTGGATAACCCGCAAAAGCTCACGGTGGTCTTTGTGCCTTCAATCGCCTATCAAGAGCAACGGCAGCTGGCGTATTTCGGGCCGTTCTTGATACCCGCAGATGACCTCGGCTTTTGGCGCGCCAGCATGACCCTTACGTTGGTTGCGATCGTGATGGCGACGGCCGCGTTACTCTTCCTGCGCAACCGGCGACAGCGGGCAATCCAAGTGGCAGCCGGCTACTCCGATAATTCGCAAGCGACCAACCCGTGAGTGAACACCTGGGCTGGGCGCAATGGTGGGCGCGTCCCTGGAGGTCGGCGCACGATGACTGGCGTACCCTCGGCGCCCCGGTAATCAACGCGCTGTGCCTTATCGATGCCTCCGTGAACTGTACCGTCGAAGGGATTACCCCCGGCCTGCCCCCTGCTCCTCACCCCACGCTGCTCAAGCTGGCCTTGGCGTCGGCTTCGGAGCTCGACTTCGTGCTCGACCTGATTGACAGCATTTGTAGGCCGCACACCACCACCGCTTTGCAGGAGGATCATCACCTGTGGTGCAAGCGAATTGCCAAGGCCCTGCCCCCGCAAACACTGTTACCTGCAGACGATCCTTTGCAGCTGCTGCGTGCATGGGTTGAGCCTCCCGTCTGGCAACGCCTCCGATTGCGCTTTTGCCTTGCGCGTGTGCTCGAACTGGAAAGAAGCCACCGCCCATACGCCGGCGATGCGAGTCGCCTGGATACCCTGTGGCAAGCCGTGGTGTGGCGCATGACAACACGCGCCAGCACTCGCTTGGTGCCTGCGCCCCACGCAATGGACAACTGACGATGCTCTGCCGACGCAAAATCACGCTGCCGCCGGACGCCCATAGCCTGTCGCACGGGCTGATCCCCAGAGAGGTGCTCGCTGACTGCACCCAAGCCGAACACCTGTTGACCCGCGCCAAGGCTCAGGCTGACGCGTTGCTCAACCGCGCACAACTCAGCCGCGAGGCGCTTTTGGAGCAGGCGGGCCAGGCGTTCTGGCAACGTGCCAACGCACAGATGCATCGATGGGAAAACGAGCGAAAAGCAATGTGCGACAACCTGGAGCGGTACATCACAGGGGTCGCCAACCAGGCGATCAGGCACCTGCTTGACGAGACGCCGCAGCCACAACGCCTGGCAGCGCTGCTCAAGCAATTGCTGGCAAGCCAGGTCCCGGAGGTGAATGCGGTCCTGTTGTGTCATCCACGGGAAATCGAGGCACTCAAACATTGCCTCAGCCGCCATGACGCCGCGCGTTGGAGACTTCAGCCAGACGACACCCTCAGCACTCAAACCCTCGTTCTGAAAACCGACGAAGGCGACTTTCACATCAATTGGGCCTCCATGCTTGCCCCGTTTTCCAAAGAAGGTGATCAGGCTGGCCTGGCGCAATCAACTTGGAACTGAATAGCCAGCACTGACCACAGAGGTGAGGTCTATCAGGAGAGAATCATGGACTTCTATAACGGCTTCAAACGTGAGCTTCTGGGCCAAGTTAAGGCTGACACCCTGCGTTATAAAACCATCGAACAGTCCCCTGCGGAAACCTCAGAGGACATGCTGATGTTTTACGAGAGCATGTTTAAAAGGCATCACTCCGATTGGGCGTTCAACGAGCACAGCCGGGTCAACCACATGCTGTTCAAAACCGCACTGGACGGTGTGCCATAAGTTGGAAGATCAACTTATTGACTGGTTGGGCAGCGACGCGGAACAGATGCTTGTCCTCGAGAACAACGACGAAATCCTACTGAAACGTCACGGCGGCGCGGTGTTGATCTGCGTCCAACTGACGTCCTGTCGGCCGGATCACGCACCGTTGCACTGTTGGCTGCGGTTGGGTGCGGCCAGCCTGAATCACTTTCAAGGCTCGCTCGCCCAAGCGCCCGACAGTGGCGCGCTCTGGTTGGTCCAATGCCTGCGCACTGACCCTCACGGGACGTCGTTACTCAACAGCCTCGAAGCCCTGCTCAACCAACGCGACACGTGGCGCTCGACGGTCGTGCGCCTTGCCCTGCCGGCTCATCAATCCAAACCTACTTCGTTACGTTCGCTGTCGTATTAACCAGAGAACTCTATGTACAACAAGACCCACCGTTATAACCGCATGCCTACTGCCTTGCCCGGAACATCGTCAAGGCTTGCCACCTGGCGTTGCCTGTTCACACTCCCCTGGTTGCTGATGCCCGCGCAAAGCGTCCTGGCCGCCATTCCCCCGGAATGGAAAAACACCGCCTACGCCTATGAGGCCGAACACAAACCACTGCGGGAAGTCCTCGAAGACTTCGCCCAGACCTTTGGCACGCAATTGCAAATCGAGGGCCTGCTGGAAGGGGACGTCAACGGCAAGATCCGCGCGAACACCCCGCAGTCCCTGTTGGACAGGCTAGGTGTCGAGCACCGTTTCCAGTGGTACCTGTATAACAACACGCTCTACATCAGCACGCTGGATCAGCAGGAGTCAGCACGCCTGGAGGTCTCATCAGAAACGATTTCCGACCTCAAGCAGGCGCTGACCGATATCGGCCTGCTCGATAGCCGTTTCGGATGGGGCGAGTTGCCCGAAGACGGGGTCGTACTCGTCTCCGGCCCCAAGCGCTATATCGAACAGATCAAGCAGTTCAGCAGCCAGCGCCGCTCACCGGACGAAAAACAGAGCGTGTTGAGTTACCCGTTGAAGTTTGCCAATGCGACGGACCGCCAGGTGGATTACCGCGGAGAAAAACTCAACATTCCGGGTGTCGCCAGCATTTTACGCGGGCTGCTGGAACCACGCGCTGCCTCTACGCTCACGGGGCTGAACCCACGCCCATCATCTCAACCCGCGCCTCTCACGCCCAATGTGCCGCGACTGGGCAACCCGCTACTGGGCCAAATGCTCGGTACACAGGGCAACACCGGGCCAGTGGACGCAGCCCCCGCATTGACGCCGAGAGCACCGGTACCCGCCAGCCGGATCCGCGTCGAAGCCGATGTGCGCAATAACGCCGTGCTCATCTATGACCTGCCGGAACGCCAGGCGATGTACCGCGAACTGATCACCCAGCTCGACGTTGCGCGAAAGTTGATCGAAATCGACGCGATCATACTCGACATCGAGCGTACGCAATTGCGCGAATTCGGGGTGAACTGGGGTTTCCAGAACAGCCGCTTCCGGGGCGGCGTCAACATGGCACCCGGCACATCGTCGCAGTTGTCGATTGAAAACCGCGACCGTTTCTACGCCGACATCCGCGCGCTGGAAGAGAAGGGACTGGCAACCATGGTGTCGAACCCATCGGTGCTGACCCTGGAAAACCAACCGGCGGTGATCGATTTCAACCGCACCCAGTACCTCACTCCAGGCAGCGAAAACGCAACCATTCTACCCGTCACCGTGGGCACCAGTTTTCAGGTCGTGCCCAGGGTCACCACCAGCCGCGGCGGTCACCAGATCCATTTGGCAGTGGACATTGAAGATGGCAATTTCGACGCGACCAACCCTGACCCCAACCACCTTGATGTACGCCGCGGCAAAGTCAGCACCCAAGCCGTGATGGCGGAAAAGCGCTCGCTGGTGGTCGGCGGGTTCCATGTCACCGAAAGCACCGACAAACAAAGAAAGATTCCCCTGCTGGGCGATATTCCCCTGCTGGGCAAGGCACTGTTTTCCTCGACGGAGCGCCAGAACAATCGACGTGAACGCCTGTTTATCCTCACACCCCGCGTTATTGGGGACCAGGACGACCCGTCTCGCTATTTGCCGCAGGCCGACCAGGCCGAGTTGCAAGCCGCCCTCACACCGCTGGCCAGGCGGATTTCACCGCACGAACCGGTGATCAAGCGCAGTGACATCATCGGCACCCTGGCACGTATGGTCAGCGGGGAAGTGCCCAAAGCGTTCAACTCGGCGCCAATGCCTCTGGGACTGAACAGCTTGTGCAGCACCCGTGACTTGCTGGCGCTCAATACCGAGCGCAGCCAGTGGTACGCAGGCCCGCATTACAACGTGGCGGTCGTGGTGTTGCGCAACCAGTTCAAGCGCAACGTACGGATCGACGAAAAAGAGTGCAGCAACTCGCAGACCCTGGCGGTCACCGTGTGGCCGCGCGCCTGGCTCAAGCCAGGCGAAGAAGCCGAGGTGTTTATCGCCATGCGTCCGGTGGTGAAAGACGAACACCTCAGCGTGCCCCGCCCCTCCTTGATCACTCCAGCCCGGAAGGCCACGCCATGACACACAGCTTGTTGTACGTCCCCCTGATCTTCGCAGTCCTGCACCTCGCCGGTTGTACACCCACCTGCAAAGGTGATTCATGCTCACGCCCACAGTCGACCCAGGACAAGATGGTGATCTGGTGGCCGCCGCAGATGCGCGTCGAACCTGGGCCCGCCGGCGAGCGGCCGGATTACCAGACAGTGTCGCTGGAACGGTGAAGATTCAAGGTATGCCCGACGATCGACGCCAGGCATTCCTGGACGACCTGGTGAGCGGCACTGCCGCTCACCTGTCCCTCGCGCCCGGTATCAAGGTAGGCGCACTGAACGCTGGAAATTGCCCGGGGCTTGCCCTGCACGTCGCTCGTGAAGCGTTGCAGGCCGGGCAATTGCAGCGCGTGCTGGAGCGACGCTTTGAGCAAGCGTTGGCGTTCGACGGCTGCTTTATTTACCTCGACGCCCAGAACGCCCTGGTGATCTGGCACGCGCTGCCGGCACTGCACAGCGCACGCGACAAGGTCCTCAGCCGGATGCTGACACTGGCAAACCTGCAAGCCCTGGATACGGGTTCAGGCCGCTGATCAACGCTGCTCAAGCTCCGGCAGTTCGAGGGTTTCGCGCTTGGCATCAGCATCGAGCTCGCGCAAGGTGCGGTAAATCAGCGCCACCGCCTGCAAGGTTTCGCGGGGGATGCTTGCCCCCCGTTTTTTCGTGTAGAGCGTGCGGGCCAGCCATACGCACTGGATCACCGGCACCTCGGCGGCCTTGGCGCGCTGGATCAGCTTGCGGGCCTCGGCATCCGTGCCCTTGTCGACCAGTAACGGCAGCGGCGTTTTACCCGGGCGGTAATACAAGGCAACAGCAAAGTGGGTCGGGTTGACCACCAGCATGTCGGCCTCCTCCAACTTGGGCAACTTGACCTTGGGTTCTTCCTGGGCCAATTGATACGCCAGCGAGCGCCGTTGTCCCTTGACATGGGGGTCACCTTCCATGTCCTTGTACTCTTTGACGACCTCCACTTGGGTCATGCGCATGCGCTTGGCAAAGAAGTGCTTTACCAGTACCAGGTCGATGAGCGCCAGCACCAGCAGCATGCCAAGACAGACATGCAGCAGGTGACGAAACAGCGCAATCAACGCCAGCAGGTAACTTTGCAGATCACTGGTGGCCAGGTTGATCAGCGTGCCCAATGAAGGACGGATCACGACATACAGGATCAACCCGATAAGTGCTGCCTTCACGACACTCATCAATAGGTTCATCAACTGCTGGGCAGAGAACATTTGCTTGATTTGGCTGACCGGATTGAGGCGATTGAAATCCAGCTGCAGGGTCTGCGGTGCAAACAGCAACCCGAACTGCATCCAACTGCTGATCAGCTTGGTGGCAATCGCGACCCCGGCCATCAACAAGGCAAATGAGAAAAACATCACCAGCCCCTCAAACAGCACTTCTTCCAGCGCTCGCGCAAAGGGTTGCGTCAGGCGTGACATCGGCAGCAGCATCAATTGCTGGAAGCGTTGCAGGCTGGTCTCGGCGGTGAACAAGGCAATCTCACTGATCGCCGTCAGCACCAGCAGCTTTGCAACATCCTGGCTTTGGGCAACCTGGCCTTTCTTGCGTTGGTCACGCAGTTTCTTGGCTGAAGCCGGGTGCTTCTTTTCGCCGGAATCACTCATGGGCTTGCCACCTTGATCAAGAGTCTCAGCGAATGCTTCAGGTCGCCCAGCAAGCCCATGCGCCCGACAATCAGGTCCTGCAGCAGCGCGAAGTACAGCAGCAGAATACCGATACCCGCCAGGCATTTGACCGGTGGCGCCAGCGTGCTTACCTGCAATTGCTGGCTGTAGACCCCCAGTAACGCGATACCGAACTCCAGCAACAGCAACACCGCGATAAAGGGCGCGGCGTAGAGCATCATGTGGGTGAAGGTATCGCCCAGCAGGTCGATAAACACGTTCATTCCATTCGCCGTCGGCAGTGGAAACCACACCGTGGGAGGCCAGATCAGGTAGCTGTCCCAGATCACCTGGGTCAACGTCCCCAACCCAAGGCTGACCATCAGCAGGAAAATCGCAAGCTGCTTGAACAAGTGCCCGATCGGCGTCGCATCCGGTCCCAACGAGGGGTTGAGCTGGCCGCCAGCCAAGGCGCCGCGCTGATTATCCAGCAGCGCCCCCACTGACTCGAACATCCAGAATGGCATCGCCAGCAGCACGCCCAGCAGAATGCCCAGGGCCGCTTCCTTGAGCACCAGCGCCCCCAGCAGCATTGCTGAATAGTCCTGGCCGGCTAGCGCCGCATGAATAGCCGGTGCAGGCACCAATGCCATGACCATCACGATCGTATGCCTGGGCATGCCACGTATATGCTGAAAACAGAACGCCGCCACCAGGATCCCGCAGGGGTAGATCCGCGCCATGCCGATCAACAGGCTGGGCAGATACTCGAGATAAATCAGCACGGGCAGGACCTCAGTTCAGGGCCGAGCGGCCGATCATGTCGAAGGTCAGGTTGATCAATTGGATCAACTCCACGCCAATCCATCGGCCGGTCATGATCAGCGTGATGCCCACCGCCACCAGCTTGATGCCAAACGGCAGCGTCTGGTCCTGCACCTGCATCAGCGCCTGTACCAGGGACGTCAGTACGCCCACCACCACCGCCACGATCAACGGCGGTGCCGACAACACCACCACCAGCAACATGCCTTGCTTGAACAGCACGATCGGTTCCATAAGCCACTCAGAGATAGGAAAGGAACAGGCTGTCGAGCAACCGCGACCAGCCGGACACCATCACGAACAACAGCAGTTTGAGCGGCAGGGAAATGGTCATCGGCGAGACCATTTGCATGCCCAGCGCCAGCAGCAAGTTGGAGACAATCAGGTCGATGACGATGAAAGGGATGTAGATCAGAAAGCCGATCTCAAACCCCGCTTGCAGTTGCGATAGCACAAACGCCGGGATCAGCAGTATCAAGTCTTCGCGCTGCACTTCCCGCGCCATTTGCGCGGGCCACAGGCGTGCGGTGTTCTCTAGCAGGTGCGTGAGCACATCCGGATCAATGTTGCGCAGCATGAAGGCGCGCAACGGTTTGATGGCTTCGTTGCCCGATTGCAGGAGCGCTTGCACGTTGCTCATGTCCAGAGGCGAGGCGTTGACGCTCTCGGCGATTTCGTACCCCACCGGTGCCATGATAAAGAGCGTGGCCGCAAGCGCGATGCCATTGATGGCCATGCTCGGCGGCACCTGCTGCACACCGATAGCGTTACGCGTGATCATCAGCACAATCACGATTTTCAGGAACGCCGTGCAGACGATCAACAGCATGGGCATCAATGATAATGCCGCCAGAAAGACCGCCAGGACCAAGGGGTCCAACCCCTGGAGTATCATTGGCCGAACATCACGCGGGACAGTTGCAACCCCAGGCGCCCATCGACTTCCACCAACTGTCCCTGGCCAATCGGTCGGTCGCCGTAATAGAGACCTGCCATGCCCGGCGCGTAACCGGCAATGCCCAGCACCGCGCCGGGCGCAAGGTTGCGCAACTCGCCCAGGGTAAGGTTCAAGGTGCCGCAGCGTACGTTCAACGCCATCATCAGCTCATCGAATGGCTCATGGCCGAATACGTCCACTACAGGTTCATCGCCCTCGTCTCCAGCGTGGTGGGGGGCTATGAAATCTTCGTCCACAGAGGTTTCCTCGATTGAAGTAAGGGTCAGGCACAGCGGCCCGCTGTCATCGTCAATGCACCCATGCAATCGCTGAGTGCCAACCTGTACGTAGCCGCTGCCCTGGGCAAGAAAGAACGTCTGTTCAAGCACCAGCACATCTCCCGCGCGCAGGCTGCGTGCCTGCGCGATCGGCAAGCGCAAACGCCCAAGGGTCACCGCAATCGACAACCGGAATGATGCCGTCATCGGCCCGGCAATCGCCCGCCACGGCCCGGCATCGCACAGCGCCAAGAAGCTCTCGGGGGCCAGCCACACATACCCCTCCACCCGTGTTTTGCCCAGGGCCACACTGAGTCGGCAGCCAAACGCCTTGGGCGGGTCGATGCCCAGCAAGCGCACATAGCCCAACAGCGACCTCACCTGCGGGCTCAGGTGAAGCTGGAACAATGCCCAGAACCAGGAATCCGGATCGTTACCGCACGGGGCCAACGCGACCGGGCACTCGCCCAACAGGCTGAGCAACGGCCCGGCTTCGGCGAGCGCCAGCACACCGCACGCGGTTTCGACGCATACCGCTTCGCCACCTGCTGGCGCACGTCCAGGTTCGAGCCGCAACTGGCCGCGCTGCCCAGCCACCTGGAACGCCAGGCACAGGCCACGCCCCAATCGACGTCGCGCCGCCACCGTGACGCCCTTGACCAACGGCAACGTCAGCAACGGCACTATCATGCGCAACCGACAGAGGGCAGACACAGGCTGACCGGCTGCCCGAGCGTGTCCGCGAGCCGGCCCTCACACTGTTGCCGCATGCCGCTGAGCCAGCGCGCCGTCGACTCCTCTTGCGCCTCCAGATCGATACTCCAGGCCCCCTGTTCGCGGCGCACGCTCGCATTGATCCGCCCCAGGCGGGGCAAGTACAGGACGGCATTGAGCGGCCACTGCGAAGCGGCCTGCAGACGCGGCGCCAGTTGGTCGACGAGCGCCTCGATCATGGCGGCACCGTCCGCCGTCTTCGTTGCCACCCCGCCGCCCCGCGCGCCTGCCACGTCATCGTCAGCAGCCCAGAACTGAGCAAACAACCGCGTCAACTCTGCGGGCACCGCGCCTGCCATTCCCGGCTCTCGTTCTTCTCGCGCTTCGTGCAGGCGTGGACGTTCTGCCGGTTTATCTGAAACCTGGGTCATGTCGGCTCCTGCGTCAGTAAAAGGGATAACTCTTGAAGTTTTTCCACCTGCCGCAGGCATTCAGTCACCTGCTTCTGGGCACTGCCGACACGGGTTCTCGTCTCTTGCTGCTGGCCTTGCAACGTCTCCAATTGGCCCATGCCTCGCCGGGTATTGGCAGACAAGGTGCGCTCCTGCGCGCCCCAGGATTTCAAGGCCTGCAGCGTCAGCACCTGCCCCTGGTGCTGGTCGAGCAACTGGGCGCTTTGCAGCGCCTCTTCCTGTCGGATTTGCTCAAGTGCATCCTGAGCCTCGCGGATATGGGCAAGCAGCGCCTGCTGCGCCCGCTTCGCTTCACGCAGGGCGCGCTCAGCCCGGTCCGCTCGATGTCGACGTAGCCGTCGCAGCGTTTCCACTTCACCGAGCAGCTCGTCAGAAGGGGACATAGGCGGTCAGCTCCTTGAGTTGCGCCAGCGTGACCGCCATCGGTGAAGGCTCACGCAAGTCCTGGCGCAAGAAACGATCGACAGCCTGGCGACTGTCCACTGCCAGGTCAGTCAAGGCATCGCTTCCCGGCTGGTATTCGCCCAACTTGAGCATCAGCTCGATCTGCTGATAGGCCGACAGCAGGCGTCGCAACGCCGTACCCGCCTGGATATCCGCGGGCTCGGCAACGTTGCCCAGGATCCGCGACAGGCTCGCCAGTACGTCCACCGCAGGGTAGTGCCCACGCTCGGCCAACTTGCGGGACAGCACGATATGGCCGTCGAGCAACGAGCGAACTTCATCAGCCACCGGGTCGTTCATGGAGTCCTGCTCGATCAACACGGTATAGATCGCGGTGATCACGCCTTCACGGGTCAACCCCGCGCGCTCCACCAGCCGCGGCAGCAGGCTGTAAACCGAGGGCGGCAGACCACCGCGACCAAGGGGTTCGCCGGCGGCCAGGCCGATTTCGCGCTGCGCCCTGGCAAAGCGGGTCAGGGAGTCGATCAACAACAACACGCGCAGTCCCTTGCGCCGATAACCTTCCGCCAATGCCGTCGCCGTAAATGCCGCTCGCGCCCGCTCCATGCTCGAACGGTCGGACGTGGCACACACCAGAACCGCCTTGGCGCGCAGTTGCTCGTCGAGTTCATGATCGAGGAATTCGCGCAGCTCCCGGCCCCGTTCGCCGATCAGGCCGAACACGATGACGTCACACTCCACGTTACGGGCGATCTCGGCCAGCAGGGTGGTCTTGCCGCACCCTGCCCCGGCAAACAGGCCCACGCGCTGGCCTTCACCCAGCGTCAGCAGGCCATCGATCGAACGTACCCCGGTGGCCAATGCACGGCTGATCCGTGGCCGTTCGGTGGGCAACGGCGCCTCACACAACACTGCACTGGTCTCTGGCAAGTCGGCCTCGACGAACGCACTGGGGCCTTCTCCCGTGATCGGTCGCCCGAAACCATCCAGTACTTGGCCCAGCAATGCCTCGCTGACCTGCACCCGATGCGACACCCCCAGGCGCTCCACGCCGGCGCCCACCTGCACGCCTTCCAGGTTGCCCAGCGCACTGAGCACCGCGTCCTGCTGATCGAAGCCGATGATCTCGGCGAGCATGTAGTCGCCGGGTTTTTTCTCGACCTGGCACAAATCACCGATACGCGCCTGGGGCAGCCGACACTGCAGCAACATGCCATTTACACGCTGGATGCGACCTCGCATCGTCACAGGCGCGAAGGTGGCCAGCGACTGGGCCTGGCGCTGCTGCCAGGCGTCGAGACGCGCTTGCAACTGCGGGTTCACCACCGCACCTCATAACGCTGTACGCCATCGAAAACCACCTTGCTGTTGTCGATCAGCACCAGGCGCAGGCCGTCCAGTTCATCGCCGACAAAAAGCCGCCGGCCCTCCTCCAGGACCACATGGCCATTGGGCCCACCCACGATCTGCACAATCTTGAACGGCAAGGTTCCATCACGCGCACGCACACGGCTGATGACGGGCACCGCGCTGTCGAATTGCTCGCCAAAACGGCTGAGCATGCGTGCCACCAGCTCTACATCCTCCTGCGAGACGTCCCCACTGAGCGCGACCTGCCCATTGATCACCTGCAAATCAATGCGTGGGCTCAACTCACGTTCGCTGAGCATCTTCAACAACTGTTGGCGCACTTCAAACGGCGAGGCCAGTTCCAGTTTGTGCACCACCGGCGGCATCAGGGACGCCTGGGCTTCAGGCTCTCCAGTGGAGACCATGCCCACGCCGATGAAGACGACCGTTACGACCAGCACCAGGGTCAACAGGCGCTTTTGCTGCGAATGCGAGAGGGTCGATAACTTAAGCATCTGCGCCGGCTCATCGGTCTGTGGCGACGCAGTCGGAACGGGGGCAGGCGCCTGCGGCCACGGCTCATCGGCCAAGGTGACGCACAGCCGAACGCCGCCTACCGAAAACGCCATGTTCGGTGCCAGGTAAGCGATTTGTGCCAACACCTGACCATCCGCCCCCTGCAACAGCCCCGCTTCGGCCTGCACCGACCAGTTCGAGTCGATGAGCCGCAGCCGGGCATGCTGCTGGGCGATGCCCGGATCGCTGAGCACCAGGTCTGCATCGGCGTGGGCGCCGATGCTCCAGTGCTCCCCGAACAAGGGCAGTGCCGCGCCCTGATGCTGTCCATCCAGCACACGCAGCTCGAACATCATCGAGCCCACCGTGCGGGACATCGCCACGCCGTCATGCCGCCGCACCCCGCATCAACTCATCCTGGCCCAAGTCAAAGCGCCCCAGCACCTTGACCTTGGAGGTACTGCCCAGCTCGGCAAAGGACAGCACCGGTACATGGTTGAATTCCTCCAGCAACAACGTGCGCAGGGGGCTACGCAAGTCCTGGGCAACGAGCATCACGCTTTTGCGTTTGGGCCGTACGGAAAAGGCTTGATTGAGCAGGTTGACCAACCCCGCGCTGTGTTCGTCGTCGAGTGCGAAGAACACCCCGGTCTGGGTCTGGCGCAACCCTTCACGCAAGACGTTTTCGGTCTGCGGCGATAGCAACCAGGCATGCAGGCCGTCGGCTTCGCTGTACTGATGGTAGATCTGTGCCTTAAGCGCAATGCGTGCGTAATCGGCCAGCGCATCCGGTTCACGCTCATGCTGACCGTATTCGATCAGCGACTCGACAATCAGCCGCACCGCGCGCAACGGCACGCCCTCGCCGGCCAGCCGCTGCAACACCGCCGAAAACCGCGACAGCGGCATGATCCGCTGCAGTTCCTGAACCAATTCCGGCTGGTTGTGCTCCAGCCAACTGAGGATCGATTTGCTCTCCTGGATCCCCAGGAACTGCGGCCCGCTGAGCATCATGGCCTGCTTCATGCGCTCAACGATCAGGCTCGACGCGGTAAAGCGCTCCAACTGCGGGTCATCCAGCAGCGGATCATCGGGCGCCAACCAAAGCCAAGCCTGCTCATCGCGCTCTGCCAGCCCCGGCATGGCGTGCGCAGGTTCAACCGCCAGAGCTTTGCGTTCAACCGCCACCCGGCTGACAACCGACGCCTTGACCATCGGCACCTCATGCACACAAAAGCGCATTTCGTCGGCGGCCAGCGAGTCATCGAGCTCCACTTCGAACGGTGGTAGTGTCAGGCCGATATTGGCGACCAACGCATTTCGGGCCTGGCGAATGGCGTGAATAAGATCCGTCACCTCAGGCGTTCCTCGCAGTACCGGGGAGAACTGCAACAGGTAGGGCCTTGACGGATCAAACCCACGCAGGTCCTCACGGCCGTTCTCTTCGGGACGCACTGCTTCAGCCGCTTCAGCTGCGGGCTGTTCCTGCCGTTGGCGCTGGCGCACCAGGTAATACCCCAGGGAGCCGGTGATCAGCGCTATCAGGATAAACACGCCGGTGGGCATGCCGGGTACCGCCGCAAAGGCGAGCATGCCCACCGAAGCGATCATCCAACTCTTGGGTTCACTGGTCATCTGCCGGGCAATTTCGGTGCCCATGTTCGTGATGCCCTTGCGCCCGTCCGGTGCAACACGGGTGATGATCATGCCGGCGGTGAGGGAGATCAGCAGTGCCGGAATCTGTGCAATCAGGCCGTCGCCGATGGTCAATACCGAGTACAGCGCCATTGAATCGGCAGCGCTCAAACCGTGCTGGAACATGCCCGTGGAGAACCCGCCCAGCAGGTTCACCACGACGATGATCAAACCGGCGATGGCATCGCCCTTGACGAACTTCATCGCGCCGTCCATGGCCCCGAACAATTGACTCTCACGGGACAATTGCTCGCGCTTGTCCCGTGCCTGCATGCCGTCGATCAAGCCGGCACGCAAGTCACTGTCGATGGACATCTGCTTGCCGGGCATCGCATCCAGGCTGAAACGCGCCGCCACCTCAGCCACCCGCTCCGACCCCTTGGTGATCACGAGGAAGTTGACCAGGGTCAGGATCAGGAAGATCACCATCCCCACGGCCAGGTTGCCGCCGACCACAAAATTGCCGAAAGCCTCGACGATATCACCCGCGTCCTGCTCCAGCAGGATCAAGCGCGTCGTCGCAATCGACAGTGCCAGGCGGAACATGGTGGTCAGCAACAGGATCGAGGGGAACGAAGAGAACGCCAAGGGGCCCGGCAGGTAGAGCGCCAATACGATCAACAGGCACGAGATGCAGATGTTGATTGCGATCAGAATGTCCACCAGCCAAGTGGGCAGCGGCACGATGAAGATGAACACGATGGCCATCACCACCACGGCGCCCAGCACTTCAGCGCGCTGCGCGACCTTGAGCAAAATGCGGTTGATGGCCGACAGCGCAGTCACGCCACGGCCCCCGGCTCACCGGGAAAACGTGCAGGGCTACGTGTCACTCTGTCCAGCTCCCCCATCACCGCCAGGAAGCCACGCAGGGTTTCTTCACGCACTCGGCCATCGAGCCATAGCGCCAATGGCAGTTGCTGGACCAAAGGGTAAAGCGCATTCAGGGCCAACAATTGCTGGGCGTTGGAACCACCCAGCAAATCAGCCCCGAACCGCAGGATTTCAGCAGCAGTGATACCGCTGCCAGCGAAGCCCAAAAGACGCTGCAACAGGGCGACCGCGTCATGATCGACGCCCAGGCGTTGACGTAGCGTGTGACACCCCGCCAGCACCCCACCCAACTGCCCACAGCTTTGCAGCCCCAGCAACAAGGTGCGCAACAGAGGTGTTGGCATTGACGACACCTTGGCCGCGATGTCGTCCGCCAACGCCTTTCGCATCACCTTGAGCCCGTCAGCAAACCGTTCGCCGCCGTACACGCCCAGCAGCGCCTGCATCATCGACGCCAACGATTGACGCGTAACCACGCTGGCATAGTAGAGCGAACGCAGCGCCTGGCGCTCCTGTGGGTCGACACTGGCCGCCTGCAACGCCACGGCGATGTTGAGGCCCGCCTGGATCTCCCCTTTGAAGCGGACCTCCAGCTTGGCAAGGGCATCACGCGCCAGGGCTGCTTCGGAGGGGCGCACCTCACTGTCGGCCTGGGCCGCCACATACTTGAGCACCACGAACGCGCGTGCGGGGTCCCCGCCAGTGAGTTCCAGCAATTTGTCGACATGGGGTTGCTGCAGCAATTGCCATCGCACGCGACGTGAAATGCTCGCCAGGCTTGCCTGGGCGGGATGACCCAGTTGGTCATAAAACTGCGCCAGCTGTTCGGATGGGAGCACGCGCACGCCAATCTTCCTCTCGCTCAGCGTGCGACTGTTGAGTTCCACTTCCTGGTTGAACAGATGAGCGAGCTCGTCCATTCCCTTGACGGGTGCCTGAAAGGAGGTCTGGCTGATAACAGGCTGGTCCGGCTGCTGGACCTTGTGCACATCGTGGGAGGATTCGACTTTCATGGACAGGCCTGAACAGGAAGAGTGTTTCCCTGTGTGGCAATGCCAGCCCTTGCGGTTCCATCGATAAACGCTTGCACGGCAAATTTGAAAAGACTTGCACGCGCCTTCAAGGCGCTATGCAAGTCGCTGCACAAAACTGCATCAATACAAGATATTTATATATATAAATCAATAGGTTAATAGAAATTTTTCTTTGGCACAGCCAGTGCAAACGGGCTTCCCGTCGACACTCTTTCGACTGCGTCTACACCAAGGAAAAAATCATGAATATCCCTATTGAAGCTTTAGCGCACCTGGTTGGCAGCTCGCCTCAATTCATGCTTCACCTGACAGACGATCAGCAAAAAAAACTTCGGCGCTTCATTCACAAGCGCGTACTCAACCCGGAAGACGCAGACGATCTGCTGCAATTGACGTACCTGGAAGCCTGGCGAAACCGCGAGCGTTTCAGCGGCAATGCCAGCCTTACGACGTGGATGTGCGGTATCGCGCAGAACCTGATACGCAATCACTTCCGGCGCCTGTACGCCAAACCCGTGCATTGCGAATTCGATGAGTCGCTGTGGCATGGCCAGGAAGACACCCACAACCTGGATTGGGAGTTTGAGGTCAACCGACGCCTGGAAAAGACCCTGAGCGCCATTGACCTCCTGCCGATGGAAATGCGCAAGACGCTGTACGCCTCATTGGAAACCGACGGTAGTTACCAGGACACGGCCGACGCCCTGGCGATTCCTATCGGCACCGTTCGCTCTCGCCTGTCACGGGCACGCGAGCAGCTTAAACGCGCCACTCACAATTCGACGTATCCTTAAAGTCAGGCCCCGCGTTGGGCGGCAGGGATATCTGCCCGACGCGATCAGACTTTCCGGGGGCTCGGCAGCGTGAATCGCGAACCACTCGTCGCCCGATCCGCTGATTTCGCTTAAACAGTTGAAAGCGTAGATAAAAATTCAAAATAAATACTTGACGCATTCCCGTTCTACGCGAATAATGCGCGCCACTTGGCTACATAGCTCAGTTGGTTAGAGCATAGCATTCATAATGCTGGGGTCCGGGGTTCAAGTCCCTGTGTAGCCACCAAGTACCGATCCATAGATGTCTACAGCAGTCTATGAATCACCTCAAGAAGCCCGCCTAGTGCGGGCTTTCTTGTTTCTGGCTGTCCACCTCTATCTACCCCTATCCTTCCCCTCCGTGTATGCCCACGTGTATGCTTCATAAATAATTGAACTGAAGGCATACAAGGATGAAACGCACCGATATCAAGCGGCGCCCTCTCGCTGACACTACACTTTCCAGCCTGGAGCCTGAGGCCGGGGCATACCGCGAACTAGACAGCCCAGGGTTGTATTTCAGGGTCAAGCCGAACGGCCAAAAGTCCTGGGAGTTACGCTACAAGAAGCCAGACGGCAAATGGTCATGGCTTGGTCTTGGCGGCTACCCGGAAGTAGGCGGCGCTTTCGCTCGACAGAAAGCGGCTGATCTACGCTCAGACGCATCGGAAGGTAAGAACCCAATCACCTCCAAGAAAGCCCGCCAAGCCGCCGAGATCGATGCGGCCAACGACACCTTTGAAGCATTGGCAAGGGAGTGGCACACGTCTCGCCTGAGCGGCTGGGATGCTGGTACGGCCAAAAGAATACTCGGCGCACTCGAACGTCATGTATTCCCCTCGCTCGGTAAACGCCCCTACACCTCTATCATGTCGATGGAGTGGATGGAGCTATTGAGAGGGCTTGAACGTCAGGGGATTCTGGAGCAGATGAGCCGTGTGAGGGCTTACTGCAAAGATATATATGACCTGGCTCGCGTGACCGGCAGAGCCGTCAACAACCCGTTGGAAGGCGTGCATAAATTTCTGTCCTCGGGAAAAGCAGAGAACTACGCCCACGTCTCCCCTGAGGAGCTTCCGGGGTTACTTCGAGCGATACGCTCCTACCCCCACGCCAAAGATGTTCAGCTCGGCCTGAGGCTGTTGACCCTGATGGCTGTACGCCCCAGCGAACTCCGAGAAGCACAATGGGTAGAGTTCGATTTCGACAAGAAGCTGTGGACCGTACCAGTCGAGCGCAAGGGTCGTAAGAAAGGTCGTGAGCACCTGGTACCACTTTGCACTCAAGCAATCGAAGCACTATTGGAACTTCGGCAATTCACCGGCGCTTACCCACTCCTATTTCCCGGTAGAAGCGATCGCACTAAACCTCGCAGCGATACCGTATTCCTAATGGCACTCAGACGCCTTGGTTACGAGGGCCGCCAGACCGGCCATGGCTTCCGCCATATCGCCAGCACGATCCTTAACGAGCACGGATATCCAGCTGACCATATCGAGGCCCAACTTAGCCACAAGTCACAAGGTGTTCGAGGGATTTACAACAAGGCTCAGTACCTTGAGCAACGCACACAGATGATGCAGTGGTACGCCGATCATCTCGATTCCCTAGAGGCCGGGAATGTAGTGCAAGGTCAATTTGGGAAAGCCGTGTGAGAGCACTTACCCTGCCCCCCCTCTGAATCCGGTGTAACGCGTGTTACTCGTGTAACGCCACTCGCCAAGTGCCCGGATTCATTGGCTTTAACGCCCGTTACACAGTTGAGCGACATAGCGTACATCCGATGTAACGCTGGCCCAACGTGTAACGCAAAAGTCAGCGCTCAGGTGCTGCGGGCAGGCGTTTTTCGCCCGAGCCTACCAAGCGACCTTCGCTGGCTCCGCCCTTCAAGCGCAGGGCGTGGGACTTTCGGTTACACAGTGCCTGAGACACTTGGCAATGACTGATCGCCAAACCGTATTGCATTCGGCTAAGCAGCGGCCTGCTCAAATCTCTCTCAGCGCAACCGCTCTATGATCTCTGCCGTGGACAGGTCGCTGACGCCTGCCACCTGATCGACCAGTGCTAGCTGCGCAATTACTAAACCGCCGCGTTCACCCTGCGTTGCCCCCATATTGAATACACATTGATCGGTCTAGGGGAAAAGTGGTTTTCTTCGTCTAGATAAATGTATAGATAGATACCCCTGTATCCATAACCAGGGGTTATCCATGAAAGACCATACCCGCAAGTACGCAAATCCCACCGAAATCCGCTCTTACGAAACGAGCGATCTGAACGCCAAGCGAACCAGTCATCCTGCTGCAGATCCTTCAGCGATTCTGATCCGTATGCCGGAAGTAATGGGCATAGTCGGGTTAGCACGTCCAACGATTTACAAACTTATGCAGCAAGCGGATAGCGGCTTCCCACTTCCAGTAAAACTAAGCGGTAGTAGCGCACGTAGCGCTCCCGTCGCATGGGTACTGGCTGAAGTTTTAGATTGGACGCGTGCACGAATCGCAGCTCGAGACAGGGTGGCGGCATGAAAAATCGAGCCGCTAACAACGCCATTTTGCAGCCCTTTTCCGTACTCAGAACAGTCGGATTCTCATCACGCGGTATGCAGCGTTTTGAACGTTACCGCACAGAGCAAAAACGCCTGAACCGGGACGTGATGGTAATGCGATGGAGAGATGGCATCTGGTGCGCATTGTCAGTTCCCTGCCAAGCCCCTCAAGCAATCATCGTCGACGAAGGCCAACAAATCGATGCCTACGAGGCTGCGCGCGCGTGCCTCGAAGACGACCTGTTGCCCTTTGTCTCCCTGCGCTGGGACATCCATGCCTGAAACGAAAACGCCCCCGGCGGCAACCGGAGGCGTTGAGGTAAATCTACATGCCAGATCAATTTATGCCGCATCGAAAAAATCCGCAAGTAATCTGCATAGTTGCACTTTCAAAAAGCGGGCGTTACTCTCTGGTCGTCGCTGCAAAATCAGCGACCGGGTTTGACGGCCCGTTCAGACATTGGCGCACAGGCGCCCCCATCACGATTGCAGGCGCTTTTTTTGTGCCTGCACATCCTGTTTATGGCGGCTGTGCGCGGGATACCTTCGGGTATGCCGGGTTCCTTTGTCCCCGGTCCGTCAACCTGCGTACAGCTGCCACCCTAATTCGTTTGACGGCGAACCGTGGCAGCTCCCCAGACAAAGGAGTTTCGCCCAATGCACGCCACCAATCCGTCCAAAATTCGCGCCGCCGCTCACCGAGCTATGGCTCTCGCCGCTTTACACGCCAACTCCAGCCTCGCTACACGTCTCTCCCGATACAACGCCCATATGTCCAAGGCTCGCGCCCTGGAAGCCGTGGGAGGTGCTCAATGAGCATGCTCCCAGGCTTTGCACTGCCCGAGGATCTGCTCTGCGTCAGTCAAGACGCCGAAGCCGGTCTGCCTATCGACGCCATCACCTGTGCGCTCGACCGTGCCGATTCAGTTCTCATGCTGTTGGAAGATCACTTAGACGGCGATAAACCTCTGCTTTCCAACCGCGTGCTGTCGTCCGTTATTTGGGACGTGCGTGGCACCTTGGGCTTGATCAAAACACTCACCATGTACGGTGATGCCTCCTCTGTGCCGATGGGCCAGAAAGGCGGTGCTCTGTGAACCACTACAGCACGCTTGGACGCTCCGAGTTTTCCCCTGCCAACGGTAACGGCCAAAACCTGTTTCGAGTGAATGCCGGTATCCCGCTGGAAGACGCACTTGAAGCCGTCTCCCAGATTCTGCACCACGCCAATCAACTGATCCTCGACGCCGCCATCAGCGATGCGGGCGAGCGTTTTAGTTGGCCTGCGTTCTACCTCGGCGAGATGGCTAAGGCGCTAATCGACGACGTGAACGAGGCGTTGCTTGAATCGAGGGGCGCCCTATGACTCAACGCACCGGCGACACCTCAAAACGCCCCAGCTTTGCCGACGTAAAAAGCGTTGCCCTGAAGCACATCGACCGTGTGCTTGCGCACTGGCTGCCGAACGGCAAACGCGTCGATGGCGGCAAGGAATACACCGCACCGAACCCCACGCGCACAGACAAACGTGCGGGCTCACTCAAGGTCAATTTGAGCAAAGGCACCTGGGCGGATTTCGCCACCGGCGATAAGGGCGGCGACCTGATCGACCTGGTGCGTTACATCGACGGCGGCACGGACGTTGAGGCCTGCAAAAAGCTGGCGGATCTGCTCAGCGTTTCCGCAGGATCTGCAACCACCAAAAGCGCACCGGCGAAGAGCGCAACGCCGGAGTGGATCGCAATTCAGCCGATCCCGGCCGAGGCCACGAGCAAGTGCCCTGCCAAACACCGGCAACACGGAGTTCCGTCCAAGGTTTGGATCTATCGCGATGCACAGGGCCAACCGGTCATGGCGCTGTATCGCTTCGACTTGGGCACAGATGAAGACGGCAAACCGCGAAAGGTTTTTGCGCCGTTGACCTGGTGCAAACGCTCCGATGGGCAAACCACACAATGGCGCTGGCAAGGCTTGCCGGAGCCAAGGCCATTGCTGCGCCTGGATGAGCTGGCAAAGCGGGCCGACGCGCCTGTGGTGTTGTGTGAAGGCGAAAAGGCCGCTGATGCCGCTGCTGAACTCATGCCCGACCACGTAGCCACCTGCTGGCCGAACGGCTCTAACTCTTGGCACAAGGCCGATCTGACGCCACTCAAAGGGCGAAGCGTTGTGCTGTGGCCGGATAACGATGCCAGCGGCAAGGCCTGCATGGACGCCATTGAGCTCAAGGTGACTGAGCTGGGCGCCGCTTCGGTGCAACGAATCTCGCTCGATGTGTTCAAGCTCAAGCCCAGCAGCAAAGGCGGAAACTCCACGCTCATCAAGGGTGGAAAATGGGCAGACGGCGACGATGCAGCAGACGCATTAGCCAAAGGCTGGACCGCTGCCCACGTCGCCGAGCTGGTGCGCAGCGGTGAGTTTTTCGGCACTGTTGCTGAGCCCACTGAGCCTCAAGAACCGAAGGCCAAGGCGCCCGCCAAACGCCCCGCGAAATCGAAAAATGATCTGTTGCCGGGCGGCTTTCGGCTGACTCCTGACGGGGTGTTTTATTCCGGCGATGATGGCGAGGCGCGCCCCGTCTGTTCGCCTCTCGAAATCATCGCTCGCACTCGCGACGACAAGGGCCACAACTGGGGCTTGTTGGTTGAGTTCGATGACCCGGACGGCGCTAAAAAACGTTGGAACATTCCAGCCCGAACCATGACCGGCGACTTCGGCAAGGACGTACTCGGTCCACTGGTAGATATGGGTTTGCGCCTTGCAGGAAGTCGATCTGGACGTAACGCACGCAATGATCTGCAGAGTTATCTCGGCGGCTTCGACAGCGCCCAGCGCGCACGCTTGGTAACGCGCTTGGGCTGGCACGACAAGGCGTTTCTATTGCCCGAACAACAGATTGGCTCGCACGCCGAACACCTGCATTTTTATGAGGCCGGTGCGCAGTTGCCACCGATCAGCGAGGCGGGCTCTCTGGACCAGTGGCAACAGCAAATCGGCGCGCTGTGCGTTGGCAACCACCGCTTGGCATTTGTCGTCTCTGTGGCCTTTGCAGGCCCGCTGTTGAACCTGCTCGGGCATGAATCAGGCGGCTTCCACCTGTATGGCGACAGCTCCGGTGGCAAGACCACTCACCTACAAGTCGCCGCCTCGGTTTATGGCGGGCCACGCCTAGTGCGTTCATGGCGCTCGACAGACAACGCCCTGGAGTCCATCGCAGCCGCTCACTCAGACGGCCTACTGGTGCTCGATGAAATTGGCATGTGTGACCCACGCATTATTGGCGAGACGGTCTACATGCTCGGCAACGGCACCGGTAAGGCCCGAGCGAATGATCGAGGACAAGCGGGCCGACAGGTGCAGGAGTGGCGCTTGCTGTTTCTCTCGACCGGCGAGAAGACATTGGCGCAGCACATGGCGGATGCAAACAAGGAGCTGAAAGCGGGCATGGAAGTGCGCATGCTTGCGGTACCAGCAGATGCCAGCAAGGGGCTAGGCATGTTCGATGTGCTGAACGGTTTTGAGGACGCTGCCGCCCTCTCCGATGCGCTCAAGGCCCGTGTCGCCAAATACTACGGCACACCGCTTACCGCCTTCCTGCACGCACTGTGTGCTCCTGGGGAAATGCTCAGATGGACGGTGATCGTTCGCCGCACGGTGGAACAGTTCATCACCCAAAACCTGCCCGCCTCGGCCAGTGGTCAAGCCCAGCGTGCTGCCCTTCGCTTCGGCCTCGCCGCAGCGGCCGGAGAATTAGCCACCGCCTTCGGAGTCACCGGCTGGCCGGACGGCACAGCCACGACCGCTGCACGTGTGTGTCTGCATGCGTGGCTAGCCGAGCGTGGCGGCGCCGGAAATTTCGAGGGCGATGCGATTTTGGCGCGACTGAGACAAGTCATCGAGCGCTTTGGAGAAAGCCGCTTTACCCGCTGGGAGTCTGCCGCCGCCAAGATCGATGAACACGGCCCACGCACGATTGATCGGCTGGGCTTTCGCAAGACGATGGAACACGGCATGGGCGATGCCCTGCACACCACCAACACCTACTACGTGCTGCCGGAAGCATGGCGCTCCGAAATCTTCCGAGGCATGAACCTGAGTGCGGTTAACAAAGAGCTCCTGCGACGAGGCGTTTTAGAGCCTGGAAAGGATGGCAAAGCTTCAACCGCAGTGCGACTACCGGGGCTGGGCTTGCAGCGCTGCTATGTAGTTGTGGCAGTGCCAGAACAAGGTGATCACGGCGCCCAGGCGGCGTAATAACGGCCGCTCCATGAGGAATTCAGGCTCACCTTGGCCTGGCCCGCCAACGAGAAAAAACCAATCAACCTTTCGCCTTTGGGAACGCAACATGAACCAGCTAAAACAGCAACAAGCCGCCTTGATTCAAGAACTGGAAACACTGGAAGAAAGCCTGCCACAACTGGAGGCCGAATGGCGCAATGCACCAAGCGGATTCAGTGCGAATGGCAACGTAATTGGAAGCCCTGAAAGCCGCGAGGCTATGGAAAAATTATCAAGCGTCGAAGCCCGCATAGATGCAATTCCCGGTGAGCTGGCATCAATTGATCGAAAAATTCAGCACCTTGAACGACTGCAAAAAATTGATCAGATCAAAGCTGACGCTATTCACGCGATGACCGATGCAGCCGCTGAAGTAGAAGCGTTGGAGCGGAAAAAAACGCACCTGAACGAACGGTTTCAGACAATTCAATCAGAAGCCGATCAAGCCCTGGAAAAGGCGCAACAAGCCGAGCGCGATGCTGCAACGTCCTACGCCAAAAGCCTGGCAAGAGGTGATACGGAGGGGGAAAAATCAGCAAGCGGCGAAATGCAAAAGGCCGCTAAGCAACTGGCAACAACGGACGAGCAGGTCAGAAGGCAAGACCTGATCCTCGGAGCTCTCCAAGTCGAGCTTGATACTCTTGATGATCAAATCACGAATGCCCGCCAACGTGCAGATGAAGCTAAGACCACGGTATTGAACGCGGTCGGATTTACCTTGAACGAGGAATGGAACGCTGCGACCGAGCAACTGCTCGCTGTAGGCTCTCGCATCCTTGCCGTCAGCTACCTAAAGGGCGGGATGGGCGATGCGTTGTCCGGCCTGGAAATACCTCGCTTCGGTCCCTTCCATTCGAGCCTTAATCGTTCCGACCTATCGGCGGCGGCCCGCGAGATTCTCCTATCGGATTTACTCGCAGCATAACCTCAAAGCAGCCCGCACTCGCGGGCTGTTTTTTGAACTATTGAGCCACATAGTTGAGCTTAGGTTACTCAATCGACAAAATTGCTCCCACCTAAAACCACCATCGTTACTTAGGTGTATTCATCCAATCGCCTGAAATACTAATCCGTTGCCACGACACCAAAAGTAGTCAGTCGCAAAAATTTAGAATCGCAAATGTCAGATGGCACTTTCTTTTTCAGAAGCTGAAAAAAGTTTTCATCGTGGGTCGACACGATTATCTGCTTATTGAAATTCACCGAAATATTTCTCAACAAATCTATAGTAGATAATATATTGATTGAATCCATTGAGTGAATCGGATCATCTATCAATATGACGTCCAATGAGTTCCCTGCACTATCTTCCACTTGTAACGCTCGAGCCAGAAAAATACTCAAACTGAGAATATTTAATTGAGCGGCGCTAAAATACAAATTCGGCGAAATTGTATTACCGATTTCGTCCGATATCACGACATGTAGTTTTGGCTTTTCTGTCAAACTAAATAAACACTTAAAATCGACTTTCTTAAACGAAGGATGCGGGTCAATTTTTCTATAAATCTTGTTAATTAGTGTGGTATCGAAAAAGGCATCAATCTGACTTTCGAGTACGCTAAGAATGCTAGAAAGCTCAGTGCCTAGTCGCGTATCCAGCGCGATATGCTTCTCAAGCTCAGCTTCAACTGAAGTAAGCTCTGCTGATATAGAGAGATGCTCCACATATGGAGAAACGGCATTCAATTGATCAGTCAATAACTTATAAAGCTGTATGATCTTGCTAGAGCTTTCAAGTAATTCTCCTAGCTTAGCAAGCGCTTCATCTATAACGACTTCTACAGAGCTTTCTTGAGCTGAAAATTCAAAGCCGAGCGTATTTGACAGCTCACGCATAAATGGAAGGATGATTTCATCGATGGCCGAAAGCTGTGACTCAACATCATCTTTACGTTGATTTAACGCATCTAACCCAATCCAACTACCTTCTTCCGCCATCGCTTTCTGAAGTGCGCTAGCCTCCTGCCTCATCGCTTCAAGGGTCGCGAGACTGGCCTCCCTCTCGACTAAATTTTGTTCGAGTTGCGCTTGAATATAACGAAGACCTTGCTCACCTTCCTCTTGGCCGTTTCGCTGTAAAAATAATGATATTTCGAGAAAATCTGGCTGTTGTTCAATAGCTTGTTCCCTACCGAGACATTCAAGTATCTGTTTGTCTGCTACAGCTATTCTTTGCTCATTAGCTTTTATAACACCAACCAACCTTACAAGCTCGAGTTCAAATCCCTCCTGAGTTTTTACTAAATCATCAATTTCTTGAAGAATCCTAGATGTAAGACTTAAATGATCCAAGCCTAGTACCAAATCAGATTTTTGACTTAAATAGTTCCTTATAATTGCGACCTGAGCATTAGCAGTATTTAGAGCGCGCCCTTCCTTTTCCAGCCCCCCTTGAATGAGACGCTGCTCGTTCTGTAACTTATAAATTTTTTGGGATCTGATTGTGGCTAAACTTTTAAGCACAGCCTCAATCTGATCCGCTGTATCTCTTTTCTGCTGATTAATCGATTCAATTAATAGCGAGTTTTTGAGCAATATATCCGACGCAAAATCGTTCTTTGCTACAGCCCCCTTAAGATCCTCATAAGTATCAAACTTTGAAAGGCAAAGAGGGCAGTTGTTTGACTCATGTGCTCCGACGCACTCTAAGCCAAGAGCTACAAGACGCTGAATAGCACTTGATTGGATCGCTAATGCTTCTTGAGTAGCTCTTAGACTGCTTTCTTGGAGCGTAAATATATCGTTGCTAGCATTTAAATATTCTAAAGCCTGGAGCGTTTCTGGATTTATTTCAAGCAGCGCTAAATCTGGCGATGAGGCGACATCTACATTTATTTCTAAACCTTGCACTCTCAGCAGAGTGCCATTTATATTATTAATCACGGCACTATCCAGAGAGATGGCCGACGTCGCTCTTTTTACTTCTGTCTCCCACTGCGATAAAAGAGCTTTATTTGTTGCGATTTCAACATAGATATTACTAGCCGCTCCTTCCAGTGCTCGCCAAGCCGCTATGGCGTCAACCGTATTTCTTATGCCATCTTCAGTACTATTTTTTTTCTGTATATCATTTTGAAGCGCTGACCAGACTTTACCTTTCTCACTCTCTAATTCCGCTCGCGTTTCACGCGACTTTTTATGCTCACCACTTAAGTTCAAATAAAGATCAAAACGAGACAAGATAGAGTTTATTTCTGCTATCTTCTGATTCACCAACTCACAATCAGCACTCTCAATCTGAAAGGCGCTATATAGATTACCATAGACACCCGCATCTGCTATTCCCTTATTTATTAAAGCAATCGACTGACTCAATGTATTTTTTTGCAATATAGCGCGTTCATACTCAGGAATAGCATTGAGCTTCTTATTTAACGCTTCAATACTCGCCATTATTGCAAGCGAGTTTAGCTCTAGTTGGTGCGTCCTAGTAACTGCGCCAGATAGTATCTGATGCTCTTTAATACTGCTAAAATCATAAGTTACATCCTCTACTCTTTCACCCAAAGCTCGCAGTTCTTGCGCTGTATTATTATATGAACCAAAAATACTTTCGTCAGTTTCTTGCAGAAGCTTTGTTTTGAAAACCTCACGCTGCGCAACCAGTCTATCGACTAAAAGTTTATTATCGTGCTTGACGGCAAATATTTCCCGTCTACTTTTTTCGGCATTTCCGCCAAAATGCTCCATAAACTCATAATATCTATCTTCAGGTTTTATTTCCCGCAGAAAGCCATCGATAGCATCCTGAGAAAGAAATATCCGTCTATAGATCTTCGCATCATCAGTGCTGCTGTCATCATTCATCCTCGCGTCTCTAGAATTAGATCTGACCGTGTTCAGACCACGCGAGAAGTTCTCTGCTGTGGTTTCAACAACAACAGATGTCCGCACCTTTGAAGGAGCATCTTTATTACGCCAAATATATTGAGGAACACCATCAACTTTAGTCGCCCTAGCTTCAACATCATTATATTTTCTATGTGGCTCCCGAATATAACGCTCAATATTATTAGTCATTGCCCATTCTACGGCATCATAAAATGAGCTCTTCCCAAATCCATTGGGGGCATAAATAGATACAAAATTAGCAATTTTCTCTCCAGGTAATGTGAAGTCGAAAGTACCATCTTTTTTATACAAATAAGCGCGGAACGCTTCAATCTCTACTCTTTTGATTTTCATAGCGATCCCTGCTCACTTATTAAATTAGCAATCAGTTCGGCGCGTTGTTGTTTCGCCACATCGGTGGCATCTACCAACACTCCAGAAATCTGTTTAGCAAGCACCGAAGAATAAGACTCTAGCAACTGATCATCCACAATACTTAACTCAAGGTCATGCCCCAGCAGCAAGTCATTTAATTCTTTCAATGCTTCATCGCTATCTGGCTTGCAATCATTAGCAACTATAAGCTTTCTAACAGAATATTTATCATTCTCAATAATGTATTTGTCCGCAATAGAAACAACCTCGGGACAAAAAAACACAAGATATATATTCCATTTTGCCAGTGCCCCTTCCGGCTGATACCTCGCAGACAAAACACTTTGTATATCTCGCCAGTAAGTCACCACACTCGAACTGTCACGACACCAGCAGGCGATACAACTGATAAAAGAGACAGTATCTGTCATGAAGAGGCGAAACTCAAACGACGGAAACTCGTCTATTAAAAAATCCAAGGGGAAATTCTGGTTACTTGATAAATACATTATGGTTATCCCTGAATAATTTTATAAGATCTCTTTTTCGAGATTTTGCGTATTCCGGCTCGTCGGAAATAACACACTCATAATGTAAACCGCATAGATTTAGGAGATTTAATCCAGAAACACTACCTGCTTTTCCTAGGTCAATCCTGCTTTCTCTCATTTCTGAGGGCACTATCGATATATCAGGTACGATAAAGGAAATTTCTTTTTTTGTAGGTCTAGCTGTGTGAGTTACATGGTTTGTTCGAATAACAACTGTTCCATCTTCGCCTAACAGCTCATCCGCAATATCGATTATTGCTTGCAGATGGCGCACCCAATTATCGCCATTACGAGAGTAAATAAAGCGCCTGCTTTTTTCGAGATTTTTTATATACTCGCCATCAATACTGGCCACATCATCAATTATTGAACAAATAATCAAAAACTCAAAAAAAGAAAACCACAAATCCATATCATAAAGTGACTGATTCGACTCCCCAGTCAATAAGAGTTGACGACCATATTCTGCCAATAGCTTTTCAGGCGTTGGTAATCCGCCTGCTACCAAGGCAGAGGCGAAAGCAGCTAAATTAACTTTAAGATTTTTGAAACTCTCAGGTTTAACAGCTTCTGTGTACTGGAAGGTATATTTAATTGTCTGCGAGAAACATTCAAAATAACTGGGGATAAGCGGTGCTAACTTATTTTCCTCCACGATTTCATCGAAGCACTTAAAATTAAGACATCTAACGATACTATACTGCTGTTGCTCAGCCTCCCCATCCATCCGATACTCTATTCCAATAAGATATATCTCATCATTTTTGATTAGATATACTCCTCCACCGGAATACCCATCGACTATATTTTTATTCGGTAAATTTTCTGCAGTGAACGTGAACCCTTCCCTATCTACAGAAGAGATCTTTCCATTCATTAAACTACAACGCTCTCGCATAACATCTGCGTATCGACTAAGTGTTGGAAACCCAGCCAAGGTGGACTCAGCATTATGTTGCAAATATTCATCATGGTATCGCGTAGGGGTTAAGCCTGCTATTAGTTTAATTTTTATAATTGCACAGTCGCGACCTTTATCCTTGTGTGGATATATTTCCAAATAAGGTAACAAAATACCATCAAGGTCATAAATT
Source organism: Pseudomonas lurida (assembly GCF_002563895.1). Classification (NCBI taxonomy): domain Bacteria; kingdom Pseudomonadati; phylum Pseudomonadota; class Gammaproteobacteria; order Pseudomonadales; family Pseudomonadaceae; genus Pseudomonas; species Pseudomonas lurida. The sequence continues at coordinate 845,833 of NZ_PDJB01000001.1, read as the reverse complement.
TCGACTTTCTGACCTTCAACGTTGTGCTTAGCAGTCAGCACGTATGAATACTCAGTAGACATAGGGCGAATGAGCACACCACTTCCCTCGTTAACCCTAACAGAGTAAGACTTCATTCTTTCATGAATAGTCATTTACAGTTCGATCGCTGTAGGATTTACAAAAAACCGAGCTTTATAGCTGTCAGCCTCTACAGGTAAAACGACAGACTTAATTACAGACTCGTAATTTGCATATATTATATTGGCTGGATTGTGAGAAAATATTCTAGCGAGTGTTATTTTATCTGGGTGATTGAAGTGAGCGCCATCTGTTGAAACTATAAATACCCTAGTATCTATTAAATCCAACAGCTCAGGACTTGTATTATGCTTACTACCGTGATGAGAAATCTTAACAAACTCAGCCTTAATTGGATTTTCTTTGGTATACCCTAATTCCCTAAGACTATCTGTAAGTACTTCTGCATATGCATCACCAAAAAACAGCATTTTCTTATTATCTGCTTCCAATATGAACGCAATCGAACTTCCGTTGGCTATAGAAGAATCACCGACAAACACATCATCGATTAGCAAGTCTTTAAATAGAAACTTGTGATCCGTTTCCTTGCGTGATGTGTTAGGCGAATACTCCTCCCTTGGCCAAATGCATAGAAGCTTTTCTAGGTTCTTTATACTCGGGGATAAGATTGTAATCTTAAAAGGCCCCTCTTGGTAGACGTCGCCTGCTTTAATTAGGCTTGGATGATGGACATTAAGATCGCGAAGTAGTAACTCAAGGGTCTTCGCCTGAGCGATACTAGTATTCGGATTACTATCGAAAACACCCTTAATTTCATTTTCGACAATTTCGGGATGATCAAAATAATCAGTTATGTATTTTGAGGTATTGAACCAAACCTTCTTTGCAAGTGCTGGAAGGTAATCCCGAACCTTAAAAGCTCCGATAAGTCCTTCTATATGGTCGCCGTCTACATGCGTCAATATAGCCAAATCGACAACAGATCCAGACTTAATAACTTCGTCTAAAACATTTTTTAGAGCGTTACCACCAGGTCTTCTTGCGACACTAAAAGTGGATGCGGGTCCCCCGTCAATCAAAAGATTGAATATTTTGTTTTCGTACCGATGTGAGACGAGAATTGAGTCTCCGTGACCCGCTTTAAGCACTTTGACGAAGATTGGCATACGTCCTCCCTATATTTTCAGATGTTTCCCTACGCCAGCGCCACCATTATGAGATCACGATACCTCCTTCTTGGCCTTTGTCCAACCGTCAAATATGATAACGATTGTTATTCCGAGTCTTTCGACTCATTTCCTCATTATTCAAGCAGTAGAATTCATTTTGGGGCGCCCCTTTAGACGGATGGATTCACATTGGTAGCCCGGTGGTAAAACACGGTTTAAAACTGGAAGGTGCTGCTTGGAATAATCAGGATAAAAGATCGGTCTCTGCTTTGCTCTGCTCGCCGTGCCAGCTTCGCCAAGCAGTCTGCTCTCGCTGGTACGCTGCATTACAAACCTTGCGTGGGCGTATTAAATGGATATCACCTTCCTCCTTGGCGAAAATATATCGATCCGCGTGCTGGATTAGCATTCTCCGCACCAGACGTGCCATTTGATAATCCAACGTCTTTCCGCGAGGATAGGACCTGCTACCAATTTGAGTCAGCATCAGATGCTTAGGACTCAAGGGGAGTAAAATATTGCCATTCTGTCTACCCCAGCCCCCAAAAAAATCGTAATTATCAGGGTCTAAAAAATTAAGGCGGATAACAGGATTATCACTTGTTGGCCAGGTGATGCCGTCTGGAGCGCGGACGATTGTCCATCGATGCGTCATTAAGTGTGAGATTGTGCTGGTCAATGCATGACGCGAAGAGGTGAGCCATAGGCGCCTGCCGATAACTGTTTCAGCTTGGATAGTCCCTCCTCCATCAGGACTTCGAACAACAGTTACCTTGAAGGGGTAGAGACCGTTATTTTTTTTATCTGACTCAGGGAGACGAAATCCGGATCTCGTTGCATTTTCAAGATTTTCGATAGAGCTGGTCAGAGTGTCATTTATTAGAGGCTGCATCTGCTTTTTTTGCCGTTCTATAAACTCCCTTAGCCTTACAGGAGTTCGCACATCTTGAGCCGCTAGAAATCTGATTAATTGATGCCAATGCTGTGGGCTAAGTTTCTGCTCATTTATTGCACGAGAAATTGCCTCTTCCGCTGGACTTTCGAACTCTCGGTCTAACCAACGTTCGAACTCGTCCGTTTCGCCATGATCCGCTACATAGGTGTAGAGGTGCCGGTGAAAGGCTATTCCCTTTATGGAATAATCTTTCCACAGAGGGTAATTACTGTTCGGCACTAACAGTCGGTACGTTGGTATTTGACCATTGCATGCCCACTGTTTTAGGTAAAGCTTCGGCACGTAATGATTGTCTTTGCGTAGTTTTTGCATACTTAGTCCTTGCTCTAACGCATTGGAGGGTCGATGAACGAAGGGGACTGAAGTCTAATTTTTTGAGCTGATACAGGTGTTACACCGGCTACCATTGTGTCACTTCGTGTACACGGATGTTAGAAATCGTGCAAAGAACAAATTATTCAATAAATTCAAATAGTTGATTACCATCGTTACACGAGTAACACCTGTTGCACGAACTTCTTAAGGGGTAAGAGAGTGCGCCCCCGCTCCCCGTTTTCAGTAAAACCTTCAGCGGCAAACGATAGTCCTGTACCCACGTAATCTTGTCAGCGAAAAGTGCACAGCATAGTGAACTGCGGTTCACCGGTGCATTTGCCCTATAGAGCTGAAGGTCGCCGGGGCCCCTGAGCAAGTCCGATTGGTACGGGGTCGGAAACCCGCGTGATCGTGTCAGCGGAAAGGTGCCCAGCTTAGTGAACAGGTGAACCGGGTGAACTGCTGTTTACCAGTGCATTTGCCCTATGAATCGAAAAGCCGCTGGGGACCCTGGGCATTTCGGATAGACACGGGGCATAGAACCCGCCGGATCTCGTTAGTGGCTGGGCTCCAAAGTTAGTTGACTGGTTGACCGAGTTGACCAGGCCAATCGTTCACTATCCTGAACGAAACCCATGACCGTTACAGATCCGGTAAGGATGCACTTTTCTCTTCAAGATCCTTTCAATTTCAACGTTGAAATTTCAGTAAGCTGGTGCGGCTGCCGCTACCACGATCCCGCGGGTTTCATGCCCCGTGTAACGCGAAACCTCTCAGGGTCCCCAGCGTGATTTCCTCTCATCGAAAGGCGAATCCAGCGAAATTCGCTTGGTAGGCTCGAGCACAAAGCGCCTGCCCACAACACCCGGATGCTGACTTTAGCGTTACACGCAGGGGCAGCGTTACATCGGGGGTACGCTATGTCGCTCAACTGTGTAACAGGCATGAAGGCCAATGAATCCGGGCGTTTGGTGAAGGGCGTTACACTCGTAACACCGGTTACACCAGTTTTGGAGGGGGGCTGGATATGTGCTCTCACACTACCTTTCCAAATTGGCCCTACACCACGATGCAAAAAAGCAGCTTGATATCGGTAGTTTCGTTTTGGAGTTCGTGTTCATTTTGCGCCAGGGTCATGGAGGCTTTGGTCCAGCTATACGCCTCTGATGAAGAAAGCGCTGAAGTGTCAGTGGTGCCTTGGTGCATGTCTGAATGTCCCAACCTGCCGTCTGGATAGCGTAACCATCCCTCCCACCCCATCAGGATGGCGCCGGTTGCCTCCAGGAGTTGCAAAGCTGTGATCGCGTGAGGATAAGGAAGAACCAGTTCGCTTTGAGATACTGATAGCCGTTGCAAGTCAGCTAGGGTCATCGGGATATCCTTGTGTCATGCGTTCGGTTTTGGGTGTTGAGCCTGATTTAGTTTAAGCGGAAAAGGCCTAGCCGGCTGAGCGCGTATACAGACTATCAATGCATCACAGGATCGTCATTTTTTGGCCGTTTTTTGCCGATCAAGGCCACCCAGTGTGCTGGTCAAATCCGATGCAATCGACTGGTCAAGTCGAATGCAAATGGGTGGTCAAGTCCATGCAACTACGCACCTAGGGAATCCAGATGACCAGAGTGATTTCCGATCACCAGGTGGTGAGGACATCTGATATGCAGTGCCACTGGCTCGAGGTAGATTGATTACCTGACAACACGGCGGGAGAACATCATGGAAGACACCCCTTTGCTTGCGTCATTACTCAAGCGCATGAATGAAAACCAACTGGCGCTGGGTGCAGCTATCGAGGAACTGTCAAACTGGGTTGAGCAAAGAGGATCTACAGAAGTGGCACAGAACATCCGAGGCGCACTAGAAACCCTGGATGGGAATGCAGGATTCATCACCCTTGCCCTCGCCTCACTGTCGGCAGAAGGTCGGGCAAAGAAGTGACTACCTGGCCGAATGGCTACACATCACCTACCACCTGGTGGTGCTTTACCTAGCGGGAATACCACTACATCCGTAGGCAGAAGCAAGCAGCGTGTATGCCTACATGTATGCCTAACTGACAGACACAATACAAAACCCTTTAAATACAGCGCGCTACAAGGCCAGTTCAAATGACTGTGTAGCCACCAAGTACTAAAAACGGCTTACCGAAAGGTAGGCCGTTTTTTTATGCCTGGCGAAAAGTGCTGAGGCATACTCGCAGCGATCCTCCCCCGACTCCCCAGGCTTGAGCCCCATAGGAACCCACTCATGAGCTTTGACGTGTTCGCGGTCATCCTGCTGGGCGCGGCCCTCCACGCGACCTGGAACGCCGTGGTCAAAGGCGGCGGCGACACGCTGCTGACGACCTGCATGATCACGTCCTTCGCCTCGCTGATCGCCTTGGCCGTCATTCCCTTCCTGGCGCTTCCGGCCAGGGAAAGCTGGCCATTCATCGGTGCCTCGGTCGTTTTCCAGGTGCTGTATTTCGTACTGGTCGCCTCGACCTACCGAATCGCCGACATGAGCCAGACCTACCCGATCATGCGCGGCACTGCGCCGCTGCTGGTGGCGACGGCGAGTGTGTTTGTGCTGTCCGAGTCGTTGTCACCGCTTGCGTGGAGCGGCATTGCGGTGATCTGCCTCGGCATCCTGAGCATGGCCGCCGCCCCTTCGACGAGCCAGCGAAAAGGCCTGGTCCTCGCATTGATCAATGCAGGGGTCATCGCCGGCTACACCCTTGTCGATGGTGTGGGGGTGCGCAAGTCCGGCGCACCCGCGGCGTACACACTGTGGATTTTCCTGCTGACAGGCCTACCGTTGGCCGCCTGGGCCTTGGCTACCCGACGCAGGGTGTTCTGCCGGTATGTCATCGGTCAGTGGCACCTTGGCGTGGTGGGCGGCTTCGGCACGGTTGCATCCTACGGCCTGGCACTGTGGGCGATGACGGCGGCACCGATCGCCACGGTTTCAGCACTCAGGGAAACGTCGATCCTGTTCGGCGTGGGGATCTCGGCGCTGGTACTCAAAGAGCAACTGACGCGAACTCGCGTGATTGCCGCTTGCATCATTGCGGGCGGGGCGATGGTACTGCGATTGGGCTAACACCGCTTTACCAAGTAGGATCACGCGCTCAGTCACACTAAATGGATTCAGTGTTCGATGGCCACCAAGCCCCTGTTCCTTGTACTTGCATTGTCTGCCCTGCCGTCGCTCGCCAGTGCCGCTTCCGAAGGCATGGGCAGGGTCGACCAAGCCAGCTTGATGATCCTCGCCGGCCCGGTGCTCACCACCTTCGCCACGATGGGAACCACGTCCCATCCGCTCGAAATGCTGGAGTCGGCCAAGGGGGATGCCCTGGCGTTCATCGGCTCGGACGGGAATATTCGTGGCGCACGGTTTGAACTCGCCGTGAGGACTTACCACGCGTCCTACCCGGCGCCTCACATGAGTGACATGCAACTGGCCCAAGCGATCGCGGTAATCGAGACACACCCACCGGAGGGACGATAGATGTCGCAATCCACCAATACCGGGCGGGATTTCGAGAGCTACGTGCAATACGTCTACAGCACCCTGCTCAACCTTCGCGGAGAAAAAACCCAGGTTTCTCGCAGAACCACCTTCACGCTACCTACCGGAGATAGCTATGAAGTCGACGTCTATTATGAATTTGTCAGAGTCGGCGTCAGGCACCGAGTGGCCATCGAATGCAAGGATTGGAAGCGCCCCGTGGATCAGGGCAAAATTCTCGAGTTTCATCAAAAAATCAAAAATATCGGTAGCGATATCGTTGGCATAATCGCCTCGCGCTCAGGTTATCAATCGGGCGCTGACAAAGTGGCGGCACGCCACAACATTTTGCTCCTGTCGGCTGAAGATCTTCCTTCGCTTCCTCAACTGGTCGGTCGTCAAATCGTCAACGCTGCGCTGCATGAGCCGGACTTGATCGGCGAACCGTTCTGGGTGATCGCCCAACGCAGCGAAACGCTTGAAAAGCTGAGTACCGGCACCTACTACGCGCCCCCTGTCGAGGGCCGGCCGACGATTCCATTGTTCATCTCGAAAAAATATGCCGAGACCTATCTCTCCCACCTTCCCGATCGGGCGGAGTGGGCGGTATTCGGGATGCCTCAATACAAATTGAAGGTGTTGCTGGAACTCGCCAAACTCGGTCGCGTGTGCTTCGCCACGGTCAATTTTCCTCCTGAAGAAAATGGCTCTATCTCAATGGCCTTCATCACCCTGGCGGAGTTGGAAAGTGACTTTCTGATCTGACCGCCTCGGCGATGACAATGTGTTTCAAAGGACAACAGATCATTCTCAAAATGAACGGAGTTCAGCGCGTGTTTTCGATTTCCCGCCGTCAACTGTCGGTGATTGCCGCAGCCCTCGCCCTGGCTGCCTGCAACTCCTCTGTCAACGAACAGCCACCGCCGCCGGAGCTGGGTTCGGGTTATCGCACCGACCTCACAACCCAACATGCCGAGCGCCACATGGCTGCGGCTGCCAACCCGCTGGCGGCCGAGGCCGGGCGCGAGATGTTGCGCATGGGTGGGTCGGCGATCGATGCGGCAATTGCGATGCAGGCCGTGCTGACCCTGGTGGAGCCGCAGTCGTCCGGCATCGGCGGTGGCGCGTTCATCATGCTGTGGGACGGCCAGACTGTGCACGCGTACGACGGCCGTGAGACAGCCCCCGCCGGGGCCACCGAGCGGCTATTCCTGAAGGCCGACGGCACGCCGATGGCGTTCACCGAGGCGCAGATTGGCGGGCGCTCGGTCGGTACGCCTGGGGTATTGCGAGCGCTCGAGATGGCGCACAGGAAGACCGGCCACCTGCAATGGGCCACGTTGTTCGAGCCGGCGATACGGTTGGCGGAACAGGGCTTCGCGATTTCCCCGCGCCTGCACAGCCTGATCGCGGCTGACCGCTCTATTCCCCAATCGCCAGACATGGCCGCGTACTTCCTGAACGCCGATGGCACGGCAAAAGCCACCGGTACCGTACTGAAGAACCCGGCGTTGGCCAACGTGTTCAAGCGTATCGCCAAGGAAGGACCGGACGCGCTCTACCGCGGGCCGATTGCCGCTGAGATCGCACGCAAGGTACAGGGCCATCGCAACGCGGGCAGCCTGTCCCTGGCGGACCTGAAAAACTATACCGCCAAGGAGCGCACGCCGCTGTGCACGGACTACCAGCAATGGAAAGTCTGTGGCATGCCGCCGCCGTCATCGGGCGGGATTGCCATCGCGCAAATCCTGGGCACATTGCAGGCGCTGCAAGCACGCAACCCAGGCTTGGGCATCGCCGCGATGCGACCGCTGAAAAGCTCTTCGCCGGCAGGCCTTGAGCCAACGCCCGAAGCCGTGCACCTGCTTGCCGAAGCCGGCCGACTGGCCTTCGCTGATCGCGCGCTGTACCTGGCCGACACCGATTTCGTCGCCGTGCCGGTTGCCGGCCTGGTCGCCCCCGACTACCTGGCCAAGCGTGCCGCGCTGATCGGCGAGCGCAGCATGGGTATCGCCAAGCCGGGCGTCCCTGCGGGCATCCAGGTGGCCTATGCGCCGGACCGCTCACCGCTGCGCATCTCCACTTCGCAAGTGGTGGCGGTGGATGACCAGGGGGGCGCCGTGTCGATGACCACCACGGTGGAAGCAGCATTTGGCTCCCATGTCATGGTCCAGGGTTTCTTGCTGAACAACCAGATGACCGACTTTTCATTTGTCCCTGAAGAAAACGGCCAGCCCGTTGCCAACCGGGTCGAGCCTGGCAAGCGCCCGCGTTCGGCCATGGCGCCTACGCTGGTGTTCGACCGCAAGAGCGGCGAGTTGCTGGCCACCGTCGGCTCGCCCGGCGGCTCACAAATCATCGAATACGTGAGCAAGTCCCTGGTGGCGATGCTCGACTGGAAACTCGACCCACAAGCCGCCATCAGCCTGCCCAATTTTGGCAGCCGCAATGGCGCGACCGAGTTGGAAGCCGGTCTGTTCAGCCCTACGCTGAAACAGGCGCTCAAGGACAAGGGCCATGCGCTGAGCGAGATCGATATGACGAGCGGCATCCAGGCCATCGTTCGCACGCGGGATGCCCAGGGCAAGGTGTCGCTGAGCGGCGGTGCCGACCCTCGGCGTGAAGGCGAAGCGCTCGGCGACTGAACACTTCAATCAACGGAGAACGTTATCGTGCAGCAGGCAGATAATCTCGGCGCCATCCCAGGCGTCGACCACGGTTTTTGTACGATCAATGATCCGCTGCGCCCGCAGGCAGTGTTCATCTGCAAGCAGGTGCACAGCGCTTCGGTGGTGGAGTGGCAGGCGGACCTGGCAAGCAATACGGTAGAGGCCGATGGGGTGTGCACGGGTGAGCATCCACCCATCGCAGTGGTCACCGCCGATTGCTTGCCCCTTCTCATTGCTTCCAAAAACGGCGAGAAGGTGGCAGCCGTGCATGGCGGCTGGAAGGGGTTGCAGGGCGGGATCATCGCCAATGCCATCAAGCGATTCACCGATGAAGGGATCGCCACGGACCAGTTGCAGGTCGCGGTCGGGCCATCGATCAAGCCATGCTGTTATGAAGTGAGCCGGGAGTTTATTGCACGGTTCCAGGAGGACCAGGGGCACTTGTGGCGCGACCGTCAGCCGCCCTGGTGCCGGGTGCAACCGGCGCCGTTGCTGCCACCCGACATTGCACCGCCTGCTGCGCGGCAAGCGGGAAGTGCGTGGTTTGACTTGAGTGGGTACGGGGTGATGTTGCTGCAAGCGGCGGGGATTCGGCGAGAGCAGATCGAGGTGAGCGAGGTGTGCACTTACTGCACCTCGCCCACCTTTGCCAGTTACCGCCGCAGGACCCATCACCCGCAGGAGGTGAAGACGTTGATCTATTCGTGGATTGCTCGCATCACCGACTGATCTTCAACCCCTGACGCCCCGCATGCCGCTCCAGCGCCAGCTCGATCAGGCGGCTCACCAGTTGGCTGTAGCTCATGCCCGCCGCCTGCCACAGCTTGGGGTACATGCTGATGCGGGTGAAGCCGGGCAGTGAATTGATTTCGTTGATCAGTACTTCGCCCTCGTCGGTAAGGAACACGTCGACCCGCGCCAGGCCGGAACAACCCAGTACCTCGAACGCCTCGACGGCCAGCCCGCGAATACGCTCGCTGGCCGCTTGGCTGATAGCGGCCGGCACCACCACTTGGGCAGCCTGATCGTCGATGTATTTGTTGTCGTAGGAATAGAAACCACTGCTCACCACGATCTCACCACAACCGCTGGCGATGGGATTGTCGTTGCCCAGCACGGCGCATTCGATTTCGCGGCCCTTTACCGCAGACTCCACCAACACCTTTTCATCAAAGCCCAGGGCCAGTTTGACGGCAGCGTGGTATTCGGCTTCGTTGCCGACCTTGCTCACGCCCACCGAAGAGCCCTGGTTGGCCGGTTTGACGAACATCGGCAGACCGAGCTTGGTCGCTGCCGTATCAAAGGACGTACGCGCGGCATTGCCACGGGTCAGGGTGATGAAGGGGGTCACGGCAATGCCAGCATCACGCAGCAGGCGTTTGCTGATGTCCTTGTCCATGCACACCGCCGAGCCGAGCACATCGGAGCCGACGAAAGGCAGGTCAGCCATGCGCAACAGGCCTTGCAGGCAGCCGTCTTCGCCGAGGGTGCCGTGGACGATGGGGAAGATCACATCGACATGTTCCAGCAGGCCGCTGCCGGAGGTTTCCACTAATTGCTGGCTGGCCTTGCCGGGCACCACTGCCAGTTCGCGATTGGACTGGTTGAGGGCAATGAGGGCAGGGTTTTCCTGGTTGAGCAGGAAGTTCGAGGTGTCGTTGAGGTGCCAGTGGCCGGCCTTGTCGATACCGATCAACACCGGTTCGAAACGGGAGCGGTCCAACGCATCGACGATATTGCGCGCCGATTGCAACGAGACCTCGTGCTCGGCCGAACGGCCACCAAAAATAATACCTACCCGCACCTTGCGCATGACCCGGCCTCACTGTTGAAAGTAAGGCTTCTTACCACGGGCCGTCAGCGGTTCGCCACCAGATGTGCACCGAACAGGACGTAGCAGCCTCCAGCAAAGCGGTCGAGCCACTTGCGCGAACGGCTGTAGAGAGTGGCCATGCGCTCGCTGGAAAACACCAGGGCCACGCTGGAATACCAGCTGAACGACAAGGTGGCCATGGTGATCACCGCCAGGGTCAGCAGCATCGGCGACGGAGACGGTGGCATGGTGGACGCGAAGATGGTGGCCACAAACAACGCGGCCTTGGGGTTGGACAGGTTGCCCAGCAGCCCCAGGCGCCAGGCGGAAAACAGCGAGCGCCGAGCATCATCTGGCAGCACGCTCTGGCCCAGGGCCGGCGCCGAGCGCCTGAACAGTTTCAACCCGAGGTAGATCAGGTAGCAACCGCCGATGATCTTGAACGCCAGGTACAACATCGGGGCCGCCGTAAACAGCGATTTAATGCCCAGGCCACCCGCCAGCCCCCACATGACCGTCCCCGTGGCCACACCGGCTGACGCCACCACGCCATGACGGCGCGAACAGCTGGCGGCCAATTGCGCCGTGTTGAAAAAGTTGGGGCCGGGCGTCACTACCGCGACTGTCCACAGCAGGGCCAGCGATACCAGGGGCGCCACGTACGCAGGGTTTAAAAAGTCCATGGGGGTCAGCTCCTTCGGCGCAGGGCACGAATGCGATCATAGGCCTCCTCCTCACCCTGCACAATCGTACAAGACCCCGGCAGACAAGGCATTCAGACTGGGTTAACGTGTTTCCACCTCTTTTTTTCGTGACAAGTCACCATGGGCAAACCCACCGCCACCCTCGACTGGCTGCACCGCGCCCCGCATGCCAGTGGCCTGGACCGTATCGAGGCGTACTTTGCCGGCTTCGCCTTTGACCCGCATCGCCATGACACGTACGCCATCGGGCGCACGTTGACCGGTGTGCAGAGCTTTCACTACCGTGGCGATATGATCCACAGCCTGCCCGGCACCACCATGGTGCTTCACCCCGACGAAACCCACGACGGCCACGCCGGCAGTGACGAGGGCTTCAAATACCGGATGATTTACGTCGAGCCCTCACTGATCCAGCAGATCCTCGGCGGCAAACCGTTACCGTTTATCCCCAATGGTTTATCCACCGACCCACGGCTGTTCCGCGCCAGCGAAGTGCTGCTGCAGAACCTGGACAACCCTATCGATCCGCTGCAGGAACAGGATGCCCTGTTCGACCTGGCCCACGCGCTCAGTAACGTCTCGGGCGGGATCGTCAGCCGCAAGACCTTCGATTACATCGCAGCCGAACGTGCCCGGGAATTTATCCACAGCGCCTTGGGCCGCAGCATCACCCTGGATGAAATGGCCGACCACGCCGGTCGCGACCGCTGGGCCCTGTCGCGGGATTTTCGCGTGCTGTTCGGTACCAGTCCCTACCGCTACCTGACGATGCGCCGCTTGGACCTGGTGCGCAGCCTGCTCGCCCAGGGCCAATCGCTGGTGGACGCGGCGCTGACTGCTGGCTTCACCGACCAGAGCCACATGACCCGGCAATTTCGCAGCACCTACGGCATGCCGCCGTCGCGCTGGGTGAAGATGTCAGACCGTTTTCAGCGCCGCTAACCCGCCAGGTTGCTTGAGGCGTAGCGCCAACACCGCGCCCGCCAGGGCAATCGCCGCACTCCACCATAACGCCCGCTCGATCCCACCCGCGCTCGCCACCGACACCAGCACCGCCAACCCCAACGCCCCGCCAATCTGCTGGCTGGTGGACGCCATCCCGGCCGCCACGCCCTGCTCGCCTGGCCGGATGCCCAGGCCCGCTGCCACCCACATCGCGGTCCAGGTCATGCCCTGGCCGATGCTCAGGATGAAAATCCCCGGCAGCAGCGACCAGAACCCAACACCGGTCGGCAGTGCCCAGCTCACCAGCGCAATGCCCACCGCTCCGGCGAGTTGCCCGCTGACGAGCGTGTTGCGCAACCCCAGCCGAACCAGCGAGCGCTCCGCCAGCCAGATCCCGGCCGTACACACCAACGTCGCCGGCAAGAACGCCAACCCCGCTTGCAGCACGCTGTAGCCATAGACCTGCTGGTAATACAGCGCCAGGAAGTAGTACTGCACGCCAAAACTGCTCATGAACACCGCTGTCAGCAGCATGGCCATGCGCAGTTCGCGGTAGGCAAGCAAGCGCAACGGCATCAGCGGGTCGCGCCCGCGGTGTTCGATCCAGGCGAACAGTCCGAGCAACGCCAACGCCAGGGCGAGGCAACCCAGGGTCGACGGTGCCGCCCAACCCCATTGCGGCCCCTGCACCAACGAAAACACCAGCAACGTGCCACCGACGGTCACAGCCAACGCGCCGCTGATATCGAAGTTGCGCCCCCGCGCGCGCTCACCATCGGCGGGGATCCAGTAGCGCGCCGCCCATGCACAGCCGCCCGCCAGGGGCACGTTCACCAGGAACACCGCTTCCCAGCCCCACACCTGGGTGAGCACGCCACCAAGCAGTGCGCCCAGCGCCAGCCCAGCCGCAGACGCGGCGCTCCACACGGCAAACGCACGGTTGCGCGCCGGACCTTCGGCATAGTGGGTGTTGATCAGCGCCAGGGTGGCCGGAAACAGCATCGCGCCGCCAACGCCCTGCACCGCCCGCGCCAACACCAGCAATACCGCACTACCGCCCAGCACGGCCGCGAGAGAGGCCAGTGCGTAGAGCGACTGCCCCACCCGGTACAAACGCCGCTTGCCAAGCAAATCGGTAGCCCTGCCGCCCAGCAAAAGGAAACCGCCAAACGCCACGCTGTAGGCGCTCACCACCCATTGCAATTGCGGGGCAGAAAAGTCCAGGTGCGTGCCGATCTGCGGCAAGGCAACAAACACAATGGTGGCATCCAGCGCGATGATCAGCTGCGCCGTGGCCAGCAACGTCAGCATCCAGCCTGAGGGTCGAGAGGGAGACATCACAGCGTCCTGTCCGAAAATGAGAGGCCGTCAGTGTCTTTCATGCTGGATAGATGATAAATAGCGCTATCACTCTTTCAGTAATGACTTTAATCATGGATCTGAACGCTGTCCGCCTACTGGTCCGCGTGGCCGAAACCCGCAGCTTCACCCGCGCAGCGGGTGACCTGGGGCTGACACAATCGGGCCTGTCCCGCGCCATTTCGCGGCTGGAGAACGAGTTGGGGGTTCGCCTGCTGCAACGCAATACGCGCAGCGTCAGCCTCACCCCCGACGGGCAAATGCTGTACGAGCGCAGTGCGCCGTTGCTGGCGGAGTTAGCCGCAGCCGAGAAACTGATGCTCGACCGGCGTAGCACCCCGTCCGGTCTGTTGAAGATCAGTACACCGTCGCTGTTCGGGCGCAAAGTGGTGATGCCGGTGATCGGCGAATTGACCTTGCGCTACCCCGAACTGCGCATCGAGGCGGTGATGACTGACCGCCTGGTGGATATTGTCGACGAGGGCTTCGATGCGTTGTTGCGTACCGGCGAGATCCAGGACCAGCGCCTGATCGCCCGCGCCCTGCCGCCCTTACGCTGGGTCACCGTGGCCGCGCCTGCTTACCTCGCACGTTTCGGAACGCCCAGGAGCGTCACTGAACTCAACGACCACCACTGCCTCACCGTGCGCAATTTGCGCAGCGGCCGCATGGTCGATTGGCAGTTCATGATCGAGGGCAAGGTGCAGGACGTGAGTGTCGAAGGGCGGCTGATCTTTGATATCGGCGATGCCCTGGTGGACGGCGCCGTGGGCGGCTTCGGCATCGCCCAGGTGATGGATTTCGCCGTGCGTGACGACCTGGCCGCCGGGCGCCTGGTGCCGATATTGGAAGACGTGGCCGGGCGCAGTCGGGCGATCTCGCTGGTCTATCCGCCGTCCCGGCAATATTCGCCGAAGCTGATGGCGTTTGCCGAAGCGCTCAGCCAGGCACACTGGTAACCCTGTAGGCGCCGGCGCCTACAGGGGCGCATCAGGCAAGGGTGTTACCGGTGACGGGTTGGCCGATCGTAAGGAAATGCCCACCCGCCACATGGTGCAGGGTGCGCAGCTCATCGTGGCCTTCGAAGTGCCAGTGCCCATCGCTGAACACGCGCTCGTCGGCATAGGCCGCCACGACCTCTCCCAGGAATAGATCGTAGGTCTGCTGGTTGTGCGGCTCGGGCAGCAGGCGACACTCCAGCCAGGCCACGCAGCCTTCCAGCAAGGGCGCTTCGGTGTGTTCACCGTTGAATACCTGCAGGCCGTAGGTGGCAAATTTGTCAGTCTCGGAACCGGTCGTATTGCCCACTGTTTGCACCAGATCAGCCTGGGCCGCGCACGGCACCTGAAGCACAAAGGTGCCGGCGCCTTCCAGCAGTTGGCGGGTCCAGGTGGCTTTATCCAACACCACGGCGACTTTCGGCGGTTCGAAATCCAACGGCATGGCCCAGGCAGCGGCCATGATATTGCGCTGGCCATTGTGCGCGGCGCTGACCAGCACGGTGGGCCCGTGGTTGAGCAAGCGGTAGGCCTTGGACAGCGGAACGGGGCGGCGGTGGGTAGGGCTCATGGAAGGTCGACTCTTCATGCAAGAAAGTCCCTACGATACCTGAAGCCCTGCACTCAACTCGACAGTTGGTTGGCGAACTGGCCTACCGCGCTGACCACCTTCTGGGCGCCGTCCTGGATTTCCACGATCACCGTGCCCGCTTCGGCTGCCAGGGCCAGGCCTTGCTCGGCTTGCATGCGGCCGTCGTTCATGAGGGTCACCGCGTCGCGGGCCATGTCCTGGTTCTGACGCACCACACCAACGATCTCTTCGGTCGCCTTGCTGGTCCGCGATGCCAACTGCCGCACTTCATCGGCCACCACGGCAAAGCCACGGCCCTGCTCACCGGCGCGCGCTGCTTCAATGGCGGCGTTGAGTGCCAGCAGGTTGGTCTGCTCGGCAATGCCGCTGATGGTCTTGACGATGGTGCCGATCACTTGGGACTGAGCGTTCAACGCCTCGATGCCGTCGCCGGCCTGTTGCATGTGCTTGGCCAGGTCGCGCATCACATCCACTGCCTGGGTCACCACGGTGGTACCACGCTGGGCGCTATTGTCGGTGTGCAGCGAGGTGCTGTAGGCAATGTTCGCCGCTTCGGCGACGGCCTGTTCCTGGTTGACCTGGTCGGTGATCACCGTGGCGAACTTGACCACTTTGTACAGCCGGTCATTGGCGTCCAGCACCGGGTTGTAGGTTGCTTCCAGCCACACTACGCGGCCGTGGCTATCGACCCGCTTGAAGCGCGCCGCGAAGAACTCACCGGCGTTCAGGCGCTTCCAGAAGTCCTGGTACTCGGTGCTGTTGTATTCCTCCGGCTCGCAGAACATCCGGTGATGTTTGCCTTGGATCTGCGCAAGGGTGTAACCCATGCCGCCCAGGAAACGATCATTGGCGGTCAGCACGTGGCCACCCAGGTCAAACTCGATCACGGCCGTAGAGCGTACCAATGCGTTCATGAGGTTTTCATGCTCGCGGGAGGCCTCGATCGTGCGGGTGAGGTCGCTGGAATAAATCGAAAAATGCTTGATGCGCCCATCGGAACCGCGCACCGGCTGCAGAATCGATCGCAGCCACGCCTCTTGGCCATTGCCGCGCATCAGGCGCACGGTGCCGGCGAAATGTTCGCCACGCACCAAGGCGTTCTTGAAGCGTTGCTGGAATTCATCCCTGCGTACGTGGGCCGGCTCCAGGTCTTCGATCGAACGCCCCAGCAGTTGACCACTCTGGTACGCCAGTTCCTGCAGGAAGTTGGCGTTCGCCCACTCCACCCGGCCTTCGGCGTCCAGCGTCAGGCACAGCATTTCACTTTCCAGGCTCTCCTTGACCTGGTTCAAGCTGGACAATTCTTCGCGAAGAGCCGCCAGCTCCTGCTTCAAACGGGTGTTGAACATGGAGCACCAATGACCAAATGAGGGAGATGAATCTGACCTGCATCGGCGCTTCCGGCGTTTTCTTAAGAGGGCTTTGGCCCCCAACCCAACTATATTTTTGGATCCATTAACTGCCGTTATTTCGGCACACCCCCATCACTTGATACTCAAGGGTATTGAGCTTGCCGCTGGCGTCTTCATAGGTCATGCGTGACGGCACCGGGTTGCACGAACGAATCGGCGGCGTGACATTGACCACCTTGGCAATGTCCAGCGTCATGCCATAGCGATAAGCCTGCACCACGGGTGCCGGCTTGCCTTTCTTGGCCGCGTAGTCGGCCATGGCTTTTTCATTGCGTTCCATCATCAGCGCGAACGTACGATCGCCCCCGCCTTCGGCCACCGCGCCAAAAGACAACATGGCAGTCAACACACCCAGGCCAGCGGTATAAAAGTTCATGCTTAGTTCCTCGACTGAAAGTGAAGTGCCGAGACTAACCAACGGACCCTGACGCCACCTTCACCGGAACATTACTTATTTGTTAGATAACAGTGAGTTTCCAGAATTGTAATCAACGTGCCACTTCTTCGTTATCCACGGTTTGCAACTATCAGCCCGGGCCACATCAATAAGAACGCCCTCTCCCATAAGAAGCTGATAACTGCCATTACCCAGGAGCGAACCATGCGTATCCGTCACTACAGCCTTCCCCTATCACTGTGTGCCGCCTTGCCCCTGGCCGCCGCGGCCGTGGAGGACACACCCGAAGGCTTTATCGAAGGCAGCAGCATCAACGTGCTGGCACGTAACTTTTACTTCAATCGCGATGACCGCAAGGGCCAGTCCAGCCCCACCGGCAACGGCTATTCAGAGGCTTGGGCCCAGGGGTTGATCGGTAAGTTCGAGTCTGGCTTTACCCAGGGCACCGTGGGGTTTGGCCTGGACGCGTTCGCCATGGTCGGCGTGAAACTCGACTCGGGCACCGGCCGCAGCGGCGGCAAGGGTTCGTTCGGCATGCTGCCGGTGGACAGCGAAAACCACCCCGAGGACAACTACAGCAAAGTCGGCGGTGCCGCGAAACTGCGTGTGCTGGACACCGTGGTCAAGGCCGGCGACGTATTCCCGTTGAACCCGGTGGTGGCTTACGGCGACTCGCGCGTCTTGCCGGAAAGCTTCCGTGGCGTGACCCTGCAGAACACCAGCCTGGAAGGCCTCAGCCTGCAGGGCGGACGCCTGAGCGGCATGAGCCAGCCGACCGAAAGTGGCATGAACAAAGGTTTCGCGACCTTCTATGCAGGCCAGGTCGACTCGCCCTGGGTCGGCTATTTCGGCGGCGACTACACCGTCAACAAACACCTCAGCGTCAGCCTCTACAGCAGCCGCCTGAAGGACGCCTGGGACCAGTATTACTTCGGCAGCGCGGCCAGTTATCCGCTGAATGAGGAGGTCTCGCTGTTCGGCGACTTCAACTACTACAAGGCCGTGGACGAAGGTAAAAAACGCCTGGGTGAATTCAACAACACCATCTGGAGCGCCAGGCTCGGGGTGAAGGTCGGCGCCCACAGCCTGGCCGTATCGCACCAGCGCAACAACGGTGATGACGACTTCGATTACCTGCGCCAGTCGGACTCGATCTTCCTGAACAACTCGATCCAGTACAGCGACTTCAACTCGCCCAAGGAGCGCTCGTGGATGGTGCGCTACGACTTGGACATGCAGCCATTGGGCATCCCCGGCCTGTCGTTCATGACCCGCTACGGCAAAGGCACCGATGCCGACTACAGCAACGCCAACGCGGTGTACATGCGTCGCGATGCGGCCGGTGATCCACTGACCGATCAACGTCGCTGGGAGCGGGATATCGAAGCCAAATATGTCGTACAGGCTGGCAACTTGAAGGACTTGTCGCTGCGACTTCGACAGGCGACGGTGCGCTCTAGTGCGTTTGAGTCGGACCTGGAAGAAGTTCGGCTAATTATCGAGTACCCACTCGCGGTGCGCTAAGGCACAGCGCTTACATTCACTTGCCGATGGCCTACATCTCTTCACAAGTTGAAGTCTGTCAGAACTGTAATATTGGCCTCACCGTCTCGTTAAGTTGCACTTTCTACACTGCACACCGAACACATCTCATCTCTGCAGCTTTTGTGTAGCTCCTTTGGAACAGAGATGAATTTTTACGCCCCGACCGGGGCGTTTTTTTTGTGCGATGGCTCAGTGACGAATCGTCGCACCTGCCTGACCGGCCTTGACCCTAAAGCTACTTCACGGTTCAGAGTTCGCGCAAAGCCTGCCCTGCGCCGCGATGAGGCCATGCCCCCTTTCCGTTTTTTTGAAGGTACCCCCCCCATGCGTATCCTTGTGGTTGAGGACGAGCAGAAAACCGCCGACTACCTGCAGCAAGGCCTGACCGAAAGCGGTTATGTCGTCGATTGCGCCGCCAGCGGCATTGATGGCCTGCACCTGGCCCGGCAACACAGCTACGAACTGGTGATCCTCGATGTCAACTTGCCCAACACCGACGGCTGGGAAGTGCTGGAACAACTGCGCCGCGAAGGCAACCAGCGCGTGATGATGCTGACCGCGCGCGGCCGGCTGGCCGACAAGATCAAGGGCCTGGACATGGGTGCCGATGATTACCTGGTCAAACCCTTCGAGTTTCCCGAGCTGCTGGCCCGTGTGCGCACCCTGCTGCGACGCAGCGAGCACATCCCGGTTCCGGAGGTGCTGCGCGTCTCGGACCTGGAACTGGACCCGCGCCGTCATCGCGCCTATCGCGGCAACCGCAGGATCGACCTGACCACCAAGGAGTTCGCCCTGCTGCACGTGCTGATGCGTCAGGCCGGCGAGGTGATGACCCGCACGCAGATCATCTCGCTGGTGTGGGACATGAACTTCGACTGCGACACCAATGTGGTGGAGGTCTCAATCAGTCGCCTGCGAGCCAAGGTCGATGACCAGAGCGAGGTGAAGCTGATCCACACCATCCGTGGCGTGGGTTATGTACTGGAGGCGCGTGCATGAGGACCAGCAGCCTGTCGATGCGCCTGGGGTTGACGGTCAGCCTGATGGGCGCCGGCCTCGTCGTACTGTTGGCGACCCTGGCGTACCTGGCCCTGACCCACGAGCTGGACAAACTGGCGCGCAAGGGCTTGGAAAACAAGATGGAACAACTGGAGCACAGCCTTGGCCAGGGCCTCGACGCCCATGACATCAGCAACCGCCCCCACTCATTGCTGGACCTGGTGATGGGCCATGACAACATCTACCTGACCATCGTCGGCGCACGCCCCGATGCGCCAGTGCTGCTGAGCGTCGGCGCCAAACCGCAACAGCCATTGCTGCTCGACGTGCCCGCGGGCAGAAACCTGGCCTATCTGAATTGGGTCGATGGCCAGGGCAATCGGATCCTCAGCGCTACCCGCCTGATGTCATTGCAAAGGGGCGAGAACGTGCGCGTGGTGCTGTCGCTGGATCGCTCCGATGATGAAGCGTTGCTCAGTGCCTACCTGCGTTCCACGGTCATCGCCCTGCCGATGTTGCTGATCCTGATCGGCATGGGCGCCTGGTGGCTGGTGCAACGCGGGCTCGCGCCGCTGCAGCAGTTCAGTCGCGTGGCGGCCAAGGTCAGCACCCAGGACCTGACCCATCGCCTGTCCCTGGACAATCTGCCCAAGGAGCTGGGCGAGCTGGCCCAGGGCATCAACTTCATGCTGCACCGCCTCGACGCCGGGGTGCAGCAGCTGTCGCAGTTCTCGGACGATCTTGCTCACGAGTTGCGCGCACCGTTGACCAACCTGATGGGCAAGGCCCAGGTGACCCTTTCACGCGAACGGCCCTCGGACGACTACAAGGCCAGCCTGGAATCCTGCACCGAGGAAATGGAGCGCCTGTCACGAATTGTCTCCGACATGTTGTTCCTGGCCCAGGTCAGCCACCCGGCGGCGCGGGCCGGGTTTGCCCCGGTGTCGTTGGCGCAGGAGGCGCAGCGGGTGATGGAACTGTTTGCCCTGAGCGCCGAGGACAAGCACGTCACCCTGAGCCTGCGCGGCGATGCCTGGGTGACGGGTGATCGCTTGATGATCCAGCGCGCCATTTCCAACCTGCTGTCCAATGCCATTCGCCACACCCCCAGCGCTTCCAGTGTGTTGCTGCTGGTGGAAAGCTATGACCAGAGCGTGTCGCTGTCGGTCGGCAATCCGGGGCGCGGCATCGAAGCCCATCACCTGCCGCACCTGTTCGAACGTTTCTATCGCGCCGACAGCAGCCGCACCCGGGCCGAAGGTGGTACCGGCCTGGGGCTGGCGATTGTGCAGTCGATCATGCACCTGCATCAGGGGCACGCCGACGTCAGCAGCCAGCCGGGCCGTTTCACGCGGTTCAGCCTGGTGTTTCCTCTTCCTTGCGATGCGCCCACTGATACAGCGCCGGCAGCACCAGCAAGGTCAGCAACGTAGAAGAAATGATCCCGCCGATCACCACCGTTGCCAGCGGCCGCTGTACTTCGGCGCCGGTGCCGGTGGCGAGCGCCATGGGAATAAACCCAAGGGATGCCACCAACGCGGTCATGAGCACCGGGCGCAGCCGAGTCAGTGCGCCTTCGTGGATGGCCACCGACAACGAGCGCCCTTCTTCGCGCAAATTACGGATGAAGGCGATCATCACCAGGCCGTTCAGCACCGCCACGCCGGACAAGGCAATGAAGCCCACGCCGGCCGAGATCGACAACGGAATATCCCGCAGCCACAGCGCCATGATCCCACCGGTCAAGGCGAACGGAATGCCGGTAAACACCAGCAAGCCGTCCTTGAGGTTGTTGAACATCATGAACAGCAAGCCGAACACCAGCAGCAACGCCACCGGCACTACAATGCGCAAGCGGTCGGACGCCTCCTTCAGTTGTTCGAACTGCCCGCCCCACGTGGTCCAGTAGCCCGCCGGGACTTTCACCTGGGCGATGAGGGCCGCTTCGGCGTCTTCCACGAACGAGCCGATATCCCGCCCACGCACGTTGGCACTGACGATCACCAGGCGCTTGCCGTTCTCGCGGCTGATCTGGTTCGGGCCAAGTACCAGGTCCAGGCTGGCGACCTGGGACAAGGCGATAAACCCCAACTGGCCAGACGCGTTGCCCGGCACCGGAATCAACAGCCGCGACAGCCCGTCGATATCGGTGCGCAACGCATCGGATAAGCGCACGACCATGTCAAAGCGCCGGTCACCTTCATACAACGTACCCGCCTGGCGGCCTCCGACGGCAACGGCAATGGTGTCCTGCACATCGCCGACATTCAGGCCAAAACGCGCAGCTTTGTCGCGGTCGATATTGATGGTCAGCACCGGCAGGCCAGACGTTTGTTCAACCTTGACTTCAGACGCGCCGCTGAGCTTTTGCAGGGTCTCGGCGATTTCCCCGGCGGTCTTGTTGAGCACGGCCATGTCATCGCCGAACACCTTCACCGCCACGTCGCTGCGTACGCCGGAAATCAGTTCGTTGAAGCGCAGTTGGATCGGTTGCGACAACTCATACGCGCTGCCCGGCACAATCGCACTGGCGCGCTGGATGTCGGCGATCAGTGTCTCGCGCGACTTGCCAGGATCGGGCCACTGGTCCTTGGGCTTGAGCATCACATAGCTGTCGGAAATATTCGGCGGCATCGGGTCGGACGCAATCTCCGCAGTGCCGGTACGCGCAAACACCCGCTCGATTTCCGGCACCTGGGCCATCAAGGTTTTTTCCAGCTGCTGCTGCATCTGCACCGATTGCGTCAGGCTGGTGCCCGGCACGCGCAAGGCCTGTTGGGCAAAGTCGCCCTCGCTGAGGCTGGGGATAAATTCGCTGCCCATGCGGCTGGCGACGGCGCCCGAAGCGACGATGGTCAATACCGCCAGGCCGAATACCAGCGGGCGACGCGCCATGACCCAATCCAGCACCGGGGCATAGACCCGGCGCGCGCTGCGCATGACGAAGTTTTCCTCCTCCTTGACCTTGCCCGTGACGAACAGCGCAATCGCCGCCGGCACGAAGGTCACCGACAGAATCATCGCGCCCAGCAGGGCGATCACCACGGTAAACGCCATCGGGTGGAACATTTTCCCGGCCACCCCGGTGAGGGCGAAGATCGGCAGGTACACCACCATGATGATCAGTTGCCCGAAGATCAACGCCCGCCGCGCCTCCTTGGCTGCCGCGAACACCTCATGCAGGCGTTCGCTGCGGGCGAGCAGGCGACCATGGCGCTGTTGCGCATGGGCCAGGCGGCGGATGGCGTTCTCGACGATCACCACCGCGCCATCGACGATAATGCCGAAGTCCAGCGCGCCGAGGCTCATCAAGTTGGCGCTGACCTTGTTGGTGAACATCCCGGTAAACGTGAACAGCATCGCCAGCGGAATCACCATCGCGGTGATCAGTGCAGCGCGGATATTCCCGAGGAACAGGAACAGCACCGCCACCACCAGCAGCGCACCTTCAAAGAGGTTTTTCTTCACCGTGGCAATGGCTTTTTCGACCAGGTGGGTGCGGTCATAAACGGTGACGGCGACGACCCCTTCGGGCAACGACCGGTTGATCTCTTCGAGTTTTTTTGCCACGGCCTGGGACACGCTGCGGCTGTTTTCGCCGATCAACATGAACACCGTGCCCAATACCACTTCGCGGCCATTTTCCGTGGCGGCTCCGGTGCGCATCTCGCGGCCGATATCGACCTGGGCCACGTTGCGCACGCGAATCGGAGTTCCGTCCGAACTGGTGATGACGATATTGGCGATGTCATCAATGGACGCCAATTGCCCCGGCGCACGGATCAGCAATTGCTCGCCACTGCGCTCGATGTAGCCGGCGCCGACATTGGCGTTGTTACGTTCGAGCGCCGTGACCAGGTCATTCAAGGTCAGGTTGTAGGCAGCCAGGCGCTTGGGGTCGGGCGCAATCTGGTATTCCTTGGCAAAGCCGCCAATGGTGTTGATCTCGGCCACGCCAGGCACGTTGCGCAGTTGCGGCTTGATGATCCAGTCCTGGATGACCCGTAGATCGGTCGGGGTGTAGGGCGTGCCGTCTTCCTTGAGCGCGCCGTCCTTGGCTTCCACGGTCCACAGGAAAATCTCCCCGAGCCCGGTGGAGATCGGCCCCATCGCAGTGTCGATGCCAGCGGGCAATTGCTCACGCGCCACCTGCAGGCGTTCGTTGACCAATTGGCGGGCGAAAAACAGGTCGGTACCGTCCTTGAAAATCACCGTCACCTGGGACAAACCGGAACGCGACAACGAACGGGTCTGCTGCAAACCGGGCAAGCCGGCCATGGCGGTTTCAATGGGAAAGGTAATGCGCTGTTCGGTTTCCAGCGGTGAAAAACCGGCCGCCGCCGAGTTGATCTGCACTTGTACGTTGGTGATGTCAGGCACCGCGTCGATGGGCAACTTCTGGTAGCTGGCGATGCCGACACCGGCCATCAGCAGCACCGCCAGCAGCACGATGATGCGCTGCTCGATGGCAAATTGGATAAGGCGCTCAAACATGGGGAATCACTCGCGGGATCAATGGGCGTGCTCGGCCGAGCCTTTGCCCAGTTCGGACTTGAGGATGAAACTGCCGACCGTGGCCACCTGCGCCCCGGCATCCAGGCCCTGGCGGACTTCGACGTAGCCGTTTTCGCTCGCGCCAAGCTCCAGGTGACGGGTGACAAAACCGTGCTCGGTGCGCATGAACACCGAGGGCTTGTCCTCGACAGTCTGGATCGCCTCCTGGGGTACCGTGACCTTGGCCTGGAGCGTATCGGTGGCCAGCTGCACGCTGACAAACAAACCCGGGCGCCAAGCGTCATCAGGGTTGGGCACGCTCACGCGCACAGTGGCGGTGCGCGTCTGCTCGCCGAGCAGGTTGCCAACATAGGCCACGGTGCCGAGCACCTCAGTACCCATTTCCGTGGAACTGACTTTCACCGGCTTGCCCACGCGCACCTTGTTCAAGTCCTTGGGGAACACGCCGAACGTCACCCACACCTGGGACAGGTCCGAGAGGGTGAAGGCGTTGGTGCTCTCACCCACGACTTCACCCACGCCCAGGTGTTTTTCCACCACCACACCCGCAAAGGGCGCACGCAGTTCGTAGCGATTACCGCCGACCAACACCGCGCTGCCACTCAATGCGCTCATCTTTTGGCGGGCGTTGGCCAGGGCGATTTCGGCTTCTTGCAGGGCCTGGCGCGCCAGCAGGTAGTCCTGCTCGGCGGAGATCTTGTCCTGCCACAACTGCCGCTCTCGCTGGAAGGTGGTGCGGGCCAGTTCGACCCGACGTTCACTGGCAGCCAACTCGCTGCGTTGGTCGGAAATCTGCTGGCTGGCGATCACCGCCAACAACTCGCCCTTCTTCACCGACTGGCCGAGGTTGACCTTGACCGACTCCACCACGCCCGCCGCACGCGGGACAATGTGGGAGGTACGGTCTTCATCGAAGCGCACTTCTCCCGGCAACACCAGCAACGTGCTGATCGAACGCGGCTGAGCCTGGGCGACCTGAATGCCGGCGGCCTGAATCTGCTGCTCGGTGAGTTCAAGCTCGCCTTCTTCTTCATCGGCCTTTGCAAAGCTGGACAGCATCAGGCTCAGGGCGACGGCTAGCGCCACGCCATGGGTGTTGTTCATAGAGGACTCCAGGAAAAATCAAAACCGGGCGAGGTCGCCGTAGATCCGTTCGATACGCACCCAGGCCTCAGTGGCCTGGGCGGTGGCCGTGAGGTACTGGGTGCGGGCCGCAATGAGGGTGCGCTGAGCGTCGAGCACGTCGAGGAAACTGAACTTGCCCATCTCGAAACCGCGAGTGGCGCTGTCCACTGCACTTTGGGCGGCGGGCAGGATCTGCTGGTTGAAGGCGCGCACTTCGGTATTGGCGGTTTGCCACAGGTCGAGGGCCTGTCGGGTTTCGGTGCGCAGGCGCAGTTCGGCGGCGTTGCGCAGGTCGCGCGCCTGGTCGGCGCGGCGAGTCGCTGCCAGCACGTTGCCCTGATTGCGGTTGAACAGCGGGATTGGCATCGACACGCCCACCAGGTTCACGCGCTCGCGCACGCTGGCGTCGTATTGGCTGCCGATGGACACGTCGAGGTCGGGAATGCGCTGGGCTTTTTCCAGGCCGACGCTGGCTTCGTTTTGCAGGATGCTCAGCTCGGCCAGGCGCAGTTCGGCAGTCTGCTCAAGGCGCGCCAACAGGTGGGCGACTGGCGGCAAGGCGGGAGTGAGTTGGTTTTGGCCAGCGACGGCCTGGAAATCCGTTACGGCGCTGCCGGTGCTGGTGGCCAGGCGGCGATAGGCGTCGGTGAGGCCAATTTGCGCGCGGTTCAACTCCAGGCGCATTTCCGACAATTGCACCTGCGCGCGAGTCGCTTCCACCGGCGAGGTTTTGCCTGCGGTGACACGGCCGTTGGCGACGGCCAGTCCGCGCTCGGCCACGTTCATTGAACGCTGCGCCAGGTCAAGGCGCTCCTGGGCGCGCAGGGCCCCGTAGTAGTTGTCGATGACGTCGGCACGCAAGGCATTGCGGCGCTGCGCCAAGGTCAGGGCGGCGGCGTCCTGTGCGCGACTCGCCACATCGATGCGCGCGCTGCGTTTGCCACCCAGTTCCAGGGTCTGGCTGAGTTTCACAGTGGTGGTGCGCGTACTGCTGCGGGTGTCTTCGGCGTCCCAGGAAGCGACCGGGTTGGGGATCAAGCCCGCCTGTTGGCGAGCGCCTTCGGCGATGCCGATTTCCCACTGTGCGGCGGCCAGGTCCGGGTTGTTGGCAAAAGCGGTTTGCAGCGCCGCGTCGAGGGTCAGGGGTTGTGCACCGACCCCTTGCGCCGTCGTCAGCAACACGACGATCGACCACAGCAATGTTCTTGCACGAATTGGCATGACGAGAGTTCCAGGCCCATGAAATGGCGGATAAATCCAAGCCGGGGCACTGTAGCTTTCGGTACTTATCAGAGCGGTGTGCAGAACATTACAAATCCGTTAGCCAGGCTCAGGCATGCACCTCGTCATGTTCGTCATGGGCAAAGCCGTCGCCTTCGACCTGGATGGTCGCGTGGGAAATGTCGAATTGTTCATGCAGCAGTTCCGTCACCTGGGTGAGGATGTGTTGTTCGGTGCTGAGCGCCGAATCCATCACCAGGTGGGTGCTCAGCACATTCTTGCCACTGGTGAGCGCCCAGATATGCAGGTCGTGTACATCCTTGATCCCAGGCACACCGCGAATGGCCTGCTCCACCTGGTCGATATCAATGCCGTCCGGTACGCCTTGCAGCAGCACATTCAGGCTTTCCTTGAGCAACGTCCAGGTACGGGGCAACACCCAGAAACCAATGGCTGCCGCAACCAACGAGTCGACCCAGCCCCAGCCTGTGTAAAGGATCACCAGCGCCGCGATGATCACGCCGATGGAGCCGAGCATATCGCTCCAGACCTCCAGGTAGGCGCCCTTCACATTCAGGCTTTCGCCGCTGGCGGCGCTCAACAGCCGCATGGAAATCAGGTTGACGATAAGCCCCAGCACGGCAATCACCAGCATGCCGGTGGACTGTATCTCGGCGGGCGCCTGCAGGCGCTGATACGCCTCGTAGAGGATGTAGAACGCGACAACGAACAACAGCAGCGCATTGAACGCCGCCGCGAGGATTTCGAACCGCGCATAGCCGAAGGTGCGCTTACGGTCGGCGGCGCGCTTGGCCACCTGGATGGCCACCAGGGAAATGCCCAGGGCCAGGGCGTCGGTCATCATGTGCGCAGCGTCGGACAACAGCGCCAAGCTACCCGTGATGAATGCACCAATGACCTCGGCAATCATGAAGCTGCCGGTCAGGCCGAGGGCGAGCCATAACAGACGTTCATGGCCGGCGCGTACCTTGGCGTGGCTGTGTCCTGCGCTCATGGAAAATCCTCAGGGTGGTGGGGCGTGGGGGCCTTATCGCCGGCAATCCGCTTGCTGCGTTAGGGCGAGGGGATCATAGAGCTATAGGCCAGATCGAATGGCACGGGTTGCACAATTGTCATCTGCGCGCCAGGCCGTCGTTACCTGTGGATGCACCAAAAGGGCGCTTGAACGCTCTGGAACAGTTGTATCAGGTATGCTTTTCGAGCAGGAAACAAAAAGAAACATATTTCCCAACCTGTTCGATAAGGAGTCCCGCTTTGGCGTTATCGACTGCTGCGTGGATGGTTCAAGACACCCGCCTCATGTTCTGCGTATTACTGGCGATCGCCAGCATCATCGTGCTGATCAGCGCGACCAAGTTGCCGCCGTTCCTGTCGATCCTGATCGGCACCTTTATCGCCGGCGTGGGCGCAGGCCTGCCGCCAGAAGAGGTGGCCAAGGCGTTCAGTAAAGGCGCGGGGGCGATCCTCGGTGAAGCCGGGATCATCATCGCGCTGGGCTCGATGCTCGGTGCGCTGATGGCGGAATCCGGCGCGGCTGACCGCATTGCCACCACGCTGCTCGGGTTGGGCAAGGGCAGGTCATTACCGTGGGTGATGGCGCTGGTCGCCATGGTGATCGGCTTACCGCTGTTCTTCGAAGTGGGCCTGGTGATGATGGTGCCGATCATCTTTGTGATGGCCAAACGTTCGAACCAGCCGCTGCTGAAAATTGCCATACCGGCGCTGGCCGGCATGACCACCTTGCACGCCCTGATGCCACCGCATCCGGGGCCGTTGATTGCGGTCGGCGCGTTGCACGCCGACCTGGGCCTGACCATGTTGCTGGGCTTCTGCCTGGCGGTGCCGGCAGTGATCCTGGCGGGCCCGCTCTACGGTAACTGGCTGTCCAAACGCCTTCACGTAGATGAACCGGCCGACATCGGCGCGCTGTTCAGCGCACCGCCCAAGGCACCGCGCCAGCCGAGTTTTGGCGTGTCGTTGCTGATTATTCTGTTGCCGGTGATTCTGATGCTGGGCAGCACCCTGGCCAAGGTCGCGCTGCCGGCCGAAAGCACGGTTGGCCTGACCTTGAAGTTCCTCGGCGAACCGCTGATCGCCCTCGGCCTGGCCGTGATCGCCGCCGTAATCTGCCTGGGCTGGGCCGCCGGCATGCCGCGCGCCGACGTCGGCAACACCCTGCGCAAAGCCCTCGCCCCCATCGCCGTATTGCTGCTGACCATCGGCGCCGGCGGTGGCCTCAAGCAAACCCTGCTGGACGCCGGCGTCAGCCAGACCATCAGCAAGGTCGCCGAAGGCGCACACATGCCCTACCTGCTACTGGCGTGGTTGATTGCCGTTGCGTTGCGCCAAGCCACCGGCTCGGCCACCGTCGCTACCACCACGACCGCAGGCATCCTTGCGCCGATGATGGCGGGGTTGGCGGCGACACAAAGCTCATTGGTAGCGCTGGCGATCGGTGCCGGCTCGGTGTTCTTCTGCCACGTCAACGACGCCGGGTTCTGGATGGTGCGTGAGTACTTTGGCTTGCAGTTGAAGCAGACGATCTGGGTATGGTCGGTGCTGCAGACCATTGTGTCGGTCGTGGGGCTGGTGGGTACGCTGCTGCTCTGGCACTTCTTGACTTGACGCCTAGGCAGCCAACGTGTGGCGCTTACCAAACAACGCCACACTCGCCACGCCCACCGCCCCCATCACCACGCAATAGCCCACGCAAATCCACGGGCGGGTGGGCATCAGCGCAATCAGCAGCAACGGCGTCGTGCTTGCCCACAGCGCGTAGGCAATGTTGTAGGTGAAGGAAATCCCCGACACCCGCACCTGCGCCGGGAACAGGCCGACCATCACCGACGGCACCGCGCCCACCACACCGCAACTCAGGCCCGCCACGGCATACGCCGCCCCCAGCCAGACGCCGCCGCTGATCAGGCTGGCGTACAGCAGCGCAATCCCGACCGGCAGCAACAGGCTGTAGACCAGCACCGCGCGCCACGCGCCGATGCGGTCGACCAGCAGGCCAGCCAGGACGCAGCCGATGTTCAGGAACACAATGCCCAGGGCGCTCAGGGCGAAGGTGTGGCTGGGGCTCATGCCGAAGGTTTTCTGCATCATGGTTGGTGTGATGACGACGAGCACCACCACAGCCGAGGTGAGCACACACGTGAGGATCATCGCCGGCAGCAACACCGCGCGGTGGTCGCGCAGTACGGTGCGCAATGGCAGTTCGGCTGCGGCCTGGCGGCGGGCCTGCATTTCGAGGAATACCGGGGTTTCGCTGAGCCAGCGGCGCAGCCACACGCCGATCACACCGAACACGCCGCCGAGCAGGAAGGGAAAGCGCCAGGCGTAGTCGAGGATTTCTGCGGGGGTGAACATTTGCGCCAGCAGGGTCGCGGTGAGCGCGCCGAGCAGGTAGCCGAAGGTCAGGCCGGCCTGCAGGAAGCCCAGGGCGTAGCCACGGTGGTTGGTCGGGGCGTGTTCGGCGACGAAGGTCCAGGCACTGGGCACTTCACCGCCCACCGCGGCGCCCTGCAGCACGCGCAGCGCCAGCAGGATCAGGGGCGCGAAATAACCGATTTGCGCGTAGGTGGGCATGATCCCGATGAGCAGGCAGGGCAACGCCATCATCAGGATGCTCAGGCTGAACACGCGCTTGCGCCCCAAGTGATCGGCAAAGTGCGCCATCAGGATGCCGCCCAGTGGGCGTGCCAGGTAGCCGGTGACGAAGATGCCGAAGCTTTGCAGCAGGCGCAGCCACTCGGGCATTTCCGGCGGGAAGAACAGCTGGCTCAAGGTCAGCGCAAAAAACACGAAGATAATGAAGTCGTAGATTTCCAGCGCCCCGCCCAGGGCGGCCAAGCCCAGGGTTTTGTAGTCGGAGC
Organism: Pseudomonas lurida; assembly: GCF_002563895.1. Taxonomy (NCBI): domain Bacteria; kingdom Pseudomonadati; phylum Pseudomonadota; class Gammaproteobacteria; order Pseudomonadales; family Pseudomonadaceae; genus Pseudomonas; species Pseudomonas lurida. The sequence continues at coordinate 815,688 of NZ_PDJB01000001.1, read as the reverse complement.
GGGAAAAACGCTGCGCCTGTGGGGAAGAGGTGGCAGTCATGTGGAGGCTCGGCAGGCAAACAAAATGGCGTGCAGGTTATGAGCTGGGCCAGGGGATGGCAATCACAGACGATATATTTGTTTTCCTCAACGATCGATGAAGATAACTGCATTCCCATATCAATGGCCGTAGCGGAACATGCCGGAAAACTGCCTGCACCATAATAAATACAAGAGGAAAGACTCGTGGCCGATGCTATCGAAGAAAGCCGCTATGCCCGATTTGCCCTGCGCTGTTCCAACTTCGCCGAACGCTGGTTTCCAGACTCCTGGGTGTTTGCCGCACTTGCCGTGATCATCGTCGCCGTCGCGACCCTGGGCATGGGCGCCGCACCGACCGAAGCCGCCAAAGCTTTTGGCGACGGGTTCTGGAGCCTTATCCCGTTCACCATGCAGATGGCCTTCGTGGTGATCGGGGGCTATGTGGTGGCCAGCTCGCCGCCTGCGGTGAAACTGATCGACCGCCTGGCGCGTATCCCGAAGAACGGCCGCTCAGCCGTGGCCTGGGTGGCGTTGATCTCCATGGTCGCCTCACTGCTGAACTGGGGCCTGTCCCTGGTGTTTGGCGGCCTGCTGGTGCGGGCACTGGCACGTCGCACGGATTTGCGCATGGACTATCGCGCGGCCGGTGCGGCCGCGTACCTGGGCCTGGGTGCCGTGTGGGCATTGGGGCTGTCGTCGTCGGCGGCACAGTTGCAGGCCAACCCAGCCAGCCTGCCACCGTCGATTCTGTCGATCACGGGCGTGATCCCGTTCACGGACACCATCTTCCTGTGGCAATCCGGCGTGTTGTTGCTGGCGTTGATCGTGGTGTCGCTGATCATCGCCTACGCCACCGCCCCCGGCCCGAACAGCGCTCGCGATGCCAAGGCCTGCGGGGTCGACCCAGCGTTCAACCTGCCCAAGCTGCAAGCCCCTACGCGCCCGGGTGAATGGCTGGAACACAGCCCGCTGCTCACCATTCTGTTGGCGTTGCTGGCGGCCGGCTGGCTGTTCCATGAGTTCTCGACCAAGCCGGCGATTAGCGCCATCTCAGGGCTGAACACCTATAACTTCCTGTTCATCATGGTCGGGGCCCTGTTGCACTGGCGCCCGCGCAGCTTCCTCGATGCGGTCGCCCGCGCAGTGCCAACCACCACCGGCGTGCTGATCCAGTTCCCGCTCTACGGCTCGATTGCTGCGCTGATGACCGTCGTCAAAGGGGGCGACGGCCAGACTCTGGCGCACCATATCTCGACCTTCTTCACCTCCATCGCCTCCCACGACACCTACGCGTTGCTGATGGGCGTGTACTCGGCGGTGTTGGGCTTCTTCATCCCATCGGGCGGTGGCAAGTGGATCATCGAAGCGCCTTACGTGATGCAAGTGGCCAATGACCTGCAATACCACCTGGGCTGGGCGGTGCAGATCTACAACGCCGCCGAGGCGCTGCCAAACCTGATCAACCCGTTCTACATGCTGCCATTGCTGGGAGTATTGGGCTTGAAGGCCCGGGACTTGATCGGTTTTTCGTTCGTGCAATTGCTGGTGCACACGCCGCTGGTGCTGTTCCTGCTGTGGGCGCTGGGGACGACGTTGAAGTATTTGCCGCCAGTGATGCCCTGACACGGTCAGTGTGGGAGCGGGCTTGCTCGCTCCCCCAGTGTTGATCTGGGGCCCCGCTGGACTGTCTTCGTTCCGTCACATTCCATTGCTACCGTCCTGCGAAATATCTTGCAACATTTCGCCAGGACTCCCCCACCATGAGTGACGATCACGAAGACCGCCCCGCCTCCGACTCCGAAGCGCAACCGCCCGTAGACACCAGCCGCCGGCGTTTCCTGGGGGGCGCGGCGGTATTGGGGGTCGGTGCGACCTTGACTGGTTGCGGCAATACCAGCGAGGCACCGGGCAAACCGGTGGCGCGGCCGCTCACGCCGCAGGAATTGGACAAGGCCTTGCACGACCAGGTGAAAACCGTGGTGGTGATCTATGCCGAGAACCGCAGCTTCAACAACCTGTTTGCCGACTTCCCCGGTGTGGAGAAACCGCTGTCGGCACTGTCGGCCGCCGACACCCAGCAACGCGACCGCGACGGCAGCGTGCTGACTACCCTGCCCCCGGCCTGGGGTGGCGTGCTACAGGTCGGCCCACAAACGGTGGACGGGGTGACCTACCCCAGCGAAGTCCAATTCCAGGAAAACCTCCCCAACGCGCCGTTCGCCCTCAAGGGCCCGAACGCCGAAGACTTGCCCCTGAGCCTGGTCACTCGCGACTTGTGGCACGTGTTCTATCAAAACCAGATGCAGATCAACGGCGGCAAGAACGACGGTTTCGTCGCCTGGGCCGATTCCGGTGGCCTGGTGATGGGCCATTACGCCCAGAGCCGCTACTCCCTGCGATTGTGGGACGTGGCCAAGGAGTTCGTGCTCTGCGATAACTTCTTCCAGGGTGCGTTCGGTGGCTCGTTCCTCAACCATCAGTACCTGATCAGCGCCACCGCGCCGTTCTACCCGAATGCCGCGCAATCGGTGGCCAAGGCCCAGATCGCCACGCTGCAAAGCGATGACCCTGCCGACCCGCGCCTCAAGCCACTGGACAAGTCTCCTGCCAGCGCCATGAGTGGCCCGCCGCAGTTCGGTCCCAGTGCCTTGACCCCGGATGGTTACGGCGTGAATACCCTGGCCCCGCCCTATTGGCCGACCTGGATCCGCGACCCGGAAAACCCGGATTACTCCAAGCCCGACCTGCCCAACGTGCTGGTGCCGCAAACCCACGAGCACATCGGTGACAAGCTGTCGAAAAAGAACATCGATTGGGCGTGGTACGCCGGTGCATGGCAAGCGACCCTGGACCAGTTCAAGGATTCGGGCGGTATCCCGAAGATTCCGAACTTCCAGTATCACCACCAACCGTTCAACTACTTCAAGCAACAAGGTCCGCAGAATCGGGCCGAGCGTGATAAGCGCCTGCGCGATGGCGGTTTGGGTGACGAATCAAGCACCAACCGGTTCTTTGCCGATGCCGAGGCCGGCAAGCTGCCCGCCGTGACCTTCTACAAACCCCAAGGCAACCTGAACATGCACGCGGGCTATGCCGACGTGGCCTCGGGTGACCGCCATATCGCGCGTGCCTTGAAGGTGCTGCAAGAGAGCCCGCAGTGGAACAATATGGTGGTCGTGGTGACCGTCGATGAGAACGGCGGTTGGTGGGACCACGTGGCACCGCCCAAGGGCGACCGTTGGGGCCCGGGTACGCGCGTCCCGGCGCTTGTGGTGTCGCCGTTCGCCCGCAAAGGCACGGTCGACCATACGGTGTATGACACCGCATCGATCCTGCGCCTGATCACCCGGGTATTCCAACTGGAGACCCTGGATGGCCTCAAGCAACGCGATGACGCAATGATCGCCCGTGGCCAGAAACCCATGGGCGACTTGAGCAACGCCTTGCAGTTCAACCGGTAGGTTTTCTTATCCAATAGCGACACGCCCGGTGATTTAGCACGCGGTTTTCCTGGTCAGCCGCTACTGTGTGGAGGTGGGCTTTTCACCCCGCGCAGACGGGCTTTCGCTGACAAGGAAACAACAATGTTCAAACCGACCAGGCTGTCCTTCATCCTGGCCGCACTGATGGCGAGTGCGGTCGCTCAGGCCGACATCGAGGTTCCGCTGGGGAGCACCCAGCGCGTGACCCAACTGTTCGCCTACCCCAATAACTGCAATGTGATCTGTTTTCGGCCATGGACGCTGGAGCAGACGGCCGAGCATTATCTGAACCAGAGCCTGCAACGGGACGGGTACGGTCGGGCGAAAGTCAGCGTCAAGACCCATGACGGGCAGGTCTCAGCGAGCTTCAGTGGTGTACCGGACAGTTATGGCCAGCCCCTGACGGCGTTGCTCGACACCGCCGACCTCGCCTATCAAGGCGCCAGCCAGCTCAACAGCGACGGCAAGTGGGCCTATAACTGGTACCTGTTCCTGCCGCTGGGCATGGCGCTGGAGAACCGCAAAAGCATCGAGCTTTTGCACTTTCCACCCGATTACTCGCTGACCCAAGCCCAGGACTACCTGGAGTCGGCCACCACCGACCGCTGGGCCACCTTGCTCACGGACAATGGCATCCCGGCCACCGAAACGCCGGCTTACCAGACCATCATCGATATCGCGCCCATCGCGGCACCGTCCAACGCGGGCAAGGACCTGGAAACTGTCTACAGCTATTTCACCGACTACCAGACGCGCATGGTCCAGGAACTGAGCCTGTCCGCCAAAGGCGCGTTGCCGATGGTGGCGTTTGGCGCGCCGGTGCGCAATTGGATCAAGCAACAGTACGGGCAGACCGTGAACGTGTTGAGCCTGGCGCAGATCAACCCGGTCGCAGGCAAAACCGTCCCGGTGCTGGGCGCGAACCACCCCAGTTACATCTGGTATGCCGCCAGCCCCGACACCTACGAGGGCGATAAGCAGAAAGCCGACGAGGCCGGTTTGAAGGTCATGGGCCAGGACCTGAGCGCCGCCTGCTGGCAAGCCGGTATGGGGCAGAAGCCGGCGAGCGATCCGAATGTGCTGCTCAAGGCGTGCGTGAACACCTGGCAGGTCACACGCAAGGAGCAAACCTGCGAGTTGTTCTATACCTCGGTACGCAACCTGTCCCCGGAGGACGCAAACGCGAAATGCGCCACGCCCGCCATCAAGACCCAGTTGAAACAATTGAGGAATGCCGCGCCCACCCCGGCCATTACCGCCCCGGCGCTGTAGGTCACACAAAGACAACCGATTTCTACTGTCAACATTGACAGTAGAAATCGGCGCCCTGTTCAGCGAGTCTTGAGCTGCGCCCATCAGCTGCAAGACTGGTAGTCAGGCACCACCCGCAGGTCGATGCAGCCTAAACCAGGAGAGTTATGAAGACTCAAGCCATGGATAAGGCTAAAACTGCTGTGAGTGAATGCCTTTACCCTTTCAAGTCCAAGCTCGGACAAGGCGGCTACCCTTCGAGCGAGCAATTCGAGGTTGTGCGAGACACCAGCGGCATGGGTGCACGGATCAAGACGCGTGTGGCCTTCGACAGCCGCATATGCATCGCCAGGATCTCCGGCTACGCCCTGAGCGAGCGACGCGTGCACACCTTGCAGTTGTCACCCCGTATCCACCTCTACGACTGTTGGTTCAGTGGGCTGTTCTCACACTCGTGTGAACCGAACGTGTTTCTCGACCTGCACTACCTGGAAGTCTGGGCGCTGCATGAAATCCGTGCAGGCACGCTGCTGACCATGGACGTTGCGACCACCGAAGACGTGCTGTCCCGGCAGTTCGCCTGCCAATGTGGCGAACTGAACTGCCGGGGCTGGATTACCGGCCACGATGAGCCATTGAACGCCGAGGGACAGGCGTTCATGGCCCAGTGGCGCGAGCGCAAACGCCGTTAGGCTTCACCCAACGGACGCAGGCGATATTGCGGCGGCAACTGCTCGAACCCACTGATGGTGGTGTTCAAGCTTTTCCAGCGGCCATCCTTGATGCCATAGATGCAGCCATGGATCGACAGGCTCTGCCCGCGGTGCCAGGCGTTTTGCACAATGCTGGTATGACCGACATTGGCCACTTGCTGGATCACGTTCAGCTCGCACAGACGGTCGACGCGCTCTTCTTCAGTCGGCAACTGGGCCAGCACGTCGCGGTTTTCGTAGTAGAGGTCGCGAATGGTGCGCAACCAGCCGTCGATCAGACCGAACTGACGGTCCTGCATCGAGGCGCGCACGCCGCCACAGCCATAGTGGCCAGTGACAAGGATGTGTTTGACCTTGAGCACGTCCACCGCGTACTGGATCACCGACAGGCAGTTGAGGTCGGTGTGCAACACGACGTTGGCCACGTTACGGTGCACGAACAGATCACCGGGCAGCATGCCGACGATCTCGTTGGCCGGTACCCGGGCATCGGAGCAACCGATCCACAGGTATTCCGGGGTCTGCTGGCGGGCGAGCTTGGCGAAGAATTCGGGATCTTCCTGTTTGATCGCGTCCGCCCAGCGTTCATTGTTGTCAAGCAGGTCTTGTAGTTCGTTCATCAGGGAAAGCCTCAGGAATGATGCGCAGTTTTGTGACTGACAACCCCTCGTCCAGGTCACGCCGCGCGCAAATTAGCTTGAATCTTTGGGGAGCAGCGCCTGTCCACACACTATAAGCCCCACAGTATGAGGATTGGCCATGACTGAATCACGACGTCCCTACGGTGCTACGCAGCCCGAACCCATTGATGACACCGAAGACCGCATGGGCTCGATGCGCGAGCTGGATTTTGACCAGGAAACACCGACGGCGGAAATTGGCGATGAGATCCCGCCCCGCGAGCGCGAGCACCTGATGCCCGACGAACGCGTGCGAGAGGCCGGGATGACCGGTGCTTCGACGGATGATCATGAATCGACTGACGATGACATGAGCCCCGAAACGCTGATCCATGAAGATGGCGCGCGGGATGCCCAGGAAGCCGGGGAAGGCGAGCAGGCAGATTGGGACTTGAGTATCGTCGATGAAGACGAGATTGGCGGCGGGAATGGGTTGGATGAAGCCGAGCTGGCCGACATCGACCCCGTCGACGGCAACCGCTGAACCAGCAGAACCCGCTGTGAAACGCGGCCTCTGTGGCAGCTGGCTTGCTTGCGATTGCGCGGGTGAAACCACCATCGCGATGGCGGGCAAGCCGACTGCCACAAGGGATCAAGCGCTTAATCCACGAGGGTGCAGGCCATCACGACCGCATCTTCGCGGCCGCCTACGGCTGGGTAGTAGTCCCGGCGACGGCCGATTTCATTGAAGCCATAACGCTCATACAAGCGAAATGCGCCAGTGTTGCTGTCGCGTACTTCCAGGAAGCATTCCCGGGCGTTGGCGGCATAGGCGCGGGACATCAGGTGTTCCAGCAACGCCAGGCCAAGGCCACGGCCCTGGTTTTCCGGCTTGACGGTGATGTTCAACAGATGAGCCTCGTCGAGGATGATCTGCACCACTCCGTGCCCCACCTGCTGCTCACCTTCAAACATCAGCCAGATCTGGTACTTGCCCAGTCCGTCAAGGAAGATTCCACGGGTCCAAGGGTGGCTGAACGCCGCGTATTCGATTTTCAGCACGGCGTCGAGGTCGGCCTCGGTCATCGGGCGGAAGGATAAAGCCTCACTCATCGGTTGTTTTCCAGCGCGCCATCAGCCGGCGCATGGCTTGCCAGACATCAGCCTTACGCTGTGGCTCTTCCATTAATAATTCCAGGCCCGGCAGGGCCCACACCGCCCCCAGGCTTTCGACCTGGAGTTCGCGGTACCAGGCTTCGGCATTGGCTTCGCCGGCAAACCGCACAGCGGGCAAGCCGATCAGCCACAGACACACGCAGGGTTCATCTTCCAAGCGCGCCGACACAAAGCCTTGCACAAAATCCCGCGCAGCTTCCGGGCCCTGGTCCATGGTGCCGCGTACCAGCAACGGCCAGCGCACCGGGTCGCCGACGATCTGTGGGCTGTCGGGCAGGCCGGCGGCGCGCAGCATGTCCTTGAGCAGCATGTAGGCGGGGTCGCGGGTCTGGAAACGTTCGCCGGTTGGCAATTCCACCAGTAGCAGGCAACGCCCGGCTCGCAGCAATTGCAGGGCGAAACGCGGAGGCGGCACCACCGGCGCCTTGACCACCGCAGCAGGCTCTTCGACCACCTTGGCTGCCTTGGCCACGGGCGCGGGGCGCGGCACTTCGATCTTACCCCGTTCGACGACCGGACGCGTTTGCGGGGTGGGTTTGACCACTGCTACCGGCGCGGCCGCCTCCTCACCCGAGGACTCGAACGCCTCATAGGGCTCGGGCGCCTGCAACAGCTCGGGCCGCGATGGCGCGGCAAACGGCAGTTCGGTGCGGGGCAGCCAGTTGACCACCTGCATGGCGGTCAAGTAAGCGCGACGTCGGGACTCGATAAGCACAGCTCGGCCACTTGTGGATAACTAAAGTGCGGGGATTCTAACGCTGTTCGGCAACAATCGCCCACTGTGCACTGACCGGCTGTGGATAAATCCCGCGCCCGATGCAGTACAATCGCGACTTTTAATCGCCAACCAGCCGGCCATTCCCATGATCGAACCCAAGCGCGTCCTGCGCGCCCTCGCCGAACACTGGGCCTTACTCGAGCCTCTGTGCGAACACTTCGACCAAGGCACCCTGAGCCTGGGTGAACTGCGCGCACAACTGGCCGCCCAACAACTGGACAGCACGCCCCAGGACATCACCAGCCTGCTGGACGTGTGGATTCGCCTGGATATCCTGGTGCCTGTCGCCAAGAGCCCGAACCGTTTCGAGCTCAACGCACAGATCCACGACTTCCTCGCCTATCTTCGCAAGGAGCACCGGCTTGGCCTGTGCCTGGAAATCGAAGCCTACCTGCGCCACCTGGAGCGCTTGGCCGGTTATATCCAGGACGCTTTCGACATCCGTGATGGCCACGACCTGGCCCGTCAACTGCGCCTGCTCGACATGCGCGTGCGCGACGTGCTGAAAAAACTTGCCAACGACGAACAGGCCCTCGCCGCCGTGGCCGACCGGGCCAAGACCAGCGACCGGCAGATCCCGCTGCGCCAGCGTTACGCCGAGGTACTGGCGACCTGGGACGAATACGTCGAACCGATGATCCAACTGGTGAACGCCGACGGTGCCTTCGAACAAGGCGTGCGCAAGGTGGAAAATGTGTTGCTGCGCATGCTCACCGAGCAGCAGCGTCTCGGTCACCTGGTGGACGACGACATGTTGCTGCGGACCCACGCACGCATTCTCGAAATGCAAACCAGCGCCCAACTGACGCTGCGTCATGCCCGCGAATTGCTGCTGCCACTGCGGGAAGAAGCGCGCCGGCACAACGCCGTCACCCGTGGCGCCGCGCTGGCGCTGTCGGCCATACGGCGTAAAGGCCTGGACGCGGTGCCGCAAGCGGCGATGCCGATGTTCACCCGGCCGCAAAGCACCTTCCTCGGCAGCGCGAGCCAGGTAGAGGCGTACGTGTACGCCCTGGCGAATTTCGAGCCGAAACCGGCGCGCTTCCCCAAGGCGCACAAATCCCACAAGGGCGATGCCCAGCGTGCGCCGCGCACCGTCAAGGAAATGCTCGAACGCTGCGAAGACGCCCTGCCGATGCCGGACCTGATGACCTGGCTGCTGGAACAGGAGCCGGACGGCGCCACCGACGAATTGCTGTACTGGTTCTCACGGCTGTCTCGCGAAAAACGCTTCAAGCGCGAACGCCTGGAACGCCGCGATTACCACACACACGAGCATCAGGTCAGCCTGCGCTCATTCGCCCTGCTCCCGGCCACGCCTGACGCCGCCGAGAATTCTGCGAGCACACCTTATGCATCTTGATCTATCCGAACTGTCCCAGCTGGCGCCGATCTTTCGCGAGCTGTTCAAGGGTTACCACGTCAGCCGCCGCGACCCGGAGCTGTACGCCCAACTGTCGAACTTCCAGGACCAGTACCGCACCCTGTTCAAGGCCTTGGGCTTTGAGTTGGTGTGCGATACGCGCGGTTTCTACTACTTCGTACCCGACTCCGCCATCGCCAGTGCACAGGTGAACAAGACCGCCCAGCGCCTGGCGTTGTTCACGTTCATCATCGTCGAGCACCTGGCCGACCAGGGCCGCGACCCGATCGCCGTGCTCGACGGTGGCAGCCTGGGCCGTGATGAACTGCCGTCGCTGCTGGAAAAGTACCGCGACCTGTTTATCCAGGCCGAAGTGCAGACCCAGGAAGAGCTCGAAGAAAAAATCATGCGCCGTATGACCCAACTGGGTTTTGCCAGCGAAGACAACGGCATCTATCGTTTCCTGCCGCCCATGCACCGCTTCCTCGATGTGTGCCTGTCGGTACAGCAGGACCGCGATCTTGCGGCCAGCGTCCACAGCGTGCTGCCGCTGCCGGCACCGGTGATCATCGACGAAGACAGCGATGAGAAATTGCTGAAAACCGACGATCCACTCGACTTGAGCGACTTCGCGGATGAAAGCGAAGAAGACGCACTGGCCCGCGCCATTGCCGAAGAACAGGAGACCGATGCATGAGCAAGGAACGCTACGGCATCCGCCGCTTCGCCCTATTGAACACCGCCGGCTACAGCCTGGGTTTGTTCCCGCTGGAAGAACCGTTGTCGGTGTATGGCGCAAACAACCTGGGTAAATCCGCGTCGATCAACGCCTTGCAGTTCCCGATCCTGGCGCGCATGTCGGACATGAGTTTCGGCAAGTACACCCTGGAGCAGTCACGCCGCTTCTACTTTGCCACCGACACCAGCTACATCCTGGTGGAAGTCGCCCTGCCCCATGGCCCGCACGTGATAGGCGTGGTCGGGCGCGGCCCCGGCGGCGGGTTCGGTCACCAGTTCTTCGCCTATGCCGGCAAGCTGGACCTGGCTCACTACCAGAAAAACGACACCTGCCTGCGTCAGAAAGAGCTGTTCACCAACCTGGAGCGCGAAGGCCTGAAAGCCTACGAACTCAAGCCGGATGAACTGCGCCGTCTGCTGGTAGGCGGCCACACGTCGATCCCGCTGGACCTGACGTTGATCCCGCTGCGCTCCACCAGCGAGCAGAGCCTGAAGACCTTCCGTGCGCTGTTTATCAACCTGCTGCACATGCGCGAAATCACGGCCGCCAAGCTCAAGCAATTGTTCCTGGACGCCTTTGAACACAGCCTGCGTTCCGGCAGTGTGGATTACATCGCCGCGTGCGAGGAAGCCTTCCGCGATGTGCGACGCATGGAGCAGGACTACAACTCCCTGGTCGCCGCCGGCCCGCTGGTCGAAGCGCTGTCCAATGGCGTGAAGCAACGCGACATCCTGCGCGGCAAATTGCATCGCCTGTCGCCGCTGTTGGATTCGCTGCTGGGCACCTGGTCGGACTACGCCAGTGCGCGCAAGGAAGAGCTGACCATCCAGGCCGAGCACTACCGCAACGAGCAGGACGCGCTGCAAAACGACCAGCGCGGCGGTACCCAGGAGCTGATGCGCCTGGAGCGGGAAATCAGTGGGATCCAGCGTTGGTTGGGCGAGTTGTCGGTGCTCAAGCATCGCTTTGCCCTGGTGGATGACGTCAAGGTGCTGGAGCAGCAACTGCTGGCGGCCAAGGATGCACACGATGAATTGGCGGGCGCCCTGGCGCAGTCGCGACAGTTCAGCGCCGAGGATTTGGACGAGCGTCTACGCGACCTGGAAAAGCGCTTGAAGTCGGTCAAGCAGCAGCTCGACCACGCCGACAACAACAGCTACGCCAAGCTGCGGGAAGAATTCTCACAGCAGGACGTCGAGCGTCTGATGCGCCTGTTCAACAGCTCGTTGTTCAGCCTGCCGCTGGGCGAGCATGGCATCACGCTGGATGAGGAAGGCCAGTGGGTCAAATCCCTGGAGCAGATCCTCGACGGCTTCAAGGGCGAGCGTTTTGAAGTGCCGGGGCTGTCCATCGACATCTCCCACATCGAACCCCCGGCATTGCAGGCGCTGGCGGATCGCGCGGCGTTGCGCGACCAGAAAGAACGCCTGGAAAAAGAACTCAAGCAGCTGAAAACCCAGCAAGCTGTCGCCTCCGACCGCGCCGCAAGCAAGACCCAGACCGAAGCGCTGTACCAGCAGGTACTCGACGCGCAGAAGGCCCTCGAAGACTTCCGCCGTGCACAAACCCTGAGCGCAGAGGAAGGCGAGAAGCTGGAAAACCTGGCGCAAATGGAAGCGGCGCAGGATGAGTTGAAGCGTTCCAGTGATGCCTTTACCGAGCGCGTCCAGCAACTGTCGGCCAAGCTGCAACTGGTGGGTCGCCAGATCGGCGATATGGAAGCCAAGCAACGTACGCTGGATGACGCGTTGCGTCGTCGTCAGCTGTTGCCGGCGGACTTGCCGTTCGGCACACCGTTCATGGACCCGGTCGACGATTCCATGGACAACCTGCTGCCACTGCTCAATGACTACCAGGACAGCTGGCAGGGCTTGCTGCGCGCCGATGGCCAGATCGAAGCACTGTATGCACAGGTGCGCCTCAAGGGTGTGGCCAAATTCGACAGTGAAGATGATGTCGAGCGTCGCCTGCAGTTGCTGATCAACGCGTATGCACACCGTACTGATGAAGCACTGACGTTGGGCAAGGCACGCCGAGCGGCCGTCACTGACATTGCGCGCACCCTGCGCAACATTCGCAGCGACTACGACAGCCTTGAGCACCAGTTGGCGTTGTTCAACCGTGAGATCAACAAGCGTCAGGTCTCCAACCTGCAAAGCTTCCGCATCGTGCTGGCGCCGAACAAAGAAGCGCTCAAGCATATCGACCAGATCATTCACAGCGCCGGCCAGTATGAAGAAGGCGAAACCCTGTCGGTGTTCGACCTGAGCCAGAGCGCCGAGCAGGACAACAAGAACGAAGAAGCCAAGGAATACCTGGCTCGCCTGGTGGCCGCCAACCATAACCAGTTGGGCCTCAAGGACTTGTTCGAGCTGGCGTTCGAAATCACCAAGGTGCATGGCCAGCCAGTGATCCATACCGACATCGATGGTGCTGCATCCAACGGCACCACCATGACGATCAAGGCACTGACCAACATGTACTTGTTGCTGCACTTGATGGACCGCGACCAGGCCGGTCGCGTGCGTTTGCCGTACTACCTCGACGAGGCGGCAGACATCGATGAGAAGAACCAGGCCGCGTTGCTGGAGACCAGCTTGCAGTTGGGCTTCGTGCCGATCCTGGCCAGCGTGAAACCACAGGTGTCCGCCCAGGTAGCAATCGACCTGGAAGGCGGCAGTGGGCCGAATGGCATCTACATCGATGAGGCGGATTGGAAGTACATCCGTCGCCTCGATGTGGTGAAGGCGACGATGAATGTTCAGGCCGATGAGCCGGAGCTGGATGAAGTCTGAGCCACGGCGCTGAAACGCAAAAAGGCCGCGATCTTATGGATCGCGGCCTTTTTTATGGTTTTGAATAGTGGCGTGCTTTTGGGGGCCTCTTCGCGAGCAAGCCTACTCGCACAGTTGACCGGGTTTTTCCTGTAGGAAAGCGGTCGGATGTGGGAGCGGGCTTGCCCGCGATGGCCGCGCCTCGGTCTATTTACCGAGTGGGATTTTAGGCGCCCAGGTCAGCCATTCTTCTTCGAACTTGTCGAACAACGGGAAGGTTTGCTGCGGTCGAGCGGCATTGCCCATGCGCTCGCCGTCTGGCGTGGCGAAGGCGATGCCACCGGCAACCAACGTCTCCAGCGATTCCGTACGCACGGTAGCACCTTTGAACAGGCCGAAGTCGAGGCCAAAGCCACTGGTGTTCCAGAATCGGCTGCCACTGCGCACCAGGGGAGCGTACTTGGGCTCGATCAGGATATGGATCAGCACGCGGTCCGCAGTCTGGCCCAACTCGTAGCCGGTGACTTTGCCCACGGTGACTTCACGATAGGTGACCGGTACGCCTTCCTTCAGCGAACCACGGCGTGCGGCGCTGAGTGTCAGGCTCAGGCCCGCCTCTTGGTGGGCGGCTTCAGGAGGCTGGTCCAGCGCGACGAAACTCTTCTGTGGGCCGGCGTTTTTCGCGGCGGGTTGCACTTCGATGTATTGCCCGGTGACCAGGGTTTCCAGATTGGCGGTTTTCATCAGGCCCAGCTCTGGCTTGACCACCCAGAACTGGCTGCCGGCGCGCGCAATGCGGTCCGCTACCTGGGTGATACGTGCACTGAGGATTACCGACTGCATGTCGGCACTGAGGTCAACACTTTCGATCTTGCCCACATCCAGGCCTTTGAAGCGCACCGGTGTGCCAGTGCGCATGCCGTCGGCGCGGTCGACCTTGATGGTGACCAGGGTGCCATGTTGGTTGGCGGCCTCGCGGTCGGCAAACAGGCGGAAGCGTGGAATGCGTTTTTTCAGCGGTACGTTCGGCTCAGGGGTTTCGAAGGCGATACCGCCGGCCATCAAGCTGGCCAGGGATTCACTCTTCACCTGGATGCCACCGGTGAGGCCACCGGTCAGGGTGACGCCGCTGGCATTCCAGAAGCGCGTGGAGCCGTTGACCAGGTTTTCGTATTCCTTCTCGATGTGGACGCCGATCACCAACTGCTTGTTCTTGCGCGAGAACTGGTAGCTCTGCACCGAGCCGACCTTGACCTGCTTGTAGAGGATAGGGCTGCCGACATCCAGGGAGCCGAGGTTATCGGTGAACAGCACCATGTGCAGGCCTGGGGAGCGCAGGTCCAACGGCGGCGCTTTTGCCCGTGCGACAAATTCGCGCTGTGGGGCGGTGCCTTTGTCACCAGGGCGGATGGCAATGTAGTTACCTTTGACCAACGCCTCAAGCCCGGTGATACCCGCCAGGGAGATGGAAGGCTTGACCACCCAGAACTGGGTATCTTGCACCAGGTAATCTTCGGCCAGCGGGTCAAGGGTCAGCTCTGCGTTGGCGCTGGACAGGTCTGAGTCGATCTTCAGGGTTTTCAGGCTACCGACCTGGATACCCTTGTACATCACTGGCGTACGTCCGGCCTGCAAGCCTTCGAAGTCGGTGAGCTTGACCTTGACCTTGATGCCAGCCGCAGCGGCGTCGAAGTCTTCGTACAGGCGGAATGGCAGGCTCGGGTCAGTGGGTGGACTGTCCTTGCGGTTCTCTGGCGTGGCGAAGGCGATGCCGCCAGCGACGATGCTCGAAAGAGATTCGCTGCGCACCTTCACGCCCGAGAGGTTGGCGTCGATGCTGATGCCGCTGGCATTCCAGAAACGTGTGTGTTTGCGCACCAGGTTGGCGTAGGTCGGTTCGATGTAGACCTTTATCTCAACGGTACTCTGGTCTTCGGAGAGCAGGTAGCTTTTGACCTGGCCCACCTGGATCTGCTTGTAGAACACCGGGCTGCCTCGGTTCAGCGAGCCAAGACGGTCGGCCTTGATCGTCAGGTGAAGCCCCGGCTTGGCGTCGGAGAGCGGCGGCTCTTCGGAGAGCGCCTTGAATTTGCGCGTGGGCTCACCATCGCCAGGGCTGGCGGCGATGTAGTTACCTGACACCAGGGTTTCCAGGCCTGTGATACCGGCGAGGCTGACGCTTGGTTTGACCAGCCAGAAGCGTGTGTTGGTCTTGAGGTATTGCTCGACGTCCTTGTCCATCTCGATGGTGGCGATCACCCCGCGATTATTGCCTTCATCGTCCAGGGCCAAGGTCTTGACCTTGCCGACAGGCATGCCTTTGTAGACCACTTCGGTTTTGTTGACTTGGATCCCTTCTCCGCTTTCAAAGCGTACCTGGATCTCGATGCCCTGTTGGGAATAGGCACGCCATCCCAGCCAGCCTCCGATAATCAGGGCAATCAGGGGCAATACCCAAATAGCCGACCAGTTGGAGGCCGGGCGGGTTTTAGCTTTAGGCAAATCACTCATGGTCGTCGTCCGACTCCGTGTTATCCCAAATCAGTCGGGGATCAAAAGTTACTGCGGCAAGCATCGTCAAGATCACCACACTGGCGAACGCCGCAGCGCCGAGGTTGGCCTCGACACTGGCAAGCCGCCCAAAGTTTACAACCGCCACCAGGATGGCGATCACGAAAATGTCCAGCATGGACCAGCGGCCAATGAATTCGATAAAGCGATACATCACAATGCGTTGTTGCGCGGACAGCGGTTGATGACGCTGCACCGAGAACAGTAGCAGACCGATGCCTACCAGCTTGAACGTCGGCACCAGGATGCTGGCAATAAATACGACTGCGGCAATAGGAAACATGCCGTGCTGCACCAGTTGGATCACACCCGCCATGATCGTGCTGGGGTCACCCTGGCCAAGGGAGTTGATGGTCATGATCGGTAGAAGGTTGGCCGGGATGTATAAAATGGCCGCCGTGATCAGCAACGCCCAGGTACGGGTGAGGCTGTTTGGTCGACGGGCATGGATCAACGCACCGCAACGGGTGCAGGTCTGCTCGTCGGTATCCGGCTCTTGCTTGTTCAACTCGTGGCATTCGGTACAAATCAGAATGCCCGCATCAATCGCCCGCATGATCATCCTCTCCTGACAACGCTTGCCAGATCTGGTGGGGCGACATCACCACCTCAAGTAGCACCTGAACCATCAGCAAGGCGACGAAACAACCCAGGCCCAGGCCGACGGTGATGGAGGCCATGTCGGCGAGTTTCACGATCGCAACCAGCACGCCCATCAAGTAGACCTCCAACATCCCCCAATCCTTCATATGATGGTAGATGCGGTACAGCAGCAATCCGTAACTGCGGCCAACCTTCCAGCGGATGCTGAGCAGCACTGCCAGCTGGCAAAGTAGCTTGAGCAATGGAATGCCCATGCTGCATAGAAAGACAACGGCGGCGACGCCCTGCATACCGGTATCGAAAAGGCCTACGACACCGCTCCACACGGTGTCTTCAGAAGACTGCCCGAGTAGATTGAGCTGCATGATGGGCAGAAAGTTCGCAGGGATGTATAGCAGCAGCGCAGCCAGCACCAACGCGAGGCTTCGCTCAACGACATTGTGACGGTGGGCATAAAGCTCATAACCGCAACGAGGGCATTGGGCTTTTTCGCCGAGGGCGAGCACTGGTTTGCGCATCAGTAAGTCGCACTCATGGCATGCCACCAGGTCGTCCAGTGGTAAATCCGACACCTCAAGGGCATCAACCGGATCCGGCATAGATAGGGCTCTGACTCTAAAAAAGGTTAGGTGCCTATTCTAGTGGTCTGGTTCAGAAATAACTGTGCAAATTTGTTTGGGGACCAGACGGCTGCTTTGGGTTTTCGACCGCCCAAAACAAAACCCCTGTTTGCGTCAGCAAACAGGGGTTCTGGAATTTAATCTTGACGATGACCTACTCTCACATGGGGAAACCCCACACTACCATCGGCGATGCATCGTTTCACTGCTGAGTTCGGGATGGGATCAGGTGGTTCCAATGCTCTATGGTCGTCAAGAAATTCGGGTACTGAGTCGTGGCCAGCTGGCCTCGCTTCAGCAAAATGGGTATGTGATAGCTTTCGGTGTTTGTGAGATTCGAACTTTCGGTTCATTTCGTCTTCACACACCGCAATCTGATGCTCGTTAGAGTAGTCAAATTGCTTGGGTGTTATATGGTCAAGCCTCACGGGCAATTAGTATTGGTTAGCTCAACGCCTCACAGCGCTTACACACCCAACCTATCAACGTCGTAGTCTTCGACGGCCCTTCAGGGAACTCAAGGTTCCAGTGAGATCTCATCTTGAGGCTAGTTTCCCGCTTAGATGCTTTCAGCGGTTATCTATTCCGAACATAGCTACCCGGCAATGCCACTGGCGTGACAACCGGAACACCAGAGGTTCGTCCACTCCGGTCCTCTCGTACTAGGAGCAGCCCCTCTCAAATCTCAAACGTCCACGGCAGATAGGGACCGAACTGTCTCACGACGTTCTAAACCCAGCTCGCGTACCACTTTAAATGGCGAACAGCCATACCCTTGGGACCGGCTTCAGCCCCAGGATGTGATGAGCCGACATCGAGGTGCCAAACACCGCCGTCGATATGAACTCTTGGGCGGTATCAGCCTGTTATCCCCGGAGTACCTTTTATCCGTTGAGCGATGGCCCTTCCATACAGAACCACCGGATCACTAAGACCTACTTTCGTACCTGCTCGACGTGTCTGTCTCGCAGTCAAGCGCGCTTTTGCCTTTATACTCTACGACCGATTTCCGACCGGTCTGAGCGCACCTTCGTACTCCTCCGTTACTCTTTAGGAGGAGACCGCCCCAGTCAAACTACCCACCATACACTGTCCTCGATCCGGATAACGGACCTGAGTTAGAACCTCAAAGTTGCCAGGGTGGTATTTCAAGGATGGCTCCACGCGAACTGGCGTCCACGCTTCAAAGCCTCCCACCTATCCTACACAAGCAAATTCAAAGTCCAGTGCAAAGCTATAGTAAAGGTTCACGGGGTCTTTCCGTCTAGCCGCGGATACACTGCATCTTCACAGCGATTTCAATTTCACTGAGTCTCGGGTGGAGACAGCGCCGCCATCGTTACGCCATTCGTGCAGGTCGGAACTTACCCGACAAGGAATTTCGCTACCTTAGGACCGTTATAGTTACGGCCGCCGTTTACCGGGGCTTCGATCAAGAGCTTCGCGTTAGCTAACCCCATCAATTAACCTTCCGGCACCGGGCAGGCGTCACACCCTATACGTCCACTTTCGTGTTTGCAGAGTGCTGTGTTTTTAATAAACAGTCGCAGCGGCCTGGTATCTTCGACCGGCATGAGCTTACGGAGCAAGTCCTTCACCCTCACCGGCGCACCTTCTCCCGAAGTTACGGTGCCATTTTGCCTAGTTCCTTCACCCGAGTTCTCTCAAGCGCCTTGGTATTCTCTACCCAACCACCTGTGTCGGTTTGGGGTACGGTTCCTGGTTACCTGAAGCTTAGAAGCTTTTCTTGGAAGCATGGCATCAACCACTTCGTTAACTAAAAGTTAACTCGTCATCAGCTCTCGGCCTTAGAATCCCGGATTTACCTAAGATTCCAGCCTACCACCTTAAACTTGGACAACCAACGCCAAGCTGGCCTAGCCTTCTCCGTCCCTCCATCGCAATAACCAGAAGTACAGGAATATTAACCTGTTTTCCATCGACTACGCTTTTCAGCCTCGCCTTAGGGACCGACTAACCCTGCGTCGATTAACGTTGCGCAGGAAACCTTGGTCTTTCGGCGTGGGTGTTTTTCACACCCATTGTCGTTACTCATGTCAGCATTCGCACTTCTGATACCTCCAGCAAGCTTCTCAACTCACCTTCACAGGCTTACAGAACGCTCCTCTACCGCATCACTTACGTGATACCCGTAGCTTCGGTGTATGGTTTGAGCCCCGTTACATCTTCCGCGCAGGCCGACTCGACTAGTGAGCTATTACGCTTTCTTTAAAGGGTGGCTGCTTCTAAGCCAACCTCCTAGCTGTCTAAGCCTTCCCACATCGTTTCCCACTTAACCATAACTTTGGGACCTTAGCTGACGGTCTGGGTTGTTTCCCTTTTCACGACGGACGTTAGCACCCGCCGTGTGTCTCCCATGCTCGGCACTTGTAGGTATTCGGAGTTTGCATCGGTTTGGTAAGTCGGGATGACCCCCTAGCCGAAACAGTGCTCTACCCCCTACAGTGATACATGAGGCGCTACCTAAATAGCTTTCGAGGAGAACCAGCTATCTCCGAGCTTGATTAGCCTTTCACTCCGATCCACAGGTCATCCGCTAACTTTTCAACGGTAGTCGGTTCGGTCCTCCAGTTAGTGTTACCCAACCTTCAACCTGCCCATGGATAGATCGCCCGGTTTCGGGTCTATTCCCAGCGACTAGACGCCCTATTAAGACTCGCTTTCGCTACGCCTCCCCTATTCGGTTAAGCTCGCCACTGAAAATAAGTCGCTGACCCATTATACAAAAGGTACGCAGTCACAGAACAAAGTCTGCTCCCACTGCTTGTACGCATACGGTTTCAGGATCTATTTCACTCCCCTCTCCGGGGTTCTTTTCGCCTTTCCCTCACGGTACTAGTTCACTATCGGTCAGTCAGTAGTATTTAGCCTTGGAGGATGGTCCCCCCATATTCAGACAAAGTTTCTCGTGCTCCGTCCTACTCGATTTCATGACTAAGAGATTTTCGCGTACAGGGCTATCACCCACTATGGCCGCACTTTCCAGAGCGTTCCGCTAATCTCAAAGCCACTTAAGGGCTAGTCCCCGTTCGCTCGCCACTACTAAGGGAATCTCGGTTGATTTCTTTTCCTCAGGGTACTTAGATGTTTCAGTTCCCCTGGTTCGCCTCTTGCACCTATGTATTCAGTACAAGATAACCATCTTATGATGGCTGGGTTCCCCCATTCAGACATCTCCGGATCAAAGTCTGTTTGCCGACTCCCCGAAGCTTTTCGCAGGCTACCACGTCTTTCATCGCCTCTGACTGCCAAGGCATCCACCGTATGCGCTTCTTCACTTGACCATATAACCCCAAGCAATCTGGTTATACTGTGAAGACGACATTCGCCGAAAATTCGATAATACTCAATTACGAGTAACTCACAAATTTTACCTTAGCCTGATCCGTTACCAGTGAAAGTAACGTTCAGTCTATCTTTCTATCACATACCCAAATTTTTAAAGAACGATCTAATCAAAGACTAGAAATCAATATTCACTTCAGAATATTCATTTCTAAACTCTAACAGCAGAAGCAGTTAAATGGTGGAGCCAAACGGGATCGAACCGTTGACCTCCTGCGTGCAAGGCAGGCGCTCTCCCAGCTGAGCTATGGCCCCATAACAAAATTGGTGGGTCTGGGCAGATTCGAACTGCCGACCTCACCCTTATCAGGGGTGCGCTCTAACCAACTGAGCTACAGACCCAATTTCGAGCGCAACTGATTAGCTAAGAGCTATCAGCTTGGAGCTTAAAGCTGCTTCTATCGTCTTCTTCAATGAATCAAGCAATTCGTGTGGGAACTTATGGAGCAGCTGATGTCGTCGATTAAGGAGGTGATCCAGCCGCAGGTTCCCCTACGGCTACCTTGTTACGACTTCACCCCAGTCATGAATCACACCGTGGTAACCGTCCTCCCGAAGGTTAGACTAGCTACTTCTGGTGCAACCCACTCCCATGGTGTGACGGGCGGTGTGTACAAGGCCCGGGAACGTATTCACCGCGACATTCTGATTCGCGATTACTAGCGATTCCGACTTCACGCAGTCGAGTTGCAGACTGCGATCCGGACTACGATCGGTTTTATGGGATTAGCTCCACCTCGCGGCTTGGCAACCCTCTGTACCGACCATTGTAGCACGTGTGTAGCCCAGGCCGTAAGGGCCATGATGACTTGACGTCATCCCCACCTTCCTCCGGTTTGTCACCGGCAGTCTCCTTAGAGTGCCCACCATTACGTGCTGGTAACTAAGGACAAGGGTTGCGCTCGTTACGGGACTTAACCCAACATCTCACGACACGAGCTGACGACAGCCATGCAGCACCTGTCTCAATGTTCCCGAAGGCACCAATCTATCTCTAGAAAGTTCATTGGATGTCAAGGCCTGGTAAGGTTCTTCGCGTTGCTTCGAATTAAACCACATGCTCCACCGCTTGTGCGGGCCCCCGTCAATTCATTTGAGTTTTAACCTTGCGGCCGTACTCCCCAGGCGGTCAACTTAATGCGTTAGCTGCGCCACTAAAAGCTCAAGGCTTCCAACGGCTAGTTGACATCGTTTACGGCGTGGACTACCAGGGTATCTAATCCTGTTTGCTCCCCACGCTTTCGCACCTCAGTGTCAGTATTAGTCCAGGTGGTCGCCTTCGCCACTGGTGTTCCTTCCTATATCTACGCATTTCACCGCTACACAGGAAATTCCACCACCCTCTACCATACTCTAGTCAGTCAGTTTTGAATGCAGTTCCCAGGTTGAGCCCGGGGATTTCACATCCAACTTAACAAACCACCTACGCGCGCTTTACGCCCAGTAATTCCGATTAACGCTTGCACCCTCTGTATTACCGCGGCTGCTGGCACAGAGTTAGCCGGTGCTTATTCTGTCGGTAACGTCAAAACAGTTACGTATTAGGCAACTGCCCTTCCTCCCAACTTAAAGTGCTTTACAATCCGAAGACCTTCTTCACACACGCGGCATGGCTGGATCAGGCTTTCGCCCATTGTCCAATATTCCCCACTGCTGCCTCCCGTAGGAGTCTGGACCGTGTCTCAGTTCCAGTGTGACTGATCATCCTCTCAGACCAGTTACGGATCGTCGCCTTGGTGAGCCATTACCCCACCAACTAGCTAATCCGACCTAGGCTCATCTGATAGCGCAAGGCCCGAAGGTCCCCTGCTTTCTCCCGTAGGACGTATGCGGTATTAGCGTCCGTTTCCGAACGTTATCCCCCACTACCAGGCAGATTCCTAGGCATTACTCACCCGTCCGCCGCTCTCAAGAGAAGCAAGCTTCTCTCTACCGCTCGACTTGCATGTGTTAGGCCTGCCGCCAGCGTTCAATCTGAGCCATGATCAAACTCTTCAGTTCAAACATCTTTGGGTTTTTAAGAAACCCTAAACTTGGCTCAGCAATCGTTGGTTACATCTTTGATTTCTCGCGGAGTAACTTGTGATGCTGATAATCTTGTTGACTATCAGTCTGACTCCACAAGCACCCACACGAATTGCTTGATTCAGTTGTTAAAGAGCGGTTGGTTAAGATCTTTCGTCTCAACCGAGGCGCGCATTCTACAGCAGCCTCATTTGCTGTCAAGTGATTATTTTCAGAAGTTTTCGAAGAATTCTTCAACAACTTCAACCACTTGCGCTTCCGATCTCTCGTTAGCGGGAGGCGAATTCTACAGCGTTACACGCTGCTGTCAACACCTCTTTTTCTCCGCTTTCGACCGAGAAGATCGAAACGTTAATAGAGCCAAACAACACCGCCCTACCAACTCCTTCTGGGCTTCGATGAACCGAAGCAACTCGCTGTCGAATTCTGCGTAACTACTTGTTTACCAAGGAGTTTTCCGTTTCGACTGCGCCGGAAGTGGGGCGAATTATAGACTTCTAGAATCTGCCGTCAACACCTTTTTTCACATTTCTGTCATATCGGTCAAAAAGGCCAAAAAACGCAAAAGCCGGCCCCAAGGGGCCGGCTTTCTAGTCAGCCTTACAAGCTAGGGAAGGCAAACTGCGACGCTTCATGGCTGGCCCGTTGCGGCCAACGCTGGGTAATCGCCTTGCGACGGGTATAGAAACGCACCCCATCCGGCCCATACGCATGCAAGTCGCCAAACAGCGAACGCTTCCAGCCACCAAAGCTGTGATAGGCCACTGGCACCGGCAGTGGCACGTTAACACCCACCATGCCCACTTCAATCTCGTCACAGAACAGACGCGCCGCCTCGCCGTCACGGGTGAAGATGCACGTACCGTTACCGTATTCGTGATCGTTGATCAGCTGCATCGCCGCTTCCAGGCTATCGACCCGTACCACGCACAGCACCGGCCCAAAGATCTCTTCTTTGTAGATACGCATTTCAGGCGTCACATGATCAAACAGACTGCCGCCCAGGAAGAAACCTTCTTCATGGCCCGCGACGCTCAGTCCGCGACCATCGACCACCAACTTGGCGCCCGAAGACACACCGTCTTCTATATAGCCACTGACCTTGTCTCGCGCCTGCCCTGTCACCAGCGGCCCCATATCCAGGCCGCAAGAAGTGCCCGCACCAATCTTCAAGGCCTTGACCTGCGGCACCAGCTTGGCAATCAACGCATCCGCCACCTGATCACCCACGCACACGGCCACCGAGATCGCCATGCAACGCTCGCCGCAAGAACCGTATGCCGCGCCCATTAATGCACTCACGGCGTTATCCAGATCCGCATCCGGCATCAGTACCGCGTGATTCTTCGCGCCACCCAGCGCCTGCACGCGTTTGCCGCGCTTGGTCGCTTCCGAATAGATGTACTCGGCAATCGGCGTCGAGCCCACGAAGCTCAGCGCTTTCACTTCCGGTGCTTCGATCAGCGCGTCCACCGCGCCCTTGTCACCGTGCACCACACTCAGCACGCCTTTAGGCAGGCCGGCCTCCTGCAGCAGTTGTGCGATCAAGAGCGTTGAGCTCGGATCACGCTCCGATGGTTTCAGGATGAAACAGTTACCGCAGACGATCGCCAGCGGATACATCCACAGCGGCACCATCGCCGGGAAGTTGAACGGCGTAATACCGGCCACCACGCCCAGAGGCTGGAAATCCGACCACGCATCAATGTTCGGTCCTACGTTGCGGCTGTACTCGCCCTTCAGAATCTCCGGTGCAGAGCACGCATACTCGACGTTCTCGATCCCGCGCTTCAGCTCACCGGCGGCATCTTCCAGCGTCTTGCCGTGCTCTTCGCTGATCAATTGCGAGATACGCGCTTCGTTCTGCTCCAACAACTGCTTGAAACGGAACATCACCTGGGCGCGCTTGGCCGGCGGGGTATTACGCCAGGCCGGGAACGCCGCCTTGGCCGAGTCGATCGCCTGTTGAATGGTTTCACGGCTGGCCAGCGGCACCTGGTGGATCACCTGGCCGGTGGACGGGTTGTACACGTCGGCGCTGCGACCGCTGTCGTTGACCAACTCTCCGTTGATCAAATGCTGGATAAGGCTCATGCAGGGCTCCTGAAAAGTTGTTCTATATAGAAGGAGAAATCAGTCGATCTTGTTCAGCACTTCGCCGACCGCATCGAACAGGCGATCCAGGTCCTGCGGCTTGCTGTTGAAGGTTGGCCCGAACTGCAGGGTGTCGCCGCCAAAGCGCACGTAGAAACCGGCTTTCCACAAAGCCATGCCAGCCTCGAACGGACGCACGATGGCATCACCGTCACGCGGGGCGATCTGGATCGCACCGGCCAGGCCGTAGTTGCGGATGTCGATCACGTTCTTGCTGCCCTTCAGACCATGCAGCGCATTCTCAAAGTGCGGGGCGACTTCAGCAACGCTCTGCACCAGGTTTTCCTTTTGCAACAGGTCCAATGCCGCCAGGCCAGCCGCGCAGGCAACCGGGTGCGCCGAGTAGGTGTAGCCGTGGGGGAATTCCACCGCGTACTCCGGCGTCGCCTGGTTCATGAAGGTTTGATAGATCTCGCTGCTGGCAATCACCGCGCCCATCGGAATCGCGCCGTTGGTGACTTGCTTGGCGATGCACATCAGGTCCGGGGTCACGCCGAAGCTGTCGGCACCGAACATCGAGCCGGTACGGCCGAACCCGGTGATGACTTCGTCGAACACCAGCAGGATGTTGTGTTGGTCGCAGATCTCACGCAGGCGCTTGAGGTAACCCTGAGGCGGCACCAGCACGCCAGCGGAGCCGGCCATTGGTTCGACAAACACCGCCGCGATGTTCGACGCATCGTGCAATTCGATCAACTTGAGCAATTCGTCTGCCAACGCGATACCGCCCTGCTCCGGCATGCCACGGGAGAAGGCATTGCTTGCCAGCAAGGTGTGCGGCAGATGGTCAACGTCCATCAGGCCCTGACCAAACAGCTTACGGTTACCGTTGACACCCCCCAGGCTGGTGCCGGCGATGTTCACGCCGTGATAACCACGGGCACGGCCGATCATCTTGGTCTTGGTGGCCTGGCCTTTGAGGCGCCAGTACGCACGCACCATTTTCACCGCGGTATCGGCACACTCGGAGCCGGAGTCAGTGAAGAACACATGGTTCAGGTTGCCTGGGGTCAGGTCGGTGATCTTTTCCGCCAGTCGGAAGGACAGTGGATGGCCGTATTGAAAGCCCGGGGAGTAGTCCAGCGTGCCCAGTTGCTTGGCAACCGCCTCCTGGATTTCCTTGCGCGTGTGCCCGGCGCCGCACGTCCATAGGCCCGACAACGAGTCATACACCTTGCGGCCCTTGTCATCGGTCAACCAGCTACCTTCGGCAGCCACGATCAGGCGTGGGTCACGCTGAAAGTTTCGGTTGGCGGTGTATGGCATCCAGTGCGCGTCCAGCTTCAATTGGCTGGCCAGGGACGATGGGGCGTTTTCGGGCATGTTCATCAGCAAAACCTCGCAAGGCAAAAGGCAGCGTCGGGATTGAAAAGCGTTGTTGCAGCTAAATTGCCACGGCGATAAAGTCGGTGAAATCCAACTCTTCTAACCTTCAGTCAGGCCTTCACTAAACTATGAGCAGCCGTCGACCCGATCCCCTGGCCCAAGTCAGCGACTTCGATATCCGCCTGCTGCGCATCTTTCGCAGCGTGGTGGAGTGCGGCGGCTTTTCGGCGGCAGAAACCGTACTGGGCATCGGGCGCTCGGCGATCAGCCAGCAAATGAGCGATCTCGAACAACGGCTCGGACTCAGACTGTGCCAGCGCGGCCGCGCCGGTTTTTCCCTGACTGAAGAGGGCCGCGAGGTCTACCAGTCGGTCCTGCAACTCCTCAGTGCGTTGGAAAGCTTTCGCACCGAGGTCAACGGCCTGCACCAGCATCTGCGCGGCGAGCTGATCATTGGCCTCACCGACAACCTCGTCACCCTGCCCCACATGCGCATCACCCACGCGCTCGCGCAATTGAAGGAGCGCGGCCCGGATGTGCAGATCCAGATCCGCATGATCGCGCCCAACGAGGTTGAACAGGGCGTACTCGACGGCCGTCTGCATGTCGGTGTGGTGCCCCAGGCCAGCGCGCTGTCGGGGTTGGAATACCAGCCGCTGTACAGCGAGCGTTCATTGCTCTACTGCGCAGTGGGCCACCCGTTGTTCTACGCCGAAGACAAACAGCTGGACGATGCACGCATCGATGCCCAGGACGCCATTGCCCCCACATTCCGCCTACCCGCCGATATCCAGGCCCATTACCAGCCGCTCAACTGCACTGCCAGCGCCTCCGACCGCGAAGGCATGGCGTTCCTGATTCTCACCGGCCGCTACATCGGCTACCTGCCCGATCACTATGCCAGCCTGTGGGTACAGCAAGGCCGGCTGCGTGCGCTGAAACCGGCTACACGGTTTTACGATTTAAGCCTCGCATCGGTCACGCGCAAGGGCCGTCGCCCCCATTTGGTGCTGGAAAGTTTCCTCGAAAGCCTGGCCGCGACGCGCTAAACCGGGCCTCGCGCAAAAAGCTGAGCAACTGGACAGCTTTTTGCAAGCACGCAAGGACCTAGAACCGTCCGACTCGAGTTTGCCCGCCATGCCACCAGAATCCTCCAGCCCCAGCGACCTGATCTACGGCCTCAACGACCGCCCGAAACCTGCACCGGCCTTCCTGGCTGCATTGCAACACGTGCTGGCCGCCTTCGTCGGCATCATCACCCCGCCGCTGATCATCGGTTCCACCTTGGGACTCACCGCGCACTTGCCGTACCTGATCAGCATGGCGCTGATGGTTTCCGGCGTGGGTACGTTCATCCAGGCGCGCAGGCCATTTGGCATCGGCGCCGGGATGATCTGCCTGCAAGGCACCAGCTTCGCGTTTCTCGGCGCGGTGCTGTCGGCGGGTTTTCTGGTAAAGCAACGTGGCGGTAGCCCGGAAGACATCATGGCGATGATCTTTGGCGTGTGCTTCTTCGGCGCAGCGGTACAGATCGTGCTGAGCCGGTTCATCGGTCAACTGCGCCGGGTCATCACGCCTTTGGTTACCGGAATTGTCATCACCCTGATCGGCATCAGCTTGATCAAGGTCGGCATCACTGACCTGGGAGGCGGTTTCAACGCGCCTGACTTCGGTGCGCCCATCAACCTGGCGCTGGGCCTGTTCGTGGTGCTGACGATCATTTTGCTCAACCGCTCCAACACGCCCTGGGTGCGCCTCTCGGCAATCATCATCGGCCTTGCCCTCGGCAGCCTGGCCGCCTGGTTCAGCGGTAAGCTCGTGCCCCAAGCCTTGCCTGAGTTGCCGCTGGTCAGCCTGCCGATACCTTTCCGCTTCGGTTTCAACTTCGACTGGAGCGCTTTCCTGCCGATCGCGCTGATTTATCTGATCAGTAGTATCGAAACCGTCGGCGACCTCACCGCCAACTGCATGATCGCCCGCCAACCCATCAGCGGCCCTTCCTATATAAGCCGACTCAAGGGCGGCGTACTCGGCGATGGTGTGAGCTGCATGATCGCTGCCACCTTCAGCGCCTTCCCCAACACCACCTTCGCGCAGAACAATGGCGTGATCCAACTCACCGGCGTGGCCAGTCGCTACGTAGGCCTCTACATCGGCGTCGTGCTGTTTTGTCTCGGTCTGTTTCCGTTGATTGGTGCGGTGCTGCAGCAAATCCCCAAGCCGGTATTGGGCGGCGCGACCCTGGTGATGTTCGGCAGTGTGGCCGCCGCCGGCGTACGCATTCTCGCCCAGGCACCGCTGGACCGTCGCAGCATGTTGATCATCGCCACCTCGTTCGGCGTGGGCCTGGGTATCGCCGCCCAGCCGAACCTGCTGCATCTGATGCCGGCGCTGGTGCAGAACCTGTTTGACTCGGCCATCACCAGCGGCGGGCTGACGGCGATCGTGTTGTGCCTGCTGCTGCCGGAAAGCAAGGTAGCCACGGCTGCCGCAAACACAGTGCCGGAAAGCGACAGCCTGGAACCGCTTTGACGGTTTTATTGCATCAGGACTTGTCTGAGGCTTGAGGGTGGGTTATCTGTGCACACGTCGTCTCTATCGATCAGCACGGAAACCTCCATGAGCCTCGAAGTTCCTGCCCACAGCAACCAAGCCGGTAAACCCGCCAGCCGCATTCGGCAAAAGAACGAACAAGCGATTCTCCAGGCTGCTGAAGATGAGTTCGCGCGCCATGGCTTCAAAGGCACCAGCATGAACACCATTGCTGCCAGTGCCGGCCTACCGAAGGCCAACCTGCATTACTACTTCACCAACAAGCTGGGCCTGTATATCGCGGTGCTCAGCAACATCCTCGAACTGTGGGACAGCACCTTCAACGCGCTCACTGCAGAGGATGACCCGGCCGTGGCCCTCACGCGCTACATCCGTACCAAGATGGAGTTTTCACGGCGCCACCCCCAGGCTTCACGGATCTTCGCCATGGAGATCATCAGCGGCGGCGAATGCCTTACCGAATATTTCAGCCAGGACTATCGCGCCTGGTTCAGTGGCCGCGCTGCCGTGTTCCAAGCCTGGATCGACGCCGGCAAGATGGACCCGATAGACCCCGTGCACTTGATCTTCCTGCTGTGGGGCAGCACCCAGCACTACGCCGACTTTGCCACCCAGATCTGCCGCGTCACGGGTCGCACCAAGCTGACCAAGCAAGACATGGAAGACGCCGGCACCAACTTGATCCACATCATTCTCAAGGGCTGTGGCATCAAGCCCGCCTATTAAACGAAGCGACTTATGCCTTTCACGCTTACCGGCCTTTGCGAGTTTCGCGAAGAAATACGCAAAAGCCGCTTTATCACCCTCGCCGCCCCCATCACTAGCCCGCAAGACGCCCAGGCGTTTTTCGAGCAACACAGCGACCTGAACGCCACGCACAATTGCTGGGCCTGGAAACTTGCCGACCAATACCGCAGCAATGACGACGGCGAACCCGGTGGCACCGCCGGGCGGCCGATCCTCGCCGCCATCGAGGCGCAGGGGTTTGATCAGGTCGCGGTGCTGGTGATTCGCTGGTACGGCGGCATCCAGCTGGGAACCGGCGGCCTCGCCCGGGCCTACGGTGGCGGCGCGAATAAATGCCTGCAAAGTGCCGAACGCATCGAACTGATCAGCCGCGTCCCGTTGAGTTGCGCCTGTGGGTTCGCCGAGCTGAACCTGGTGAAACTTCGCGTCGCTGAACTGGGTGGGCTGGTGGTCGAAGAAACCTTCACCGCCAACGGTGTCGAGTTGCAACTCGCAGTGGGCGAAGCGCATATCGATACCCTGCAAACCCAACTCGCCGACCTCAGCCGTGGACGTATCCTGCTACAACGCTGAAACTGCTAATGTTGAACTCCCTGAACAGCGACGCTTAAAAGGAAGCCTTCATGTCTACGCCAAAAACCGCATTGATCATCGGTGCCTCGCGCGGCCTGGGCCTTGGCCTGGTCAAGCAACTGCTTCAGGACGGTTGGGACGTGACCGCCACCGTGCGTGATCCGAGCAAGGCCGATGCCCTGAAAGCAGTCGGCCCGGTACAGATCGAGAAACTCGACATGGACGATCAGCAAGCCGTGATCGCCCTGAGCCAGCGGCTCAAGGCGCGCACCTTCGACCTGCTGTTCGTCAATGCGGGCGTCAAGGGCCCCGCCAATCAGGAGCCGGGGCACGCCACCCTGGCAGAGGTCGGCCAACTGTTCTTCACCAACGCCGTTGCGCCGATCAACCTGGCCCAGCGTTTTGTCGGGCAGATCCGCAAGGACACTGGCGTACTCGCCTTCATGAGTTCGGTACTGGGTAGCGTGACCATCCCCGACGGCTCCGACCTGGCGCTGTACAAAGCCAGCAAGGCCGCACTCAACTCCATGACCAACAGTTTTATCAACCAACTGGGTGATCACACGTTGACGGTACTGTCACTGCATCCGGGCTGGGTGAAGACTGACATGGGCGGCGAAAACGCGCACATCGACGTCGACACCAGCGTGCGCGGCCTGGTTGACCAGGTGAATGCCTACACCGGCAAAGGCGGTCATCATTTCATCGACTACAAAGGCGACACCATCGCCTGGTAAGGGCAAGGCCCTGTGGGAGCGGGCTTGCCCGCGATGTTCTCAAGAGCACCTCGCTCCTGCAAATAGACCCGAGCACCGACTAGCAGTAGACTGTGCCCTCGCCCTCACCGGCGACCCTGGATCAGCAGACAGGGCAACACTGAGCTGGCAAACCTGAACCCATCATTCAGAGGAGCCGGCCAATGCCTGCGACCCGTATCTGGTTAAAAAACCCCCTCGCGATTTTCACTGCCAACGACCTCGACGCCCGTGGCGGCCTGGTGCTGCACGACGGAGTGATCAGCGAAGTGCTGGCCCTGGGACAAGCACCCACACAGCCCTGCGCCCAAGTGTTCGATGCGCGCGAGCATGTGGTCCTACCCGGGCTGATCAATACCCACCATCATTTCTATCAGACCCTGACACGCGCTTGGGCACCGGTGGTCAACCAGCCGTTGTTTCCCTGGCTGAAAACCCTGTACCCGGTATGGGCGCGGCTGACGCCGGAAAAACTCGCGCTGGCATCGAAGGTGGCCCTCGCGGAGTTGCTGCTCTCGGGTTGTACCACAGCGGCAGACCACCACTACCTGTTCCCCGACGGCCTGGAAAACGCCATTGATGTGCAAGTCGCCAGCGTGCGCGAATTGGGCATGCGCGCCATGCTCACTCGCGGCTCCATGAGCCTGGGCGAAGCCGACGGTGGGCTGCCGCCACAACAGACCGTGCAGCAAGGCCAAGTCATTCTCGACGACAGCCAGCGCCTGATCCGCGAATACCACGAGCGTGGTGACGGCGCGCAGATCCAGATTGCCCTGGCACCCTGCTCGCCGTTTTCCGTCACTCCGCACATCATGGAGGCCAGCGCCGAACTGGCTAACCGCCTGGACGTGCGCCTGCACACGCACCTGGCGGAAACCCTCGACGAGGAAGATTTCTGCCTGCAGCGTTTCGGACTGCGCACCGTGGATTACCTCGACAGCGTCGGCTGGCTCGGCCCGCGTACCTGGCTGGCTCATGGCATTCACTTCAACCCGGATGAAATCGCGCGCCTGGGCGCCGCCGGCACCGGCATCTGTCATTGCCCAAGCTCGAACATGCGCCTGGCGTCCGGCATCTGCCCGACCCTGGACCTGCTCGCAGCGGGCGCGCCTATCGGCCTGGGTGTGGACGGTTCCGCCTCCAACGATGCATCGAATATGATCCTTGAGACCCGCCAGGCCCTGTATATCCAGCGCCTGCGCTATGGTGCGCAAAAAATCACGCCCGAAGGCGTGCTGGGCTGGGCTACCAAAGGCTCGGCGCAGTTGCTCGGCCGCACGGACATCGGTGAACTGGCTGTCGGCAAACAGGCCGACCTGGCGCTGTTCAAGCTGGATGAACTGCGCTTCTCGGGCAGCCACGATCCGATCTCGGCGCTGCTGTTGTGCGGCGCGGACCGTGCGGATCGGGTGATGATCGGCGGCCAATGGCGGGTGATCGACGGCCAAGTGGAAGGCCTGGATCTGAAAGGCCTGATCGCCGATCACCGCCAGGCGGCGCGGGAACTGATCGCCGGGACCTAGGCCGAGTAGCGATCAAGAATGTGGGAGCGGGCAAACCCGCTCCCACATGGGCTCTGCGGTGCTGTTCAGGTCAGTTACAAACCCAGCAGCGACAGCATGATAAAGGTCGCGAACAATACGAAATGGGTCATGCCTTCGATGGCGTTGGTTTCGCCATCGTTAAGGTTGATCGCACTGACAATCAGCGTGATAAACACCATCACGGTCTGCACTGGCGTCATTGCCATCTGGAACGGCTGGCCGGTGTAGAGCGCCATGGCCTCCATCACCGGTACCGTCAGGATCACCGTCGACAGCGAAGCACCCAGCGCGATATTCACCACCGACTGCATGCGGTTCGCCAACGCCGCGCGCAACGCGGTGAGGATCTCCGGCGCTGCCGAAATGGCCGCGACCACAATCGCCGTGATCACCGGCGGTGCGCCTGTGCCTTCCAGGCCTAGGTCCAGAGTCTTGGACATCACCTCGGCCAGCGCGCCGATCACAATCACCCCGAACACCAGCGTACCGATGGAAAATGCCAGGTTGACCGATGGCGCCTGCTCTTCTTCGGGCTGCTTCTTGCGACGCTTTTCCGGGTAGCTGTAGCTGAAGAAGTAACTGTGTGGCCCTACCTGCATGCGCAGGAACAGGGTGTACAAGACCACCATCGCGCCAATGGTGAAGGCCGAGTAAATTTTCCAGTCAGCTTCGGGGATAAATTCCGGCACCACCATCGACACGCCCATGGCAGTGAGGATCATCACGCTGTAGGTTCGCGCCGAATCGTCGTTGTAGGACTGTTCTCCATGCTTGATGCCGCCCATCAGCGCTGCCAGGCCGAGAATCCCGTTGATGTCGAGCATCACCGCCGAGTAGATGGTATCGCGCACCAGGGTGGGCGACGGCTCATTGCTCATCATGATCGCCAGGATCACCACTTCCACCAGCACGGCGGCGAGGGTGAGGATCATGGTGCCGTAGGGGTCGCCGACTTTTTCCGCGAGTTGCTCGGCATGATGGGCCACGCGCATCGACGCCACCACGATAAAGCCAATGAGCACCACGCCCGACAGCAACGCCACCGCTTGCCCGCTATGGAGCATCCAGTGCTCCAATGGATAGGCGGCGACGGCGGCAATCAGCGCCAGCAACATGAATTTTTCTTGCTTGAGGGATGTGAGCATTCCGGGCCTTTTAATACGGCAAATCAGTCATTGATGGGGTACAGACTGCGCCAAGCCGCTAACGTTTCGTTACACCTTAGTTCACGCGGCCCTTGCGTGAATGAAAGCAAAACTCTCCTGCTGGTCAGGTTTTGCCGATTATTTCGGCGATGGCCTGTAGAATGCCGCCATTGCACCTGATGAGAATTTAGAAAATGTACGATTGGCTCAATGCCCTGCCAAAGGCTGAATTGCACCTGCACCTGGAAGGTTCGCTGGAGCCGGAGTTGTTGTTTGCCCTGGCCGAGCGCAACAAGATTGCGCTGCCGTGGAACGACGTCGAAACCCTGCGCAAGGCCTACGCCTTCAACAACCTGCAAGAGTTCCTCGACCTGTATTACAAGGGCGCTGACGTGCTGCGCACTTCCCAGGATTTCTACGACCTGACCTGGGCCTACCTGCTGCGCTGCAAAGCGCAAAACGTGATCCACACCGAACCGTTCTTCGATCCGCAAACCCACACCGACCGTGGCATACCGTTCGAGGTGGTGCTCAACGGCATCGCCGCTGCACTTAAAGATGGCGAGCAGCAGCTGGGGATCACCAGCGGTTTGATTCTCAGCTTCCTGCGCCACCTGAGCGAAGCCGAAGCAGAGAAAACCCTCGACCAGGCATTGCCGTTCAGGGACGCGTTCGTGGCCGTGGGCCTGGACAGTTCGGAAATGGGTCACCCGCCGAGCAAGTTCCAGCGCGTGTTCGACCGTGCGCGCCACGAAGGCTTCCTCACCGTGGCCCACGCCGGCGAAGAAGGCCCGCCGGAGTACATCTGGGAAGCCATCGACCTGCTGAAAATCCAGCGTATCGACCATGGCGTACGCGCCATCGAAGACGAGCGCCTGATGCAGCGCATCATCGACGAGCAGATCCCGCTGACCGTGTGCCCGCTGTCCAACACCAAGCTGTGCGTGTTTGATGACATGGCCCAGCACAACATCCTCGACATGCTCGAGCGCGGCGTTAAGGTCACGGTGAACTCCGATGACCCGGCGTACTTCGGCGGTTATGTCACCGAGAACTTCCACGCGCTGTACACCTCGCTGGGCATGACCCAGGACCAGGCCAAACGCCTGGCGCAAAACAGCCTGGATGCGCGACTGGTCAAACCGTAATACCCACGCAAGCCGGCTTGCCGGCGATGCAGCCCCCTCGGTGTTTCAGGATGACCGAGGTGATGCTATCGCCGGCAAGCCCGTTCCAGCACAGTCGACGCACAAAGCCTTCATCCCCATCCCGCCCGGCACCGCCATCACGCACCCGCCCCCGGTCTCACCGGCATGCCCAGTCGGGTGATTTCCAGCTGCCCGGGGGCTTTGACCTGCAACGCCTGGGAATCATTGATCACACTGATCCAGTTCGACTGCAAAAACAGTTGCAACAACCCTGCCCCTAAAGCACCGCCCAAGTGAGGTTGCTCCTGGCTCCAGTCGAAGCAGTTGCACACCAACGGCGACGCCAGCGCCTGAGTGAAAATACCCAAGCCCGCCAGGCGCTGCGCGCCCTTGAGTGTGACATCGGTACGCTGTTCATAGCGCTCGATCCAACCCGCCTCGAGCAAGTGTTGATACAGCTGCGCGCCCAGCTCGCCGCCTAGGTGCCCATGGCACAATCGGGCATGGCGCAACGACGGCGGTGCAACCAAGGGGGGCGGCAACGTATTCGGTGCATTGCGTGTGGCGCAGGCCACGGTGGTCTTGGCCATGGCATCGATCGCCGCGCTGACATCAGGCGCCGCCACACGAAACAAACGCTTGCCACGCCGGGCCTCCACGCGCAGCAACCCCCCTGCGGCCAGTCGCGCGAGGTGCGCGTTGGCGGATGTCGGCGACAACCCGGCGAGTGTCGCCAACTCCACCGGCGACTTGGCCGAGCCATCCATCAACGCCCACAGCATCGCAGTACGTTTGGGATCGGCGAGCAAGCTGGCGATTTGACTGATGCACAGTGCTGCTTCCATCTTTTCACTCCCTGTTGATTATTTTTCTGCTGAGGTTGGCGCCAAAGTATAGGGGCGCAAACTGCCGGTTCCATGGCGTCTGACAGTCCGGATAGGGACAGTAACTGAGTGAAATTTCCTGTTGTGATGGAGGCCGTTACGTCGTGCTCAATCGCTCCGGCAGCTGGGCAGTCAACGTCGCACAGCGGGACACGAGCATTTCCCGCAACAAGTTGATGGGTTTGCTCAGTTGTGCACGATGGGCACACAACAAATTGAGCGGCGTACGCTCGCCACGCAGCTCCGGCAGTATTAGACGCAAGCGCCCGGCCAGCACGTCGCAGCTGACATCGAGCCACGACTTGTAGGCAATCCCCACACCCGCCACTGCCCAGCGACGGACCACATCGGCATCGTCACTGAAGCGGTCACCGGTGACGGTCAGGCTGACTTCGCGCTTGCCGTCGCGGAAGGTCCAGTGGTCGTGGACCCGACTGCCGAGCATATACAGCAGGCAATTGTGCTGGGCCAGTTGCTCCAGATGCCGAGGCTCACCAAAACGCGCAAGGTAACGGGGGGACGCACACAGCACGCGGACGTTATCCGGCGCAACGGGGAGCGCGATAAGGCTGGAGTCCTCGGGCTCGCCGTAACGCAGGGCGATATCCACCGGTTGGCGGAACAGGTCGGCAATACGATCGCCCAATAACAGTCGCACCGTAAGTTGCGGGTACTCATGCTGGAACTCGTCCAGCCATGGCAGCAGTTGGTTGCGCCCGAAATCCGAAGGGGCTGACAGCTGCAGCACCCCGCTGACATGGTCTTGCCCGCTGGCCAATAAGCGTCGCCCTTCATCCAGCGAGCTCAAGGCAGCGCGGGCATATTCCAGGAAGCCTTCACCTTCGGCGGTCAAGCGCAGGCTGCGCGTGGAGCGTGCCAGCAAGCGCGTGCCCAATTGCTGCTCGATACGCTTGAGCGCCGCACTGGCCACGGCCGGCGACAGGTCCATGACCCGCGCCGCAGCAGACAGGCTGCCCAGGTCCGCCGCACGTACAAACAACTGCAAATCATCAAAACGCAGCATGCTTTCCCACTCATTATCAAAATTTCGTTGAAACAGACTGCTGTTTTAGCCGCTTTTATCTGCCCGGGAAATAGCCAATCATCTGTGCATCCCGTTCATCACGTGTCTGGAGTTGAATATGCCCACTGCCTTTAACGTCATCGCCACGCTGATCGCCAAGCCCGGCCAACAGGCCACTCTGGAAACCCTGCTACGCGGCCTGTTGGAACCCACGCGCCTGGAAGCCGGTTGCGAGCAGTACGACCTTCACCAGGACCTGCAACACCCCGAAACCTTCTACATGCTCGAACGCTGGAGCGACGACGCGGCGTTGGCCGACCACGACCAGAGCGCACATATCCAGAGCTTCCGCGCCAAGGCCGCTGATGTGCTCGAACATTTCGAACTCAAGCGCCTGAAATTTCTCGCCTGATCACCCGCCCTTTCGGAGCCCCTATGAAAGCCATTGCCTACTACGCCTCACTGCCGATCAACGATCCAAGCGCCCTGCAAGACATCGAACTACCAGCGCCCGTCGCCGGCCCCCGCGACCTACTGGTGGAAGTCAAAGCCATCTCGGTCAACCCGGTGGACACCAAGGTGCGCCAGAACGTCGCCCCGGAAAACGGCGCCGCCAAAGTGCTGGGCTGGGACGTGGCCGGTGTGGTCAAGGCGGTCGGCAGCGAAGTGACGCTGTTCAAGGCCGGTGACAAGGTGTTCTACGCTGGCTCCCTGGTGCGCCCGGGCGGCAACAGCGAACTGCACACCGTGGATGAGCGCATCGTCGGCCACATGCCCAAGAGCCTGGGCTTTGCCGAAGCCGCCGCGCTGCCGCTGACCGCCATTACCGCCTGGGAACTGCTGTTCGAACGCCTGCACGTGCGTGAGGGCAAGCAGGACGAAGGCCAGAGCCTTTTGATCGTTGGCGCCGCCGGTGGCGTGGGATCGATCCTGACCCAACTGGCCAGCCAGCTCACTGCCTTGAAAGTGATCGGCACGGCGTCGCGCCCGGAAACACAGGAATGGACCAAGGCCCTGGGTGCCGACCTGGTGATCGACCACAGCCAACCGCTGAGCGACGCGTTGAAAGCCGCTGGTCACCCGCAAGTGACCCACGTCGCCAGCCTGACCCAGACCGATCATCACCTGGACCAACTGGTGGAAGCGTTGCAACCACAAGGCAAGCTGGCATTGATCGACGACCCCAAGGCGCTGGACGTCAGCAAGCTCAAGCGCAAGAGCCTGTCGCTGCACTGGGAGTTCATGTACACACGCTCGATGTTCGAGACCCCGGACATGATCGAACAGCACAACCTGCTCAATCGCGTGGCTGAGCTGATCGACGCCGGCACCCTGAAAACCACTGTGGGCGAGCACTTCGGTGTGATCAACGCAGCCAACCTGCGCCGCGCCCATGCACTGCTGGAAAGCGGCAAGGCCAAGGGCAAGATCGTGCTCGAAGGGTTCTGAGAGGCGGTTTTCAGTGCCGTCCATTATTCATTTGAGTAATGGACGGCACCGCTAGTCAGAGAGTTGATCCTTGTCACATTTGTGAGCGCTATCGGGTTTATATTGGCCGCCTTTGCCACGATTCTTTTACGTGAGGAAGTCAGCAATGAAAATCCTGATAAAAGCGTTAGCAAAATCCGCAGGCAATAAATGGCAGGTACGTCTCGACCAGGACGCGTTCACCTTCCGCACCGAAGCCGAGGCCCGTGCCTTTGCCGACACCCTGCAAGCCCGTATCCAGGCGCCTCACCGCTTTCCGAACAGCCAGCAACGCTCCGCCGCTGGCTGACCCGTGCTTCAGGCCTGCGCCTGCAAGGCCCGTTTGCGTTGCAGGCGCTGGGTCGACATCGCAATCGTCACCGCCAATACACCGCACAAGCTGATGACCATTGCCATCGGCATCGCTGTGCCGTCGTGCAAGATCCCCACCAACGATGCCGCCCCCGCCGCCACGCCAAACTGGATGCAGCCGAGCAACGCCGAAGCGCTACCCGCCCGTGCCCCCTGCCCGCTCATGGCGCATGCCGAGGTGTTCGGCAAAATGCAACCCAGGCTGGCGATGCAGATAAACAACGGCACCAGCAATGGCCACAGCGCGTCGGTGCGCAAGGCAGCGATGCCAAGCAGCGTCAGCGCTGCCAGCAGGTAGACCCATACACTGCGCGACAGCAGAAACGCCGGGCCACGCTTGGACAGCAACCGCGCATTGACCTGCGCGACCAGAATAAAGCCAGCAGCATTGGAGCCGAACAGCCAGCCGTAATGCTCGGCAGGCACGCCATAGAGTTGGATAAAGACAAAAGGTGATCCGGCGATGTAGGCAAACATCCCGGCAATCGAGATACCGCCGGTCAGCGCGTAACCCAGGTAGACACGGTCTGACAACAATGCAGCGTAGCGGCGCAGCGAGCCGGACAACGGCTGGCGCGGCTGATGAGCCGGGAAGGTCTCCGGCAGCCCGACCGCCACGGCGACGGCCGCCATTACACTGAATATCGACAGTGCCAGGAAAATCGACTGCCAGCCCCACAGCCCCACCATCAACCCACCCGCCAGCGGGGCGAGGATCGGCGCCAGGCCGGTGACCAGCATCAGCTGGGAAAACACTTTGGCCGAGCCCACCGCGTCGCATTTGTCGCTGACCACCGCGCGAGAAATCACCATGCCCGCGCACCCACCCAGGGCCTGCACAAAGCGCGCAGCGATCAGCCACTCCAGCGATGGCGCGAAGGCACACGCAAAGGACGCCAAGGTGAACAACGTGACACCACTGAGCAACGGGCCGCGCCGACCAAAGCGGTCAGCCAACGGGCCGTAGATCAATTGGCCGATGGCCAGGCCACCGAAATACACCGCCAGGGTCAACTGGATGTGTTTTTCATCGGTCGCGAACGCCTTGGCCATCGCCGGGAAGCCCGGCAGGTAAAAATCGATCGCCAGCGGCGCGAAGGCGCTCAAGGCACCCAGAATCAGGATTATGCGGAGGTTCATCGGGCACCCAAGTGAGACGGCAGCCCGATAGTCTAGCCGCGCTGGAGCGCATTGAACACGATAGCTCGCTAACTATTTTACCGCGTCAGGCAAGCTTGGCGCTGTAGCCCTCTTCGGTGATCAGGCGGATGACTTGCTCGGCAGAAAGGCGGCTTTCGACGCCCACTTCCTTTGCCGCCAAGTCGACTTTCACACTGGCCGCCGGGTCCTGGCTCTGTACCGCCTGGGTCACCGCTCGAACGCAATGGCCGCAGGTCATTCCGTCAACACTGAATACTTGCATGACATGACTCCTTTGATGAGGTTGGACCCAGTCTCGACCTTGCCACGATGGCAAGGTCAAGTTCCTGGAATAGCTGCCGGGCTGGTAATCGTTGGCATCGTCGGCCAAGCTTCACCTCTCTTCGATTCACACCACGGAGCATTCGCCATGCGCTGGTCGTTCTTTGCCCTTCTCGGCCTGATGAGTTTGTCTGCCGCTGCACCGCCGGCTGTCGCCGCCGAAGACTATGCGGTGCTGATCATTTCCCGGGAACGCCTGGAAGTGCCGACCAACTGCGAAATCGGCCTGTACCTGAATGACCAGCTGGCAGGCCGGCTGTTCCAGGAACAAGCCACTTCGTTCAACCTGCCGGCGGGCAACCTGTCCTTGCGCCTGAAGCTGCTGCCGGGCCAGTCGCCAGGCTGCCTGCCGGGATTGCTGGCGCCGCCCGCGCAAAACATCACGCTCAAGGCTGGTGACGTGCGCAAATTGCGCATTGCCCAAGGCCCGGACGGCATGTACCTCAAACCCGCCGCCCTCGAATATTAAGTATCCACCCTGTAGGCGCCGGCAAGCCGATGCCTGCAATAAACAGGTGCTTGACCTTCCCTACAGGTCAAGGTTGATCCTAAGGGCGACTTCTCCTGGAGGACTGCCCCATGAATGGATCCACCACCTTTGACCTGCCCATCAGCGGCATGACCTGCGCCAGTTGTGCTGGCCGGGTCGAGCGCGCGCTGGGCAAGGTGCCGGGGGTGCAAAGCGTCAGCGTCAACCTGGCCAACGAGCGCGCCCATGTTGAAGTGCTGGGCCAGATGGACCCCGGCGCGCTGATCGCCGCCGTCGACAAAGCGGGCTACACCGCTACCCTGCCCCAAAGCGAAACCACCACCGAGGCCAACCAGGCCCAGCGCCTGCACCGCGAGCGTTGGGCGCTGCTGCTGGCGATCCTGCTGGCATTGCCGCTGGTGCTGCCGATGCTGGTCGCCCCCTTCGGCCTGCACTGGATGCTGCCCGCCTGGGCTCAATTCGCGCTGGCCACACCGGTGCAGTTCATCTTCGGCGCACGCTTCTACATCGCCGCCTGGAAAGCCGTACGTGCCGGTGCCGGCAATATGGACCTGCTGGTAGCCATCGGCACCAGCGCCGGTTACGGCCTGAGTATCTATGAGTGGCTCACCGCTCACCCAGGCATGGCGCCGCACCTGTACTTCGAAGCCTCGGCGGTGGTGATTGCGCTGGTGCTGCTGGGCAAATACCTGGAGAGCCGCGCCAAGCGCCAGACCGCCAGCGCCATCCGCGCCCTGGAAGCCTTGCGACCTGAACGGGCGATTCGGGTCATTGCAGGCCGTGAAGAAAATGTCGCCATCAATGCGTTGAAGCTGGGTGACCTGGTCATGGTCAAGCCTGGCGAGCGCTTCCCGGTGGACGGTGAGGTGGTGGACGGCCAGAGCCATGCCGACGAAGCCTTGATCAGCGGCGAAAGCCTGCCCGTACCAAAACAACCGGGCGACAAGGTCACCGGCGGCGCCATCAATGGCGAGGGCCGGCTGCTGGTTCGCACCCTGGCCCTCGGCGCAGAAAGTGTATTGGCGCGGATCATCCGCCTGGTGGAAGACGCCCAGGCCGCCAAGGCTCCGATCCAGAAGCTGGTCGACAAAGTCAGCCAGGTCTTCGTGCCGGCCGTGCTGCTACTGACGCTGATCACCCTGGTGGGCTGGTGGCTGTATGGTGCGTCCGTGGAGACCGCAATCATCAATGCCGTCGCCGTGCTGGTGATCGCCTGCCCCTGCGCCTTGGGCCTGGCCACGCCGACTGCGATCATGGCGGGCACGGGCGTTGCCGCGCGCCACGGTATCCTGATCAAGGACGCCGAGGCGCTGGAGCGTGCCCATGAAGTGTGCGCCGTGGTGTTCGACAAGACGGGCACCCTCACCTCCGGCACACCCAAAATTGCCCACCTGGCGGCAGTCGATGGCAACGAAGATGTACTGCTGCAACAAGCCGGCGCGCTGCAACGCGGCAGCGAACACCCATTGGCCAAGGCGGTGCTGGATACATGCCACGAAAAAGCACTGGCCGTAGCCGATGTGACGGCCAGCCAATCCCTGGCCGGGCGCGGCATTGCTGGCACGCTCAATGGGCAACCGCTGGCCCTGGGCAATCGTCGGCTGCTGGAAGAAAACGGCTTGAGCGCGGGCGACCTCGCCGACTCCGCCAACGCCTGGGAAGCCGAGGGTCGCACCTTGTCCTGGCTGATCGAGCAAGGTGCGCAACCGCGTGTGCTGGGGCTGTTCGCCTTTGGCGACACCCTCAAGTCCGGTGCGCTGGAAGCCGTGCAGCAACTCAAGGCCCAGCACATCACCAGCCATTTGCTCACCGGCGATAATCGCGGCAGCGCCCGCGTGGTCGCGCAAGCCCTGGGCATCGACGATGTGCACGCCGAAGTGCTGCCCGCCGACAAAGCCGCCACCGTCGCCGAACTGAAAAAAACCGGTGTGGTGGCCATGGTCGGCGACGGTATCAACGACGCCCCGGCCCTGGCTGCTGCCGATATCGGCATCGCCATGGGCGGCGGTACCGATGTGGCCATGCACGCGGCCGGTATCACCCTGATGCGCGGCGACCCGCGCCTGGTGCCGGCGGCCCTGGAGATCAGCCGCAAAACCTACGCAAAAATCCGTCAGAACCTGTTCTGGGCCTTTGTGTATAACTTGATCGGCATTCCACTCGCGGCATTCGGCTTGCTCAACCCGGTGTTGGCTGGCGCGGCGATGGCCTTGTCCAGCGTCAGCGTGGTCAGCAACGCATTACTGTTGAAGACTTGGAAACCCAAGGACCTGGAGGATCAACGTCCATGAACATCGGCCAAGCCGCACGCCAGAGCGGGCTCAGCGCCAAGATGATTCGCTACTACGAATCCATCGGCCTGCTCAAAGCCGCCCACCGTACCGACAGCGGCTACCGCGTGTATGGCAGCGACGACTTGCACACCCTGGCGTTCATCAAACGCTCGCGGGACCTGGGGTTTTCATTGGAGGAAGTCGGCAAGCTGCTGACCCTGTGGCAGGATCGACAACGGGCCAGCGCCGACGTGAAAGCGTTGGCACGCCAGCATATCGATGCGCTCAACCAGAAGATTCTGGAGCTGGGGCAACTGCGCGATACGTTGCAGGACCTGGTGGAGCACTGCCAGGGCGATCATCGGCCGGACTGTCCGATACTCAAGGAATTGGCGTCCGGTCACTGTTGCACCTGATCGAACCTCGCTGGACAGGCACACAACCCAATGTGGGAGCGGGCTTTTGTGGGAGCTGGCTTGCCGGCGATAGCATGACTTCGGTGTGACTGACATACCGAGGCGCCTGCATCGCAGGCAAGCCAGCTCCTACACTGGATTGCGTTATTGCATCCAAGGCGGCGGCGGTGGCTCGTCCGGCACCTTGCTCGGTGGCGCGTCGTCCGCCGCCCGAATCGCCTGGCGACGCTCGTCATCCAGCCGCGCCGCTTCGATCTCACGGATCACACCGCCCACATCCGCCAGCTCTTCCGGCTCGTCGAACTCACCGGTCAACACGCTGGCCGGGTGCAAGGTGCCGGCTTCGTACAGGGCCCACATTTCCTTGGCGTACTTGGTCTTCTTCAACTCCGGGGCAAAGCGCCCGAAATAGGAAGCCATGTTGCCCACATCCCGTTCGAGCATGCTGAACGCGTGGTTATTACCCGCCGCATCCACCGCCTGGGGCAGGTCGATGATCACCGGGCCCGTTGGCGTGAGCAGCACGTTGAACTCGGACAGGTCACCGTGCACCAGGCCGGTACACAGCATCAGCACGATCTGGGAAATCAGGAAGGCGTGGTACTCACGCGCCTGGTCCGGCTCCAGCACCACGTCGTTCAGACGCGGCGCCGCATCGCCGTACTCGTCGGCCACCAGCTCCATCAGCAGCACGCCTTCAAGGAAGTCGAACGGCTGAGGCACACGAACGCCGGCACCCGCCAGGCGGAACAACGCCGCCACTTCGGCGTTCTGCCAGGCATCCTCGGTTTCTTTCTTGCCGAACTTGGAGCCTTTGGCCATGGCCCGGGCCTGCCGGCTGTTACGGACCTTACGGCCTTCCTGGTATTCGGACGCTTGACGAAAACTTCGTTTGTTCGCCTCCTTGTAAACCTTGGCGCAACGCAATTCGTTGCCGCAGCGCACCACATAAACAGCTGCTTCTTTACCACTCATGAGTGGGCGCAGCACTTCGTCGACCAGACCGTCTTCGATCAGGGGTTCAATGCGTTTAGGAGTCTTCATCAGCTTTTATTGTGGGTCCTTTATTACCAAATACGCTTATGGCACTCGTTATACGGCAATCGGCTCGCCGGTGGGAGAGGCTACCGACCTCTGACCACTCAAGAATGCATCCAATAGGCCAATTTTCGGCGCAATCATCGTTCAATGATCGCCGTAACACCCTGGCCGCCTGCGGCACAGATCGAAATCAGACCACGGCCCTTGCCCGCCGCATCCAGCAACTTGGCCAGAT
Organism: Pseudomonas lurida; assembly: GCF_002563895.1. Taxonomy (NCBI): domain Bacteria; kingdom Pseudomonadati; phylum Pseudomonadota; class Gammaproteobacteria; order Pseudomonadales; family Pseudomonadaceae; genus Pseudomonas; species Pseudomonas lurida. Next base: position 771,957 of record NZ_PDJB01000001.1, on the reverse strand, counting down.
TGGCGACGATACGCCCCCCTGTGGCGGCGAACGGGTGCCCGGCGGCCAGGGAGCTGCCCTTCACATTGAGCCGGCTACGGTCGATCGACCCCAACGGTGCATCCAGCCCAAGGTGCGTCTTGCAGTAGTCCGCATCCTCCCACGCCTTGAGCGTGCACAAAACCTGGGCAGCGAACGCTTCGTGGATCTCGTAGTAATCGAAGTCCTGCAGCGTCAGACCATTCCTGGCCAGCAACCGCGGCACCGCGTAGACCGGCGCCATCAGCAGGCCTTCGGCGCCATTGACGAAGTCCACCGCCGCCGCCTCGCCATCGCGCAAATACGCGAGGATCGGCAAGCCACGCGCCTCGGCCCATTCCTCACTGCCCAGCAGCACCAGCGACGCGCCATCCGTGAGGGGCGTGGAGTTGCCGGCGGTGAGCGTGCCCTTTTCGCTGCGCTCGAAGGCGGGCTTGAGCGCAGCGAGTTTTTCCAGGGTGAGGTCCGGGCGCAGGTTGTTGTCGCGGGTCAGGCCCAGGAACGGCGTGAGCAAATCGTTGTGCCAGCCTTCGGCGTAGGCAGCGGCCATTTTCTGGTGGCTTTCCAGGGCCAGCTGGTCCTGCTCCGCGCGGGGGATCTGCCAGGTCTGCGCCATTAATTCGCAGTGCTGGCCCATGGATAAACCCGTCCGTGGTTCGCCGTTGCGCGGCAGTTCCGGCTTGAGGTGATGGGGACGAACTTGTAACAAGACTTTTAATTTATCCGCCATGGACTTGCTGCGGTTGGCTTGCAACAAGATCTTGCGCAGGCCTTCATTCACGCCGATAGGTGCATCGGACGTGGTGTCCACCCCGCCAGCAATCCCGCATTCGATCTGCCCCAGGGCGATTTTGTTAGCCACCAGCAACGCCGCTTCCAGGCCGGTGCCACACGCCTGCTGAATGTCATAGGCGGGGGTTTGCGGGGACAAGCGCGAGCCCAGCACGCATTCGCGGGTGAGGTTGAAGTCGCGGGAATGCTTGAGCACCGCACCGGCAGCCACTTCGCCGATGCGCAGGCCGTGCAGGTTGTAGCGTTCGATCAGGCCTTCCAGGGCGGCGGTCAGCATCGCCTGGTTGCTCGCCGTGGCATAGGGGCCATTGGAGCGGGCGAATGGAATGCGGTTACCGCCAATGATCGCTACACGGCGCAATTGAGTCATGGAAAGCTCCCTGATGGTTGTGGGTGGAATCACCAAGCCTAGCCTAGGCTCAATCGAACGACTGCCACCCCGGGGTGGTCAACCCTTTGAACCCCAGCCTTCGGAGAGCGTTCCATGTCTGACCGTTATATCGACTTCGCCAACTCAAGCCTCGGCCATCGCCTGGTCGCCGCCATTGGCCTGCCGTCACCGGTACGCCTGGAACGCTGGCAAGCCGGGCGCCTGCGTCCGGTGGAAGGTGCGTTGCTGCTGGGCGGCGGTGCGCTGGCAACTCAGGTACAGGCGTTTGCCAACCGGCTCACCGACGCCATCTACACCTACGGCGCCGAGACGTCGACCTGGATTCCCGGCCACGGCCCCAAACTCAAGGCGGTGGTGTTCGACGCCAGCGATTTGCAACACACGGATCAACTCAAGCAGCTGCGCGAATTCTTCCAGCCATTACTGAAAAACCTGGATAACAGCGCGCACCTGGTAATCCTCGGGCGGGCGCCAGAAAGCCTCAGCGATCCTTTCGCCGCCAGCGCCCAGCGCGCCCTGGAGGGTTTCAGCCGCTCGCTGGCCAAAGAGCTGCGCAATGGCGGCGTGCTGCAACTGCTCTACGTCGGCGAGGGTGCCGAAGCTCAGTTAGAGGGGGCCCTGCGCTTCTTCCTGTCACCAAAGAGCGCGTATATCTCCGGCCAGGTGATTCGCCTGGAAGCCTGCGCCACGCCGGTCGAAGACTGGACCCGGCCCCTCGCCGGATGCAAGGCACTGGTTACCGGCGCCGCCCGAGGCATTGGTGCATCCATCGCCGAAACCCTGGCCCGCGATGGCGCCGAGGTGATCCTGCTCGACGTGCCCCAGGCCAAGGCCGACCTCGAAGCCCTGGCGGCGCGCCTGGGAGCACGCACCGTCACACTGGATATCTGCGCTGAGGACGCCGCCAGCCAATTGATCGAGCACCTGCCCGATGGCCTCGACATCCTGGTGCACAACGCCGGTATCACCCGTGACAAGACCCTGGCAAACATGACCCCTGAATACTGGGACGCGGTGCTGGCGGTCAACCTCAATGCGCCCCAAGTCCTAACCAAGGCGCTGCTCGACAGCGGTTCTTTGCACGACAACGCGCGCGTGGTGTTGCTGGCGTCCATCAGCGGCATCGCCGGTAACCGTGGGCAAACCAACTATGCGGCGAGCAAGGCGGGGTTGATCGGCCTGGCACAGGCCTGGGCGCCGCTGCTCAAGGAGCGCGGCATCACCATCAACGCCGTGGCGCCGGGTTTTATCGAAACCCAAATGACCGCGCATATTCCGTTCGCCTTGCGTGAAGCCGGGCGACGCATGAGTTCACTGGGCCAGGGCGGCCTGCCACAGGACGTCGCCGAAGCGGTGGCGTGGCTGGGTCAACCGGGTTCCGGTGCGGTCAGCGGGCAAGCGCTGCGCGTGTGTGGGCAAAGTCTCCTGGGAGCATAGACATGCAATGGAAGACACTGGGCAATACGCCGTTTCTGCCGCCGCTGTATTGGCGCGCCGCGCTCAAGCGCAAGATCACCGGCAGCACCCTGCCTGAGCAGGGACTGCGCTGCCGGGTGAGCATCAACCCCACGCAGGTGGCCGCGTACCGCAAGGTTTGTGGTTTTGCCGACAGCCCGATCCTGCCGGCGACTTATCCGCATGTCTTGGCGTTCGGCCTGCAGATGCAGCTGCTCACCGATAAAGGCTTTCCTTTCCCGCTGCTGGGGTTGATTCACCTGAGCAACCGAATCCGCATCCACCGCCCGATGGGGGGTGTGAGCCAACTGTCCGTCGGTGTCTGCGCGCAAAACCTCAAGCCTCACCCCAAGGGCGCGACCTTCGACCTGATCACCACCGTCGAAGATGCCCTCGGCCTGCTGTGGGAAGCCGAGAGCCGCATGCTGTGCCGGGGCGTGAAACTGTACGGTGAGGCAGAAGATACCGCCCAACCCTCCCCCACCCAGGTCAGCGAATTGTCCCGCTGGCAGGCTCCCGCCGACATCGGCCGCCGTTATGCACGGGTCTCTGGCGACTACAACCCGATCCACCTCAGCGCCCTGACCGCCAAGCTGTTTGGATTCCCCCAAGCCATCGCCCACGGCCTGTGGAACAAGGCACACACTCTCGCCGCACTTGGCGAACACTTGCCCGCCGCCAATATAGAGATACACGTCGAGTTCAGGAAACCCGTACGCCTGCCCAGTGAAGTGACCTTACTGGCCAGCGCCGCCGGCTCCAGCGGTGAGTTGTGCTTGAAAGGCGCAGGCGATATTGAACACATGGTAGGCAAGTGGCAGCCGATCGCCTGAAAAAACTGATTAATTGTATATATACAACCTAAGTGATAGCGGACTTTTTAACGTCCGCTCTTTTATTCAACTATTTGATTTTAAACAGATATACATCTTGATACATCCTCACACTACACCCTTGGTATTAGTTACTTAAACGGTACATCCGCACGATATATAAATCGTTAATACCAAGTTGAGCATTGAGAGAACGCACCGCCGGGGCTGTTATAGCCACACGGACAAACGTATCGCTATCCCTAGAAATAGTGAGCGTTTGAAGACAACTAAGGTTGTACAGGTGCAGGGAACTCAATCATGAAAACTCACGTCGTGTTTTGGAAAGCAAGTACCGCGCTGGCCCTGGCAGTAGCATTGGCACTCGGCGGCTGCAGCAGCGGTGGTGGTGGGCATAAGAGTGGTGGTTCTTCCTCAAGCGCTGGCGCTGGTGGCGGCGGCACGGGCGGTGGCGGTACCGACCCTGGCACCCCAGGGGGAACTGCAACGCCACTGGTCACCGCGACCGTGGTCGACACCGTTGGCGATACCGTGACAGGCCTCGGCGGCACCGTCAGGAGCCTGGGCACCACCCTCGGCAGCCTGCCGATTGTTGGCGCAACCGCTGGCGGCCTGGTGACCGCCACCGGCAACGCGGTCGGCAGCATCGGCACCGGTCTGTCAGATGGCCTGGGTACGCTGGGTACCGACAGCAATGCCTTGGGCAAAACCGTCGCTGGCGTGGCCAACGGGGTTTCTGACCTGGGCGACGGCGTGACCGTTACCGGTACTAACGTCGCCACCCTGTTGGGCAAAGTGCCTGTGGTCAGCGGCGCTGCACCGCTGGTGGGCAATACCGTCGGCAAGGTCGGCAATGCCGTGACCATGCTGGGCGACACCCTGAGCACTGCCAGCACCACCGGTCCGCTGGGTTCGGTCACTAATACCGTCGGCGCAAAAGTCCTGGTGCCTGTGGTATCCCTGGTGGAAAAAACCACCGGTAAAGTCGGCACCGCGACAGGCCTGGACTCACCGGTAGGCGGCTTGCTGAAAAAAGTCGGCGATACCGTCGACGGCCTGGGCGATAAAGTGGCCGACACCGGCGGCACCGGCAACCCTGTGACCGGCGCGTTGGGCAATGTGCTCAATGGTGTGGGCACTGCGGCCGGCAAGGCCAGTGGCTACGTCGACCCGGATGCGGATAACAGTGGTGGCGGCAACGGCGGTGGTACAGGCGGTAGCAGCGGCAGTCTGAACCTGGCCGAACTCATTGGTGGCGTGATCGCCGGTGCTGGCAGCGGCCTGGATGCAGGCAGCACCAACGGCGTGGTCAGCGCAGCTGGGGTGACCGGTGTCAAAGCGGGCACCACCGTGGCCGCACTCGGAGGCGGCACGCCAAGCACCCAGACAAGCGTTCCCGTTGCAGGGTTGACCGGCCCTATCGGCAACGCACTCAACCCCGTTACCAGCGGCGTACAGAGCCTGACTCAAAACATCGGCGGCGCCACCGGCCTGGGTGCTCCGGTCAATGGCCTGGTAACCAATGTCGGCAGCGCCGTCAGCAACCTGGGCGGCAAAATCAGCGGCACCAACGCCAACCCGGTCACCAACGCCCTGGGCGGTACCGTGAGTGCAGTGGGCGGCACGGTGGCGTCGATCGGTGGCCTGGTCACCGGCGGCACCAACACCGGTGGCGGCTTGCTCGGTGGAGGCCTGAACCTGGGTGTCGGTGCAGGCGCCGGGGCTTCTGCGGGGGCGAGCGGCAGCGCAAATGGTGGTCTTCTGGGCGGGCTGTTGGGTGGCCTGGGCGGCAAAAAATAGAATTGCACCTGGCCGATTAGACGGCCTCACCTACAGCGCCTACGCTTGGTTGAGACGAGAGACCCCATTAAGTCTCTCGTCTTTTTTATGGATCAATGATCGATCCCTGAAAACACCCGAACCGCGCCCCCAGAGCCCGGCGGGAATCTGCGAATGCTGCTGCAGTTATGACCATGGAGTGTCCTATGCGCGCCTTGACGCCGATGTTAATGCTCACCCTCAGTGCTTACGCCCACGCCGATACCCTACCCAGCTTCCTCAATAGCAACGACACCATCCGCAACCTGCCCGTGCCCAACCTGCCCGCCGACGCCTATCGGCCGGCTGCCACGCCAACCCAGGTGCCGACGCCGGCGCCCACCGCCGGGCAGCCGTTGCTGATGGACACCAAAGTGACCATCCGCAAACTGCAGATCGACGGCGGCACGGTCTACCCGCTCAAGGAGGTCGCCCAGGTATTCGAGCCGCTGATTGGCCATGAAACCAACCTGGCGCAACTGATCGAAGCCACACGCAGCATCACCCGACGCTACCAGGAAGACGGCTACCTGCTGTCCTACGCTTTCCTGCCGGAACAACGTTTCGAGGACGGCCTGGTGCAAGTGGTGTTGGTAGAAGGCTACATCCGTGATTACCAACTGCAAGGCGACATCGGCGCGGTCTCGTCCTACGTCGACAAACTGGCGGAAAAACTCAAGGCCGAGCGCCCGCTCACACGCAAGACCTTCGAGCGCTACACCACACTGATGAGTGCCATTCCAGGCGTGACTTTGCAGGCCCAGGTGCCACCGCCAAGCACCACCGATGGCGGCACCCACATGCAAATCAGTGCCAGCCGCAAGCCCTTCACCACCAGCATGAGCCTCAACGAGGCCAGCCGTGGCGGTACCCAGGCATTGTTGACTGGCACCAGCAATTCATGGACATCCATGGGTGAACAACTGAGCGTCAGCGGCCTGTTTCCGCCTGGCGAAGACAAAGAGCACTACTACCGCGCGGCCTATAGCCAGTTCATCAACGCCGAGGGCACCCAGCTTGCACTCTCGGGGGAACGCTACCGCGCCGATCCAAGCACCAGCCTGCAATTGGGCGACGGCCTGGAACTCAAGCCGCACCAGCAGATCGACCGTTACTCCATTGGCATCAGCCACCCCTTCATCGCCTCGCCCAGCGAGTCGCTCAGCCTGGGTACGCGCCTCTACGCCGTCGACCAGACCAACCGTTACAAACTGGAGGGTTTCCCCCAACGGTTTGAACTGGAAACCAACCTGCGCGCCCTGGCCTTCGAAGGGGACTGGCGCAAGGCTGACACCACCCAACTACGCATCATCAGCGGCGGTGTGTACCAAGGCATCAATGGCATGGGCGCCAAGACCCATACGGATTTCGGTGGCCTCAAACCCGACCTCGACTTCTTCCGCCTGCGCTTGTCTGGCGTGCAGAGCAACAAGCTGTTCGATAACTGGCAAGGCGTGCTGTCTGGCGCGCTCTACTGGAGCAACGACGACCTGCCTGACAGCGAACGCGCTACCTTCGGCGGGCAAAGTTTCGGCCGCGGCTATCCCGATGACCAAGGCACGGGCGACAAGGGCTGGGGCGTGGCCTACGAGGTCAACTACAGCTACAACCGCGCCGGTGATTGGGTAAGGATCCTGCAACCCTATGTGGTGTTCGACCGCGCCAAGACCTGGTTCAACGACTTGCCAGTCAAGGGTAACGACATGTCATCGGCAGCGCTGGGGCTGCGCTTCGGCGACGCCAAGTACTACAACATCGCGCTGGAAGTCGCCAAGCCGATGTCGGACGTGGCGCTGGACAGCTTCGATCGACGGCCGCGGTATTCGTTGAGTTTCAGTTATCAGCTGTAACCTTCGGCAGGAGCCGGCTTCCCGGCGATGGCGATTTTATCGACGCCATCGCCGCAAGGACGATTCGACAAGCCTGACGCCTAGGGCCTGGCTTTAGGGAGAGGAAACAGATTGTTCAACGTATCGATCAACCGCACCAGGTAGATCGGCTTACGGAACAGATCCAGCACCTGTAGGCGCAGCATGTCGCTGACGTCGTCCATTTCTGCATGACCGGACATCACAATCACCGGCAGGTGAGAACGTGAGGTGTGCTCGCGCAGGCGCTTGATCAAAGAGATGCCACTTTCCTCAGGCATGCGCAGGTCAGTAATGACCAGGGCGATGTCGGGGTGAAGTGTCAATTCTTGCAGGGCGAAGGTGACGGAGTTGGCGGTAAAACAGACAAACCCCTCGTTCCCGAGGGATTCGGCGAGTTCAATCAGGGCGTCCTCTTCGTCGTCCACCAAAAGAATTTGTTGGCGGGAAAGCGATGAGGCGCTCATGGCTGTACCTGGTCTTGAAGAACGTCAATGAGGGTTTTCCACATTTACAAGCAGACTATCAAGTCGTCATCTTGGTCGCGACGCTATCAAAAATGGACTTGATCTTAGTTCCAAGCCCAGAACCAGCGCCCACGATCACCAGTGCAACCATCGCCACGATAATCGCGTATTCAATACCTGAAGCACCGTCTTTGCGTTGAAAGAATAGTTGAGTGTGGACATACAGTTTCAACATCAGGTCAATGAACATAAGACTTCTCCAAAAAACGCTACCGGAAGCCGGAACGGCTCTAGTACCAGATGATCGCGGCTTGCTACTAGAGCATTGTCAACAAACCCCACCCTCACAACTGTAATAACGGATTAATCACAAAGTATTAGTCACAACGTTGACGCCACAAAACCGCACGCTAAACAGCTGCTGCTCTAGTTCAGATAAATTTTTCCCACGGTAATGGCATTTCGTCCTAGCTGAGCTACCTTCAAATAGCGAAATCGTTAGATGTTCATCACAGCCAGGTTGCGGATTAACCCGTTTGGATTAAACGGGCGCGCAGTGCAACGGGATAGGGAGAGCCGTCATGAACAGTCGTATCAGCATGGTCCTGGCCGGGTTGCTGCTGATCGGGGCGCTGATCGCCGGGTACTGGGGGCTGGTCTTGAGCCGCGCGCCGGAGCCTGTCGCCGCCCCCGCTGCACCTGTCGTTTCCGTGGAAAATACCGTCGCTACCGTCGAAGACCAGACCCGCCAACCCGTAGTGGTCCTGGTGCACGACGTGCCTGCCCTTATCCCGCTGACCGCCGCTGACCTGGCCGTGGAAAAACTGCGCACCGTGCCCGCTGGCAGCCTGACTCGGCTTGACCAAGCCATCGGCCGCACGCCACTGCGCACCCTCGGTGCCGGCACCTGGCTCACCGAAGAAAGCTTCACCGGCGGCGGCCCGCTCGCCCGCATGATTCGCCCCGACGAACGCGCCCTGGCCGTGGCCGTGGATGAGGTGATCGGCGCCGCAGGCCAACTCAGCCCAGGCGATTACGTGGATGTGCTGTTGTTCCTGCGTCAGGACACCAGCAATGCCGAGCAATCGGCCCAGATCGTGCTGCCCGCCATGCGCCTGCTCAGCGTCGGCGACCAATTGGGCCTGGCCAACGATGGCCGGCCGGCTGTCCCACCGCCGGCCACGGCCGAAGAGCGCGCCCAGGCCGCCCAACGTCGGGCGAGCGCACGCACCGTCGTGCTGGCCGTGCCGGAGCCTCTATTAAGCCGCCTGATGCTCGCGGCGCAAGCGGGTGTGTTGCGCCTGGCCGTACGCAGCGCCGAAGAGCAACTGCTCAGTCGCTACTGGGCCGGTGAAAGCGATGCGCCGGACAAACTGGAAAGTGCCAACCGCGACCTCTACCAATTTACTCAACTGGCCCTGACCGGCCCGCCCAAACGAGTCGCCGCAGCGGGTGGTCAGCCTGGTGTACGCCGTGGTGTTGAAGTGATTCGCGGCGCCCAATCGGCGCCACAAACTCCGTGATCGAGCAAGGATGCCTTGAATGAGCCATCGCTACGCACCCCTGTTCACGCAACTGGCCTGGGCCCTGATGCTGTCGAGCCTGCCGGTCGGCATGGCGCTGGCGGCGCCGGGCAATTGCAGCGCGCTCGGCCAGTTGCCCGCCGTCGTTGAAGTGGGAGAAGGCCTGCAACAGGAGCTGCAATCGCCGGTAGCTATCACGCGCCTGGCCATCGGCGATCCGAAAATCGCCGATGTGCGGGTCAACGGCGACCGTAATTTCCTGCTGACCGGTGTCGCGTCCGGCGCCACCAGCCTGATGGTCTGGACCGCCTGCGCCAGCGCGCCGCGCCAGAGCATGGTGTTCGTCAAGGGCAAGGCCACCTCGGCACTGACCAGCCTGTCGCTGTCGCCGTCGGAAGATCCACTGCTGCCCAGCCAGGTGCAGACCGATATCCGTTTTGTGGAAGTCAGCCGCACCAAGCTCAAGGAAGCCAGCACCACGATTCTCGGTACCGCCAAGAACGCCTTTTTCGGCAGCCCTAATTTGCTGTTCCCCACGCCCACCACCCAGGCGCTGCAGATCAGCAGCAGCAACTTCAATATCGGTTTTGGCGGCGGGCGGGTCTCGGCCATGATCAACGCCCTGGAGCGCAGTGGCTTCGCCTACACCCTGGCACGCCCGAGCCTGGTGGCGATGAGCGGCCAGAGTGCCTCCTTCCTGGCCGGCGGCGAGGTGCCGGTGCCGGTGCCCAGCGCCGGCAGCGATACCATCTCCATCGAGTACAAGGAGTTCGGCATCCGCCTGACCCTGACCCCCACGGTGATCGACCGTAACCGCATCACCCTCAAGGTGGCGCCGGAAGTCAGCGAGTTGGACTACAGCAACGCCGTGCAGATCCAAGGCATTCAAGTGCCGGCGCTGACCGTACGCCGCACCGACACCAGCGTGTCCCTGGCCGATGGCGAAAGCTTCGTGATCAGCGGCCTGATCAGCACCAACAACCGCTCCACCATCAGCAAGTTTCCCGGGCTGGGCGACATCCCGATCCTCGGCGCGTTTTTCCGCGACTCCACTATCAGCCGCGAGGAAAAAGAACTGTTGATGATCGTTACGCCGCACCTGGTGCAGCCGTTGGCCGCCAACGCCCAACTGCCCTCCTTGCCCGGCGAAAAACTGCGCAACTACGACCCGAACTGGTACCGCCTGTTCTTCCTGGAAAACGGCAACTTTGACCGTCGCAGTGGACTTTCCCAATGAGCGATAGCCTGAGCCAGACCTTCCTCGCCATCACCCGCAACACCACTGACCTGGAGTGGCTGCAGGGTGCACTCGCGCCCCTGGGCCAAGTCGTGAGCGCCGGCACCGGCAGCCTGGACGAACTGCTGGCACTGGTCGACGTGACCTTTGCCAACCTGGTGTTTGTCGGCCTGGACCGGGAAAACGTGGTGGCCCAGAGCGCGCTGATCGAAGGCGCCCTGGAAGCCAAGCCGATGCTCGCGGTGGTGGCTCTCGGCGATGGCATGGACAACCAGCTTGTCCTGAACGCCATGCGTGCCGGTGCCCGCGACTTCGTTGCCTACGGCTCGCGCTCCAGTGAAGTGGCAGGGCTGGTGCGGCGCCTGAGCAAGCGCCTGCCGACGGTCACGCCCAATGCCCAGCTGGGTGGCCTGACCGTCTTGTTTGGTACCCAGAGCAACGCGGATGGGGCGATGCTGGCTACCCACCTGGCGCTGGTGGTACAGCGGAGCGGCCAGCAGACACTGCTCCTCGACCTGGGCCTGCCGCGCAGCGACAGCCTGGCGCTGCTGGGCCTGGAAAGCACGTTCAATTTCGGTGATGCCTTGCGGCATTTGCGCCGCCTCGACACGACCTTGATCAACAGTGCCTTCACCACCGCCCTGGATGGCCTGCGCATCCTGGCGTACGCCACCGGCGACGAACCGCTCAAGCTCACCAGCGCTGCCGAGTTGTTCATGTTGCTCAGTGCCCTGCGCCAACACTTCCAGCACATCGTCGTGAATATTACCGGGCAGCCGGACAGCGAAGCACTGCGCACCTTTGTCAGCCACTGCGACAAGCTGCTGTGGTGCACCGACCAGAGCGTGCTGGACTGCCGCCGCAACCTGGCGGTCATCAACCGCTGGCGTGAAAAAGGCATGAAGCTCGATCACGCCAAGCTGGTGGTGGACCGCTACATCAAGGCCTGTGCACCCGACACCGAGGCCCTGGAAAAAAGCTTCGGCCTCGAATGCATCGCCGTACTGCCCCTGAGCGCCGAGTTGCGCCTGAATGTAAAAAACCAGGGCCAGACCCTGTTTGCCCTGGCCCCACGAGAACCCTTGACCCAAGCCGTGCGTACCCTGGGCGAACGCCTGGCAAAACGCTCCGAGGGCCTTGCAAAACCCTCCATGCGCTGGTTTGAGCGCTTCCTGGGGTCGGGACGATGAGCGGCGAAAAACTGTTTGGCGGCCCGGCGCGCAGTGCCAGTGGCAACAGCGATCACGACGGCCTGAAACTGGTGCTGCACCGCTACATCATCGACGCCATCGAGGAGTCGGGTAAAAACCTGCTCGAAGGCACGCGCCAATCCCTGGCCCAGTTTGTCATCGACAAGGTCTCGGAATACATCACGCGCATGCGCTTGGCGATCTCCCGCTACGAGATGGAGCGCCTGGCCGAAGAGATCGTCGACGAACTCACCGGCTTCGGTCCCCTGGAAGTGCTGCTGCGCGACCCCTCGGTGACCGAGATCCTGGTCAACGGACCGCACCGGGTATTTATCGAACGTGACGGCCTGCTGCACCAGAGCGACCTGCGTTTCATCGACGACCACCATGTCGAACGCGTGATGCAACGTATCCTCGCGCCATTGGGCCGACGCCTGGATGAGTCCTCGCCGATGGTGGACGCGCGCCTGCCCGACGGCAGCCGGGTCAACGCGATTATCCCGCCGATTGCCCTGGACGGGCCGTGCCTGTCGATTCGGAAATTTCGCAAGGACATGCTCAAGAGCAGTGACCTGGTGGCCATGCAGACCATCGACCAGAGCATTTTCGAATTCTTCCAGGAGGCCGTGGGCAAGCGCTGCAACATCCTGATCAGCGGCGGTACCGGCACCGGCAAGACCACGCTGCTGAATATCCTCAGCCAGTTGATCAACCCGCACGAGCGCCTGGTAACTATCGAGGATGTGGCCGAACTGCAACTGGGCCACCCCCACGTCGTGCGCCTGGAAACCCGCCCGCCGAATGCCGAAGGCCACGGCGAGGTCAGGTCCAGCGACCTGATCCGCAATGCCCTGCGGATGCGCCCGGACCGCATCATCCTCGGGGAGATCCGTGGCGTGGAAGTGCTCGACGTGATGACGGCAATGAACACCGGCCACGACGGTTCCATGAGCACCGTGCACGCCAACAATGCCCAGGATGCCTTGCTGCGCCTGGAAACCCTGGTGGGCCTGACCGGCCGCGTGGTCGCGGAGAAAACCCTGCGCCAGATGATCTGCGCCGCACTGGACGTGATTATCCAGTTGACGCGAATGCCCGATGGCCGGCGCTGCGTCAGCGAAGTGGTCGAAGTGGTCGGCGTGCGCGATGACGTGTATGTCACCAATACGCTCTTCCGGCTGGACCGGCGCACCGGGTTCGGCTTCCTGCGCGAGGCCCTCAACCCAGCCGGCGACAAGCTGCGCCGCGAATCGACGTTGCAGTCTTAGGGGGTGCTTGATGACCGGACCGGTGTTGTTGCTCATCTGCCTGCTGCTGATCGGCCTGTCGTTCTGGCAGTTTCATCATGGCCTGCGCAAGGCCCGGACGGACCGTGTGCTGGAGCGGCTCGGTGATGGCCAGCCCGAGCCCCAGGAACCCAACACCACGTGGACGGGCCTGGAGCGCATGTTCCAACGCGCCGGGCTGGGCAAACCCACGGACCGCCTGGGCCTGTGGCTAAGCGCCTGGGTGATCGGCGCGTTGCTCGGCTGGCTACTCGCCGACGGGCTGGGCTTGATGACGATGATCATAGGACCGCCCCTGGTACTGCGCGTGTACATCAGCTGGCGTTACCAACGTCGCGTACAGCGCATGGTCGAGCAGCTTCCGCAACTGCTGGACCACAGTGTACGCAGCCTCAAGTCCGGCAGAACCTTGGCAGATGCGGTTCTGGGAGGTGTCGAGGGTGTCGAGAACCCACTCAAGGACGCCATGGCCCGCGTGCAGCGCAACGTACGCATGGGGGTCAGCCTGCCGGACTCAGTCAACGACTTTGCGGAATTCTACGAACAGGATGAATTCCGCCTGTTCGCCCTGGGGCTGAAGGTCAATCACCGTTACGGCGGCAACGCCAGCGAGCTGCTGGAAAATTTGATCAAGATGATTCGCGAGCGCGAACAGGGTGCCCGTCAACTCAAGGCCATGACTGGCGAAACACGCATGACCGCCTACGTGCTGGGTGGGCTGCCGGTGCTGATCGTGGGCTATTTCATGCTGGTCAATCCGAGCTACTTGATGACCATGTGGAATGACGGCACGGGGCGCATCATGCTGTTCAGCGCGCTGGCGATGGACCTGGGTGGCACCTTCGTGATGTGGCGCATGCTGAGGAGTGTCTGAAATGGCACTTCTGGCCTGCGCGCTGTTGTTGCTTGCCGCTGCGGTAATGGTGGGGGGCCAGTTGCTCGAGAACCGCCGGCGCGAGCGCAGGGTGGCTGAGCGCTTGCAAGGGCGAATGGGCAGCGACGACCGACTCGGCACGCTCATGCGCCAACTCGGGAGTAGCGCCCTGGCACAGCGCTCGGTCAGCCTGGACAACGAGTCCCAGACCCTGCTCAACCGGGTTGGCTGGCGCAAGGCAAGTCAACGCTCACTGTTTGCGGCCTTCCAGATCGGTACGCCCATCGTGCTACTGGGCCTGACCCTCCTCAGCCAGCAGATACTTTTTCCTCACGCGGACCCCGCATGGATCGCGCCGATGTTTGCCTTGGGCATTGGCTACCTGCTGCCCAAACGCGTGCTGGCCGCTGCCGCCAAACATCGCCAGCAAGCCATTGCCAAGGAAATCTCAACGTTCATTCCGCTGCTGCGCATCCTGTTCGAGTCGGGGATGGCGGTCGAGCAGTCGCTGCGCGTGCTGGGCAATGAAGCCCAGCGTTTACTCCCTAACCTCACGCATGAACTGCGCCTGATCCTGGCGCGGGTCGATTCCGGGCTGGAGTTGAGCGAAGAACTGGGCAAGACCGCGCGATTGCTGGAAGTGGATGAATTCACCGACACCTGCATCATCCTGCAGCAATTGATCCACCAAGGCGGCGGCGCGATGAAGTCCCTGCTGGCCCTCAAGCAACTGCTGGACGACCGACGCCTGACCCGCTTGCAGGAATACATCTCGAAGATGTCGGCCAAAATGTCGGTGGTGATGATGGTGTTTCTATTCCCTGCTTTGCTGATCGTGCTCGGCGGCCCGGCCTTCATCGGCATCGCCCGCGCGTTGAGTCACTTTTAAGGAGTCATTGATGAAAGCACTGATCGCCGGTATGGCCCTGCTGATGCTCGGCGGCTGCGCCACCAATGGCCAATCACCGTGGGCGGCGTTGACCACACCCGGCAGTTGCGCCAAGCCGAGTTCGGAACAGGAGTTGGCGCTCAACCTGTCCGATGACCTCGCCAACGAAGGCAAGCTGCACGCCAGCCTGGCCAACCTGCAAAACCTGCCCGAGGCCTTGCCCCAGGTACGCCAGCGCAAGGCCCGTAACTATCGCCTGCTCGGGCGCAGCGAGGCCGAGCCGTTGTACCGCAGCCTGCTCGGCACCTGCATGACCGCCGAAGGCGAGCACGGCCTGGGGCAACTGGCGGCGGCCAGGGGCGACAACGGTGAGGCCGTGGCGCATATGCAACGGGCAGCGCAACTGGCGCCCACCGACGAAAAGATCCGCAATGACCTGGGCGTGGTGTACCTCAACCAACTGCGCATGGAGGACGCGCGCTTTGAATTCATGACCGCCATCGAGCTCAAGCAAAGCGACCCCTTGGCCGCCGTCAACCTGGTGACCTTGCTGATCTATCAGGAAGACTGGGGGCAAGCGGCGAAGGTGGTCAGCCAATTGGGCCTGAGCCCAGAACAAGTCACCGATGCCCAGGCTCGCGCGAAGAAGCTCAAAGGAACCCGTGTGGCGGCTCGCAAAGTCGCGGCGGTCCGCGATGCCCTGCCGATGACCATCAAGTGAGGAGTGATCGATGAAAGCACATTACCTTGTCGGCCTGGCGTTGCTGCCGCTGAGCGCACTGGCCATCGAACCCGGCCCGTCGTCCCCGCAGCAGGCGGAAACGGAAAACTGGCTGGCCGTGCAGGTCGATGGGCGTGTCGCTTCGCCCACGCCGCAAAGGACCACCCCCGCGGAACGGGAGCAGGCCTTGCAGCGTTGGCTGGACACTCACAAGCACCCGATTCCGGAGTTTTTTGAATCACAATCCGGTGGGTCGTCCAACGGCGGTAAGAGTCAATAGTGCCTGGTGCTTCAGTGCGCCGTCATCCGCTGGCGCATCGCGACGTTGTTCGGCGACAAGGCCAGTGCCAGTTGGGTACGGTTATGCATATGCGTCAGGCGCAATACCTGGGACACGTACAGCTTGACCGTGTTCTCCGTGATCCCCAGCTCACAGGCGATCTGGTAGTTGGTCTGGCCCTTGCCCACCAAGCGCGCAACGTCCAGCTGGCGGGGTGACAGTTGGTTGAAGATGGTCGGGATTTCCACCGGACCGGCTTCTTCGGTGGCCAGCTCGCCCTCATCCACTGACCCAGTACTCGGGCTGCGACGTACTTTGTCGAGGTCCTGGTACAGGTCATTGATGGATTCGGAGAGGTACTGCAGCTTCTGGTTCAGGTGCCCCAGTTGCAGCTCTTTTTGCCGCTCCTCCAATGCCGCTTCCTGGCGTTGCAGGCCTTCGAGCAATTCATCGAGGTTGATCGGCTTCTGGTAGTAATCCGAGATCCCCGCACGCAGGGCCTTGATCACGTCCTGTTTGTCGGCACGCCCGGTCAGCATGATCGCCTCGAACGCCCGTTGCTTGCCAGCCACTTTCTGCATGGCTTGCACCAGCTCGATGCCGTCCATGTCCGGCATATGCAGGTCGCACAGCACCAGGCCGATCTCGGCGTCCTCACTGAAACGCTGCAAGGCGTGCCGGCTGGACTCACAAGGGACGCAGCGGTAACCACTGCCTTCAAGAAATTCGCAGAGCTCTTCCACGATCAACGGCTGATCGTCGACCACGAGCACTTTCACCGCCGAGGTAAGCTTGTTCACGCGCTACTCCATGCCTGGCAAGCCAAAAGATTGACCTATCCCTTTTGACGAAGAATCCTATAGATCTACCCAATAAACGTAGACGTACTTTCAGACTATGTACATAGCGATAGCGACCTGCTGCGACTAATGGATCCAAAACCAGTACAGCGCGAACCCTGTCAATACAAACGGCGCAAAAGGCTGCTTTGTTGACACCCCCGTCTCCGACCGTTGTCGGCGCACGCTAAGCCTTTGACTGACAAGCACCCAGGCGCCCTGGAACACCGCGGCACCGATCAGCGACCACAACAAAACGTCCAGCGAACTGGCCAGGGCCAGGGCAGCCAGCAGCTTGACGTCCCCCGCGCCAAAGCGGCCCAGCGCATAGCCGGGCAAGGTCAGCAGCAGTGCCACGGCAAAGGCCCATCCCCCTTCGCTGGCGGGTGCTCCCAGCCAGGTAGTGCCTACCCACAGCAGGTAGATCAGCGCCAGCAGGGCCGCCCCCAGGGTCAAGCTGTTGGCGATCTGCCGCTGACGCCCATCCTGCACCGCACAGAGCCCCAGCCAGAGCAGCATTGCCACGCTATGGATCACGTAAAAAACATCCCTTTTCGCTGAATGATTCTATGCTGATATCAAGTAGTAGCCGTCAGGGTAGACGCAGTCATGAAAACAGGCCTCCCCAGAAAGCAAAAAGGTGCCGCGGCGATCGAATTCGCCCTGGTCTTCGGGATCTTTTTTGCGGTGTTCTATGGGTTGATCAGCTATAGCCTGCCATTGCTGCTGATGCAGTCGTTCAACCAGGCGGCAGCCGAAGCCGTGCGCCAGGCCATGGCGGTGGACCCGGTGGCCGCCGGCACCGCTTATTCCACCCAGGTGCGAGACCGCGCTAAAACCACGGTGATCAACCAATTGAGCTGGATTCCACCCAGCTTTCAATTCTCCCCCGACTTCATCACCGCCACCTACAACGGCACATTGCTGACCGTGGAGATCAGGTATCCCACCACCAATATCTATTCGGTATTCCCGGCCCTGATGGTGCCTGGCATCGGTCCGGTTCCGAACCTGCCAGCAAACCTGATCGCCCGTTCGAGTCTGCAGTTTTGACCTCGGGGGATAAGCTCTTCGGGCGCCTGCTCGGCCGCACCAGCACCCTTGCCCTCGACATGCCAGCCGCGCCGACGCCAGGGCTGCAGCTGCAACTGGATGGTCAGGGCCATGTGTTGAGCATCAGCGGCACCCTGCATCCGCAGCTTGTCCCGCACGGGGTAGGCGAGCACCGGCCGTCGCTGCGTGAACTGCTGTGCGCCAGCAGTGCCCTGAGTATCGAAGGCAACCCCGCCGACTGGCAGCACCAGCACCTGGACCTGGACTTCCAGGGCGCGACCGGGCGGATCTTGCACACGCGTGGCTGGGTCGAACCCGAGGGTGACGGCTGGCTCCTGCGCCTGCTGGACGTCAGCGACTTGCTCGGCGACAGGCAACTGGCCGAACACCGCGAGCAGAATCATCAACTCGCCTGCCGGATGAGCGAGCAACTGCGAGTGTGCAGCCTGAGCCGATTAGCCGAGGTGACCGGCGAGCATTTGCGCGACCTGGCGCAGCGCTGGCGAATCCCCTGTATCGCCCTGGCGTTGCTCGATGAAGAAGACCTGGGGTGGCGGGTCTACGGTCAATACGCTGCACACGACGCCCCGGCCTTGTGGCAGACGGGCCAGCACCTCGGCACCCGACTGGACAGTGCCCATGGCAACGCGCCGCTTGGCCTGGCCCGAGCGCTCAGCGACAACCCGCGCCTGCACAGCGTCTTCGGCAATACCGACGGATTGCTGGTGCCCTACCGTGACAGCCAGGGCGTCGCCGCCTGGCTACTTTGCGGCCTCTACAGCGACCCGCAAGACACCCGCGAACGCGACTGGCTGGACCTCACCGCCGCCCTCGCCGCGCCGCTGCTCAGCCGCCTGCGCGAACAACGCAACCACCAACACCTGGAGCGCATGGAAGCCCTGCAAGGCCTGCTCGGCACTGGCTGGTGGGAGCTGCTGCCGGCCACTCAGGAAGTCCAGCTGGCCCCGCAGTTGCTGCACAGCCTTGGCCAGGAAGACGGGGCGGTACGCCAGCCGCTGGACCTCTGGCTGGAACGGATCCACCCTGCCGATCGCGAGGAATTGCACAGCCGCTTGCACGACCTGCAAGCCCTCGGCAGACCGCTACTGACCAACGTGCGCCTGCAACGCACCGACGCCGAGCACAACCCCCTCTGGTATCGGGTGCAGGGCCAAGTGCTGGGCGTGGGCGACAGCCGGCGCTGTATCGGCTTCATGCTCGACATCAGCGACATCAAGAATCAGCAACTCCAAGCCGCCGCCGCACACGCGCGCCTGGATAACCTGATCGCCAGCTCGCCGGCAGTGATCTACGTGCAGCGCTATGCCAGCGGTGCGCTGCACCCGGCATTCTTCAGCGCCAGCCTGGTGCCGCTGCTGGGCTGGACCCTGGACGACTGCTGCCACGACAGCCTGGCGTCATTGGTTCACCCCGAAGACCGCGACCTGTACTTCGAGCGTACCCGCCAACTGCTGCGCGAAGGCAGCGTGCGCAGCCGCTACCGGGTGCGGGACAAGCAGGGCGATTACCACTGGCTGCTCGACGAAGCCAAGTTGCTGCGCGATGACCTCGGCCTGCCGGTGGAAGCGGTCGGGCTATGGCTCGATGTGACCGAAGCAACCCTGGCCGCCGAACAGATCAAGCAGAGCGAAGAACGCTACCGCATCCTGGTGGAAGACTCACCGGCCATGATCTGCCGTTATCGTCCCGACCTGACCCTGACCTTCGGTAACACGCCGCTGGCCAACTACCTGGAATGCCTGCCCGCGCAACTGCCAGGATTGAACCTGGGGCATTGGTTGTCGCAGGAACAACGCCTGGCATTTGTGCAACGCATCGGCCAGCTGACCCCGGAATTCCCGGTCAGCACCGCCGAAATCAGCCTGCAATTGCCCGGGCGCGAGCATGCCTGGTGGGTGTGGTCGGACCGCGGCGTGTTCGACGAACACGGCACGCTGGTGGAGGTGCAAGCGGTGGGCCGCGACAACACTGAAGTGCGCCGCTCCCAGCAACAACTGACCCAGAGCGCCAAGATGGCCACGCTCGGCGAAATGGCCACCGGCCTGGCCCACGAAATCAACCAGCCGCTGAATGTGATGCGCATGGCCGTCGTCAATGTGCTCAAGCGCCTGGGCAACGGCGATGCACAGATCGACTACCTCACCGAAAAACTCCAGCGCATCGACACCCAGGTACAGCGCGCGGCGCGGGTAGTGGACCACATGCGCGTATTCGGCCGCCGCTCGGAAATCGAACAGCAGCCCTTCGACCCCTACCAGGCCGTGGAAGGCACGCTGTCGCTGCTGAGCGAAGGCCTGCGCGGCAAGGGCGTGGAGCTGCGAATCACCCCGGCGGACTTTACGGTGCAAGTCAGAGGGTATGCCGACCAACTTGAGCAGGTATTGATCAACCTGATGGTCAATGCGCGTGACGCGCTGTTGAGCAAACGGGACAAGGATTCGGCCTTTCGCCCTTGGATCGCGGTGCATTGCGAGCATGACAGCCGCCATGTGCGGATCTGGGTCGAAGACAACGCTGGCGGCATTGACCCCCGGTTGCTGGAACGGATTTTCGAACCGTTCTTTACGACCAAGCCCATCGGCGTAGGCACAGGGTTGGGGCTGTCGGTGAGCTATGGGATTGTGGAAAACATGGGCGGACGCCTGAGCGTCGTCAACGGGCAGGAAGGTGCGCGGTTTTGCGTGGAGTTGCCGGTGGATCAGATCACCAGGTAGGCATACCCCATGCGACAGGTGAGGTTGGCGCCGACTTCAGCGTTGCCGAGGCTGATGCCCAGGGCCTTTAACAAGGTGTTGATGATGGGATCCAGGATCGGCGCCAGCAGATTCTGAATCGCCCCCACGAGCGTCGTGGTGATCGTCGTCAAAAGGCCTGCGACGCCAGCAAGCGCACCGCTTGAAACCGACCCACTGGGCGGTACATAAGTCACTTGAAGACCGCTCAGGGTCGCGCTCAGGCTCGCAACAATGTCTCCGGCGGGCTGGAGCGTCTTGTAGGTCGGTGCCAGATTCATCTCTGCGACCGGTAAATAGAACAGCGTGCCTGTTTGAGAACCGAGGGTGGATTGGGCCTTCAACATCAGCCCGCCGCCCACGTTAGGCGTGCGCGGCCCGCACAGGACCACCAGCAGGCAATGCCTGGAGCCGATATCTATCAGGCGTATGGGCTGCACAGCAATCGGTGCCGAAGAAGAGAACGCGGAGGTCGCATCGATACTCCCGACCGCCAGCGTGGCTACGGTGGTTGTGGCTTGCACAGTGAGCGACTTGGTGGTGCTACTGGCGCAACTGAAATCGGTCACGCGGCTTTCCGCGCCACCCGCTTCAATCAGGATATCCAACTTGTTAGCGATCTCGACATCGGTGGAATCGCACGCGACCGCACACAATACTGAACTGACGACCCCCGCAAGATTCAAGTGCAGCAAATTATTGACCACACCTGCAACGGGAGTGGCAAGACTGGTGACTGTCGAGGCCAGCCCAGAGACCAGTTTCAACACGGACATGTCGATGGAAACCAACGTCCTGACCTGCGCCGTGCGAACGTAAATCTGATCCGTCTGCGGGGTATTCAACAATCCCGCCTTCGCCTTCGCTGGATTGCCTATGGCAGACATCTGCGGCGGCTCGATCACCTTGGTTTGAATCGAAACATTGCCAATCAGTGGAATATTCAACTGGACCGCTGCACTCACCGCACTCTTGCTGCTGGACACCTGTGCGACGGCCTCAAGCAGCTGAAACAGCTGCACGTTGGTATTCAAGGCCGCCGCCGGGGTTCCAGTCACGACCTTGAGTAGATCCCCAACCTTCAAAAGCTGGGTATTGGGCGCAATGGCTTTCAATGAAATCACATCGTTGATGATCGCCGTGGCCACCGCGCCGTTCTTTTGCAACACTTTCACCGCGGCGTCGATCAACTGGGTCGCGGACACGGCAGTGTTGAGCAATGCGTCGTAGTCGCCCGCCTTGACGCTTAATTGAATCGCCAATTGATCAAGGTAGCTGAGCAGGTTCAAGTTGGTTTGGATCAACCCATTCCACCCCGCCGCAGTGAGCGAAAGACTGCCGCCCAATAAACCGCCAATGGTGGCGTTGAGCAGGGGAGACTTTGTGGAGTCGACCGTGGCAAGGCTACTGCGAATCGTCAGCTGCGCGACCGGTGGCGCATAGGCTGCCACAGCGGTTGCACTCAGGAGTGTTTCTGTCGCCATGGGCGCGCCACTGAACATATTCCAAATGCCACTGGCGATGCTGGTCATCACGCTGCGGGTGGCCACCACCCGGACTGCATCGTTTTTGCTGGCGTCAGGGGTGAATACGCGAACATTGCTGGCATTGGTCACCAGTGAGCCGCAGGTCACAGCCAGGCCCCGGCTGTTGTCGCCGGCGACCACGGTGAAGCCATTGCGCGCGGCGTTTTCCTTGGCGTAGTCGTTGGCCGAGGTGGTAGGGGTGCACAGGCCGCCACGGCTGGCCGCCTCAAGGGCCGCGGTGTCGGCTATGGACTGCAACTTACGCTTTTCCAGGTACAGGCGACCGCTGTCCACTGCAAGCAACATGAACACCAAGGCCACCGCCAGGGTGCCTGCTGCCATCAAGCCAATCGCACCACGCTGCCTGGAAGGAAGTCCGGGAGACATCTGGCACTCCTTAGCGCTTACTCTCCGTAGTTGCTTGGAGTGTAGACAAGGGCTGGCCAGTCGCCACAAATCAATGGGGGAACTGGCTTGCCTGCGAGACGATTACCTTGGTGGGTCGGTAATACCGAGGTGATGCTTTCGCAGGCAAGCCAGCTCCCACAGGGGTCAGTGTGGCGGGTAACTGGAGAGGACGCGGGTGACGGTGGTGCGGATGGCTTTGTCACGATCCTGGGGGTTGGGCGAGGTGGCCATCATTTGCTCGTCGCTGCCGCGCCACACGAGTTTGCCGTCCTTGCCGTCGAGCAGGTCAATCTGGATGGTCGCGACTTTGTAGGTGATGTTGCGCGTTTCGTTGTACATCGGCGCGCCCCAGTAGCCATTCCACGGCCCGCCCCAGGCGCCACCGTAGTTGGTAGTGACTTGTTGCTGGCGTTCTTCGACGATCAGGTAGGCCTGAACATTCAGGTCAGCCTTGGTGCCGGGAGCCGCCGGGCGCAGGCCGCGCTGGTCGAGTTGTTCAGTCACGGCCTGGCGAATGCGCTGTTCGGTGAGGTCGCTCTTGATGCGCGGATCATCGGGGCGATACTGCAGCGCCGGGTCTTTCCAGGCCCAATTCCGATAGGCGCCGAAATCCCGGCTGGCATCAAAATCGTGGTTCACCTGGCTGGTCTGGCAACCGCCCAGCAGCACGACAAAGGCGAGTGTAGCGATACGACGAAACATGGTTTTTCTCCAGAGAGCGACCCGCGCTTTAAATGAGAATAGCTGTTAACTGGGAGGATACGCCGTCATTGCCTTTTGCACCGCCTGGCGCAAGGCATCTCCTCGCTCGCTGAGGCTTCCCTGGCTGCCCGTCTCCGCGCTGGCACTCCACACTGGCTGACCGGTGCGCGCATCGAACAAGTTGACGCGAACCACCACGACCTGGACTTCATAGGTGCGCACGATGGGCACCGAGTTGTACATGCCGTAGCCATTGCCATAACGGTTATAACCGCCATAACCGTAGCCATAGTCATCCTGCACTTGCTTGAGACGCTTCTCCAAGCGCACGTCCGCGCTCACCAGCAGGTCTGCCGGACGGTTGTCGTGCAGGGGGCGCAGGCCGCGCTGGTCGAGGGCGCCGCTGACGGCTTCGGCAACCTGCGCCGAATCCGCCCAGGCCGTGCCCGCGGGTAGTTGGCCGTTACGCCAGGCCCAATTGCGGTAGGCACCATAATCGCGCACGGGCGCCGGGTAGGCGCTGGCATCAAAGGTGTTGGCGGCCTGGGGCGGCGCCGGCGGGATCGGTGCCGAGGCCGCCACATAAGGATTAGGGCTGGAACACGCGGCCAGCCCAAGGGACAACAGGATCAAACAGAGACGACGCATTTCGACCTCCGCAGACTGGGCCGCTTAAACCGGACGGCAGATCCAGTGCAAATAACGCCCAAGTCCGGCAAAGCTTGGGTGACGACGGTGAGCGAGTTCCATCTCCAAAAGGTCCTGCACATCCGCGCGGGCCTGGAACTCCACCGGCATATAGTCGTGGAATACCCGCACACCACTTTGGCTTTCGACCTGCCAAAGCCCGTCGAGTTGCGCCGCCAACTCACGAGGGTCGAGCGGTTGCTGCGGCGTGAGGCTTTGCTTTTCACCGGCCATGTCGTTCTTGCGCATTTTGCGGAAGTGGCCTTTGAGCAGGTTGCGGTAAATCAGCGCATCGCGGTTGTAGAACGCCAACGACAACCAGCCACCGGGCACCGTGAGCTGGTGCAGCACCGGCAGGATCGCATGGGGTTCGGCCAGCCACTCCAGCACCGCGTGGCACAGCACCAAGTCGTAAGGTTCGGTGAGCTGGCCGAGCAGGTCTTGCCAGGGCGCATGGATGAAGGTGGCAGCCTGCCCGGCGTCGGCGAAACGTTGACGCGCGCCCTCGAGCATCGGTTCGGCAGGTTCGGCCAGGGTGACGTCATGGCCTTGCTCGGCCAGCCACAGCGACATGTGGCCCAGGCCCGCGCCGATATCCAGTACTCGCAACGGACGTTTTGGCAGGGCTTCGGTCAGGTCGGCCTGGAGCACCGCCAGGCGGATAGCACCTTTGGCGCCCCCATAGATCTTCTCGGCGAAGCGCGTGGCGAGCTGGTCGAAATGACGATCACTCATGGGCAAACCGCCGTTCGCTGTCGGCCAGTTTGGCGCGCACCACCTCGTTCATGTCCAGGCCCAGCTCGCTGCACAGCAACAGCAGGTACAACACGATATCGCCGACTTCCTGCCCGGCATGGGCGAGTGTGTCGGCCGGCAGCTGGCGCGATTGGTCTTCGGTCAGCCATTGGAAGATTTCCACCAGCTCGGCCATTTCCACGCTGGCGGCCATGGCCAGGTTTTTCGGGCTGTGGAACTGCTTCCAGTCGTTGTTATCGCGGATGCGGTGCAGGCGTTCGGTGAGGTGTTCGAGGTTCATGCGGGGGCTCCTGAAGGTGGATAGCTTCGGGGGGATTAGACGTGAAGGCAAGTGAATCTCTGGATGCCCTTGAGGCTTGCCGGCGATGGCGATTCAGTCGACGACGCTGAACTCAAGCCTGGCGGTTTGGCCTGCCTCGTCGAGAACGCTGAGCTGGTAGCGACCGAGCTGTTCGAAACTGGCGCTGATAAAGTCCTGGTTGGCGCTGTCGCCAAGGGGCGCACCGTTGAGAAACCACCAACGCCGGCCACTGCCGCCCAGGGCGGAGATTTTCAGCCGCAGTGCCTGTTGGCTGGCGGCGGGCAGGCGCAGTTGGTCGCCTTCACGGACGCCGACGATCGACAGCGGCGAAGACGCAGCCAGCGCCGGTGGCGGGCAATCGGGGTCAGCCGCAGGGATGCGCGCTTCACGTCGCTCGGCCCTGGGCAGCCAGGGCTCCAGGGGCGCGGGCCACAGGGCAATGTTCTTGCGCTCGGCGCCAGGGCAGTGAGCGTCTACCCGCAGGCCCTTGGCATTGACCCACACGCTTTCCATCAAGCCCACGCTCAAGGGTTGGTCCAGGGCCTGCAAGGTCGGCGGCGTGGTGTTGTCCAGCGTCCAGGCGAAGCGCTGGCGACGGCAATTGGGATCGCTTCGGCTCATGGGCTGTCCCAGTGGCCAACAGATCGCCGCCACGCCGACGTTGGCCGGCACCGGTTTGACCGGCGCGCTGATGCCGCGCTGGCTGTCGCGGTTGGTCAGTACATCGTGCACCTGCAACATCAACGGCGCTGCCGAGGCCAGGCCGAACTGCCCCGGCACCGGCGTGCCGTCCGGGCGGCCGATCCACACGCCGATCAAATAACGGGGGCCTACGCCAATCGCCCAGGCATCGCGAAAACCGTAGCTGGTGCCGGTTTTCCAGGCCAACACCGGGCGTTGCACCAGCTCCGCACGCGGATCGCGATCCGGCCGGGCCTGGCCACTGAGGATACGCCGCACAATCCAGGCAGCCCCTGGCGACAGTAAGGGGCGTTCTCTGAGCGTATCGTCCGGCTGTAATCGAAGGGTGGCACTCTTGCCGTCCCGGGCGAACGCGCTGTAGCCGCTCACCAAATCTTCGAGGCGACTGCCTGCGCCGCCCAGGATCAGCGCCAGGTTCGGCTCGGCCAATGCGGGCAAAGCCAAAGGCACGCCCCCCATACGCATCTCGGCGGCGAACCGTTTCGGCCCATAGGCTTCCAGCAGCTGCACCGCCGGCAGGTTGAGCGAACTGGACAGCGCCGTACTCGCCGGCACGGCACCGGTAAAGCCCATGGAGAAATTGCCCGGCCGGTAGTCACCATAACGCCGGGGCACGTCCTGCAGCAGCGATTCGGAATGTATCAGCCCCTCGTCCAGGGCCATGCCGTACAGGAAGGGTTTCAAGGTGGAACCCGGCGAACGCAGGGCACTGATCATGTCCACATGGCCAAAACGCTTGGCATCATTGATGTCCACCGAGCCAAGGTAGGCGCGCACGGCCATGGTTTCTTCCTCTACCACCAGGATCGCGGCAGAAGTGTGCTCGGGCAAGCGTGCACGCCAGCCCAGCAGCAGGTCTTCGAGGCGACGTTGCAGGGTGGCGTCCAGGGTGGTGCGGATCAGCGGTGGGCTGTCAGGACGGTTGAGGCGGCGCGCGAGCAACGGCGCCAGGCTCGGTTCCAGGCGCGGGGCAAGCAGCAGCGGCTCTTCCAGGGCTTCATCGACGGCGGCGTGCGGCCACACCTGGAACTCGGCGAGACGGCGCAGCACTTTGTCGCGGGCTTCCTGGGCGCGCTGTGGATGCCGATCGGGGCGTAGACGGCTCGGCGCCTGGGGCAGCACCGCGAGCAGGGCGGCTTCAGCATGGGTGAGTTGCGAGGGCGACTTGCCCAGGTACGCCCAACTGGCGGCCGCCACACCCTGCAACGTACCGCCAAAGGGTGCGCGATTCAGGTAGAGGTTGAGGATTTCCTCCTTGGACAGATGCCATTCCAACTGCGCCGTGCGCCACAACTGGCGCAACTTGCCACGGAACGTCCGCGAATGCGGGTCCAACAACCGCGCCACCTGCATCGATAAAGTACTGCCACCCGACACCACCCGTGCGCCCGAGAGGTTCTGCCACGTCGCCCTTGCCAGCGCCAGCGGGTTTACGCCGGGATGCTGATAGAACCAACGGTCCTCATAGGTCAGCAGCGCGTCCAGGTAATAGGGTGATACTTCGCTCGTCTGCACGGGATAACGCCACACCCCATTGGCATCGGCAAACCGCCACAACGGCGTACCATCCTCAGCCAGCACTACCCGCGCCAAGTCATCCTTGGGCAGGGGCAACGGCCAAATCCGATCAGCCAGCCACATCAGCGCAACAACCACCACCACGATTCCCAGGCCCCAACGCAAACCCTGCAGGAGCCGGCTTGCCGGCGATAGCGGTGGGTCAGTTGGCAGATAGGTCACAGATACACCGGTATCGCGGGCAAGCCAGCTCCCACAGTGAACCGCGCACACCTGCAACTTACGCAACGCATCATTAATCGCAAACTCAAACCGGCAAACCTCTATGCTTGTAGGGAACTAGCCTGTCGCAATAACAACCAAAGGCACAGATCCGCCCACCTTCTCATCAGGACACACACATGCAGGTAGAAAGCTTTTTCGAATGGTTGGGCCAGGCGCTCGGTTCCGTCATCCGCTTTATCGTCGATGGTCTCAGCGGCTTGTTCGGTGCCCTGACCAACGCCGGTGGCAACTTCATCGACGGCCTGTCCCGCACCTTGGGCATGGACACTTCGATCATCAGCATCATCACCTTGATCATCGGCCTGATGCTGCTGTACTCGGCCGTGCGCGCCTTCATGCGCGCGTCGATCATCATGGGCATCATCTGGTTGCTGCTGGGCCTATGGCTCCTCAGCTGGGTCGTCCACTAACCCCAAGACACCACAAATCCCCTGTAGGAGCGGGCTTGCTCGCGAAGGTGGCGTATCAGGTGCCGTATAAGCTGACTGATAACACCGCCTCGCGACCAAGCCCCTCCCGCATGGGGTCCCCACTTTCAGAGCAAGAGCTTCAACGCCCCTTGATCACCAGGTCCGCCGGCGTCTCCCCCACTGCCTGCCAGTTCGGCCGGTACATCGACTCCACCTGCGGCGGCGGCACACGGTAGGTACCCGGCGTCACGGCACGCGCCAGGTACAGCAGGTGCGTAGTGCCAGAGCCTTCCAGATTGATCGCCGCCACGTAGCGGTCGTCGCGGAACTCCTGGTGCTTGAGCGACGCGTTCTGCATTGATTCACGCCACTCCTTCACCTGGCTGCTGGCGTTTTCCAGGCTGGCGGCACTTTGTGCCAGGTTCTGGTTTTCCAACTCCAGCCCGGCCGGTAGCAGGTCTACCACCAGGGCGTCCGGCACACGCTGCTTGGCGCTCACCGCCAAGTGCACCAACACCAGGTCACCGCTATTGAGGTTGCGCAGGTTCAGCGGCTGGCCGTTCATGCCCAGGTATTCGCGGCGGATGCTCAGGTTGTCACCGCCAGGCGCCGGAGGCACCTGTGGATAACCCGAGATCGTCAGTTGCTGGTACACCGGCGTCTCGCCCTGATTGCTCAGGCTCAAGTCGCTGGACAGCGCCTTGCCCTCCAACGCCAGCGTCGGCTGCTGATTGTTCAATTCCTGCACCCCGCCACTGCCGGTGAGCGACACCTGCCAGTTCGAGTCAGGCTTGGCGAACCCGAGTCGCCCCGCCAGGAACAGCGAGTTACGCTCCTGGGTCGACAGATACGGGCTGGCCGCCAATTGATCCGACAGTGTGAACAAGCGCTCCTCACGCTTGCCCTTGGCCAGGTCATTCTCTTCCAGCAACGCCAGGATCATCGCCTGGTCCCGCAGCGGGCTGCCGTAATCGGCCAGCCATTCATTGGCATTGCGTTGCGCCGCCAACCCGGCGAGCAAGGCTTCGTCAGCACGCGGCTGGTCGCCCATTTTCTGCAATGCGATCGCCAACTGCACCAGCGGCAAACCGGAGCGCGCATCGCTGCGTCGTTCGAAGATGCTGCGCAGCGCGCCCAACGGCGCCTGCTGACTGCGCGCCAGCACCATGCCAGCGTAGGCCTGCACGGCAAAACGGGTGTGGTCGGCGTTATCGCTGTAGTCGACGTCAATCAGGTTGCGTTCCTGTACGTATCGCAGCAGGCGCTCGCTGGCCTTCTTCAACGCTTCAGGCGGCACGGCGAAGCCCTGGTCGCGGGCACGCAGCAGGAAGTCGGTGACATAAGCCGTCAGCCAGTATTCTTCTTCGCCATCAGCGCCCCACAAGCCGAAGCTGCCGTTGTAGCGCTGCATGCCCAGCAAGCGTTCGATGCCCAGCTCGATCTTGCGTTTGCGCTCGCTGTCGGACTCACCTTTGATCGACAGGCGCTTGAGCAACGCATCATCGGCATACAGCGACGGGTACAGGCCGCTCGCCGTCTGTTCCAGGCAACCGTACGGGTAGGCCTTGAGTGCGCTGATCTGCGCACCGAGGTTCAGCGGTGGCCGACTCGACAGGCTCAGCAGCGCCTGGCGCCCCGAGGCATCGAACTGTTCCAGGGTGCCCACCGGCAGGGTCCATGGCTGATCCTTGAGCACCGCACGGTAATGCTTGAGCAGCGCCGGATACGCAGGCCGCACGCCCAGGGTCCATTCACGGGTGAACGGTGGCAGGTTCTCGCCCGGTAGATCCAGCCCATTCACCGTCACCTTGACCTTGCCCTGCCCCAACCCGCCCCAGGCTTTCACCGGAATGCGCAGGGTGGTGCGCTGGCCTTGTTTCAGCTCCACGGTTTGCGCGCCATTGTCGACCAACTCCAACTGCCCGTCGGCGCTCAGTTGCACATCGAGCTTCTGCGCCTTGCCCGACAGGTTGGACAGGTCCAGCGCCAACGTCGTCTGGTCACCCCCAGCGAGGAAGCGCGGTGCCGACAGCTCCGCAATCAGCGGTGCAGCGATCACCGTCTTCGCTTCGGCCATGCCATAGCGATCATCACTCCAGGCCTGGGCCATCAGGCGCAGTTCGCCGTTGAAGTCGGGAATATTGACGCTGACTTCGCCCTCGCCTTGCTCGTTCAACGTCACCGGCGCGCTTTGCAGGGCGACGATGGTCACGCTGGTGTCCGGGCGCTTGCCGCCCTTGGCCAATGCCGCGTCGCCCCCAAATGCCAAGCTGGCGAGGCGGCCCTGCCCGGCTTCGATCAACTGGCCGTAGATATCGAATTGGTCCACGCCATAGGCCTTGCGGCCGAACAGGCTGGAGTACGGGTCTGGCGTCGGGTACTCGGTGATATTGAGGATACCCACGTCCACCGCCGCGACCAGCACGTGCACCTGTTTCGGCACGCTGCCATCGGCATTCCTGGCGGCGACTTTCACCGTCAGCGGCTGTTTGGGGCGCATTTTTTCCGGCGCGGTGAGGGTCACGCCGAGTTTGCGCTGCGTGCGATCCAGGGGCAGATGCAACAGGCCTACGGCGCGCTTGGGAGTGATATTGGCTTTGCGCTCGCCCGGGCGAATCACCAGTGCACTCACGTACAGATCATGGCGCGACCATTTCGGATCGAGCTTCACGGCGAAGCTTTTACCTTCGGCCGGCACATCGATTTCCTGCCACCACAGTGGCCCTTCGGCCGACTCTACCAGCAGGTAACCTTTGCCGGCCGCCGGTGGCGTCACGGTGACATTGGCGGTATCGCCGTCGCCATACGCGGGCTTGTCCAGCGCCAGCTTGACCTGGTCCGGCCGCACGGCGCCGCCTTCGGTGTTGTCCTGGGCCTGGTAGCCAGCCCAGAAGCGCAGGCTGCTGACCAGCCCGGTCTGCGGGTCTTCCACTTCGACGCGGTACGGGCCCCACTCCACCTGGAAGCTGACCTTGGCCGTATCGCCGGCCTTGATATTCAAGGTCTGCTCGTCGAGGTTGAGGAATTTCTCGTTGAAGTGGTAACTCCAGCCATCGCTCTCGGAGTAGTTCCAGTAGTAGTCACGGCGCTCGCGCACCAGGCGCACATTGAGGTTCTGCGCAGCGAGTTTCTGCCCGTCCTGGTTGGCCAGCAGCACTTCGAACTCTGCCGGGCCATCGCCATTGGTTTCCGTGCCGTCAAACAACCCGCGCAACCCAGGCAGTTGCTCGGCCGGCCAGATCGGCTGCACCAGGCGCCGGGTGATCGGGCGACCGCCCGACTCCTGCAGGCTGGCCTGCACGATCAGTTGCAGCGGCGACTTGGCCTCGGCCCACTTGCTTTCCAGGGTCAGTACTTCCTGGCCCTTGGCGTCGAGTACGCTTTCTTCCAGCTCGAAATCCTGGCTCAGCTCTTCTTCGGTGACGGAGCCGAACTGGTAGCCCGGCAGCGACTTGACCGCTTCGCGCAACGGCCGCACATACACCTGGCCACTGACCCGGTTGCCCGACGCGGGCGCGCCATACAGGTAACGGCCGTTGACCTGGATCACCGCGTCGTCTGCCGGGCTCAATGCCGTGTCGCTGCCCTTGAGTTCCAACGCCAGGCGCTCGGGCAGGAAGTCTTCGACGAGAAATTCGTACAGCTGCGGCTTGCCATCACCCAGGTCGAACACCAATTGCCAGCGCCCGGTCGGTGCTTCGCCGGCCAATTGCAGTTGATATTGGTAGAGGCCGGAGGCATCGGCATCCCACACGAACTTGCGGCTGACCTGTTCATCCGGGCGACGCACTTCGACGCTCACCGGTTGCGGCTTGACGGCATTGCCATCCTTGTCCCGCAGCAAGGCGTTGAGCAGCACGGTTTCGCCAGGGCGATACAGGTCGCGCGGGCCAAAGACAAAGAACTGCAAGGGGTGGGACGGTTGGCCGCCGATGTCGAACTCGGCCAGGTCCAGTGCCGCGCTGTCGAGGCGCAACAGGCTGGTCTGTTCGCCCTGCTTGGCGAGCAGCACCTGGGCCTTTTTCGGCAATGGCAACTCGGCGTGACCGCCCTTCTCGGTCTTGCCCTGGCCCAGCACACGGCCTTCGGCGTCGAGCACTTCGAGGTCGACGCCATCCAGCGCCTTGCCGCCTTCCAGCGCCTGGGTAAACACATCCAGGCGATTGGCGTAGCGGTGCACCGACAGGCCGATGTCGCTCAAGGTGAACAGCGTGGCCGGTTGCGAATAGTTGTAGGTGCCCGAGGCACGCATCACCGCCAGATACACGCCTGGCTGCTGCAATGGCTTGAGACCGGCGATTGGCAGCAGCAGGGTTTCGCGGGTGTTTCGCGCGGGGTTCAGGTCGAAGCGACCGCCGTAGACCAGGTCGGCCATCGGCAACAGTTCGCGTGACTCATAGCTTTGCAGGCTGGTGTTGCGCCCCCACTGCGCCAGGAACGACGGCAGGGATTCGGGCTTGATACGGAAGAATTCGACGTCGATCTTGTCGACGTTCAGCGCGATCACGGGCAGGCCTTCGGCCAAACGGGTCGGCAGCAAGGTGCCACGGCTGGCGAAGCCGACAGTGGCTTGCAGGTCACGGGTTTCGAGACGGGCGATGTACTCGGCGGGCAGCAGGTTGTTATTCACGGCCTTCACACCGGCATCCACCGTGAGCACCAGTTTGCGCTGCGGCTCCAAGTGGCGCAGACGCAGCTCCATCAGATTGTCGGAGATTTCCCAGGCACCATCGACCTTGCCCGACTTGCTGTCCACGAGATGGAGTTTGTCGGCGAACTTCTGATCGGGATCCAGCGGAATCGAGAAGCTCACCGACAAGGTGCTGGCGCCATCGAGTTGCACTTCGGACACGTCCACCACGCTCAACTCACGCCCGGCGTAGCGCTGCTTCAGCGCCGCCACATCCACCGCCGCCTTGACCGGTTTGGGTGCCACGGTCACCGCTGGGGGAGCGGTCGGGGCTACCGGTTTATCGGAGGAATCGCAGGCGCTCAGCAGGGCCAGCGCACAGGCAAGGAACAGTCCTTTGTTAAACATGGGGCACTCGTCGTGAGAGGGATCCGAAGGGTGAACTATATATCAGCCTGAGTGAGGCCGATGTGGCACTGGTCACATTGACCGACGGAGTGCAGTTCGGTTCTGGGCAGGGATAGCCAGCCAGCCAAATCCCACAAGCAAAAGAGGTCGCCCGCATTGGTTCTGCTGCGTAACGTATGGATAGGTACAATGCCGCTCCTCTGAAGGAGCCCGCATGCCGACCCTACTCACCGACTGGCGCCATCGTCCCACCCACCGCCGCGTCTGGGCCCTGGCCGCGCCGATGATCCTGTCGAATATCTCGGTGCCACTGGTGGCCCTGGTCGACAGCATGGTCATCGGCCACCTGCCCCACGCCCACCAACTGGGCGCCGTGGCCGTTGGCGCCAGCCTGTATACCTTTCTTGCCTGGGCCATGGGCTTCCTGCGCATGGGCTCCACCGGTTTCGCCGCCCAGGCCGCCGGGCGCAATGATGGCGCCGGGCTTCGGCAGATCCTGCTGCAAGGCCTGCTGCTGGCGCTGGGCCTGGCGATGCTCTTGGGCACGGTGGGGATCCCGCTGAGCCATCTGGCCCTGGAGTGGATGCAGCCTTCTCCCGAACTGAATCAACTGACGCGCGAATTTTTCCAGACCCGCCTGTTCGGGCTGCCCGCCGCGCTGGCCAGTTATGCGCTGGTCGGCTGGTTCCTCGGGACGCAGAACGCCCGCGCGCCCCTGGCGATCCTGCTGACCACCAACCTGGTCAACATCGCCCTCAACCTGTGGTTCGTACTTGGCCTGGATTGGGGCGTGGTCGGTTCGGCACGGGCATCCGTTGTCGCCGAATGGACGGGTGCACTGCTCGGCCTGGCGATGACGCAAAAAGCCCTGCGCGCCTACCCCGGCCACATCGCCTGGGCCGTGCTGAAACGGTGGGCGAGTTGGCGCCCCCTGCTGGCGGTCAACCGCGACATTTTTATCCGTAGCCTCGCGCTGCAATCGGTGTTCTTCATGATCACCGTACAAGGCGCGCGCCTGGGCGACGCCACTGTGGCCGCCAATGCACTGCTGCTCAACGGCCTGTTGCTGACCGCCCACGCCCTGGATGGCTTGGCCCACGCAGTCGAAGCCCTCTGCGGTCACGCGATCGGCGCGCATGACCGCCAATCCCTGCGCCGCTCACTGGTGGTGGCCGGCGGCTGGTCGCTGATCGCCAGCGTCGGTTTCGCCCTGCTGTTCACCGTCGCCGGCCACCTGTTCATCGCCATGCAGACCGATATCCCCAGTGTGCGCGAAACCGCCGATACCTACTTGCCCTACTTGGCAGTGCTGCCGCTGATTGCGGTGTGGAGTTACCTGCTGGACGGCCTGTTCATCGGTGCCACCCGCGCGCGGGAAATGCGCAACGGCATGCTGCTGACCGTGTTGCTGACATTGCCATTCGCCTGGGCATTGCAAGGTTTGGGTAACCACGGGCTGTGGATAACCTTCCTACTGTTCATGGCCGTGCGCAGCCTTACTTTGTGGGCGATTGCCTGGCGCTTGAACCGGCAGGACCAGTGGCTTGGATAAACGCGGTCACACGATCCAGTACCGGCGCCAGCCAACGCAAGGGTTTGGCCATGGCCGCCACCAGCGTCTGGTGATTGGTCTTGCCGAAGTAAAACGACTCGACTGGCACTCCCGCGGCGCGCAACTTGTTAGCCAAGCCACCGGTATTGCGCGTGGGGTTGACCAGTTTGTCGTCCGTCGAGGCGATCAACAGGCTCGGCGGCGCACCGGCGCTGATGTGGTTGATCGGCTGAGAGTCCGGCGGTGAATCGGGGAAGAAAAACACCGGTTTTACGTCTGGGTTTTCAATCGGCAGGAAGTCATAAGGACCGGCCAGGCCGATCCAGCCCTTGAGCATCGACGGCGACAAATCAACGGCGTTCAACCAACGCGCGTCCAGTGCCAGCATCGAGGCATTGTAGGCGCCGGAACTGTGGCCCATCAGGTAGAGCTGCTGGGGGTCGCCACCGTAGTCGGCGATGTGCCGATGGGTCCAGGCGACCGCGTTGGCGCTGTCCTGGAGGAAGGCGGGATAACGCACTTGCGGGTAGAGGCGGTAATCGGCGATCACCACGACGATGCCACGTGAGGCCAGCGCTTCGCCGACGAAACCGTAGTCGTCCCTTGAGCCGCTATTCCAGCTGCCACCGTAGAAGAACACCACCACCGGAGCGTGGGATATTGCTGCGGCCGGGCGGTAGACATCGAGTCGCTGGCGGGGATCATCGCCGTAGGCGATCGAAGCGGTTTTGGTAAACGTATTCGAAGGGGTCAGTGCATTGAGCACTTTGACTGGGGAACAGGCGGAGATAAGCGTGGCGAATGCCAGGGTCAATACTTGCAGCCATTTGCTCGACATCGTCCAGCCCCCACACAGAAGGCACCGCAAAGTGAAGATCCAAATGTGGGGGCGGGCTTGCTCGCGAATGCGGTGGGTCAGTTAACAGCTATGTAACTGCTACACCGCTTTCGCGAGCAAGCCCGCTCGCACATTAGATTGCTGTCAGCCTAGATCACGAAGACAGGTAAGAAGACCGCGTCAGGCCCAGGCGCAGCGCATCGAGGAACTGAGTGCGCTCGCTGGCACTGATCTTCGCACTGGCACACTTGTCACGGTAATGAGTCATCAACTCCTCCGGCGACAAGTGCACATAGCGCAGCATGTCTTCGATGGTGTCGTGGGTCTCGATACCCGCGCTGTACACCGAACCGTCTTCACGCTGGTAGATGTTCACCGAGTCGGTGTCACCAAACAGGTTGTGCATGTCGCCGAGGATTTCCTGGTAGGCACCGACCAGGAAGATACCCAGCAAGTAGTCCTCACCTTCGTTCAAGGCGTGTACTGGCAAGCTGGTCTCGATGCTCTGCTCGTCGACGTACTGCTTGATCTTGCCGTCGGAGTCGCAGGTCAGGTCTTGCAGCACGGCACGGCGCAGCGGCTCTTCGTCGAGACGGTGCAGTGGCAGGATCGGCAGTACCTGGCCGATGGCCCAGGTGTCCGGCAGGCTCTGGAACACCGAGAAGTTGCAGATGTACTTATCTGCCAGCTTGTCGTTGAGTTCGTCCAGCACCTGGCGGTGCGAGCGCTGGCGAGCCTTGAGCGAGTTGTGCAGGCGACGGCACACGGCGAAGTAGCACTGCTCGGCCAGGGCTTTCTCGGCCAGGGTCAGTTTGCCGTCAGCGTACTGGGTGGCCACGTCGCTCATGTAGTGGGTGGCGCGCCAGTAGGTTTCGGTGACCATCTCGATATCGGTCGGGCCCAGCAGGTCCACCAGCCATTGCACGGTTTCCGGCAGGCTTTCCTTGTTTTCGATGGTCGGGATTTCGTCGTTATGCTTCTCGACGTCGGTTACCTGTACCACCAGCATGGCATGGTGGGCGGTCAGGGAACGGCCGCTTTCGGAGAAGATATTCGGGTGCGGCAGGCTCTGCGCGTCGCAGAACTCCTTGAGCATGCCCACGACCACGCCAGCGTAGTCATCCATGTCGTAGTTGATCGAGCTGGCGTTACGCGAGTGCGTACCGTCGTAGTCCACGCCCAGGCCGCCGCCCACATCGATGTGGTCTACCGGCAGGCCAAGGTTGCGCAGTTCGCCGTAGTAACGGATCGCTTCCTTGAAGCCGTGCTGGTAGTCGGCCAGGTTGGCGATCTGCGAGCCCATGTGGAAGTGCAGCAGGCGGATGCCCTGGTCCAGGCCCGCCGCGCGGAAGCGTTCGACCACAGACAACAACTGCGCCGCCGACAGACCGAACTTGGACTTCTCGCCACCGGTGTCCGCCCACTTGCTCGACGCCAGGGACGACAAGCGCACGCGCAGGCCGACCTGTGGCTTGACCTTGAGGCTGGCGGCCTCTTCGATCACCAGCTCAACTTCGGATTCCTTCTCGATAACGATGAACACGTTGTGGCCAAGCTTCTGGCCCATCAGCGCGAGGCGGATGAACTCACGGTCCTTGTAACCGTTGCAGACGATGGTGCCGCCCTTCGGCGCCAGGGCCAATACCGCCAGCAGCTCAGGCTTGGAGCCGGCTTCCAGGCCGATGGACACATTCTGGGTGGCGATGATGTTCTCGATCACCGCCTCCTGCTGGTTCACCTTGATCGGGTACAGCGCGGTGTACTTGCTCTGGTATTCCAGGCGTTCGATGTTGGCGTCGAACGCACCGGTGAGCTGGCGCACACGGTCTTGCAGGATGTCGGGGAAGCGCACCAGCAGCGGCAACGAAAGGCCGCTTTTGCGCAGTTCGTCGACTTGCTCGTACAGGTCGACCGGCGTGCTGTTCGGACCGTTCGGACGGACTTCTACGCGACCGGCTTCATTGATCGCGAAATACCCGGCCCCCCAATGGCGAATCCCGTAAACACTGCGGCTGTCCGCAACTGTCCATTGGCTGCCATCGTCTTTGCGTGTGCGTCGTACGGACATCGAAGTCCCCTATAAATGAAGTCGAAGGCACCGCCCCTCGTTCGAGGCTGGCGCAGTCTAAAGAATGAAAATGACGATTTGCCTGCGTGCAAGGTAGGACCCCACGCACAGGACAGAGTTTAGACACAGGTCGGGAAGAGGCTCTCAGCCGCCGGACTTCTTGGCCTTGTACCCGAGCTTGATCAGCTCGGCCAACAGCAACTCGACGTGATCGCCCTGGATCTCGATGACGCCGTCTTTCAACGCGCCCCCGGTGCCACAGCGCTTTTTCAGCGCAGTGGCGAGCTCCTTCAGCGCGTCTTCTGCCAGCGGCACGCCGGTGATGGTGGTCACCGTCTTGCCGCCACGGCCTTTGCTCTCGCGTCGCACGCGGGCAATACCGTCGCCTTCAGGGATCAGGGTCTGTTTGCAGGTACACGAATCCACGGGCTGACGACAGTCCGGGCAGTGTCGACCTGCATCGGTGGAAAATACCAGGCCACCAAGGGCGGCGAAGGATGCGGCTTTTTTGGCCACCGGCAATCCTCTTGGGAGGACAAAGACTGGCCAGCGCTCGGCTCCTGTAAAAAAGGCGAGCCACCGACCGCGAAGCCCCACTCAGGCAGGGGCAGCGCTACCGAACCACCAAGGCAGTTCGGGTGAAAAGTCGCGCAGTGTAACCACAAAAAGGCGACTTGCTAAGAGCCAAATGGCGCCAATTTATGCAAGTTTAGCGACGCGAGGCCAGATAGCGGCGCAGGCCCTCCTGGGCGTCCGGGCAGTAAGGCTTTTGTTCAGCTTCCTGCAGGACTATTTCTATAGGTAAAAACCGCGCCTCCATCACCTCTTCCGGCTGCAGGCGCAGCGGCCCGTCCCAGACGGCGGAGTAGGACTTGCACCAGAGCCGGCTGTCACCATCCTCGAAATAGAAATGATCATGTTCGATCAATTCCACCCCGCCGACACCCAGTTCCTCTTCCAGCTCGCGAGCGGCCGACAGGGCATAAGTCTCACCTGCCGCCACCATCCCACCCGCCGCCGTGTCCCAGAAACCGGGATACATGGCTTTGCTCAGGGTGCGTCGATGCACGCACAGATGGCCGGCCGAATTGAACAGGAAGATAAAGGTGCAGCGGCCGATCAGGCCGCGCTGGCGGAGGTCGGACCTGACAAGGGTGCCGAGCAGGTTGTCCTGCTCGTCGACCCAGCAGATCAGTTCAGCATCAGAGGCCGCGCGGTGCGCAGCCTCCTTTTGAGTAGCGTCCATCATCACCCCTGGTTGAGGAGCTGACGCAAGTCGATCACTGCAGCGTTTGCCCGGGATATATAGTTGGCCATCACCAGCGAGTGATTCGCCAGTACGCCGAAGCCACTGCCATTAAGGATCATAGGACTCCACACCGGTTCCTGCGAGGCTTCCAGCTCACGAATGATCTGGCGCACGCTGACGGTGGCGTTTTTCTTGGCCAGTACGTCGGCAAAATCGACTTCGATGGCGCGCAGCAGGTGCGACAGGGCCCAGGCCTGGCCGCGAGCCTCGTAGAACACGTTGTCGATCTGCATCCATGGGGTTTCCACCACTTCTTCATCGACCTGCGGCACTTCACCCGGCGCGAGGGCCTCGGTTTTCAGCGCGGTGTTCAGTTTTACCCGGCCAACGCTGGCCGACAGGCGCTGCGACAGCGAACCCAGGCGCGTGGCAACATCGCCCAGCCAGTTATTCAGGTTGTCAGCACGCGCATAGAACAGCGCGCCCCGCTGGTTCGGGTCGGACAGGCGCGCTTCATAGCGGCTCAGGGAATTGATGCCTTCCTGGTACTCCGACTCGCTGGACGGCAGCACCCAGCTTTTGTTGTCGAAGTTGAAGCGCGGCTCGGCCTTGGCCAGGTCGGCGTCTTCAGCCGACTGCGACTGGGAGCGAGCGAAGTCCTTGCGCAGGGCGCGGGTCAGGTCGCGAACCTGCACCAGCACGCCGTACTCCCAGCTCGGCATGTTGTCCATCCACAAGCCTGGCGGGAAGCGGTCGTTGGAGATGTAGCCACCGGGCTTGTTGAGCAAGGTGCCGACCACCGTCTTGAGGGTTTCGACAGTGGTAAAGCCCACCACCATCTGCTTGCCGTCTTTTTCGGCGGCAATCTGCGCATTTTGCTGGACCGGGAACAACGCCGGCTCTTCGCTCCAGTACCAGCCCAGGGCGCCGGTGACCAACAGGTACAGGCCGAGCACGCTGAGCACTGCACGGCTCATCAGCACGGTACGAAGATAGCTGCGGTTGGCCGACTTGGGCTCAGGGGCGGGGCCTTTGGCACTGCCTGCACGGTTTTTCCAGTCCAGCATGGCGATATCCTTTCAATCACTTGAGTTCATGCACTTGAATTGATGGCGTGCGTTCAAACACTCCGACCACAACCCTACCCCATCGTGCCCGCACATGCGGGGCTTTTCACCAAACTGGCGCAGAGCAGGTATTGAACTATAAAGGATGCACGCTTTTTACGCTGCGCGACCAGCAGGTCAGCAACTGAATGCTCGGAACACGCAGTTTATTGATGCATGACACTCATCCCATGGAAAAGAGGTGCTAGCATAGAGCCATCAGTCGACCTCAGCATGCACCCTAACTAGTAGTCAGGATATGACCGAGCCAGAAGACCCCAGCCGTGAGCGTCTCAAGCAGCATTTTGCCCAGCGGGTAATTCATCAGGCACGTCAAATTCTTGAGATCTGGCAGCGCCTGCAACGCAGCGAGTGGTCCGGCACCGACCTTTCCGAACTCAGCGAGGCCAATTTGCGCCTGCTGCGGTTTGCCGAGCGTTTCGAACAACCGGAACACAGCCAGCTGGCGCAGCACATCGGCGAATCCCTCAGGGCCGTGGACGAGAACCGGGGGCGCCTGAGCAGCCACCTGATCACCGAACTCAACCGCTTGATGCAGCGCCTGTCGCGCACCGGCCTGCGCCAGGGCGACCAACTGGAACAAACCTTCCTGCCGCCGATGCGCAAGCCGATCTACGTGATGCTGGCCGATCATGACCGCGCCGAGCGCTTGGCCAAGCAGTTGGAATTTTTTGGCATGAGCGCCCAATCCCTCGACAGCGTGGCGGCGTTTCGTGCGTCGATGGCCGAGCGCCTGCCTTCGGCAATCGTGATGGACGTGGATTTCTGCGGCACTGGCCTGGGCCTGAAACTCGCCGCCGAAGCCCAGGAAGGCCTGGAGCAGAAACTACCGCTGCTGTTTTTCAGCTTGCACGAAACCGACACCCCCACTCGCCTGGCCGCCGTGCGCGCCGGGGGCCAGGAGTTTCTGACCGGTACGCTGGAAGCCTCCAGCCTGCTGGAGAAGATCGAAGTGCTGACCTGCGTCGCCCAGTACGAGCCCTATAAAGTGCTGATCATCGACGACTCGCGGGCCCAGGCACTGCACACCGAGCGGTTGCTCAACAGTGCCGGCATCGTCACCCGCACGTTGATCGAGCCGATCCAGGCGATGGCCGAACTGGCGGACTTCCAGCCCGACCTGATCATCCTCGACATGTATATGCCCGCCTGTACCGGTACTGAACTGGCCAAGGTGATCCGCCACAACGACCGTTATGTCAGCGTGCCGATCATTTACCTGTCGGCCGAGGACGACCTGGACAAGCAACTGGACGCCATGAGCGAAGGCGGCGACGACTTCCTCACCAAACCGATCAAGCCGCGCCACCTGATCACCACCGTACGCAACCGTGCGGCCCGCGCGCGCAACCTCAAGGCACGGATGGTGCGCGACAGCCTGACCGGCCTGTACAACCACACCCACATCCTGCAATTGCTTGAAGACTGCAGCTTCCGCGCCCGTCGCGAGAACAAGCCGCT
Organism: Pseudomonas lurida; assembly: GCF_002563895.1. Taxonomy (NCBI): domain Bacteria; kingdom Pseudomonadati; phylum Pseudomonadota; class Gammaproteobacteria; order Pseudomonadales; family Pseudomonadaceae; genus Pseudomonas; species Pseudomonas lurida. Next base: position 731,042 of record NZ_PDJB01000001.1, on the reverse strand, counting down.
GAGCTTTGCCATGCTCGATATCGACCACTTCAAGCGCGTCAATGACAGCCACGGCCACCCCATGGGTGACCGCGTGATCAAGAGCCTGGCACTGTTCCTCAAGCAGCGCCTGCGCAAGACCGACTACATCGGGCGCTACGGTGGTGAAGAGTTCGCCATTGTGATGCCCGATACCGACCTGGAATCGGCGTGCCAGGTGCTGGACGAGATTCGCGGACGCTTTGCCGAAATCCACTACCCGGCCCAGCCCCAGGATTTGTGGTGCACGTTCAGCGCCGGGCTGGTGGAGCTGTGCGACGGCTCCGACAGCCTGATGATGGCCGCCCAGGCCGATGAGGCGCTTTACCGCGCCAAGGATGCCGGGCGTAACCGTGTGCAAGCGGCGCGCACATCAAAGCAAAGTGCCACCTTTTCACCGGAATCCACTGATTCGGTCATAACCTTGTAATGAAAACGCAATAACTTCAGGCACTTATCTTCTGCTGTCGGTTGAAACCACGCATGCGCCTGAAGCTGCTGACCAATCTCAATACTCTTCTGCTGGTGGCCGTGTGCCTGGCGCTGGGAGCGACGCTGTGGTGGTCGCAACGCGCCCTGGAACGGCCTTATTTACTGATGGAGCGCTACCTGGGCCTGTCACAGACCTTTCAAAACCAGGCCGCGCGCAATATCGACGACTACCTGGCCAGCGGCGATGCGCTGCGCCTGAGCAGCGCCAGCCAGAGCCTGGAAGGCCTGTTGCAGCATCTGGATGAACTGCCTGCGAACCTTGCGCAAAACCTGCGCCCCAGCCTGGTGGAACTGGACACGTTCAGCAAAACCGATTTGCTGGCGGCCGGCAAGCTTGCAGGCGACCCACAAGCCTTGCTGCTGCAAGCCGAACGTGAATTGGGCGCTAACCTGGAGCAACTGGGCCAGTACGCCATCGGGGTGAACACCCCTGACGCCGCACGCTATCTCCCCCCCTTGCTCGCCGCCTCCCAGCACCTGGGCAAACTGTCCCTGGCCCGCGATAAACTGGTGAGCAGCGGTCGCGCAGAATTGGCCGATGATGTGGAACGTGAAGTCGGCAACATCCGCAGCCAGGCTGACCTCCTGGAGCAGTTGCCATTGCTTGGGGTGAAGGCCAGCGCTGAATCCAGTGCCGATGACTTTTCCGCGCTGATGGGCCTGGAAAACACTGAAAAGACCGAAGCCCAGGACACCGGCGTCGACCTCAAGCGCGAGCTCAACAGCCTGCTGACCCGCTACCCCGCTGAACTCAAGCGCACCCGCGAACAGATCCAGCAACGCGCGGACCTGGCCACCAGCACCCACCTCAAAATCAACGCCGTGCAGGAAGCCATCGCGGGCCTGGAGCCGGCCGTGCGTGCGCAGCACGGCAAGATCCAGGGCGAAGTGCGCCTGATACAAGGCGTGATGATCGGCCTTATCCTGTTGATCGCGCTGCTCATCGACACCCTGCAACGGCGCCTGGCACGGGTGCTGACCAACCTGGCGCCGGCGCTGTCGACCTGGGCGGAAGGCGATTTCAGCCAGCCGATTGCCCTGGGCAAGACCAACCGCGAACTGCACGATATAGAGGCCTCGTTGAACCGCCTGCGTGCCTACTTGGTGGACCTGGTGGGCACGATCCGCGGCAACGCCAAGGAAGTCGCCGGCAGCAGCCGCGCCCTCGCCGAACTGAGCAGCGGCCTGCACGACGGCGCCGAACGCCAGGCCGGCGATACCGCGCAGATCCGTGATTCGCTGGGCGAACTGGAAGCAACCATCCAACAAGTTGCCGGCGATGCCAGCCAGGCAGCGGGCGCCAGCCGCAGTGCCGGCCAAGCGGTGGAGCAAGGCCAGCGGGTTATCGGCCTGAGCCTGACCGGGCTGCATGCCCTGGTAGGCGAAGTGCAGCAAAACGCACAGATGATCGAAAAACTCGCTGAAGAGTCCGCCACTATCGGCGGCGTGCTGACGGTGATTCGAGCGATTGCCGACCAGACCAACCTGCTGGCCCTCAACGCCGCCATCGAGGCCGCCCGCGCCGGTGAAGCCGGGCGTGGTTTTGCCGTGGTCGCCGACGAGGTCCGCTCGCTGGCCCAGCGTACGGCTGGCGCCACTGCAGAGATCCAGACCCTGATCGCCGGCCTGCAAAACGCCGCCCACCAATCGGTGCAGGGTATGCGCACCCAGGTCGAGCACGCCGAGGCCACCGCCCAACAGGCCCAGGCCGCGGACGGTGCGCTGGATGAAATCGTCGGCGCGATCCAGACCATTTCCGACACCGCCGTGCGTATCGCCGATGTGACCGCGCAGCAAAGCGGTGCCGTCAGTGAGATTCGCGATAACAGTGAGCGGATTCACCAATTGGGCGAGGATAATCTGCTGCGCATTGGCCAGGGCCGTCGCCAGGGCGAACATCTGCTAGTGCTGGGCGGGCAGCTCAATACGGCCGTACAGGCGTTCCGCGTCTGACCCGATCTCAGCCTGGATGGAGATCAACGGTGGGCGCTGGCTTGCCCGCGATTGCGGCCTGCCAGGGCAGGAGAGGTTGCCTGACCCACTGCAACCGCAGGCAAGCCAGCACCTTCAGGGATCTGCCTATGACTGGATCAAGGGCCACAGTCATAAATTTTGCGCAATCCTCGCTAATCGTGCCGCCTACTGCATAGAACTGGACAGTCACAAAGGCTTTGCGGCATAGTCGCCGAGTTCTGCCGTACCCACATCAATAACAAGGAACAGCCGATGGCGACCTTACTGGTTCTTCACGGACCCAACCTGAACCTGCTTGGCACCCGCGAACCGGGCGTCTACGGGGCAGTCACCCTCGATCAGATCAACCTCGATCTTGAACGCAGGGCGCGTGAAGCCGGCCACCATCTGCTCTACCTGCAAAGCAATGCCGAGTACGAATTGATTGATCGTATCCATGCCGCGCGTGGCGAAGGCGTGGACTTTATCCTGATCAATCCCGCCGCTTTTACGCATACAAGCGTTGCATTACGTGACGCGTTGCTGGCGGTGAGCATCCCATTCATCGAAGTGCATTTGTCGAACGTGCACAAACGCGAACCTTTCCGCCATCACTCTTACTTCTCCGACGTAGCGGTAGGAGTGATCTGCGGCCTTGGCGCCAG